>NZ_JBEYUW010000006.1:0-529014 GCF_040643735.1 Streptomyces sp. NPDC047085
GGGCGTTGAGCGGGACGACGTACTCGCCCTTGGCGTCGGCCTTCTCCAGGTCCATCGGCGTCGTCTCACCGCCCCCGGACAGCGGGCCCCGTCGTCAGCCGCTGTGCACGCCGACCTCGTACAGCGAGTACCCCCACCCGGTGCCGCGCTCCGTGCCCGCGATGCGGACGTAGCGCGCCGGTGTGCCGGCGAACCGCGCGGTGTCGAGCCCGCCGTCGCCCGTGGTGGTCGACCAGACCGTGTTCCAGTTCACGCCGTCCGTCGAGAGCCGGATGCTGTACGACTTCCCGTACGCGCGCTCCCAGTCGAGGGTGACCTGCCCGACCCGGTGGGTGGAGCCCAGATCGATCTGCAGCCACTGGTCGTCGCTCCAGCCGCTGGCCCAGCGGGTGTCCCGCAGGCCGTCCACCGCGCGGTTCGGCGCATAACTGACGAACGGGTTCCACTCGGTCGAACTGGCCGTGGCCGGGGCCCCCTTGGCGAGATCGACGCCCGCCTGGTGCCGCTCGGTCGCGCCCCAGGTGCCGAGGTAGGACTCGGCACCCCGGAACAGGTCGTTCACCACGCCCTGGCCGCCGACCATCCTGATGTCCTCGATCCAGTCCGGGACGAGACCGTAGTGCGCGGCTCCGTCGGTGTTCAGGTCCCAGGTGCGCTCACCGGTGGTCTGCCGGTCGATGAGGGAGCCCCCGTCGACGCTGCGGAAGGGGTACGTGACCTTGTTCGGCGCGTCGGCGCCCCGAGGTCCGGGCCAGCCGCCGACACCGTTCATGTCGGTGCCGTAGCCGTACCCGACGTCGTACTTGTCCCGCAGCGCCTTGGTGCGGTTCGCCTCGGCCACGAACCCCTCGGAACCGTGCATGTACTGGGCGATGAAGCCGCCGAGGCCGTAGACCCGCTCGGTCCAGTTCAGGTCCATCCAGCTGTGCGAGGAGATCACGCCGGGGTAGGACTCGGACTCGAAGATGTCGAGCGCGCGGCCGACGGCCTTGACGCTCATGTGGTCGATCTCCAGCATCATCTTGCGTTTCATCATGCCGCGCACGGCGTACTCGCCGAGGTCGGTCAGTCCGCGGACGTTGCACTGCGCGTCCGAGGAGTACGAGGGGACGCTCACGCCCGCCGGGAGCTTCGCCTCGGCCCCGGCTGCCGTGGCCGAGCCGATGGGGTTGTCGTGCTGGGGGCCCGTGCACTTCTCCGTCTTCCAGAAGGTGCCGGTCGACAGGAACTGCCCCACGTTGATGGCCGTGCCGAGGCTGCCCGAGTCGAAGCGGACGCCGCACAGCGCGTTGTCGAACTTGTGGCACAGGAACATGCTGCGCACGCCCAGCGCGTACAGCTCGTCCAGGCCGGCGTCGATGTCCGCCTTGCCGCACTGCGGGATGTCCAGGATCTGCTTGCAGCCGAACGGCTCGGAGGTCTCCACGCCGAGAATGACGGCCAGCTTGCCCTGCTCGATGACCGCACGGGCCTGCGCGCTGTCGGTGACGATCCGGAACCAGCCCTTGCCCGGACCGCCGTACATCTTGTCGATGTAGGCCTGCAGGTCGTACGTCATCTTCGCCTGGAGCCGGAGCGACGTCATCTCGTCGCAGCTGCGGTCCTTGAAGAAGTACACCGAGCAGATCACGCCGTTGGTGACGAGGTCGTTGACCAGCACCCGCTGACCGCCGCGCCAGGCCCGTTCCACCCACGCGTAGTAGTTCTGCTGGTGGGTGAGCGAGTCGTGCGCGGGCCAGTCCTTGAACGTGGGCCAGCCGACCGGGTCGTGCCGGCCGTCACCGCCCTTGGTGATGAAGTCGAAGACGGCGAGCGAGCCGTCGGGGTAGTGCTCGGGGCAGTCCTTGAGCGCGTCGGCGATCCCGGCCTCGGAGAAGACCTTGCCGCAGATGAGGCGCCCGCCGAAGGCCTCGTTGGCGAACAGGTGGTCGTGCGCGTCGACGAACCCGCGCACCTCGCCCTTGGTGTTCGTGCCGGTGAACGGCTCGCCGGTGACGTCGATCCCGGAGTCCGGCGTCG
Organism: Streptomyces sp. NPDC047085; assembly: GCF_040643735.1. Lineage (NCBI taxonomy): Bacteria > Bacillati > Actinomycetota > Actinomycetes > Kitasatosporales > Streptomycetaceae > Streptomyces > Streptomyces sp. NPDC047085. Next base: position 2,020 of record NZ_JBEYUW010000006.1, read on the forward strand.
GGCGTGCGGCCGGGACCCACCACGCGTCTCCGGCCGCCGAACTCGGGGTGGGCCCGAGGACGACGGCCAGTACGAGGAGGAGCAGCGGCACGATGATCACGTCTCTGCGTCTGAGGTACCGGCTTTTGCTCTTGGCCACGGCCCACGTCCCTCGGTCGGCGGGATGCGCGGTCGACGGGCAAGGACATTCGGACCCGAAGAAGCCGCACACCACGCGGTTTGTCATGCCCCGTGCAAACTGCCCCAAGAGGATCGCCAGTGCCGCTTTACGAGTCAAGACTCAGGTTCCGTGGATGACGGAGTTCTCGGTGAGTGCGCGACCACGTGCGGCCTCTCCACGACCGATGCCCCGGACCGCGGTCGGTCCGGGGCATCGGCTCCGTCTCCGGCTGCGCCGGGACGGGAGGGGAGGGTCGGGGAGGGGCGGGGCGTGGCGTTACGGCGTCCGGGTCTTCCAGATGCCGCGGCCGTGCGTGGCGACGTACACCTGGCTGCCGTCCGGGCCGGGGGAGAGGTAGACCGCCGGCGAGGTGGGCAGGTTCGTGCCCAGGCGTGCCCAGTGGCCCGCCGAGGTGCTGGTGAACACGCCCAGGTCGGTGGCGACCACGAGGGTGCCGTTCGCGCTGACGAGAGCCGAGTTGGCCGGGGCGTCCGGGAAGGAGTCCGCGGCCGCGGGGTCACCGCTGATGTCCGTCCAGGTCGTGCCGCCGTCCGTGGTCTTCCAGACGTGGCCGTAGCCGGCGCCGGGGCCCTCGTTCCAGTGCCGCGAGAAGCCGTTGATCACGGCGTAGACTGTCTTGCCGGAGGCGTCGGACGGGTCGATGGTCAGACCGGAGATGTAGCGGTTCGGGAAGGCGGCGGGCAGGTCCACCTGGTGCCAGTTGCCGCCGTAATTGGTGGCGACGCCCCGCCCGAAGGTGCCGTCGACCTTCGAGCAGGGGCCGCACCAGGCCGCCCACGTCACGTGGCCGCGGCTGGCGACCGCCGAGGCGGAGTGGCCGGCGCCGAGGTCGTAGAGCTTGGTCCAGTCGGCGCCGGAGGTGCTCTTCCAGGTCTTGGTGTTGCCCCAGACGTACTGGCCGCCCGCGACCCACAGGCCGTTCGGGTCGGTCTCGTCCGCGCTGAACGGGGCGATGAAGCGGGCCCCCGGGTCGCCGGGCGCGATGTCGGTGATCACGTCCTCGGAGCCGTCGTCGCTCGCGGTGTAGCCGCAGTTGTTCGTGATCTGCAGGGCGAGGTCGACGTACTCGCCGACCGTCTGGCAGCCGTTGTCGGGGTTGACCAGCTGGTCGCCGCCGTCACCGCCGAACGGGGAGACCATCTCGCCGTCCGGGTTGAGCTGCTGCCTCTGGTAGGTGGCGCCCTTGGGCGCGAGCAGCGAGACGCCGTTGTCCTGGAGGCCGCCCCATACGGCGTCGCCGCTGCCGTCGGTCATCCTCCCGGCGCGCACCGAGTAGTACTGGAGGTTGCGCAGGGTGCCCGACTCGTTGAGGTTGCGCCAGCCGGCGGTGCTCTGCGTGGTGGGCCGGGCGTAGGCGCCGCCGTCGTTGCCGACGAACACCTCCGGCGTGCCGCCCTTCCACTGGGAGAAGGCGAGGGCGTGCTGGTCGGAGTGCATCACGTCGCCGTCGCAGGAGTTCGCGGCCGGGTCGTACGAGAAGCACGGCATGCCGAAGTTCCAGTAACGGCCGATCGCCTTCCAGGTGGCGCCGCCGTCCCGGGACTCGAACATCTCCTCGAGGCCGAGGTAGACGTGGTCCGGGTCGCTCGGGTCGACCGCGATGACCTGGTCGTACCAGGCCTGGGAGCCGGGCTGGTAGCCGGAGCCGATCTCCTTGATCTTCATCGCGGAGCCGGTCGTCGACAGCGACGAGGAGTTCGCGATCTGCTTGAACGAGCCGCTCGCGTCGCCGCTCTGGCTGACGTACACGCCGGCGAGGACCGAGTACACGCCGGAGCCGGAGGCCTTGTTGAGGAGCTTGGGGGACTCCATGGAGACGTACAGCCTGCTGCCGTCGGCCGCGTACGCGAAGGCGGCGTTGCCGATCTCGGCGGGGTTGATCGCGCCGGTCGGGTTGGCGCGCTTCCAGGTGGTGCCCGCGTCGTCGGAGTAGTAGAAGCCGTTGTAGGCGGCGCCGCTGCGCCAGGCCACGTTGGCCAGCAGTTTCCTGCCGTCGCTGCCGGGCTGTACGGCGATGTCGTTGGCGATGTCCGCGTAGTGGCCGTCCACCCCGCAGCCGACGCCGCTGATGCCGACGCCCGCGCACGGGGCGAGGACCTTCGCCCAGGCGGTGGACCGGCCGGCCGACAGCGGGCGCCGGAAGACGCCGTGCGAGGAGGCCGCGAAGACGTATCCGGCGGCCTGGTCGAAGGTGACGGTGTGGATGGAGGACGAGTCCAGCTCCGTACCGCCCACCTTGTCGCTTTCGCCGAAGGTCCCGGTGACCGGGTCCGCGAGCCGGTAGACGCCGCTGCCCAGGTAGTTGTCGGAGGCGGTGGTCGCCTCGCCGGTGGCCAGCCACAGCGAGCCGTCGGGCGCGACCGCGAGGGCGCCCACGGACAGGGCGGGCAGCCGGTCCGCGATCGGCGTCCAGGTCCTGCCGTCGTCGGTGGAGCGGAACACACCGCCGCCGGCGGCGCCCGCGTAGACCACGCCCCGGTGTGTCGGGTCGGTGGCCAGGGCGGCGATACGGCCCGCCGAATACCCGGCGCCGCCACCGGAGTTGGACGCCGACCGGTCGCGGTAGTGCAGCGCGTCCTCGTTGTACGGGGAGGTGGTGACCTCGCTCCAACTACCCGACTTGACCGGCATGTTCTTGATGTGCGCCCAGGCGTCGGCGTACGCGCCCGGCGCGATCCGGTCGCTGGGGGAGAGCCTCGGCTCGTTGAACGTGTCGAGGGACTCCATCAGTTCGTGGGACTCCTCGCCCGCCACCTCGTGGCGGCCGGCGTCCGGGTCGCCCGCCCCGTACGCGGTGACGGGTCCCGTCCCCGCTATCAGGAGTGCGGCGGCCGCGGCGGCGAGCGCCGCTCTGCCCCCGCTCTCCGCCCCGCGACGCGTTCTGCGCCGTGCGGAATTCACGCGCATGGACTGTCTCCGGCTTCTTCGGCGCAGGTCGCGGCCGCCCCTACGGCCGCACGTGATCTCCTACTGCCGAGCGCCGGAACCGTACTCCCGCGCACGCCCTCAACCCCAGAGGTTTACAGCGACTTTATAGTCTGACAAACGTAACGATTGTCAAAAATGGCCTCGTTCGCCATCTTGCCTCTCGGAGTGACGGCGGCATCTCATCAGTTCCAGCGCAGTCGGCCGGCATTCCGTCACCGGCGGGGGGGCTGTCCCTCGGGGTTCACGGGAGGCGCCAGGCCTGGGGTGGCAGTTGGTTGCGGTCGTGGATCTGGAGCTGTGTGCCGTGGGTGGTGACCCCGTTGGGATCGTCGAGACAGCGCCCGGACTGGGGGTAACGCATTCCGCGAGGCAGATTCGGATGCCGGAACGGGGACGGAGGGACAACGGACACCCCGACAACTACATAGGCCTGCGGAAGAGCCCCGAGCATGCCCGCTGATCACGCCGTCGCACCGGAAAACGCCAAGATCCCCGACAGAGTCAAGCCAAGAGATGCAGGTCGCGCCTGTACCTCGTTCGCGTTGAACGCCGACGCCTGAAAGGTTGGCCGCGCCGGGAACAGCCGGTCCGGCCGGCACGGTTGCATCGAACGAGGGACCGGCGCCGCACGGGCGGGGAACACGGAGACCACAAGGTCGTCCCCCCCACCAGGATCCGGGCCCCAGGATCGCGGTACGCCCGCCGCACACTCGGACCAAGACGTATTTCTACAGGAGGACTGTTTCGTGACTGACCGGCCCTTGACGCTCATGGCAGTACACGCCCACCCCGACGACGAGGCCACCGGAACCGGAGGGGTCCTCGCGCGGTACGCGGCGGAAGGCATCCGCACGGTTCTCGTGACGTGTACCGACGGCGGTTGCGGTGACGGACCCGGTGGTGTCAAGCCGGGCGATCCCGGGCACGATCCGGCGGCGGTCGCCTTGATGCGCCGTCAAGAACTTGAAGCGAGCTGTGACGTCCTGAAGGTCAGCGATCTGGAGACGCTGGACTATGCCGACTCCGGGATGATGGGCTGGCCGAGCAACGACGCCCCCGGATCGTTCTGGCAGACCCCCGTGCAGGAAGGCGCGGCCCGACTCGCGGAACTCATGCGGCACTACCGGCCTGATGTGGTCGTCACCTACGACGAGAACGGCTTCTACGGCCACCCCGACCACATCCAGGCCCACCGCATCACGATGGCGGCACTGGAGATGACCGCGCTGGCACCGAAGGTGTACTGGACCACGATGCCGCGCTCGATGATGCCGCGGTTCGGTGAGATCATGCGCGAGTTTCATGAGGACATGCCGGAGCCGGATCCTGCCGAGGCCGCCGCGATGGCCGAGATCGGTCTCCCCGACGATGAGATCACCACGTGGGTGGACACGACCGGGTTCAGCGGTCAGAAGTTCGACGCGTTGGCCGCGCACGCCAGTCAGGGCGAGAACATCTTCTTCCTCAAGATGGGCAAGGAGAGGTTCGGTGAATTGATGGGCATGGAGACCTTCGTACGTGTCCGGGACGCCACCGGCGCGGCCATCCCCGAGAACGACCTCTTTGCCGGACTGCGCTGATCTGCGGTCCGACCGGCTGGGAAAGCGCATCGACCGCACGGCGCGATCGAGCGGGTCACGCAATCGGGGGCTTGTCCACGCGGGTTCCGCTCCGGCAGCCCGCGTCCGGGCCCTCGCCGGTGGCGTCGACGTGTGCCCACACTTCCGACTCGACACCGCGCTCGTCCCCAAACCGTCCGTTGCTCCAAGTGCGATGCTTCGCTTCGTACCGCGGGCAACGGCACTTCACGGGCCGTTACTGGGCAGCGACGACGGAATCGCTGCTGGGGTTCGAGTCACGGCTGTACCGATCAAGGCGGGGGCTCACGCTGTCCAGTCCTCAATTCCTTGAGACATGGCTATGTCTTTCGCAGCATGTGGGCCCCTGCATCGTCCTCCGGTGCGGGAGGCCCACGTGTGTTTCCGGCGCCGGCCGTGGTTTCGGCTGACTGTGGTCAGGTGCGCCGGCGCGGCACGCGCGTCCGGTGCACGAGCGGGATACCGAGGCGGGCGGCCACGGTTTTCTCCAGGGCGGAGACGACGTGGTCGGGGGTGGTCTCGCGCAGCGGGATCACCCAGTACTCGACCCACTCGTCCCGCTTCGACTTGTTGCCGTTGACGTGCCGGCTGAGCCTGGTAGCGGTGGGCCCCCGGGTCAGGGCTCGGGTGGGAGCGGCCTTTCCGCAGTAGCAGGCGTTGCCATTGCGGTTGACCACGATGTAGATGGCCTTGTCCTCGTACCCGGAGTTCTCGCCGATGGGAATCGGCTCGGGCTGCGGTTCGACGAGCCACTGCCCGGCGAGCCGGGCGAGCATGGCGTACCCGTCGTCGGTCCAGGCGGTATTGGTCCTGGCCCCACGTTGCTCGGCGAGCACGACGATCTGCCCGAGAGCAGAGCCGTGATGGGAATTACTCGTAGTCGTACGCTCGCGCCGTGGCCGGGCTTTGACGGTGAGTGGAGAGGGGGCGGTCTGCATTCGCTCAGGCCCTCGATACGGCCGAGGACTGTTCGATCGGGTGATGCGCGAAACGGATGACCTCCCGCCCACGGTGGAGCACATCAGCCTGTTCAATCCGTTCTCGCTGTACGAGATCCGATTGTGAGGACTGATCACGACCGGTCGTGCTCGCGAGGCCATACGGCTGGTGGAGCACAGTGCGACGCCCACCACAACGGTGGCGCCGCAATGGCGGGTGATCGAATTGGTGACCATGGGACATGTGCAGCTGCTCGCCGACGACCGCCACGGCGCGTCGGAATCTCGGTGCCTCGGCGGCGGCAGGCGACCGCCCCCACCTCCTGTTCACGATCCACAAGTCTTGACTATTGCTCGCCCTCAACTCAGCACGTCGGCAGCACTCTTGTACGCCGCAGCCTGCGCTGGCGTGAGGAAGTGCGAGACCCGAACGACGACCGCGCCATGGACGTAGTCGTACTCGGCGAGGGCGGGCATCGCCTTCGTGACGGCCGGGATGTACTTCGTGCGGATCTGTGCGTCCGACGGACTGTCGACGACCTCGATCGCGACGCCGCCTTCGACGTCGCCCTTTTCCGTGCCCTCGACATCGCTCGACCCGATCCGGGAGTCCGTGAAAGTGACCTTCGACGTGTACTGGTTCGGCCGGCCGAGGAGATGGTTCGGGTCGTTGGCCGCCGTGACGGTGCCCGAGAGCTTCGCGGAAGTGACCTTGCCGGAGATTTGGGCGAATTCGAGGTGCCGCTGCCGCTGTTGCTGCTGCAGGCCGCAAGGCTGGCGAGGAGGAGGGCAGCGGCTGCGGTGCTGAGGGTCTTGTTCACCGGCAGATCATGCAGCCTGTGCGTCTGGCGCGGAAGCAAGGTGATGGAGCTGTGACGGTGTGTTCGGGTGCGCACCCCGAAGAACCCGCGCCCTCGGCCCACGATCGGCCATCGCGGCCGGGACGCAGCCGATAGTCGCCCGGTGCGCCCAACCACACGAGCTGCCGCCACAAACGCCACGCCCTCACCGGCGCCGCATATGGCGTCCTCCTCCCTGTCGCGGACGACCACTGCATGCTCTGCGAGGCCACACGCTCAGCAGGCCGCTCCCTCAATATCGGCGACCGGTGGATGGCCCGCTCGATCTCGCCTGGCCGGGTGAACAGCGACTGGTCGCCGAGCACACCTGCGAGTCCCTGCTTCTGGCGCACTGGTGCCCATCAGAGCCACGGCATGGAGTGCGCCCACAGGGCCTCGACCGAGCGGGTGCCTTCCGGCGTGCCGGAGGGTGACCTATCGCCTCCGTCCGCAGGTGCCTTCTAGCCTCGTCGGCATGCTGGGGCTTCCTGCACATGTCCGTGCCTGCCTGTTCGACCTCGACGGGGTGCTCACCCAGACCGCGAAGGTGCACGCGGCCGCCTGGAAGGAAATGTTCGACGGGTATCTCCGCGAACGCGCGACGCGCGAGGGGACCGAGTTCGTGCCGTTCGACGCGGTCGGCGACTACGACGAGTATGTGGACGGCCGTCCCCGTGAGGACGGCGTGCGTACGTTCCTCGCCGTACGCGGGGTGCACCTGCCCGAGGGATCGCCGGACGACCCGCCGGAGGCGGAGACGGTGAACGGTCTGGGCAACCGGAAGAACGGACTGGTCCTGCGGCGGATCCGCGAGGAGGGCGTGGAACCCTACGACGGCTCGGTCCGCTTCGTGCACGCGGCGCGGGCGACGGGCCTGCGCTGCGCGGTGGTGTCGTCGAGCGCGAACACACGGGACGTCCTGCGAGCGGCCGGCATCGAGGACCTGTTCGACGAGCGGATCGACGGGGTGGTCGCCCACGAGCGCCGGCTGCGGGGCAAGCCCGCCCCGGACACCTACCTGGAGGCCGCCCGAGGGCTGGAAACGGATCCTGGGCAGGCCGCGGTGTTCGAAGACGCCCTCGCCGGCGTCGAGGCCGGGCGGGCAGGACGGTTCGGCGTGGTCGTGGGCGTCGACCGGGTCGGCCAGGCGGAACAACTGCGAGCTCATGGTGCCGATGTGGTGGTCCGTGACCTGGCGGAGCTTCTGGAGGAACGGTGATCACCCATCCGAGCTTCACGGTCGAGCCGTGGTGTCTGCGCGAGACCGAGCTGAACCTGGACGTGCTCGCGCAGAGCGAATCGGTCTTCGCCCTCTCCAACGGGCACGTCGGGTGGCGCGGCAACCTCGAGGAGGGAGAGCCGCACGGACTGCCCGGCGCATACCTCAACGGTGTCCACGAACGGCATCCGCTGCCGTATGCCGAAGCGGGCTACGGGTATCCCGAGTCCGGCCAAACGATGATCAACGTCACCGACGGCAAGGTCTTCCGTCTGCTGGTCGACGACCACCCGTACGATCTGCGCTACGGCCGACTGGTCGCGCACGAGCGGGTGCTGGACTTCCGCTCGGGCATCCTCAGCCGCACCGCACGATGGACCTCACCCGGCGGTCGTACGGTGCGGATCTCCTCGCGGCGGCTCGTGTCCTTCACGCAGCGCTCGGTGGCCGCGGTGGTCTACGAAGTGGAGCCGGTCGACGGACCGACCACGGTGGCCGTGCAGTCCGAGCTCGTCGCCAACGCGCAACTGCCGCGGCTCCAGGGCGATCCGCGCGTGGCCGCGGCAATCGAGTCACCGCTGCTGACCGAGGAGTATTTCGCGCAGGACACCCGGCTGCGGCTGGTGCACTGCACCGACCGCAGCGCGCTGCGGGTGGCCGCAGCGGCGGACCATCTCGTCGAAGGGCCGCAGACCACCCGCTGGACGGCGCAGTGCGAGGCTGACGTCAGCCGCCTGACGGTGACCGCGGACCTGGTGCCCGGGCAACCGCTCCGGCTGGTCAAGTTCGTGGCCTACGGCTGGTCGGGGGAGCGTTCGCTGCCGGCCGTGCACGATCAGGTGGACGCGGCGGTGGCGGCCGCGGTCAGCACCGGCTGGGACGGTCTGGCCGCGGCACAGCGGGCGTACCTGGATCGCTTCTGGGCGGGCGCGGACGTCGAGGTCGAGGGCAGCGCGCGCATCCAGCAGGCGGTGCGGTTCGCCCTCTTCCATGTGCTCCAGGCGGCGGCCCGGGGCGAGAGCCGGGCGATTCCCGCCAAGGGCCTGACCGGAACCGGGTACGACGGTCACTGTTTCTGGGACACCGAGTCCTACGTGCTACCGGTGCTGACGTTCACCGCGCCGGAGGCCGTCGCATCGGCACTGCGGGCGCGTCACCGGATGCTGCCGACGGCGCGGGAGCGCGCGCGTCAGCTCGGGCTCGCGGGCGCAGCATTTCCCTGGCGCACCATCGACGGTGCCGAGTGTTCGGCCTACTGGCCGGCCGGGACGGCCGCCTTCCACATCAACGCGGCCATCGCGGTGGCCGCCGACCGGTACGTGATGGTTACCGGGGACGAGGACTTCGAACGCGGTGAGGGCCTCGAACTCCTCGTGGAAACGGCCCGGCTGTGGCGCTCGCTCGGACACCACGACGCGGAAGGCGTCTTCCACATCGACGGGGTCACGGGCCCCGACGAGTACAGCGCGATCACCCGCGACAACCTGTACACCAACCTGATGGCGCGACAGAACCTGATCTCGGCCGCGGACGCCGCCGTGCGTCATCCGGAGCGCGCCGCGACACTCGGTGTCGACGACGAGGAGACTGCCGCATGGCGGGATGCCGCGGCCCGCATGGCGATGCCGTACAACGACACGCTCGGCGTGCACGAGCAGTCGGCCGGTTTCACGAGTCTCCAGCGCTGGGACTTCGAGGCGACCCCGCCGGAGAACTACCCGCTTCTGCTGCGTTACCCCTACTTCGACCTGTACCGCAAGCAGGTGGTGAAGCAGGCCGATCTGGTGCTGGCGATGATGGAGTGCCCGGATGCCTTCTCCGACGACCAGAAGGCACGCAACTTCGCCTATTACGAGGCGCTGACGGTCCGTGACTCCTCCCTGTCGGCGTGCTTCCAGGCGGTACTCGCCGCCGAGACCGGGCACCTGCGCCTGGCCTACGCCTATCTCGGCGAGGCCGCGCTGATGGACCTGGAGGATCTGGAGCACAACACCCGGGACGGGCTCCACATCGCCTCCCTCGCCGGTACGTGGATCGCGCTGGTCGCCGGTCTCGGAGGCTTGCGCCGGTACAGCGGTGACGATGGGCGGCAGGCCCTGCTGGCGTTCGCACCGCGCCTGCCGGAGGCGCTGTCCAGGGTGGCTTTCACGCTGCTGGTACGCGGACGCAGGTTGAAGGTGGACATCAGTCCGTCCCAGGTGCGGTATCGCCTGGTGGAGGGCGAACCCCTGGTCGTGTTGCATCACGGGCAGCCGACGTCCCTGACCCCGGACGCGCCGGTGGACCGCCCGGTGCCGCCCGCACCTGTGCTGCCCGAGCCGCAACAGCCCCCGGGCCGCCGCCCGGTGGGCCTGCCCATCGAGGAGGATGACCTGGCGGCGACACCGGAGTAGCGCACAAGAGCCGCACCACATGCGACGCTGAGGAAGGCCTCGTGGATGTCGTCGCGTATCTCCCGGTGGATCCGCAGACGGCGGAACCAGCGCAGGTGGGGGAACGCGGGCTCCGCGACCAGCGTCGGAGTCGACGGCGAGCCGCTCCACGAGGTCGGCGGGCAACGACGGGTTCTCGGCGAGGGCCGCCAGGTGCGTCCGCTCGGCGACGCACCGCTCGGCGTCGGTGCGGGCGAGGAGCCCTCGGCTCAGCGCCTCGGCGGCGGACTTCGGATCGCGGAGGAGTTCGGCGGTGACGCGTGCGTCCCGCCGGCACTCCCTCAGTGCGGCGGCCCGCCGCACCTCGGGGTCAGGGGCGGCCAGCAGCGCCGACCGCTCGCCCGGCGGCAGGATCTCCCATGCACGCACCGCTTTCCGGCGCGCTGCCGAACTGTGATGAGTGGCCATCGAGGCCACGAACGACGGCGCCAAATGAGGCGAGTCCAGCAGTGCCGCCCGGACAGAAGGGGCGGTATCGTCGAGCAGGCGGACGCACGCGGCGTCCGGGAGCGGCGCGACCTTTGTTCGCGGGTGGTACACCTCGGGTCCGTATGCAAGAGCAGCCCGCACCCTGGGAGAAGGATCGTCCACGGCCGGGCCCGCTGTGCAGGCTCCGCCCTGGCGCTCATGGCAAAGTCGATCCAGACGCCCGGGTTCGGGTGGGCAAGGATCACCACGACCGGGCGTCTCAGGGCGGACGGTCACCGCCCCCGTCGAAGGCGAGCAGGCGCAGTAGCAGCGCTGTCGGCAGCGACGGATTGCGGGCGACTCCGTCCAGCACGGATGCGTGAAACGCCACCATCGCCAGTTGAGCCGGCGGACCGCGCACCTGACCGTTTGCCATCCGAGGACCTCAACATTCTGCCTCCCCGAAGCGTCCTCTCGGCACCGCATGGATAGGAACGGTGGCCGATCGCGTGCGAGCTGGTTGTTCCCGGTACCATCGGAAATCCCGCTCTTGGGGTCACAACTCGGTGAGTCCGAGTTGGCGCAGCATGCCGAGTTCGTCGCTGCTGCCCCAGCGTTCGACGAGCTTTCCGTCGCTGTCGAAGCGGCTGATCTGCATGCCCCGGTAGCTTGCCTTCCTGCCGGTCGCCGGCCGTCCCATCAGCGGCCCCAGATGCGTTCCGGTGATGGTGTAGGCAAAGGCCAACTCGTCGTCGGTGACCACCAGATGCTCCACCGCGACGTGCAGGTCGGGAAAGGCTGCCCGCAGATCGGCGAACATGGCCTTGTACCCATCGGGCCCCGGCAGCTGTCCTGGGGCTGGATCATGGTCGATCGAGTCGGGTGCGACGATCTCGTCGAGGGCCGCGAGGTCGCCGGTGATGACCGCCTCTGCGAAAGCGGTCTGTGCGGCGATGTTCGTTTGCTGAGACATGGCATTCCTCGGGCTCGCGCCTGCCAGTGGTCTGGCGCCGGCCGCGTGAACGCGGGAAGACCGGTGAAACGACACCTGGTCGGTCAGCCGCGTGCGAATTCAAGGAGGTCGTTGTTGACCGTCCCGCGAACTCCGGCACCATCGGCAGTCCGTGCGGAGCACCGGAGCAGACCTTGAAGGTCACGTCCTTGACCAGTTGCGACGATTTTTTCGCGGATGCCACGATGGGCACGATCTGGTCGTCGTCGCCGTGAATGATCAGCGTGGGGATGTCGAACTCCTTGAGGTCCCCCGTGAGGTCAGTCTCAGAGAACGCTTTGACGCAGTCGTAGGCGCTCTTACCCGGAAACCGTTGTCCGCCATCAGCTTCAACTGCGGATCCCACGCATCCGCGATCAGTGGCCAGCCGTGGGAAAACACCATCGGCTGACCCGCCCCCAGTCCTCGAAGTAGATCTGTGTGCCGTCCTTGGCAGCGGCAAAGGCCATGATCGCCTCGCTAGCACTTGTTCGGAACTCCACCCTTCACGGCCATTCAGCGCCCGAGCCGGGCATGTGAATACCACGTCCGACCAGCAGTGAACGCCCGCGAGGGCGAGGGCGATACTGGTGAAGGCAGCCGTTCCGTACAGTCTCTTCCCCACGCTACTCGGGACGCCCCACTTCAGCACGCCGGGTTGCGTCCATGGAGATGGTGTACGGGTTCGACCTGATCCGGGGGTTTGCTCCGGCGTCGGGATGATGCCCGCATAGATGAACGGCCACCGGCTGATCTTCGAGGTGTCGAAGCCCGAAGGAGATCAGCACGATGACCGCACCCGACAAAGACGACGCCAGCAGGTCATCCCCGAGCCGAATCCCAGCTCCTGCGGCAGGTGCTCCCAGGAGATCCCGGTATGGAGAACAAACAAGATCCCCTGGAACACCGGGCGGTCATCCAGTCGCTTCCACCCTGGGTAGCGAGACCGTCGCTCGACATTCGGAAGCAGCGGCTCGATCACCGCCCAGAGCTCATCGCTGACCTCCCACGGCTTCAGCCGCGCCACCTCAGCGCCCCCACAGCGTGACCAACCTGACGTCCCGTGGGATCCAGCCGCGCCGTTGATCGCTGGTACCACCACACCATGTGCGACCGTCACTTCTGGAATGCTCCCCAGTCCCCGTAGTGCCATGCGCCTCGGCACATGGCGGCGAGGCCTCGGGGTCGCCGCACGAAGCGTCATGTCAGAGGCATTCCCCGTCCCTCGCGCAATGCTGCAAGCCGGGCCATTTGCTCACCCATACCGCGTGCTCCGGCCAACGGCGTGTGGACGTGCGGCCAGACGGAGCGCACGAGGCTGATGTGTCGTGCACCGCCGAGGGCCACCACCGGGTCAAGGCCCACGATGTCACGCACGGTTGCCTGTTCCAGAAGGACCTGGCTCGTTACCGCGTCGGCTGCGCCATGAGGTGTGTCGTACGGCTCGATCACGTCGTCGAGGTCGAGGAGCCCGTGGCGTGCGGAGAGAATGAGCAGCAGGTCAGGTTGCAGTGCGTCGGCGGCCTTGCGGCATGCCCGGTGGTAGGAGCCTACGTACATGTCTGCGGAGCGCGCGGGCGAGCCCAGTTTGCGGCTGCCGCACGGGATGACGACGAGTTGCGGCTTGAAGTAGTCGAGCTGGTCGTTTGTGGTCATGTCTGGGGTCCTGTCTGTGCTGTGAAGTGAGCAGTACTGGTCGTGTGCGAGCCCGGCGTGTTCTGGTGGAGACCCGCCTGCCGGGCGGTCGAGCCGGGGGATGGCTATGGCGGAGCGGAGTTCGAGAAGAACAGGGTCATGCCGGATGACCGGCCTGAGGCGTCCACGGGAGGGGCAGGGGAGGCGGCCGATGGAAGCTCAGACCCGGCAATGCCGCCGTCGCACGAACAGCTGGTGCATACTCGGCCTCTTCGAGCAGGCCCACTATGTCCCCTGACGCGCAGCGGCAGCACCGTTCCGCCAGGCCCGCCGCGGCCGCGGACTCTCGCTTTCGCCGCCGGCGGCACGTCAGACCACGCGCTCCTTGGCGTTGGTCCTCACCGTCGCAGTCTCGGCCGGTGTCGGGTGGATTCCTGCGAAGCCGAGGAACGCACCGAAGGCCGTCATGCCGGCGGCGATGGTGAAGCTGAAGGCGTAACCGTGCGCGGCGGCGGTCACCTGGTCGGCGCCCGCACGCCGCAGCACGGCGGCGTGGCCGGTGCCCAGTGAGACCAGGGCAGCCAGGCCGATGGCGCTGCCGATCTGCATGGACGCATTGTTCATGCTGGTGGCGATGCCCGCGTCCTCACCGGTGGCGCCGTCCACTCCGGCGACAGTGGATCCGACGAGGACGAGGCCGCCTCCCAGCGGCACGAGGATCAGTCCGGGCAGTACGTCGGCCACATAGGTGCCGTGGCTGCTGAGGCCGGCAAGGAGAACGTAGCCGACCGTGGTGACCGCAAGCCCTCCTCCGTTCAGGGCCCGCAGACCGAACCGGGGAAGGAGGCGAGGTGCCATCACGGTGGCGCTGAAGAGAATGACCAACCCGAACGGTACAAAGGCGAATCCGGTCGCCAGCGCGGAAAAGTGCAGCATGCGCTGGACATACAGGCTCAGTGAGAAGAAAAGGGTGGCGAACCCCACGTAGTAGCAGATGCGCACGATGTTGGCCATGCTCCGGTTACGTGAGCGCAAGAATGCGAGGGGCACCAGGGGCTGGGCCACGTGAGCCTCCACCAGCACGAAGCCGATCAGGCAGAGCACACCGATCACGACGCAACCCAGGACGGGGAACGAGAACCATACGTGACTGTCCTTCTCCAGGAGGCCGAACACGACCAGGAGCAGACCGAGGGTGACCGTGACGGCGCCGAGGACGTCAGGCCGACCGCGCTTGGTGGCCCGGCTTTCGGAGACGAGCTTGAAAGTGGCGAAAAACGCGAACGCGGCGATGGGCAGATTGATGAAGAATATCCAACGCCAGGAGGCGATGGTGGTCAGGATGCCCGAGAGCACGACTCCCAGGGCTACCCCAACTCCGGCCAGGCCGCTCCAGATGGCCATGGCCCGTGCCCTTTCCTGCCGCTGTGTGAACAGCAGCGTCACCAGGGACAGGGCTGCCGGGCTGACGAGTGCCGCACCGACGCCCTGTACGAAGCGGCCGGCGATCAGTACACCGGCTTGCTGGGCCGCTCCCGCGCTCGCCGACGCCAGCGCGAAGATCGCCAAGCCGGTCAGGAAGAGGCGTCTGCGGCCGAGCAGATCACCCAGGCGTCCGCCAAGCATCAGCAGCCCACCGTAGGTGACGGTGTAGCCGTTGACGACCCATGCCAGGCCCGTGGTCGTGAAGCCGAGATCGTGCTGGATGGGGGGAAGCGCGACATTGACCACGGTCACATCGAGGAGCAGCATCACCTGCACGAGGCAGATGATCCCGAGCGCGCGCCACCTGCGCGGATCCGGTTCGGGAGTGGGACTGATCGGAGTCATCACTGATCGCCTTCTATACGGTCGGGCCGCCGCCTTCCCCGCGGACGCCGTCTCAGGAGGAGAGACAGCAAGCGGGCCCGGCCCAACGGACATTTCCTGAGGTTTTCAACTCGCAGGCGCCAGGTGTGCGTGGCCGCGGATAAGGACAGCGAAGGCGCACATTCGGTCTTCGCTGCGGGTTCGTCGCAGACCCCGGCGCCGGTACCGGAGCGAGGCTGAAGCACCTCCGGGTGCCGCCGCCTCCGGGGAGCGGCGCCGGCACTCGTGATGTCCCAGGCCGGCGGGAGGGTCAGCCCTTCGCCCGCCTCCGTTGGCGGGACCCCGGGTGCGCCCGATAGGCGCTGACGCTCGACTCGCCCAGCATCCAGAAGCGCCAGGGGTACAAAGCAGCAGGACCGCCCACCCCCGTCCGCGGCCCTCGACCGACCCGCGCGGACGAGACGCCCCCGGCGGGTTCCGCGAGGAACAACTCCGCCGCCACGTCGCATGCTGACTGTCCGTCATGACGCAGATCGGCGATGCCCAACGCTCGCGCGAGGTTGGCCGGGCCGCGCGCCAGATCGCGCGCCCGTACCCCAGGCCCCCGGAGTTCCTGCGCGACGTCTGCTCCCTCCACGACGGTGCCGGCGCGGAGCAGCACCGAAGCGGGACGCCGCCCGGGCCCGCAGACGGCGTTCAGGCACCGATGAACCGCGTGCGTCCGGTACACATAGAAGGTCCCCGGGGCCCCGAACTCCGCTCGATAGGTCCGGTTCGGGCCCCGGAACGCATGCGAGGCCGGATCATCGGGCCCCTCGTACGCCTCCACCTCGGTGATACGCACCGCCGTCACGCCGCGCTGCGAGCGCGAGACCACGAGAGCCCCCAGGAGTTCGGGAGCCACCTCGAGGGCGGGCCGGTCGAAGAAGTGCTCGCGCAAGGCGGACCGCCCTGCCGACGCAGCCCCCGGCTCATCGAACGCCCGCAACTGCTCGTGATCGGTCCCGGCCACGCCCGGGACCGTCCGGTTCTCTGCCAAGCCGCTGCCTCCTGTCGAGATTCCGGGACGCCGGATCCGACGCCCCCACCGTCCCAGCGCTCTCCTTGCGTCGCCCCATGGCCCGAGAAACTGCCGTGAGGCACTCGGATACGGACCTTCGAGCCGAACGCCCACCAGGCCGTGGAGGAAGGAACACACTTCCGGACGAGGTGACATCGAGGCCGAGCACGCGATCCAGGCTGCGGACGCGATGCCGGACTATCCGCAGTCGGGCGAACGTTTCCGGGGCCGCGAGACAACGGGGCGGGCATCCGGCCGACCGGCGCTTCACCCTCCTGCGCGTCACCGGCCACGCGCATGTATGGGTGAGCGAATGCGTCACCATCTACGACGGTGCGCCTTCGTACTCGGCGAGCGTCATGGAATTCGCCGACCAGCAGGTCGTGCACGAGGCGCAGTACTTCGCCCGGTCCTTTCGGCGCGCCCGCGTGGCGGGCCGCGCTCGCAGAGCCCCTCGTCCGGCACGGCCGGCCTGTCGGATTTCGGCGATTGTCTGTGCTCGCCGGATACCTCCAGGGCTCAGGCGCCCTTGCCGTCGACTCCGGTGTGCGTGGTGCGGAAGCGTGCCCGGTAGGCTCCCGGCGTGATGCCGAGGTTGCGCGTGAAGGCCCGACGCAGGGACTCCGGTGACCCGAAGCCGGTGCGCCGGGCCACGGTGGCCATGGGGTCGTCGCTGTCTTCCAGCATCGCCTGGGCGGCCTCCATGCGGACCTGCTCGACGTAGCGGGCCGGGGTCGTGTGCATCTCGTCGTGAAACAGGCGTGTCATGTGGCGGGTGCTCACACCTGCCCGGCGCGCCATGGCTGCAAGGGTGTGCGGGGCGGACGGGTCCTCGGCGACCGCGTCCAGGACCCGGCGCAGCATCTCCTGTCTCGCGCGCGGGGTGTGGGTGCGGACACTGAACTGGGACTGGCCGCCCGGCCGCTGCATGAACACGACCATGTCCTTGGCCACGGCGCGGGCGACGTCGGCGCCGAGGTGCTCCTCGACCAGGGCGAGCGAGAGATCGATGCCCGAGGTGACGCCTGCGGAGGTCATGATGTGGCCGTCGCGTACGAACAGGGCGTCCGCTTCCACGGTCACCTTCGGGTAGCGCAGGGCGAGCTGGTCGGCGAAGCGCCAGTGCGTTGTCGCCTTCCGTCCGTCGAGCAGTCCGGCCGCGGCGAGGAGGAAGGCGCCGGTGCAGATGGACGCCGTGCGGCAGCCGCGTGCGTCGAGCCCTCTCATGGCGTCCAGCAGCGCGTCGTCCTTGATGAGGGAGGGCCACTCCGGGCCGCCGGGGATGACGACCACATCGCTGGCCCCCTGTACCTGCGCGGCAGCGAGGTCGACGCGCAGTCCGGTGCCGGCTGCGGTGACCACGTCGGCGCCGTCAGGGGAGACCGTGCGTACGCGGTAGCGGCCGCCGAATTCGTTGGCTGTCGTGAACACCTCGATCGGGCCGGTGACGTCGAGCAGCCGTACGCCGGGGAAGACCAGCACGGTCACCAGGAGCGGCTTCCTGCCTGACGGCCTGTCCTTCATCGTGCGCCTCCCGGACGGACTGGGGCCCACATCGGAGGACACCATCATCCGCCCGGCGATGCTCTGCCGCTCCCGTGCCGATTGTCGTCCGCGTCCCTGCGGCATGCTGCTGCCTTCCGTGGTGTGCAACGAGGCATCGGGCCTCGGCGCCTCGCCCGTGTTCAGCGGTCGCTTGCCGTCTCGTCATGGCCACAGGTGTGGCCACAACACGCTCGGACAAGGACATCGGGGCATCGGGCCGGCACCCGGCAACGGGCCTGCACGGTGCTCGATGTCCTGGTGTGAGGGCATCATGGCGCGTGCTGTTCGGTGGCGGAAGCCGCGCTTCGCCATAGCGTCGAGGGCGCCAATGGGCCGACGGTCTCGGCCGCGTCCCTGAGCTGCTGGGTGTGGCCCGGCCAGTCGGCCTGCCCGTCACCGTGGCTGGTCGTGGACGGTGACGAATCCGACACCCCAAGAGAAGGCACTCCGCGCCGTGACACCCCACCCCAGTACCAGCCGAGCGGTCCCGTCCCAGGTCGGCCCGGCCCCGAGAGCGTCCGCGGTCGGCTCGGCCCCGAGATCATCCGTGCTTGTACGTGACCAGCCGGACGAGGCGAACGGCAAGGAGCGTGGCCGGCTCGGTCCCGGCTGGTTCGCCGCCGTCATGGGCAGCGGGATCGTCACCGTCGCGGCCGCCACCCTGCCGCGCGGTTTCCCCGGACTCGGCGAGGCCGCCACGGTGGTCTGGGCGGGGACCGCGCTGCTGCTGATCGTGCTTGCCGTCAGCTATACCGGGCAGCGGGCGCTGCGGGTGCATGCCGGTGATCCGGTACTGGCCCAGTTCTTCGGGGCGCCGCCGATGGCTCTGCTCACCGTCGGGGCCGGGACGCTGCTGCTCGGCCGGCGGCTGATCGGGGAGCGTGCGGCGGTGGATGCGGACTGGGTGCTGTGGTCGGCCGGTACGGTGCTGGGTCTTGCCACCGCCTGCACGGTGCCGTATCTGATGGTCACGCGGCACCGTTTCACGCCGGACGCGGCGTTCGGCGGCTGGCTGCTACCGGTGGTGCCGCCGCTGGTCTCCGCCGCGACGGGCGCGCTGCTCGTCCCGCGGGCGCCGGCCGGGCAGGTCCGGCTGGCCTTGCTGCTGTGCTGCTATTCGATGCTCGGGCTCGGGTTGGTCGCGGTCCTGCTGGTGCT
Source organism: Streptomyces sp. NPDC047085 (assembly GCF_040643735.1). Classification (NCBI taxonomy): domain Bacteria; kingdom Bacillati; phylum Actinomycetota; class Actinomycetes; order Kitasatosporales; family Streptomycetaceae; genus Streptomyces; species Streptomyces sp. NPDC047085. The sequence goes on from NZ_JBEYUW010000006.1 coordinate 20,761, forward strand.
GGCCATGGTGTACAGCCGCCTGGTGCATCATGACGCGCCCGGCGGTGCGGTGGTGCCCACGGTGTGGATCGGCGTGGGGGCGCTGGATCAGGCGGTGACGGCGCTGGGGACGCTGGCCACGGCGTCGCCGAGCGCGCTGCCCGCCCCGTACGCGCGCGGGAGTGGTGTCGTAGCGCTCCTGGGTGGGCTCGGGATCTGGGGCTTCGCCCTGCTGTGGCTGGTACTGGCCACGGCGCTGACCGTACGGGAAATCCGCAGAGGGCTGCCCTTCGCAGCCACCTGGTGGTCCTTCATCTTCCCCCTCGGTGCGTGCGTCACCGGCACGAGCGCGCTCGCTGCTCGCACCGGCTCGCAGCTGTTCGTCTGGATCGCCGTCGTCCTGTACGCCCTGCTCGTGGCCGCCTGGGCGGTGGTCGCCTGGCACTCCGTGCGCCATGCTGTCCGGCAGCGGGGGCGCGCCCGCCGCTGACAGGCCCGTGGACCGCTCCGCATGACACGGACGTGTCGCGAACCCGGCTGTCTGCCGACGGGCAGCCGGGTTCGTGCCGCATCGCAACACGTGCCTATGGCAGCGCCCCGGGTGCCGTCGAGGCCGTGGTCTGCGGGCGGGCCGTCTGCCCCGCACCGGCGGATCCGTGCGCGGTCGTGGGGCGGGCCCGGAGTCTGGCTGCCACCATGGCGGCGAACACGACAGCCCAGAACACCGCGGCGATCCAGACCTCCCAGCGGCCCACGCTCGTCATCCACGAGGTTGCGGTCGCGCGTCCCAGCTCGTGCGTGGTGACCGCGTACATGCCGACCGGGAAGACGAGGTTCCACCAGCCGAGCTCGTAGCGCAGCGGGATACGTCGCAGCGCGTGCCGCCAGACGCCCAGAGCCAGTAGGAGCGGGATCAGCCAGCTTGAGAACGCCCACAGGACGACGGACGTCCCGATGACGAGCGGGCGCGACAACATCGTGGTGCCTGGATGGAGTGCGATCAGCCGGACGCCGGCGAGTACGGCGATCGCCGCCGCCCCCATGAAGATCCATACGGACGTCATGAGGCCTCCCGGCTGCACCGGCCGGGCCAGCAGCCGGGCCAGGACCAGTGCGGCGGTCAGCAGGTACTGCATCAGGCCGACGGCCCAGCACACCACTGCCAGGACGGCCAGTGCGTGTCCCGGGGTCACCCGGGCCAGCGATGCCGCCGCGACCGCCACCGACTCCGATCCCACTGACCACAGGAACCAGGTGCCGTTCACCTGGTCGAGCGAGGGGCCCCGCTTCAGCGTGGTGATGAGTGCGAGCGGGATGCCGTAGTCCAGCACCACCCACCCCAGCGTCCCGAACGCCAGGAACGCCCCGGCGATAGCGGTGTGTCCGGTCGGCACAAAGCGAGCGGCCAGCACGTTCGAGGAGATCGCGAGGGTGAGGAACGCGAAGGCACGCGGCCCGAGGAGATCCGCGACGAACCGCTCGCGCCGGCGCAGCAGCCGCCAGCCGTAGGCGGGCACCAGTACGGCATAACCGGCGAGGGCCACCCACAGCAGTACGGCGGAGGCGGTGCCGGCGCCGTTGACGAACAGGGCCGTGGAGACGATGCCGGTGCCCATCACGAACGCGAGTGCGCCCGCGTTGAGATTGGCCACCGCGGTGGAGAGGGCCGCGCGGTGTCCGGGCGGCCGGGAACCGGGAGCGGTGCGTCCGTGCTCGGGAAGGGCGGCATCCGGGCGCCGCTCATCGTGAGAGCCGGTTTCGGTGAGCCATTCGGCCAGGACCGCGGTATGGCTGTGGTCCATGTCCTGGGTGGAGGTCAGCAGGGTGAGGCTGCGGTGTTGGGCCAGTTCCCGAAGTCGGGCAGCTGCGTATTTGTGCCGTTGATCGCCCAGTTCGGTGAGATAGCGGCGGCGGAACTCACCGAACTGCTGGGGGTGGTGGCCGTACCAGCGCTGCAGCTCGATGGAGGGTGCGACCTCCCGCAGCCACTCGTCGAGCGGTGCGCCTTGCCGGCGCAGACCTTCCGGCCAGACCCGGTCGACCAGCACGCGCTCGCCGATCTCGCCGTCCTCGCCGTCCTCGCTTGGCGTCTGCTCGTCGATTCTGCGGCAGATGATCTCGGACATGACGCATCCTCCGGCCGCTTTCGCAGTAGAAGCATTTTACTGGTATGCGAAATTCATTGCCTTTTGGGTGCGGGGATGGTGCGGGGACCGGTGGGTACCGCGGTGACGGCCGCGCGGGCCAGGGTCTGGGTGACGGTGTGTGCGATCGCCTGTGCGGTCAGGCCTGCTTCTGCGAGGATCTCGGCCCGGGTGGCCTGCCGGGGAAGCGGCGCGCAGGCCGTCCTCGACCGTGACGACCAGGGCGTGCGGCGGCGGGCGCGGGCAGTTCGTCGGGGAGCGGCTTGACCCACAGTGGGTCCACTACGGTGACCTCCACCCCCTGCTCGGCGCAGAGCTCCGCCGCTTGGAGAGCGACCGAGGCCGTCGTTCCGACAGCGATCAGCAGGACGCCGCCGGTGCCGGGGGCCTCGTGCAGGACGTCGACCGCACCGGCGCGGCCGACCGCCGGGATCGCCGGGCCGACCGTGCCTCTCGGGTAGCGCAGGACCGTCGGCGCGTCGGTGATAGACACGGCCTGCCGCAACTGCCGCCGCAGCGTGCGCGCATCGCGGGGAGCCCCGATACGAGGCCGGGGACAGCTTGGAGCATCGCCAGATCCCACAGCCCGTTGTGGCTGGGGCCGTCGTCACCGGTGACTCCGGACCGGTCGAGGACCAGGGTCGCACCGAGCCGGTGCAGCGCGAGGTCCATCAGCACCTGGTCGAGGGCGCGGTTCAGGAAGGTGCCGTACAGGGCGATCACCGGATGCAGGCCCGCCATGGCCATCCCGGCGGCCGAGGCGACCGCATGCTGCTCGGCGATCCCGACGTCGAAGAACCGTGCCGGGTAGCGTGCGGCGAAGTCGTTGAGACCGACGGAGCCGGGCATGGCCGCGGTGATCGCGACGACGTCCGGGTGCGCGTCGGCCAGTTCGACCAGTTCGACCAGTTCCCGGCCGAACACTGCCGTCCAGGTCAGACCAGCGGGCCGCAGAGGGTGCCCGGTCTGCGGGTCGATGATGCCGACGCCGTGCAGGTGGTCCTCCTCGTTCTGCTCGGCCGGCGCGTATCCGCGCCCCTTGCGCGTGATGCAGTGGACGACGACCGGGGCACCATGGGCCTTGGCCCGTTCCAGGGCTGCTTCCAGGGCGGTGACGTCGTGGCCGTCGACGGGCCCGAGGTAGCGCAGTCCCAGCTCGCAGAAGAGCGAGTGCGGCATCACGGCCTCCGCGCTGCCCCCTGCGAGGCCCGCTTTCAGGCCCTCCTTGATGCCTTCCTTGGCCGCGTGCAGGGTGCAGTGCAGCGCCCGGCCCGGCGCTCCGGCACCGTCGGTCCGTTGTCGTTGACGACGATCACCACGGGCCGGTTGGGTGCCGCCGCGATGTTGTTGAGGGCCTCCCAGGCCAGCCCTCCGGTGAGTGCTCCGTCGCCGACGACGGCGACGATGTGCCGGTCCGACTCTCCTGCGAGCTGTGCGGCCTTGGCCATGCCATCGGCGTACGACAGGGCTACCGATGCGTGGGAGTGCTCGATGTGGTCGTGCGTGGACTCCTCCCGGCTCGGGTATCCGGAAAGCCCGCCACGCTGCCGCAGGCCGGAGAACTCACCGGCCCGCCCCGTCACGATCTTGTGGACGTACGCCTGGTGCCCGACGTCCCACAGCAGCCGGTCGCGCGGGGAGTCGAAGACCCGGTGCAGCGCCAGGGTCAGTTCCACGACGCCGAGGTTGGGCCCCAGATGGCCTCCCGTGGCCGCGACGTGGCGGACCAGGAAGTCGCGGATCTCCCCGGCCAGCCGGACCAGCTCTGGATGGCTCAGACCCCTCAAGTCCGCGGGCTGGTTGATGCGCGCCAGCAGGCTCATGCCGCTGCTCCTCCTCGATGCTGCCGTGGTGTCGACGGATACGCGCTGTGGGCAGCCGATGCGCACCCCGCGAGCCGCTGATCACTGGAAGGCCGATGTCACGAGAGCCTTCTGCTCCACGCCGTGCCGGCGGGCCGAGCCGGCCGCGGGCGCGGGCGCCTCGGGCCGGCTCACGCACTCCACGGCGCGCCGGGTCAGCCGGTGCAGACGCGGCGCGACGAACGACCACGCACCCTGGTTCTCCGGCTCCTCCTGCACCCACCGCACGTCCGCGGCCGCGGGGAAGCGGGCGAGTTCCGCCGCGAGTTCCTCGTCGGGGAACGGGTAGAGGCGCTCCACGCGGACGATCGCCGTGTCGGTCGAGCCCGCGGTGTGCCGGTGGGCGTCGAGGTCGTAGAAGACCTTGCCCGAGCACAGCAGCACGCGCGAGACACGGGCCGGGTCCGTCGTGTCGTCCGGCAGGACCGGGCGGAAGCCGCCCTGGGTGAACTCGGCCAGGGCGGAGACGGCCGCCTTCGACCGCAGCATCGACTTCGGGGTGAAGACCACCAGTGGCCTGCGGCCGTCCAGCGCCTGATGCCTGAGCAGATGGAAGTAGTTGCCCGGCAGGGAGGGCATGGCCACGGTCATGTTGTCCTGCGCGCACAATTGCAGGAAGCGTTCGATCCGGGCGGAGGAGTGGTCGGGGCCCTGGCCCTCCAGGCCGTGAGGCAGCAGCATGGTCACTGCGGAGCGCTGGCCCCACTTCTGCTCGGACGAGGCGATGTACTCGTCGACGACCGTCTGCGCGCCGTTGGCGAAGTCACCGAACTGGGCCTCCCACAGCACCAGGGCTTCCGGACGGGCCTGCGCATAGCCGTACTCGAAGGCCAGCGCTGCCAGTTCGGACAGCATCGAGTCGTACGGTGCGAAGCTCGCGGCCTGCGGGCTGAGGGAGTTCAGCGGCGTGTGCTCCGCGCCGGTGCGCCGGTCGGTCAGTACGGCGTGGCGCTGACCGAAGGTGCCGCGCCGGGAGTCCTGTCCGGCCAGCCGTACCGGGACGCCGTCCAGCAGCAGCGAACCGATCGCCAGTGTCTCCGCGGTGGCCCAGTCGACGGTGCCGGTGTCGAGCGTCGCCGTGCGCCGGTGGAGCTGCGGCAGGACACGCGGGTGCACGGTGAAGCCCTGCGGCAGGTCGGTCTGCGATGCGATGACCTGACGAGCCGTCGCCTCGTCGATCGCGGTCGCCGTGCGCTGGGTGGCCGCCTGTCCGGCGTCGGCGCAAGGAAGGTCTTCGGCCGGTGTGGGAGCGGGCAGCGCCCGGGTCTCGGCGAAGGCCCGTTCGAGGTGATCCTGGTAGTGGCGGCGGGCACTGTCCACCTGCCGCTCGCCGATGTCCCCGCGGCGTATGAGGGCCGCGGCGTACAGCGTGCGCACCGAAGCCTTGGCGTCGATGCGTTCGTACATCACCGGCTGCGTGATGGACGGGTCGTCGACCTCGCTGTGCCCGTGGCGCCGATAGCAGACCAGATCGACCACGACGTCCTTGTGGAACGTCTGGCGGTAGTCGAAGGCCATCCGTGCGACGCGGTCAACGGCTTCCGGGTCGTCGCCGTTGACGTGGAAGATCGGGGCCTCCACCATCCGTGCCACATGGGTCGCGTACGTGCTCGAACGGCCGTTGGGGGGCAGGGTGGTGAAGCCGACCTGGTTGTTGACGACCACGTGGACCGTCCCGCCCGTGCGGTAGCCCGGCAGTTGCGACATGTTCAGGGTCTCGGCGACCACACCCTGGCCGGCGAAGGCCGCGTCGCCGTGGAGGACGACCGGCAGTACGGGGAAGGGCTCGCCCTGGTCCCCGGCCAGGTCCTGCTTGGCCCGCACCACGCCCTGGGCCACCGGCCCCACGATCTCCAGGTGCGAGGGGTTCGCCACGACCGAGACGGCGATGGTGCCGCCGTCCAGGGCACGGTAGGCGCCCTCCGCGCCGAGGTGGTACTTCACGTCCCCCGAGCCCTGGACCGACCGGATGTCCACCGCGTCCTCGAACTCATCGAATATCTGGCCGTAGGACTTGCCGATGATGTTGGCCAGGACGTTCAGCCGGCCGCGGTGCGCCATCCCGATGACGGCTTCTTGGACACCGTCTTCGATGGCGCGGAGCAACAGGGCGTCGAGCAGCACGATGGCCGACTCGCCGCCTTCGAGCGAGTACCGCTTCTGGCCCACGTACTTGGTCTGCAGGAACGTCTCGAAGGCCTCCGCGGCCCCCAACCGGTAGAGGATCCGCAGCTGTCCGGCACGGTCCGGGCGGCGCTGCGGGCCCTCGACGCGCTGCTGGATCCAGCGGCGTTCCACGGCGTCCTGGATGTGCATGTACTCGAACCCGGCGGTGCGGCAGTAGAACTCCCGCAATGCGCCCAGCACTTCGTCGAGTGTCATCGTGGCGCGCCCGGCGAACCCGTCCACGGCGAAGTCCTCCGCCCGGTCCGCGTCGTCAAGTCCGAACGCGGCGATGTCGAGCTCCGGATGTGCTGCGGCTGGCCGGGCCATGAGCGGGTCCGTTCCCGCCATCAGATGCCCGCGCACACGATACGCGTGGATGAGCGCCGCGACCCGGACCGCCTTGAGCGCCGCCTCGTCGATGCCCTCGTGGTGTTGGGCTGAGGCGGTCAGGGAGGCCGCGGCGGCCGGGGACACCAGCGTGGCGAAGAAGTTCCTCCACGTCTGGTCCACCGAGCCGGGGTCGTGGAGGTAACGCCGTCGCTGCTCGTCCACGACCCATTCGTTGAGCCCGAAGTCCAGCCCGTGAGACGCTGCTCGAGCGGTGTCTGATTGCGACGCCATGGCGCGAACGCCTTCTTTCCTCTGCGAAGCCTTGGGATGGCGGACGCGGCTACGGCGGTCGTCCGCCTGCGTGCCAAGTGTTCGAGGACTTCGCAACCTTTGCGGAGACCGACCCGTTCGACCGCGTCGCACTGACGACGCTAGGACGCCGGGAGTGCGGAGACGGATGGCCGGGCGCGCCACGACGGCCTCACATCAGGACGGACGGGTGAAGACACCCCGCAGTGGCAGTTTTCAGGGGTCCTGCGGACCTTGGGTCTCGTGCACGGTGAGTTGCGGGTGCGGTACGGACTGTCGCTCCATGACTACCTCATTCTCGGCGCGCTCGCCGAGGCCGCGAGCGGATCTGTGCCCGTTGCCAAGCTGGCGGCGTTCCTCCAGGAATCCGGGGACCGGATGTCCTACCTCCTCAGGGGTCTGCAGGCTGCCGGACTAATTGATCGCCATCGTCGTGCCGGAGACCGCAGGACGGTCGAGGCGACCCTGACCGACGCAGGACGCTCCAGGGTCGCCGCCGCCGAGACGACCGCGCAGGCGCTGATGCGCCAGCACCTCGATCCGGGACTGGACACCCAGGAGCCGTCCGGCCGATCGTGTGACGTCACTTGATCTGCTCGTTTTCCACGCCACCGGCTGTGGTCGGCGGACGGCACCTGGGCGCGGCTTCTGCGGCGAATCCAGCCCGTGGCCTACAGCGGGCGAGATCGACTGCGACGTCCTTCATCAGCGTTTCCGATTCCGGACCCCCGGGATCAGCAGGACGTCGCATGGCTTCTGTACATCATCGACCCGCACATCGGCGCCGAGGCGGGTCCCGGCGGAGGTGATCACGTCCGTACCTCTCGGACGCGATCCGCACCTGACACTGACCGCCGAACTCGTTGGCCGCAGCGAACACCTCGATGGGACCGGTCACATCGAAGAGCCGCACCCCGGGTGAAGACGAATACCGTCACGGTGGTCGGGCCCCGTCCGGGGCGTTTGTGGTTCATCGGGTGGCTCCGGGCCGTGCGCGGCGCAGAGGCCAGTACCCCGTTGAGCGCTGGTCGGTGAATGCTCCGAAGCGGTCGGCGCGCCGGTCGTAGCAGGGGTCGGGCCGCGAACCGTCGGATTTGCCTGGGCTCATCGTGCGCCTTCGAGTCGTACCGAGACTACGACCTGTTTACTCCCTGCTGGGAGGCAAGGGCTCCCAGTCCGCCACTTGGACGGGCGTCAGGCGCGATTGAGCGTTCGCAGGGCGAGCCGCATGCATTGACACGGAGTGACAGGTCCGCCTTCTGACGGCCTGTCGTCAGAAGGCACGCATACGATGGGACTGATGTGCGGCTGAGCGCGCTTCCCTGCGAGGCACAGCGTCATGAGGGGGGCTGTCCCGGCTACCATCGCGCAGGAGGTCCACCATGGCGACGCTGTTGTCCGTCAACGTAGGACTGCCCAAGGATGTGCCCTGGCAGGGAAGGACCGTGCACACCGGAGCCTGGAAGGCCCCTGTCCGGGGCTGCCGCATGGTCCGGCGGCTGAACGTCGACGGAGACGGTCAAGGAGATCTGGCCGGGCACGGCGGCGAAATGCGAGCCGTCCTCGTCTACCAGTTGCAGTCCTACCAGTACTGGCAGAAGCAGCTCGGTCGCGACGACCTGACTTTCGGGATCTTCGGGGAGAACTTCACGGTCGACGGCCTGCCCGACGACGAAGTGTGCATCGGCGACCGGTACCGCATCGGCGAAGCGGAATTCGAAGTCTCCCAGCCCCGCGTCACCTGCTACCGGGTCGGCATGCGCCTGGGCGAACCCACCATGGCTTCCTTGCTCGTCGCCCACCACCGGCCGGGTTTCTACCTCCGAGTGATCACCGAAGGCCGCGTGCAGGCCGGTGACGCCGTCACCCTCACCCGCAAGGGACCGGAACAACTCAGCGTCGCCGACGCCGACGCGCTGCTCTACCTCCCGGACCGCGACCCCGCGAAGCTGCGCAAAGCACTGAACATCCCTGCCCTCAGTCCCGGATGGCAGCAGTCCTTCCGCGAACTCGCCGCGCCCGAGCAGCCTGCACAGAAGCCGGGACAGCCGGGGGAGCAGCCTGGCAAAGAACCGGGATGGCCGGGCTTCAAGCCTATGCGCGTCACCCGCATCGTCCCCGAGACCTCCACCGTCTCGTCCCTCTACCTCACTACCACCGACGGCACACCCCTGCCCGAGGCCCGCCCTGGCCAGTACCTCTCCATCCGCCTGGCCATCGACCATGCCGCCCCCGAAGTGCGCAGCTACTCCCTGTCCTGCGCGCCCACAGCCGACACCTACCGCATCAGCGTCAAGCGCGAACCCCATGGGAAAGCCAGCGGCTACATTCATGCGAGGCTCCACCCCGGCGACCTCGTGGACATCGCCAGCCCCCGGGGAACCTTCGTACTGGAAGAACACCCCGGCCCGATCGTGCTGATCTCCGCGGGGATCGGTGCCACACCCGTGCTCGCCATGCTCCACCAACTCGCCGCCACGCGAGACCCGCGCGCCGTCTGGTGGATCCACACCGCCCACGACCGCGCCCACCACGCTTTCGCGGACGAGACTCATACCCTTCTGGCCCAACTTCCGGGCGCCCGCGAGTACATCTACTACACCGGCGAAACCCCACGTCCCGACGAGCCCCACAGCACTCACGGCCGCCCGACCGCTGCATCCCTCATGGCCATGGGCATCCCCGCCGAGGCCAACGCCTACCTGTGCGGCCCACTCGCCTTCATGGACGACCTCGCCGGCTTCCTGCGCGATCTGGGTCTGCGCCCCCAGCAGATCCATACGGAACAGTTCACCGCTCTCCCCGCCATCAACCCAGGCGTGACCGCCACCGCTGGGATCCGGCCGCATCAGCCTCCCGGTCCCACCGCAACCGGGCCCCTCGTCACCTTCGCCCGTAGCGGCATATCCACCCCATGGTCACCCGCTCACGCGACCCTCCTCGATCTTGCCGAAGCCTGCGACATCCCCACCCGCTGGTCCTGCCGCACCGGCGTGTGCCACACCTGCATCACCCACCTCGTCGCAGGCGACATCACCTACACCACCCCACCCCTCGAACTTCCCGAGCCCGGGACCGTCCTGGTCTGCTGCAGCAAGCCGACCACCGAGGTCGTCCTCGATCTGTGATCGGCCGACAAAGCGGGTGAGGAGCCGGCTGACCAGCCACGTAGCCGTGGTGGATCGCACGCCGGACGCAGACCCTCGATACCCATGGCGGCCGCCGGCCCGCCGAGCACCGAAACCGCGCAGGGCCGGCGTCCAGGACTGCATGAGCCTCGGCCGCACCTCTCTGATGAGTTCCGCCGTTGAAGCGCGGGCGGCGCGGAGCCGACACCCGGCCAACGCCAGACGATGTCGACTCGGTGCCGGACAGGCGACGTGTCGCCCCCGTCTTGCCGCCGCCCCGCAAGCGGTGTCAGCGCAGTGCGGCGACCGCCGTGCGATAGAGGACGTCCTCGGCACGGTCCCAGGACCAGCCGCTCTCGACCACCAGGGTGCGCCAGCCGGTGGGGCCGAACCAGTGCCAGAGCAGGTCGGCTGTCTCCTCCACCGGGTAGGAGGGCGGTGGAGTCAGGGTGTGCATATGGCGGGCGGTCGTGTGCAGCGCCTCACGGTAGTCCGCGGTGGCGCGCTCCCACAGGGCCTCGCCGTCCTCGTGGACGGGCAGCGCCTTGCGGATCGCCTCGTGCACGGTGAACTGACTCTCGTTGCCCATCCGCGTGCCATGAGCCAACGCTCGCAGAACCGACTCTGGTGTCCGTTCCTCAAGCAGCGTCTGCATCGCGCGTTCGTAACCTGATGCGTTCACGCCTTCGTCGACGATCCGATTCAGGATGTCGCTCTTGCTCCCGACGCTCGCGAAGACGGTCTTCGAGGCCACGCCCGCCGCCGCGGCGATGTCGGCGACGGTCACCCGCCCGTAGCCGCGCTCGGCGAACAGTTCTGTGGCCTGACGCAGGATCAGCTCGCGTGTCTGCGCGGCCGCCTGTTCGCGCAGCGGGGAGACGTAGGAGCGCTTGGACGGCATGATCGCAATTCTATCGCCGTGAATTCATTAGGTGTGCTGTAACCTCAAATGTGCCGGTCGAACTCGGACCGAATGCGCGGCCACGCCGCCGGTCCCGCGGGCCGACCCACGTGATCATCGCGACCGCACAGCCCACGAGAGGCAGCAGCGTCATGGGAATGGACCCCACAGAACTGGCCCACGGACTCTTCCGCGTCCTCGAGACAGGTGCCCCGGCGCTGGCCGCCGACGTGGTGCATGAGGACTTCTGCAACCGCGAGGCGGCCGTGGCACCCCCGGCCTGCGCTCTGCCCGGCCCGGCCGGGGTCCTCGCCTCGGGTGCGGATGCGCTCCGCCTTCAGTGATCTGCGTTTCCCGGTCCTCGGCATCGCACGCAATGACGACCAGGTCTGGGGTGCGGCTGCGCATGCGGGGCCGCCACACGGGGCCCTTCGTCCGCTACCGCGACGGCGCACTCGACCAAGCCATACCCCCCACCGGGCATGACATCGATTTCGAGCAGATCCATGTACTCGGCCTCCGTGACGGCAAGGTGGTGAGCCATGAGGCGGTACGCGACGACATCACCATGCTCGGCCAGCTCGGTGTCTTTCCGCCGGCCCCGCCCACGGCACTCCGCATGATCGCCTGGCGTATGACCGGGCGAGCCGCACGCGCCGCCACCCGTGTCACGGCCGAGGCTGCCGAGGCGGCCGCGCTGCTGCGCGACAAACCGGCCGAAAGCCGCTGAGTCGACCGCGCCACGTCGGCTGAGAGGTCTGCGGTGCGGCACTCGCCCCAGGACCGTGGCCGCCAGCGGATGCGATCGACCTCCGCGCGCGAGACGGCGTATCCGCGTAACGGTTCCTCGTGCGGAACCGACCGGTGCCCAGGTCGGCAGACGGGAGGAGGGTGATTGCGGGGACGAACCGAGACCGTTGTGCTTCTGTTCGCGCGCTGACCGGGCCGAGAGCCTCTCCCTGCATCGGCGTCCTACGGCCGCCCGAGGTTCGCTCGCTGCCGGTAGCCGACCGGTCGGTTATTTCGTACGCTCATGTCATGGGACGTACCTCTGACGCCAGGCGGAAGATCCTGGACGCCGCTCGCTCGCTGATCGAGGAGCGCGGGTACTCGGCGCTCGGCGTGGCCGAGATCTGCAAGGCCGCCGGGGTGCCGAAGGGGAGTTTCTACTACTTCTTCGAGTCCAAGGAGGCCCTCGCACTCGCGGTCGTCGACGAACACTGGGCGGCCCAGAAGCGCGACTGGACACAAGCCCTGACCGGTGACGCGGAGCCGCTGTGGCGGTTGCGGCGGCTGTTCGAGGAGACGGAGGCCGGCCAGCGTGCCGTCCAGCTGGGCTGCGGCACCGTGGCGGGCTGTCTCTTCGGGAATCTCACTCTGGAGCTGAGCAACCAGACCGAGGCGGTCCGCGAGCGGCTGCAGGAGATCTTCGACGCACAGGTCGACATGGTGGAGTCCGTCATCGCCGAGGCCCGCGAGCGCGGCGATGTCGGCGTGACCGACACCCGGGAGGCGGCGCGCGCCGTCGTGGCCCAGCTGGAAGGCCAGGTGATGTTCGCCAAGCTGTACAACAACACGGACCGGCTCGGCCCCCTGTGGCCCAACTGCCTGGCCCTCCTCGGCGGACGGCCGACGCAGGAGGCCGTGGCCGGCGTCTGAGGCCCGATCTTCGCCTGCGCGACTGCTCCCGGCGGCTGCGGCGGCCCGGGAGGGCCCGGTCTCCTCAGGCCTCGTCCTCGTCCGGCACGGGGCAGGTGTACACCGGTGCGGACTGCCCCACCTGCCCGGCAGACCGTGCCGCAGGGCTCTGGTCCACCGGCATCGCGTGGGGGAAGCCGACGCGGAGCACGGCGGCGGCGACCGCGCCGGCCAGGACCACCGCCGAGGCCAGGATCAGAGCCTGGTGGTAGCCGTGGTGGAGCAAGGGGGTGACGGCCAGCGGGCCGAGGATCTGGCCGACCGAGTAGCCGGCGGTCAGCAGCGCGACCGACCGCGGGAACCGCAGATGAGCGCCCGCGGCAAGGGTGAGGGTGCTGATGCCGATGAACGTCGCGCCGAACAGGATCGCGGAGACCAGTGCGGCCGGCACCCCGCCGACGACGGCGGGCAGGGCGATGCCGACGGCCTGGATGACCAGCGCGGTGAGCAGCAGGTCGGGGCGGGACCAGCGATGCCCGAACCATGCCCACAGCGCCGAGGACGGCACGGCGGCCAGTCCGGCCAGCACCCAGGCGCCACTGCCGACCCAGCCCGGGGAGCCTTGTCCGATCGCGGCGACGAGGAAGGTGCCGGCGACGATGTACCCGATGCCCTCCAGCGTGTAGCTGACGAACAGAGCGCTGAACCAGCGGTGTACCCGTGTCCTGGGATGCGAGCCCGCCCCGCCGCCGGAGGGTGCGGGCGTTTCCTCCGGACGCAAGGTCCAGCAGGCGACGGTCATGAGTGCGCAGAGCACGGCCGAGGCCCACCAGGCGGAGCGCCAGTCGCCGAACGCGCGCAGGAAGAGGACGACCAGACCGGACAGGGCGATCCCGGCGCCGACGCCTCCGAAGGCCCAGCCGGTCAGGTGGGCGGGGTGCTGCCTGAGGTGGCCGAGGAGGGAGTTGACCGCGATGACGAAGATCAGGGCGCTGGTGATCCCGGCGAGCAGCCGGAGCGCAAGCCACGCGCCGGTGCTGTGGACGGTGGGCATCCCCGCCAGAGTGGCGGTCAGTACCACCAGGGAGACGCGAAGGAGCAGACGGGAGCGGACCAGTGCCGGGACGAGGATGCCCGCCAGCGCGCCGATCAGATAGCCGACATAGTTGGCGGTGGCCAGGTTCGCACCGGCACTCGCGGACAGCCCTGCCTGCGCGTGCATCAGCGGCAGGATCGGGGTGTAGACGAAGCGGCCGACGCCCATGCCTGCCGCCAGTGCCGCGGCGGCCTGGGCCGCGTGGCCGCGCGGCGAGTGCAGCGTGCGGTGCGGACGAACGGACGACAGGCCCAGGTCCGGCGAACTCACGTGGATATCCCTCTGACGCGGTGCAGATCTTGGTTGATGAAGGCCTCGGTGCCGCAGCCATGGGTGACGGCGATGGCCCCGGCACAGGCGCCGGTCACTGCGCCGCGCCGACCGTGCCCGGGTCGTTGGGGTGGGGCACCAGTGCGGTGACGGTGAAGGTCATCCAGGACCGGAGCGGCAGTGTGCCGAGTATCTTCTCGTGCAGCTCGGCTTCGTCGGCGGCCCGCCAGATGCCGATGCTGCGCAGCTCGCCGACCGGACGCCACAGCCGGTACAGATGGCCGGAAGCGGCCAGTTCCGCCGCGCGGACGGCCTCGGCGGCTCGGCGGCGCCCGACCTCGTCCGCACCGACGCCCTCGGGGACGGTGGTGGTGATCTGCACCAGGAACTCTGGCATCTCCTCGCTCCTCTCGGATCCACGCCGGAGTCACTGGATCCGCGTCGTAGGGCCGTTCGGTGCCCCGTCCTCGCCTTCGTGCCTCCATCCTGGCCCTGCCACCAGGGACGTTGCCACGACCGGCTCCCTCCTTGCTGATAGGTGACACCTCCCAGCGCGCGTAGCATGACGGGCGTGGAGCTGCGCCAACTGAGGTATTTCATCGCGGTGGCCGAGGAGCTGAACTTCGGCCGGGCCGCCGCGCGGCTTCTGATCGCGGGCCCTTCCCTCTCCCAGCAGATCAAGGCCCTCGAACGCGACCTCGGGGTGCGCCTCTTCGAGCGCGATCGCCGCTCGGTGTCCCTCACTCCGGCCGGTGCGGAACTGCTCCCGCACACCCGCGCTCTGCTGGAACGGGCGGATGACCTCCAGCGCCACGCCGGCCGGCTGTCCGGCTCCGAACCGGTCCGGCTCGGCTACGTCAACTGGCTGCCCGGAGATCTGACCGTTCGTACCTCCGCGGTGGCTCAGATCCACATCGACGCCTGGGTCGCCCCCTCCCACACCCAGGCAGCCCGGGTGGCCGACGGCAGCCTCGATCTCGCGGTGTGCTGGGTACGAGCCGAGGACGTGGAACGGCACCGCCTGAACGCCCGGATCCTCGGCGCCGATCGGCTCTATGCCGTCGCCAAGGGAGACGACACCAGCTCCGTGCGGGCCCGGGACACCGCGGTTCTCCTCGACGACGACATCACGTCCTGGTCGTCCTGGAACGTCTACGCCGAAGAACTCGCCCGTGACACCGGAGCCCGAGCCGTGCCCATATCGGACGGCGGCATCACCGGCCCGGCCTTCTTCGACCACGTCCGCCGCAGCGACCGTCCGATCATCAACTCGCCCAAGGGTCAGACCTGCGCGCTCCCGGCCGACCTGGTGCGACGCCCCGTCGTCGCCCCCGAGGTCTACTGGACCTGGTCCCTCGTCCGACGCGAGGACGAGGCACGCGTGGCGGTCATCGCTGCCATGGACGCCCTGTGTGACGGCGTCGTAGACCTGGGCATACACGCCGCCGACGCCTGGCTGCCCGCCGGCGACCCGTACCGACAGTAGAGACCGAGTCCCCGCCGACGGAAGCCGCCGTTCCCCGGTCCCGACGCAACCCGTCGGGCCCGACGCGATCCGTCGGGTGCCGACGCAATCCGTGGTCCTCTACCTGCGACGTCCTCACCTGCACTGAGAGCCACGGCCTCCCAGACGGAAGGAATCGAGTCCCAGCGGAGGGGCCGCCAACCGTTGCCTCGCGGGCGCACGGCTGCCTATCGTCGAATAGTCGACCGGTCGGCTAGTAATTCTTCCACCGGTCCGGAACAGTCCTCCCACCTCGAAAGTGAAGATCACCGTGAGCATTGCGCAGCAGAAGGTCGCCGTCATCACCGGCGCGTCACAGGGCATCGGCGCCGGACTGGTGGACGGCTACCGCGCACTCGGGTACGCGGTCGTCGCCACCTCCCGCACCATCGCACCCTCGGACGACGCGGAGGTCGTCAACGTCCAGGGGGACGTCGCGGATCAGTCCACCGCCGACCGTGTCATCTCCGCCGCGGTGGAGCGGTTCGGCCGGGTCGACACCCTGGTGAACAACGCGGGCGTCTTCGTCGCCAAGCCCTTCACCGACTACACCCTCGACGACTATGCGGCCGTGATCGGCGTGAACCTGAACGGTTTCTTCCGTATCACTCAGCTGGCGGTCGAGCAGATGCTCGCCCAGGGCGGCGGTCACATCGTCAACATCACCACCAGCCTGGTGGACAGCGCTGACTCCAGGGTGCCCTCGGTGCTTGCCTCTCTGACCAAGGGCGGCCTGCAGTCCGCGACCAAGTCCCTCGCCATCGAGTACGCCCGCCGTGGTATCCGCACCAACGCGGTGTCGCCGGGCACCATCAAGACCCCCATGCACCCCGAGGAGACCCATGAGTTCCTCGCCGCCCTGCACCCGGTCGGCCGGATGGGTGAAGTGAGCGACATCGTCGACGCCGTGCTCTACCTGGAGAAGGCGCCCTTCGTCACCGGCGAGATCCTCCATGTCGACGGAGGCATGAGCGCCGGACACTGACCGTACACCGAGTCTTGGACCAAGGAGTGGACATGACCGCCACGACCGACGACGCGGAGATCCTGAGCGGAGTGCTCGACCAGTGGAAGGCCGCGGTCGACGCGCACCAGCCCGACCGCGTCGCCGCCCTCTTCACCGAGGACGCCGTCTTCCAGGGGCTGCACCCCTACAGCGTCGGACGCCAGGGCGTCGCCGACTACTACGACTCCCAGCCCCTCGGCATGAAGGCGGCATACCAGATCCTCGAGACCAGGCGGCACGCCGACGACCTCGTCCTCGGCTACCTCGCCGTCGAGTTCTCGTTCACGGACCGGCCCCCGCTGGACGTGAAACTCTCAGTCCTCGTTGTCCGCACAGGGGACGACTGGTCCATCGGCCACTATCAGGTATCCCGCCTGGATTAGCCTGTTCGGCCAGATCAACCGACCTCGTCTCTGGCGCATGTTGACGCCCGCTCAACGGGCGCTTCGCACCCGGGTTGCGCCGCACCGTGCCCCTGAGTGGGGTGACCGGTGTGGCGTGTACCTGTGCTGTCAGCGACGCCTTCTCCCACTGCGGAAGCGTGCCAGCGGCTCCTTCTCCGCGGTCCGAGTCTCGGCCGGGCTGCTCCACCCCGACCGTGCGGGTAGGACTGCTGACATCGAAGCTACCGAGCCGATTTGCACGTGCAGGCGCTGCGGAGGCTCCCGCCCCGAAGTGCCTCCCTCAGGTCCCGTTCGGTCGTGAGGTGGGTCACTCGCCTGCCGGGCGCCGTCGAGTTCGCCACGTGCTCGAATATCGCCTGGGGACGCGGCGTGGCGGCGGACTGGGAGGATCTACCTCCCAGCAGGGAACAAGCCGGTCGTGGTCAACGAGCGCCCAGGAACGGGCCCGCTCACCGTGACTGTGTTGGTCTTCCCGGGCGTGCGGCTGCTCGATGTGACCGGTCCCATCGAGGCGTTCGCGTCGGCCAACGAGTTCAGCGGGCGCTATCGGGTGCAGCTCGCGTCCGAGGACGGGGCGGAGGTGGTCACCTCCGCCGGGACCCGCCTCAGCGCTGACCTGCGTGTCGATGAGGTACGTGAATCGTGCGACGTTCTGGTGATCCCGGGCGGTCCGGATTGGGAGACGCTGATCAAGGACGACGCCCTCCTGGATGCCGTCCAGCAGCTGAATGAGAAGGCCCGTTGTACGGCAACGGTGTGCACGGGAGCGTTTCTGCTGGCCGCGGCCGGACTTCTGGACGGCCGTCGTGCCGTGCTGGCGGATGACGACATCGGCGGGCGTCAGCGCCGGTATCGACCTGTCGCTGGCGCTCGTCGAAGATCACTACGGCGCGGAGGTCGCTCGGGCGGTCGCCGAGGACATGGTCGTCTTCATGCAACGACCGAGTGGCCCGTCCCAGTTCAGCGTCCGCTCCCGTGCCCCGCACAGCGGCCAAGAGATACTCCGCCAGGTCCTGGACGCGGTCGCCGAGAGCCCCGAAGCCCAGGTGCTGCTGGAGACCTGTGATGACCCCATGGCTGTGGTAGCCCGGCACACAGGGTTCGGCTCACCGGAGTCGCTTCGCAGAGCGTTTCTACGGCAGCTGGGTGTGACACCTGGTGCGTTCCGGGCCAGTTTCCGCACGACCGGCGTGGGCACTTCCGAGGCGGGCTCGGCGTAGTCCGTGACCGTTGTGCTGGTCGCCGGTGGAAGACCGCGGAGGCGGGAGGGCCCTGATCGACGGCGGCTCGGAGGGAGGAAACCCATACCTGAGAAGAACCACGCCGCGGTCGCGGTCACCGGAGTGACACATCGGCCCGCGGGCCCAGGGCTTCGCACGCTACGACTCGACTCCTCATGCCTAGGCTGTGGCCGCGGTGCGGTAGAACTCGGCCGCGGTGACGGTGGCAGGGACGCCGAGTTCGGCGGCGACCGCGGTGATCGCCTTGTCGCCGACAGCGAGGTCGGCCTGGCCGTCCGTGGTGAAGTACGGCGCGATGAACGTGTCGTAGTGGGCTCGGGCCTCTTCCGCGGTCTGTCCGCCGAGGAACGTCTGCATGTGGCGCACCGTGGTGTCGGGGTCGTCGTGGATCACCTGAAGGGCGCGCCGGTGGGCTCGTACGACGGCCAGGACCGCAGGGTCGTCCGGTGAGATGTAGGTGGGGTCGACGGCCACGCCCACGGTGGGGATCTGGAAGTGGTCGCCGACCCAGGCCAGCACCTGCCAGCCATGCTCGGCGGCCACCGCCTCCGGTGCCATGGTGCTGCCGACGTAGGCGGCGTCGATGCTGCCGTCGTTGAGCCGGCGCAGATCCATGCCGTAGTCGCCGGGCGAGCGGACGATGGTCTTCACGTCACGGTCCGGGTCAAGGCCGGCCTTTCGCAGCACGATCCGGGCGAATGCGCCGGGCGGGGTGTGCGGGGCGTGGACCGCCAGCCGTCGCCCGGCCAGGTCGGCCAGGGAGGTCAGGCCGGGGCGGGCGAGGAACCAGAACAGCGGGCGGTGGGTGTTGACACTGAGTGCGACCCACGGGGTGCCGTCGGTCAGTCGTGACAGCAGTGCCCGGCCGAGCCCGATGGTGGCGCAGCGGCGCAGCCGTTCCACGTCCCAGTTGCAGCCGTCGCGCAGCGCGACGTGGACCCCCTCCTCGGCGTAGTAGTCCTGCTGGTCGGCGATGTAGGCGGCCAGCTCCTCGTGCAGGCCTCGTCCGACGTAGGCCAGGTCGATCGTGTGCATGAACGTCTTTCCTTGATCGTTTAAGGGTTCGGCCGTGTGCGCGGAGGTCAGCGGGGCGTCAGTACATGGCCATGCCGCCGTTGACCGCGGCCGTGGTACCGGTCATGAAGGAGTTGTCCTCGGCGGCGTAGAAGGCGACCGCCTGGGCGACATCGGCCGGGTGGGCCAGGCGGCCCAAGGGGGTGGCGGCCACCTGCCGCTGCCTCGTCGCGTCGTCGAGTACGGCATCGGCGGTGCGGGACTCCACCGGGCCGGGCGAGACGACGTTGACCGTGATGCCCTGCGGGCCGAGTTCCTGGGCGAGATACCGGGCGAACTGCTCGAGTGCGGCCTTGGAAACGCCCAGCGCGATCATGCCCGCCCGAGGCAGGCGGCTGAGTCCGGTGCCGATGTAGATGAGGCGTCCCCACCCTCGTTCGGTCATCGTGGGCAGTACGGCTTTGGTGACCGCGAACGCCGCGTGCATCTCGGCGTCGATCTTGCCGCCCAGTTCTTCCCACGTCATGTCCTGGAACGGCTTGACCGCATACGGGATGAGCGCGTTGTGCACGAGCACGTCGATGCCGCCCCAAGCTGCCTGGACCTGTCCGACCATGCTCTCGACGGCCGCCTCCTCGCGCACGTCGGCCTGCATGGCCATGGCCTGGCCGCCCGCGGCCTCGATGTCGGCCACGACCTCCTCGGCCGCCTTGGTGTTGCGGAGGTAGTTGACCACCACGCGCATTCCTCGCGCGGCCAGAAGTCGCGCCGTGGCCGCGCCGATTCCGCTGCTGGCCCCCGTCACCAATGCCACCCTGCCGGTCGTCCCGGTCATGGCCCCACCTCCTGATCGTCGTCGCGGGCCGTCGGGATGACCGCCCGGGGTCTTTCGTCGTCGATGCCCCGGCCTGTCGGGCGGATCGCCCCGTACAGCACGGTGTCGACGGTCGCCCGCAGCAGATCGGCCGCGGTCCAGTCCAGATCGCGCGGCAACTCCGACATGAGCAGCCGCTCCAACGCGCCGCGTGTGATCTCACTCAGCAGCTCGGGCGGCGCCGGCAGCAAGCCCTGCCGGTGTCCCTCCCGGAACAGCTGGCCGGCAGCAGGTCAGCTCCGACGATCTCGTGCGCGCGGCCGACCGCCTGCGTGAGCAGTTCGCGGCACCGTCGATTGTCGTGCGTCCCGCCACACTGTTGCCGCACCTTGGACCGCGGCATCAGCGGCTTTGCGATCCCCAATAGACCGTCCGGCACGACCCAACTCACCCCGCTCCATGCACAGCCCAACGACCGCCTCACCACACAGGGCACCGCCTTGGCTTCGCTTCCGCCTCAACTCAGGCGGTACCCCGGGCGGTGTTCGGCGCAGGCCACCAGGCTGCGTTCGAGATCGGGGTAGCCGGTGAGCCGGTGAGTCGAGGAACCACGTCGGTGACCACGGAAACCTCGCCCCTCTCGATCGCCTGATACCACGAGATCCAGGTCTCGATCTGTTCCCCGCTCATGCCCAGTCGCCATCGCCGCGCGAAGGCTTCCTCGAGGGTCTCGGGTTCGTAGCGGTAGGGCCGACCGGTGGCTGCGGCGATCCGGGTGACAGCCTCGTCGAGAGTCAGGGCCTCGGGCCCGGTGATCTCCAGGGTCGCGCCGTCGTGCTCGGAGCGGGGACCGTCCTCGATGGCGACGGCCGTGATCACGTCGGCGATGTCCTCGTGGGTGACGAAGGCGGCCCGGCCTGTCGGCGCGGGGCCGCTTACGACAAGTTCCTCGTTGGCGAGGGCGGCAGGCGTCGCCGCGTAGAAGCCCGCCCGGAGCACTGTGTGGCGGATCCCGGTCCCTGCCAGGAACTGTTCGGTCAGCCACTGGTCACGGGCGTTGAGGTAGGTGGCGGTGGGCGCCGCGCTGACGAGGGACACATACAGGACCCGGCCCACGCCGACCGCGATCGCGGCCTCGACCGCGGTGGCGTGTTCTTCCAGCCGGCGACCCGTACGGTGTCCGGAGACCAGGATGAGGGTCGACGCGCCCTCGAGCGCCCTGCGCATGTCTGCGGCGTCGGCGTAGGCGGCCGGACCGCGTCGCTGGGCGCCTGGCAGTTCGGGCATGCGGTCGGGACTACGTCCGACGAGGAGTTGCGGGACGCCGTGGTCGGCGAGTCGGGCCGCGATCCGGCTGCCGAGCGCACCGGTCACCCCGGTGACCGCCACCGTGGGGTGATTCTTGTCAGACATGTGTTTCCCTCCAGCCCGGGCCGCTGCCGATCCCGGCGTTCTTGTTTTCCGCTTACGTCCAGCAAAGAGAGCGATGGTTTCGGCCGCATCCTCTAGCCGTGCGATGGCGCCGGGGGCCACCGCCACGCGGCGCGGCGACTTCCCGGGAAACCAAGATCGTCGCGGTGTGCATCGAGCAGGGCACATCGACCTCGTCGGCCCCGGCTGGCGCCATCCGTGTGGTCTCAGGATCCGTGTCTCGCGTGTCCGAGGTCGAGGCGCTGAGCGCCCGCGCGGACTGACGTGCCGTTGCGCCGGTCGTGCAGGGTGAAGTCGGCCCGGACGGCCACCCCGGACTGCAGCAGCTTCTGGTGGACCAGGGGGTCCCGGCCGGGGTGCGACACGACGACGCTGATGTATCCCTCGGGCAGTCCGGTCACGGCGTACTCGCCGCGCGCGTTCGTCGTGGTCCGCACCAACTGCCGGCCGCCGGTGTCCATGACGGTCACCGCGGCATGGCGGACGGGCTGCTGTTCGCCGTCGTAGACGGTGCCCTCCAGCATCGGCAACGGCTCGCCGAAGTGGTGGGGGTGGACCGGTAGCGCGGTGGGTGTGGGCGTCTCCAGGGAGGGGTCCTCCACCGGCGGTTCGGGAATGTCCTGCGGCTCGTCCTGCGCTCCCCGTCGTACGGCCATGCGGTGGTGGTGCCAGGCGTCCAGGCCCAGCAGCGCCCAACCCGCGGTGATCCACCCGCACAGCACGAGGACCGGCTTCAGCACCCCGACACCGTCGAAGTACAGCACTCCTCTCAGGGCGTCGACCGCGTTGCCCAGCGGCATGACGGCGTGCAGGGCCTGGAAGAACCCCGGCAGCAGCTGCACGGGGACCAGACCGCTGGAGGGAACGCTGAGCACGACGTACAGGCCCAGACCCGCCAGGGGGAAGAAGTGCTTGACGAAGGGCGCCATGCCGAGGGAGAACGTGGCCACGGCCGTGGTGAGCAGGAAGGCGATCGCCAGGGCCGCGGGGTCGTTGGGGAAGAAGCCCAGTCCCACGCCGACGAGGAAACCCACGGCGCTGAAGAGGCCGGCGACGCCCACGATAGTGATCAGCTTCTTGCGCCGGTTGAGGGTCACCGCCCGCAGCAGGGTCGTGGCGAGTATGTAGCCGGGGACGTTCCAGGCGATCCCGAAATAGACCAGGGTCGCGCCGGACCCGTCCTTGCTGACCGTGGGGGCTACGTCCGTCACGGTGAGCTTCTGGTGGTTGTGCGCCGCAAGCTGGGTGAAGCCCTTGGTCAGCACCTGCTCGAGGGACGCGCCGTTGGCCTTGGCCACGTAGAGCACGGCATGTCTGCCCGTGGCGGCGAAGCCTGCCGCGGCGTCCCGGTCCAGCACCGCCCGGCGGGCTGCCCGGGCGTCCGGGACGGCGGTGACGTCGAACCCGCCGGGATGCTGCCGCTGCAGTGCGGTCTCGACCCTGTATTCCACCGCGGGATCGGCGATCACGAGCTTGGCGTGGTGGGGCTGAGGCTGGTGGAAGGCCATGGGGAAGCTGAACAGCAGGCCGAGGAAGAGCACTGCCGGGATCGTGAGGGTCTCGACGAGGACTCTGGCCACGGATATGCCCCGGGGACGCGCGATCCGGTGTTTCACAGGACCACCCCCTGGCCGCCACGGCGGGCCATGCCGCAGAGACCGCGGCACAATCGGCCGACCGGATCCCCTGTCACCACTTGGCCGCCTCTCCGGTACCGGTGGTCCCCCACTGTTCGCGGTCCAACCAGTTTCACGGCGCCTCCCTCGGCTGTGCCGCGCCTGACCGTCGCCATGGCGCCACTCGATTAACGTACCGATCGGAACATTTACGTCTGCTGGACCTTACGTGTACCGGTCGGTACAGTCAAAGCGTGCCTCGCCCCGTCAACGCCGAGAAGCGCGCCGAGCTGCTGAAGCAGGTGGTGCACCACCTCCAGCAGCACGGCGTCGCGCAGATGTCGCTGAGTCCGCTCGCCGAGTCGATCGGCACCACCAAGCGCATGCTTCTGTACTACTTCGGCAGCCGTGAGAACCTGCTGGCCCAGGCGCTGGCCGCTTGCCGTCCCGACGCGCACGCGATGTTCGACGACGTCCGCGACAGCGCGGGGCTGCGCAAGGCGGCTCATACCCTGTGGGAGGCGATGACCGTCGGGGAGCAGTCCGGGCCGGTCCGCATGCTGCTGCAGCTGCTCAGCCTGGCCGCCACCGATCCCGAGCAGTACGGCGACATCGCGGCCGAGACCGTCGAGGTCATGATCGGCCCGATCGCCGCGGCTTACGTCCGGCTGAGTCACCCGCCACAGCAGGCGCGGACAGCGGCCACGCTCCTCGTCTCCGGCCTGCGCGGTCTGTGCCAGGACCGCTTGGTGACCCATGACATCGCCCGTACCGACGCGGCCGCCCGCCGCCTCATCAGGGACGCGGTCACGACGGCCGACTGAGCCTGCGCCCCCGACCACTTCGGGGTCTCGGTATCACCCCGGCACTCGGGAAGCCGGGCTGGTAGTCCGGTCCTGCGGGTTAGTCCATGGATGGCGCCCCGCTTGGTGGCGCAGCCGATCAAGACCAGGGCGTCCTGCAGACCACCGCCTTGGCTGACCTGAGTTAAGGGAATTCGACAAGCCCCAGCCACCCCCGCCTCCTCTGCAACCCTCTCCCTGGCCGGCTTGCTCATCCTGTCCGCAGGGGCCGGCGCCCACGCTGCCAGCAGCCAGATGCAGGCGAGTGACCTGTACGTGGCTACTAACGGGCAGTGACAGCAATGCGGGAACCCTGACGGCGTCGCTGAAGACGATCCAGCGCGCTGTGGACCTGGCTCAGCCGGGTACCACGATCCAGACTCGACCTACGCGCCCCGTACGAACATCCAGCTGATGATGCGCGCTCTTCGACAGGGCCTCGATATCGCCCTGCTCCCACAGCCGTCGCCTGAGATCCAGGGCCGTACCGCCTCGACCAGCAGACCGGTGAATGGCAACGACGCTTTGCCGTCCGGGCCGGCATCGAGGTGCACTCGCTCAAGCGTCGCGCGGCAAGCGCGACGCGGCCTGTTCCCATCCCGCCGCAATTCGTACGCAGGCTGCGTGCCCTGACGCGAGCATCAGCCGGTAGTCGGGGAACTCCTCGGACAGCAAACGGCAATGCCGGTCCTCCCGGTCGGCCACGCGGAGCCAGATCCCGTCCAGTACCGCCTCGACACCAGCGCGGGGCATGGCAATCTCACGGAGCTGGCGCAGCACGGTTGCCCGCGCCACCTGGTCAGCGCTGTAGTAGCGGTAGCCCGAGATCGGTCGACTTCGGCAGGGGGCAGCAGCCCGGAGTCGGCGTAGAACCGCAACGCGCTGGAGGTCACACCACTGCGCTGGGCAAAGACCCCGATCGGCATCAGCTCAGAATTTGGCACCTCGCCATCGTTGAGCTTCAACCAACTCGAAGGTCGACACCGACGAGCGGCGCTACGAACCTCATGGCCAGCAACATCCAGGAGTGCTGAATGCTGCGCACCATGCATAAGTCCAAGATCTAGCGTTTGGGAGCTTCCGCAGCTCGAAGCGCTGATCGCCGCGTCCGGGTCAGCAAATGGTCAGCATCGGGCCGGACGGCGGCGGTTTGCTGACCTGCACCCGCAGCAGGGGTCTGCTGCCCCGCCCGGCGCCCCGCTCGTAAGGCTCGATGCGTGGCTCGACAGCTCGCCCGTGGGGTGGGGCCCGTTCTCCAAGGGGAACGGTTGTTCCGGGCCGACCCGCTCCCAGCACCCGTACACAGGGGCGATCGGTATCAGCGGCGCGAGGTTATGCCATGTGTTAGTCTCACGCGTTTGCGTGGTCGTCGCGGTGGGCGATTCTGTCTGTTCCGTTCGGCTTGTGCGTGGGCTGTTCAAACCTGCCGGGCCTTCCTCGGTACGTTCCCTTGCGGAAGGCTGTTTATGAAGCATCCCAATTACTCCGGCATCGCTCACGGCAGTCCCGCCCAGCCCGGTGCAACGACCCCGGCGCTGCTCCCGGCCGTCACCTTCGCCGGTCTGGAACTGCCGACGGAGGTGCTGCGGACACTGAGCGAACTCGGGGTGCGCGAACCCTTTCCGATCCAGGCCGCCACACTGCCCGATGCCCTGGAGGGGCGCGACATCCTGGGACGCGGGCGCACCGGATCAGGCAAGACGCTCGCCTTCGGCCTGCCGCTGCTGACACGTACAGTCGGGCGGCGCGCCGAACCGAAGCAGCCCCTCGCTCTGATCCTTGTGCCCACCCGGGAGCTGGCCCAACAGGTCACCCAGGCGCTGGCGCCGTACGCCGAGGCACTGCGGCTGCGAATCGCCACGGTCGTCGGCGGAACGTCGATCGGCCGGCAGGTCGCCGCGCTGCGCCAGGGAGTCGAGGTGGTCGTCGCCACCCCCGGACGCCTGCACGACCTGATCGAGCGCAACGCCTGCCGCCTGGGACGGGTGAGAATCACCGTGCTGGACGAGGCCGACCAGATGTGCGACTTGGGATTCCTGCCGCAGGTTGCCGACGTGCTCGACCAGGTGCACCCCGACGGTCAGCGGATGCTTTTCTCGGCCACTCTCGATCGCGACGTCGAACAACTGGTCCGCCGCTACCTCCACGACCCCGTCGTTCACTCGGTCGACCCGGCCGCGGGCACTGTCACGACGATGGAGCACCACGTTCTGGTCGTCCACGGCCCTGACCGCTACGCCGTCATCACGGAAATCGCCGCCCGCGACGGCCGCGTACTGCTGTTCCTCGACACCAAGCACGCCGTGGACCAGCTCACCCGGCATCTGCGGGCCAGCGGTGTGCACGCCGGGGCCCTGCACAGCGGCAAGTCCCAGCCACAGCGCACACGGACCCTGGCGCAGTTCAAGAACGGCCAGATCACCGTTCTGGTGGCGACCAATGTCGCGGCCCGTGGCCTGCACGTCGACGACCTCGATCTCGTGGTCAACGTCGACCCGCCCACCGATGCCAAGGACTATGTGCACCGGGCGGGCCGCACCGCCCGCGCCGGTGAGTCCGGCAGCGTGGTCACGCTCGTGCTGGCGGGCCAGCGCCGTGAGACGAGCCGCATGATGGCCGGGGCCGGCATCGAGCCGACCGTCACCAAGGTGCGCTCGGGCGAGGCGGAGCTGAGCCGGATCACCGGCGCCAAGACTCCCTCCGGGATCCCGCTCGACGGCGGGCCCACCGTCCCCCGACCCAAGAACACCAATGCTCCCTTCCGCGGCCTCGGCACCAGCAAGGGCACCTCCCGCGGCGCCGGCGGCAAGTCCCGAAAGGCGGGCGAGGCCCGCAAGCTCGCCGAGGCCCGCAGGGCCGCCCTCATGCGTCGCAACGGCTGAGAGCCGTTGCCCTGGCAGCCTGGCCACGGGATCGACAACCCTCGGCCCGGCCCGAAGCCGTCCTGTGTGCCTCACCTACGAAGTCAACGCCTTTGGCCGCGGGAGGGATGCCCGCCGAAACGGAGCAGGATGATGTTGCCGGCGCCTCGCACTGCGCCCGGCATGACAAGCTGTGCTTGCCCACCCCCCCGAACCCAGGAGGTCACCATGACCGCAGAGCCCGTATCTACGGAAGGTTCGGAGCCGGCTGCCCCCGAGACGTCCCCGCTGGAGCCGGACAGCGACGGCAACTACGACCTCAAGCGCAAGTTCCGCGAAGCCCTGGCGCGCAAGCGCGGTGCGCAGGCGGATGCCGCTGATGTTGCCGCCAAGTCCCATGCGTCGAAGGTGCGTTCGGCGCACGGCCCGGCTGCGAGCCAGCGGTCGTTCAGGCGCAAGAGCGGCGGCTGAGTCGATGAGTCCCGCGATCTAACCGCTTCACCGGCACTCGCGCGGTCCACTCGCGCGTCCCGTGCAGTGGCCCGCGACGTGCGCATGCCCGTGCGCGCGTTGCGGGCGGGGCGTAGCCGGGGACTCGCCTGGGGGGAATGGCCCAGATGCGGTTGGCTCGGGTCGGTGGCGCCGCCGAACTGGAATTCCGGGATGAGGGCACTGCCTTGTCCGAGGTACGCGGCGGTTGTCGCGCGCCTTGCGTGCCCCTGTACCGCTGTGAAAATCGACTGCGGTTGTCCGGGTGACGGTAGACATCCGCGTGGCAAGGACATTCGTTCCCCGTCCTGCTGCGGCTGAACGACGCACAGACGGTCGCGTTCCGGGCAGCGGTCGCCTTCGTGCCCAGCCACGACGTGCAGGTGCCGGCCTGCCCTGAGTGGACGCTGTCCGATCTTGTGCAACATCTGAGCGGGGTGCACCGCCGCCATGTCACCGGTTCCTCTCGCGGCTTCGGCCGCGAGTTGCGCAGGCGGCCCTGGAGCGCGGTGACAGGGCCGTCGCCCGCAACACCGACTCCCTCGCGGACCTGCCGGCCGCCCACGGCGAGGCGATCCGCCTCGTCGAGCCCGGCGCCTTCGCCACCGTCCCGTCCGGGCGTGCCCGACCTCGATGCTCGCGGGGCCGCCGCCGGAACCGCGGACCGTGCTGCCGGGCCGCGGCTCAGGCGTCGATGATGGCGGGGATGATGAGCGGCTTGCGACGGTGGGTGCGGAACGCCCAGTTGGCGACGGCGCGGGCGAGGAGCTGTTCGAGTTGGCGGGCGTCCCCGACGCCTTCCTCGGCCGCGGTGGCCAGGGTCTTCTCGATGACCGGGATGACCGACTCGAAGGTCGTGTCGTCGTGTACGAAGCCGCGAGCCAGGAAGTCGGGGGCCTCGGCGAGGGCGCCGGTGTCCGCGTCGACGATCGCCACCACCGTGACCACGCCTTCGGCGGCGAGGGTGAGGCGGTCCTTGAGGGACGCTTCGGTGGCGCCGCCGACTTCCATGCCGTCGACGTAGACGTTGCCGGCGGGGACCTTGCCGGTGATGGACGCGCGTCCGTCGACCAGGTCGACGACGACGCCGTCCTCGGCGATGACGACCCGGTCGGGGTCGACACCGGTGCGGATGGCGAGGTCGGCGTTGGCCCGCAGGTGGCGCCATTCGCCGTGCACGGGCATCACGTTGCGGGGCTTGACGATGTTGTAGCAGTAGACGAGTTCGCCGGCGCTGGCGTGCCCGGAGACGTGCACCTTGGCGTTGCCCTTGTGGACCACGTGGGCGCCCCACCGGGTGAGTCCGTTGATCACCCGGTAGATGGCGTTCTCGTTGCCGGGGATGAGGGAGCTGGCGAGCAGCACGGTGTCGTCCTTGCCGATGCGGATCATGTGGTCGCGGTTGGCCATCCGTGACAGCGCGGCCATGGGTTCGCCCTGGGAGCCGGTGCACACCAGAGTGATCTTGTGGTCCGGGAGATTCTCCAGCTCCTTCGTGCTCACGACCAGACCGGAGGGGACCTTCAGATAGCCCAGGTCACGGGCGATGCCCATGTTGCGGACCATGGAGCGGCCGACGAAGGCGACCTTGCGGCCGTGCTCGTGGGCGGCGTCCAGGACCTGCTGGATGCGGTGCACGTGGCTGGCGAAGCTGGAGACGATGACCCGGCGCGGCGCGGTGCGCATCACCTGCTCGATCGCCGGGTTCAGCTCTCGCTCGGAGGTGGTGAAGCCGGGCACTTCGGCGTTGGTGGAGTCGGTGAGGAACAGGTCCACGCCCTCCTCGCCGAGGCGGGCGAAGGCGCGCAGATCGGTGATGCGGTCGTCGAGAGGGAACTGGTCCATCTTGAAGTCGCCGGTGTGCAGCACCATCCCGGCCCGGGTGCGGATCGCGACCGCCAGGCTGTCGGGGATGGAGTGGTTCACCGCCACGAACTCGCAGTCGAAGGGCCCGAGCTTACGCCGGTCGCCCTCCCGCACCCGCACCGTGCGCGGCCGGATGCCGTGTTCCTTGAGCTTGGCCTCCAGGAACGCCAGCGTCAGCTTGGAGCCGACAAGGGGAATGTCGGACCGCTCGCGCAGCAGGTACGGCACGCCGCCGATGTGGTCCTCGTGGCCGTGGGTGAGTACCACGGCCACGATGTCGTCCAGCCGGTCCCGGATCGAGGTGAAGTCCGGCAGGATCACGTCCACGCCGGGCTGGGTCTCCTCGGGGAACAGCACGCCGCAGTCGACGATGAGCAACTTGCCCGCGTGCTCGAAGACGGTCATGTTGCGGCCGATCTCACCCAGGCCGCCCAGGGCGATGACCCGCAGCCCTCCTTCGGCAAGGGGCGGGGCGGCTTTCAGCTCGGGGTGCGGATGACTCATACCCTGACGGTACCCGGAGAGCGGGACAGGTGATCCATTGCCTGTGCGATCTCCTTTTCCCGACGGAGCGGGGCACCCGCAGCGTGCCTCGGCACGATCGGATCACGCCGGCGACCGGGGACAGGGAGCGGTGAAAGCGGTACCACCTTCCGTGGCCGAACCGTTCGCCCGGTGCTGGAGAAGATCTCGTGCACCCTGTCGTGCTTTCCGGCGTTCGCTGCCTCCCGGCGGGCCTCGGCACTGGTCCACTCGCAGTAGTCGAGACTCGGGTGTCCTCGGCGCTCAGGAGCAAGTGGGCTGAGAGGGCCCCGAGGCAGCTCCCTTCGCATGGCAGACAGATGGCGGTGTCCCAGAAGCGCTTGCCGCCCCCGCCCGACATGCTGGAAGCCGATGTGGTGCCCCATCGAACTTGACGACGAGGTCGCGCGGGGGCGGCTCGTCCGTGGTCTCGAGCCGGTTCCGGGAAGTCGAAGGTGACGTCGTGTGGGGAGGGGCCGGTCACGCATGATCGGTGGGGCCCACCCGGAGAACAGTCGGCGGCGGGGAGAGGCCATGCCTCGCCGCATCCTTGTGCAGAAGAAGGGCGCGAAACTGCTTGATCGCCATCGGCCGAGCCTCACGGGCGATCCAGCCCTTCGTTCCGGGCCGGATGCTGGCGCGTTTTCGCTAGCGGCTTCCGTCATGCCGTTATAGCGTTGTGATCAGCAGTCGTGGTTCCGAAGTTCCGTTCGCCCGTGATCGCCTCACGGGCGTTCTTGCTGTTCAGCGCCTCTCCGGACCAGGGCGATCACCTCCCGGTCACGCAGGGTGCGTGCCCGGTTTCCCTCAAAGGAGACAGTCATGGCCAAGGGCACAGTGAAGTGGTTCAACAGCGAGAAGGGCTTCGGCTTCATCGAGCAGGAGGGCGGCGGCCCCGACGTCTTCGCCCACTACTCCAACATCGCCAGCCAGGGCTACCGCGAGCTGCAGGAGGGCCAGAAGGTCGAGTTCGACGTCACACAGGGCCAGAAGGGCCCGCAGGCTGAGAACATCCGCCCCGCCTGATCGCGCCCCGGTAAGGGCCCGGCATCCCGGCTTCGGGACGCCGGGCCCTTACCGTCGCACGACGGTTCATCTGACTGCGGGGTGCTGCCGGGCGCTGGCCTGGGACGGGCAAAATGGACACCCGTTGTTTGACACTCAGGTCGCCCGACGCATTAGACGCCGTTTCTTTTGGCGTGATCGGTCGTTGAACCGTGCATGACGGATCTGGTTGAGCGGCTGGTGCCGGACGAGTTGTGGGCGCTGTTCCGGCGGGTGGTACCGCCGACGGAGGTGAAGCGTCCGCAGGGCGGGGGTCGGCGGCGGATAGGTGACCGCGAGACCCTTGCGGCAATCATCTTCGTGGCCACCTCGGGCTGCACTTGGCGTCAACTGCCGCCGGTGTTCGGGCCTGCCTGGCCCACGGTCTACCGGCGTTTCGCCCAGTGGAGCCGGGCCAGGGTCTGGGCCAGGCTCCACAGGGTCGTCCTCGACGAACTCGGCGCCCACGGTGAACTGGACTGGTCGCGGTGCGCGATCGACTCCGTCAGCGTCCGGGCGGCAAAAGGGGGCCACTTACCGGACCGAATCCGACCGACCGCGGCAAGAGCGGATCGAAAATCCACCTGATCACCGACCGGAACGGGCTGCCCCTGTCACTGGGCATCTCCGGCGCCAACATGCACGACAGCCTCGGTCTGAAAGCTCTCGTACGAGGCATCCCGCCCATCCGTACCCGACGCGGTCCGCGCCGCCGACGTCCGGCCAAGCTCCACGCCGACAAGGGATACGACTACGACCACCTGCGCCGATGGCTACGAAAGCGCGGAATCCGCCACCGCATCGCCCGCAAAGGCATCGAGTCCTCCGCGCGGCTGCTGGGCCACCACCGCTGGGTCGTGGAGAGGACGGTTTCCTGGCTCGCCGGATGCCGCCGCCTGCACCGCCGCTACGAGCGCAAGGCCGAGCACTTCCTCGCCTTCGTCGGTCTGGCGGCGCTTCTGATCGGACACCGCCGCCTGACCAAGACCGTCAGGGCCTGCGTCGATTCTGCTGAGGATCGAAGCAGACCAGCCCCATCGAGCCCGCGAGGGCCGCTGCCCAAGCAGAGACCTCCTCAGCCCTGCTCCAACTCATCGGGAAGTAGACGAGCGGGCCACCGGCCCCGCCGATCAACGGCCCTGCGGCCCACGGCGAGGCGTCCCCCGCATCATCAGTCACGTCACCCCACCGCTCAGCAAGCGCGGCAACATAAGCCGCGATGCGCTCGGTCGGAGGAGAACCCACCTCTGTGTCCAGGTAGCGGTCGAAGAGATCCGTGAAGACTCGACCGGCGGTCCTGTCGTCCGCCGGCCACTCTCCTTCCCAGACAGCCAAGTCGTAACTCATGCCCGGAGGCTCTCACACCGCAATGGCAAGACAACGTTGACGACCGACAGGCACCAAAAGAAACGGCACAGACCTTGTGGGCGTAGCCGTGGTTGGTGAACAGGGCATCCGGCCTGCGGCGCGGTCAGTCGGCTTGGTGCGTTGAGTTGCTCAGATGACGGTTCAGGATCTCGGCGGCCTCGTCGATGAGGTCGGGCGGAGTTCGATGGCCGGCCCGCTCTTGTGGTGCGTGTTACTGGTAGTGATATCGACTGCGAGTATCCCGAAGTGGGACGTGGATCGGAGCAAGGTGATCGGCGCCCTGCATGTGTTGGGGCTGGGCGCACCCGCGCCGACCTGGCCTGGCAGGGCGACGTCACCCCAGTCGTCTATGCCGCGGCCGGAACTCTCCGGGCCGACCTACAGGCCGCAAGGGTCGGACGTTCGTCACTCCACTTGAACCTGTTGGGTTCCCACAACCACTCGAGTGGTCGGCATGCGACGGCTGGCCCCGAGGCTGATCGGCTCCGGAGGCAGCATCAGCCGACTACGGCATGCAGACGATCTGACCCCCATGCCGAGCATCAAGGGGCGACCACACCGCTTCACCATGTTCTGATGACTCATCAGTAAAGTTAGCATTGGGTCAGTATTCGTCCAGCCAAAGCTGCCCTCAGATGCCCAGACCTTGGAAACGCGGACAGCCTCGGAGGAGTCCGTGCGGCAGCATCCAAGGGCCCTCGCCACCAGGGGTCCTCGTGGCCGGACGGGCGTAGACACGGTCTCGGACCCCCTGGACGGGAGACTCGGGCTTTCCAGGGTCAGCGGACCCTTCCTCGTGGCTTCAACGGCACCGGCGGCAGCTCCGGCGCGGGCAGCGGACTCCCGGCGTAGCCCTTCACCTCACCGAAACGGGTTCCCTTCATCCAGTCCTCGCGGGCCTGGGCGATGTCCTCCTGTGTACGCCCGACGAAGTTCCACCACATGATCAGCTCCTCGGCGAACGGTTCGCCGCCCAGGAGCATGATTCCGGCGTCCGACTCGGCGCGGAGGGGGAGTTCGGTGCGCCCGCAGCCGAGGTAGAGCATCGAGCCGGGGAGGACCGGTACGCCGTCCACGTGGACCTCGCCGGACATCGCCAGGACGCCGTACTCGAAGTCGGGGTCGAGGGGGAGGCGGACGTCGGCGCCCCGGGTGAGGGCGAGGTCGGCGCCGACGATCGGGGTGAACGTCGTACCGGGGGAGGAGGATCCGTCGAGGTCGCCGAGGATCACCGTCGCGGTCAGGCCCGGCGCGGTGACCGTGGGCAGCTCCGCGTGGAACTCGAACCGGGGCTCGGTGTGGCGGTGTTCGTCCGGGAGGGCGACCCACAGCTGCGCGCCGTGCAGGAACCGGGCATGCGGCTTCGGGCTCTCCTCGGAGTGGCTGATCGCCCGGCCCGAGGTCATCAGGCCCAGCTGCTTCGGGCGGATCGTCTGGAGGCTCCCGGTGGAGTCGCGGTGCAGCACCTCGCCCTCGTGCAGCCAGCTGACCGTCTGCAGCCCGATGTGCGGATGCGGCGGGACCTGCATGCCGGGCTCGTCGGCGATGTCGTCGGGGCCGTAGTGGTCGACGAACGCCCACGCGCCGATCATGCGCCGGCCGAGGTTCGGCAGCAGTCGGCGCACCTCGGTCGACTCGCCGAGTTGGACGTGACGGGGGCTCAGCAGCTCGCGCACGGGTTCGGCGACGACGAATCCGCGGCCGCCGCACACGCTCGGTTCGGGCGCGCGGTCAAGGTTGCTCATGCCGCCCAACTTAGCGGCAGCCCGTCACCGTTGCCGAGCGACCGGGATCCGGCTCGCAGGTAACGAGCCGTCCGGCGGCACCGGTGAGACGGAGCAGGACACGCACCGGGGGGCGCAATACCGGGGCGCAGTACCAGGGGCGCAGTACCGGAGACGCTGCCACAGTCGGCGAAGAGTCTCCTTGCTTAAGTCAAGCAACTGACTTACATTCGGGGAGTTCCTGCCCCGCATTCCGCGCGTCCCGACGGAGGCCCGAGCATGTCCCCTGTACGACCCCGGCCCACCCAGGCGGGGGAGTCCCCCACCGCACCGCGCACGAACGTCGTCGTAGCGGTGCTGGCCCTCGGCGGGATCGTGGTCTCGCTGATGCAGACCCTGGTCATCCCGATCGTCCCCGAACTTCCCGAGCTGCTGCACGCCCCGGCCTCGGACGCGGCCTGGGCGGTCACGGCCACGCTGCTCGCGGCCGCCGTCGCCACGCCCGTCATGGGCCGGCTCGGCGACATGTACGGCAAGCGGCTGATGCTGCTGACCAGCATGGTCATGCTGGTCGCCGGCTCGGTCACGGCCGCGCTCAGCGACACGCTCGCCCCGATGATCGTCGGCCGCGCGCTCCAGGGCCTGGCCTCCGGCGTCATCCCGCTCGGCATCAGCATCATGCGCGACGAACTGCCCGCCGAACGGCTCGGCTCCGCCACCGCCCTGATGAGCGCCTCCCTCGGCGTCGGCGGCGCCCTCGGTCTGCCCGCCGCCGCACTCCTCGCCGACCACTTCGACTGGCACATGCTGTTCTGGACCTCGGCCGCGCTCGGCGCCGTCGCCGCCGTCCTCGTCCTGCTGTTCGTGCCCGAGTCGTCGGTGCGCACCGGCGGGCGCTTCGACCTGCCCGGCGCGATCGGGATGGCGACCGGTCTGGTCTGCCTGCTGCTGGCGATCTCCAAGGGCGCCGACTGGGGCTGGGGCAGCGGCACCACCCTCGGCCTGTTCGCGGCCGCGGTCGTCGTCCTGATCGCCTGGGGACTCTACGAACTGCGTGCCGCACAGCCTCTGGTGGACCTGCGCACCACCGCCCGCCGTCAGGTGCTCGTCACCAACCTCGCCTCGGTCGCCTTCGGATTCTCGATGTTCGCGATGTCCCTCGTCCTTCCGCAGCTCCTGCAGTTGCCTCGGGCGACCGGTTACGGCCTGGGCAAGTCGCTGCTCGACGCGGGCCTGGTCATGGCCCCGACCGGCCTGGTCATGATGGCGATGGCGCCCGTCTCCGCGTTCATCTCCAGGACGTGGGGGCCGAAGGTGACCCTGATGTGCGGCGCGGTGATCGTGGCCGGCGGGTACGGGCTCAGCATCGTGATGATGGCCGCCGTCTGGCAGTTGCTCGTCGCGTCCTGCGTCATCGGCGCCGGCATCGGCTTCGCCTACGGCGCGATGCCCGCCCTGATCATGGGCGCCGTGGACCCGTCCGAGACGGCCGCGGCGAACAGCCTGAACACCCTCATGCGTTCCATCGGCACCTCCACCGCGAGCGCCCTCGCGGGCGTGATCCTCGCCCACATGACCACCGCCTTCGGCGCGACCCGGCTGCCCTCCGAGAACGGCTTCAAGACCGTCATGGCGGTCGGTTCGGGGGCGGCGGTGCTGGCGCTGCTCGTGGCTGTGTTCATCCCCCGCCGGGTAGGGGCGGGGGAGAGCCCGGTGGGTGAGGCGCAGGTGACAGAGATCGAACTCGCCCAGCCCGGGGCGTAGTTCGCCGGATCGGTGTGGTCGGGCTCGCCGGGGCGCTGCGGATACCCTCGGCGAGCGCGGCCGCCACCGGATCGGCCCGGCCGCCTCAGCGGTGAGGTGCCCCGTCCTCGCGCATGCCGAGCCGACGGGCGACCGCGATGGCCGCCCGACTCCCGACCTCCCGCGAACTCCGGCCCAGGACAGTGCCGTTGCAGCGCGCGGGAGGCGAAGGCGGAGGTGGGGATGTGCAGAGGCATCCCGGTCGCGCTGACATCGTTGTCCGCGAGGTGCCGGATGGCGTCCCCGTAGGGTCGGGCCGACGATGGAAGCGTGGGGCACGGTCGCCGTCGCGTCGGTGCCGTCCGAGTCGCCGGGGGCGGAGGCCGGCCCCGGCCGTGGTGAGCGGCCGGAAGGGAGGACACCGTCATGCTGGAAGTGAAGACGGTCGACAAGCCCGACGAGCGGCGTGACTTCCCCCGCGGCCACCTCGAAGCCCTGCACCTGACCGGGCTCGACTTCGCCGTGGGCACCTTCGAACCGGGCTGGCGCTGGTCCGAGTCCGTTGCGCCGATCGCGGGCACCGAGAAGTGCATGGTCCCCCACAACGGCTATGTGGTGAAGGGGCGGATGCACCTCGCCATGGACGAGGGCGGCGAGGCCGAGATCGGCCCCGGCGACGTCTTCGTGTGCTCCCCGGGCCACGACGCCTGGGTGGTGGGCGACGAGCAGGTCGTGGTGTTCGACTTCGCCGGGACCATGGCCAACGTGTACGCCAAGGGGGACTAGAGCGGTGGGGCGGTGGGGCGGTCCACCGTCCGCCACCGGGCGCCGGGTCGTACAGGGTGCGGTCCGGCGCCGTCGTGTGTCGGCGGGCGGATGTTGTGTGTCGGCGGGCGGGTGTGGACGCCGGGAGAGGAGCCGCGCGGCCGACCCGTCAGCCCGCGCTCGTCAGCCCGTGTACGGTACGACCCCTTCCTCGGCGAAGGCGAGCGCCTCCGCGTGCCCGAACAGGCCGGGCAGGCCGCCGGTGTGCACAAACACGGTCCGCTCTCCCCGCCGCACCTCGCCGTCGCGTACGGCGGCGATCAGGCCGGCCAGGGCACGGCCGGTGTAGGTGGGGTCCAGGACGAGCCCCTCGGTGCGGGCGGCGAGCCGGAGCGCATCGGATGCCGGGCCGGTCAGCGCCGCGTATCCGCCGCCCACCTGGTCCCGGCGCACCCGCAGCCGGTCCGCGGTGACCTCCTCGGTGGTCAGCGGGCGCGCGAACTCCGTCACCGCCGCGGCCGGATCGGCCAGCGCGCCCACGTCGACACCGAGCACCGCATCCGTGCCGAGGGCGGCCACCAGGCCCGCCATGGTGCCGCCGGAGCCGAGCGCGACGACCGCCGTGACCAGGTCCGGCACCTGCTCCCGCAGCTCCTCGCCGCACCGCACATACCCTCGCGCGCCCAGCGTGCTGGACCCACCGAACGGGATCAGCGCCGGCCGCGCACCCTCGGCACGCAGCCGTACGCACGCCTCGGCCGCCGCCGCGTCCAGCCCGGCCTGGTCGACGTCGCCCGCCCAGGCCACCCGCGCCCCCAACAGCCCGTCCAGCGCGAGGTTCCCGGACCGCGACGCGCCCGGCGAGCCGCGCAGCACCAGGACGGCGTCCAGGCCCAGCCGGGCGGCCGCGGCGGCGGTCAGCCGGGCGTGGTTGCTCTGCGGGGCGCCCGTGGTCACCAGGGTGTCCGCGCCCTCGGCGAGAGCCGCGCCCGCGGTCCACTCCAGCTTGCGGATCTTGTTGCCGCCACCGCCCAGACCGGTCAGGTCGTCCCGCTTGACCCAGAGGTCCTCCGGTCCGAGCCCGAGCGCCGCGGCCAGCCGGGGTGCCGGTTCGACGGGGGTGGGGAAGGTGCCGAGCGGCACGTGCGAGTGGGTCATGGCGTACGTCCGTACGGGTGGGTCATGGTGTACGTCCTTGTGGCGCGGGCGATGGGGGGGGCCGGGAGCGGGGCGGGATGAACCAGTCGATCATGCCCGACCGCCACAGCGGCCGCCCGTCACACCGGCAGCAGCCGTCCGATGATCGCGCCGAGCTGGCGGGCCGTGCGGCACTCGTGCATCTCCACCAGCTCGGCGTAGGCGGGCGCGGCGGAGTCGCCGGTGCCCCATTGGGTGCGGGGCTCGGGGTTCAGCCAGTAGACGCGGCGGGCGTGCCGGGCGAGCTCGCGGACGGCGGGCAGGTTCGGGTCGCTCATGTTCGTACGGGCGTCCCCGAGCACGAACACCGTGGTGCGCGGGCCGACCGCGGCACCGTACCGCTCGGCGAACTCCCCGAGCGCGACGCCGTAGTCGCTGCTGCCGTGCCAGCCGGTGAGCGTGGCCTCCGCGCGGATCCGGGTGCTCAGCCCGTCCGGGTCGGCGCGGCCGTGGTCGAGCAGGCCGGTCACCTCGTCCAGGCGGTTGACGAAGGCGAACACCCGCACCTTGCTGAACTGGTCGTGCAACGCCTGCACCAGCAGCATCGTGAAGTCGGAGAAGCCCGACACCGAGCCCGACACGTCGCACAGCAGCACCAGTTCGGGCCGGGCGGGGCGGCGCCTGCGCAGTACCGGCCGCATCGGCACCCCGCCGGTGGACAGCGAGGAGCGCACGGTGCGGCGCAGGTCGATCGTGCCGCGCGCGGCCCGGCGCCGGCGCGCGGCCAGCCGGGTCGCCAGCTTGCGGGCCAGCGGCTGCACGGTCCTGCGCAGCTCGGCGAGCTGGTCCCGGCCCGCGTACAGGAAGTCCACGCGGTCGGTGGTCGGACGGACGGCCCGTCGGGCGATCTGGTCCCGCCCGCGCAGCTCGGCGACCCGGCGCCGCGCCTCCGCCCCGACCAGCCGCCGGAACTCCTCGATACGGCGCCGGAGCTCGTCGTCCAGCAGCCGGTCCGCGAACCCCGGCTCCCCGCCCTGGCCACGGACGTCGGACCGCACCCGGGCCAGCAGGGTCCCCGGGCGGAGCCGCTCCAGGGTCTGGTACGCCGACCAGCCGTCCGAGCCCGGCGAACCCCCGTACCCGCCCATGCTGTCGACCGCCTCCACCGCCAGCCGCGCCATCAGCGACCGGTCGTCGGCGGCCAGCGCCTGCGCGAGCCGGTCGCGCAGCTCCTCACGGTCCGCCCGTTCCGTGCCGGGACCGCCGACGCCGTGCGGGAAGTACAGGTCGAAGACCGGGTCGAACACCGCCCGCTGGTTCTCCCCGTGCAGCAGGGTCGCGGCCAGCCCCTCGCGCAGCAGCTCCCGGTCGGCGAACCCCAGCGCCTCGGCCGCGAGGGCCGCGTCGACGGTCTCCCCGGTGCCGATCCGCACGCCGTGCGCGCGCAGCGCGCCGACCAGACCGGTGATCCGCCCTTCGACACCGCTCACACCGCTCGCATCGTTCATATCGCCCACAATGGTCTTATCGCTCACGGCGCTCGCATCGCTCACGGCGTTCACAGTGCGCTCAGGTCCAGCTTGGCGGCGGCCTTCTGCACGTCGTCCTGGTGCTTGAGGATCACCCCGAGGGTGTCCCGTACGACCATCTCGTCGAGCGTGCCGGCGCCGAGCGCGAGCAGCGTGCGCGCCCAGTCGATCGTCTCGGCGACGGACGGCACCTTGCGCAGGTCCATCGCGCGCAGCGCCCCCACCACCCGCACCACGGACTCGGCCAGCGCCTCGCCGAGCCCCGGCACCTTCAGCCGTACGATCCGCCGCTCCAGCTCCTCCTCGGGGAAGCCGATGTGCAGGAACAGACAGCGGCGGCGCAGCGCCTCGGACAGCTCCCGGCCGGCGTTGGAGGTGAGCACGACGAAGGGGCGGCGGGTCGCGGTGATCGTGCCCAGCTCGGGGACGGTGACCTGGAAGTCGCTGAGCACCTCCAGCAGGAGCCCCTCCATCTCCACGTCGGCCTTGTCGGTCTCGTCGATCAGCAGGACCGTCGGCTCGTCGCCGCGGATCGCGGTCAGCAGGGGGCGGGGGAGCAGGAACTCCTCGCTGAAGATGTCGGTGCGGGTCTCGTCCCAGCTCTCGTCGCGGCCCGCGCTGATACGCAGCAGCTGCTTGGCGTGGTTCCACTCGTACAGCGCGCGGGACTCGTCCACGCCCTCGTAGCACTGCAGCCGCACCAGCCGCGCGTCCGCGACCTGGGCGACGGCCTTGGCCAGCTCGGTCTTGCCGACCCCGGCGGGACCCTCCACCAGCAGCGGCTTGCCCAGCCGGGCGGCGAGGAAGACGGTGGTGGCCACGGCGGGCGAGGCGAGGTACCCGGTCTCGGCGAGACGGGCGGAGACGTCGTCGACGGACGTGAACAACGGGGCCTCCGGCGGGGTCGGGATCTGCGTTCCTTGTACGGGACGTACTCGGTGTCTGGAACCTATCTAAGCGCTTGTTCAGCACCCTGTCACGGAATTCCCCGGGCATCCCCGCCCACCCCGGACGGGTCACGCCAACGCGCCGACCCCCTCGCGCGCCCGGTGGAATGGAGTCGTGACCGCGGCCCCGGACGACTGCCTCGCGCGCAACGAGTGGATCTGCGGGGCCTATCTGAGGACCCGCCGGCAGATCCTGCTCGACGCGGTCGTCCAGCACCTCGAACTGACTGCGGTGTCGGTCCTCATCGGCCTGATGATCGCCCTGCCGCTCGCGGTGCTGGCCCGCCGCTGGGCCCTGGCGGCCGGCCCGGTCCTCGGCGTGACGACGATCCTCTACACCATCCCGTCCCTGGCGATGTTCTCCCTGCTGCTCCCCGTCTACGGCCTCTCGGCCACCCTCGTCGTCGCCGGACTGGTGCTGTACTCGCTCACCCTGCTCGTGCGCAACATCCTCGCCGGACTGCGCGCGGTCCCGCGGGAGACCCGGCAGGCGGCACGCGGCCTCGGCTACGGCCCGATCCGGCTGCTGCTCACCGTCGAACTGCCCCTCGCCCTGCCCGCCGCGATGGCCGGACTGCGCATCGCGGCGGTCTCGGCGGTCTCGCTGGTCACGGTCGGCGCGATCGTCGGCTTCGGGGGACTCGGCAACCTGATCTACGCGGGCATGAACACCTACTTCAAGGCCCAGGTGCTCACCGCGTCCGTGCTGTGCGTGCTGATCGCCGTCGCCGCCGACCTGCTCCTGCTGGGCGTGCAGTGGCTGATCACGCCCTGGGCCCGGGCGGGGGTCCGCGCATGAACACCCTGAACGCCGCATGGGGCTGGCTCGCCGACCCCGCGCACTGGTCGGGCGACGACGGCGTCTGGCACCGGCTGCTCCAGCATCTGGTGCTCACCGTCGTCTGCCTGTTCATCAGCTGCCTGATCGCACTCCCGGTCGCGCTGGTCCTCGGCCACCTCGGCAGGGGCGGCGCGCTCGCCGTCAACATCTCCAACGTGGGCCGGGCCGTCCCCACCTTCGCGGTGCTGGTCCTGTTGCTGCTGACCCCGGTCGGGAGGTGGGGCGAGGGGCCCACGGTGGTCGCCCTGGTCCTGTTCGCCGTACCGCCGCTGCTCACCAACGCCTACGTCGGCATGCGCGAGGTCGACCGCAGCGTCGTACAGGCGGCACGGGGCATGGGGATGACCGGGCGGCAGATGCTGTTTCACGTGGAACTGCCCCTTTCGCTCCCCATGGTGCTCAACGGCGTGCGGATCGCGGCCGTCCAGCTCGTCGCCACCGCCACCATCGCCGCGCTCGCGGGCGGCGGCGGACTGGGCCGGATCATCACGGCGGGCTTCAACCTGGCCAGCACGCCCCAGGTGGTCGCCGGCGCGCTCCTCGTCGCCGTGTTCGCCCTCGTCGTCGAGGCCGTCTTCGAGATCGCCGAACGCCTGGCACCCATGTGGGCCAGGGGCGGCCGATGAGGGGCGGCGCCGTGCCGACGGCGGCCGCGCTCCTCGCCCTGGCCGCCTGCACCACCGGCCCTTCCCTGGAGAACCGGGGCCAGGTCACCGCGCCGCCCGGCGACCGCCACCACCTCACCATCGGCTCGGCCGGCTTCACCGAGAGCGACCTGCTCGCCCAGATGTACGCGCAGTTGCTGAACCAGGCCGGCTACAAGACGTCCCTGATCAGCGTCAACAACCGGGAACTGTACGAGCCCGCCCTGGAGTCCGGCCAGATCGACGTGGTCCCGGAGTACGCGGCCACCTTCGCCGACTGGCTGAACGCCAAGACCCACGGCGCCGACGCGCGGCCGGTCGGCTCACCCGACCTCGACGCCACGATGAAAGCCCTGCGCGCACTCGCCACACCCCGGGGGCTCACGGTCCTGCCGCCCGGCCGGGCCGTGGACCAGAACGCCTTCGCGGTCGCCGGCGCCTACGCCCGGCAGCACCGCCTCAGCACCCTCAGCGACCTCGGCGCCTCGGGACTGAAGGTGCGGCTCGCCGCGGGCGACGAATGCGTGCAACGGCCGTACTGCGAGCCGGGACTGAAGAGGGTGTACGGCATCGACATCACCGGGATCGACCCGAAGGGCGTCGGCACCACCCAGGCCAAGCGGGCCGTGCAGTCCGGCCGGGACCAGATGGTGCTCACCACCACCACGGATGCCACCCTCGACCAGTTCGGCCTGGTCCTGCTCGCCGACGACAAGCACCTGCAGAACGCCGACTACGTCGTCCCCGTCGTCAACCGCTCCCGCGCCGGAAGCCCGAGGGTGGCGAAGGCGCTCGGCAAGCTCAACTCCGTGCTGACGACCGAGGACCTCGCCGACATGAACCGGCAGGTCGACAGCTGGCGCCGGCTCCCCGCCGACGTCGCACGCACCTACCTGAAGGACAAGGGCCTGCTGAAGTAGCGGCCGTGTCAGGCGTCCGAGACCGAGTCGAACGGCACCTGGCCGCGCGTGACGCCCCGTGCGTCCGCGTCCACCGAGCGGCGCAGTGCCTCGTGCAGTTTCGCCGGCGTCAGCACGCCCAGGAACCGCGCGCCGTCCAGGACCGCGACCCACCCGGCGTCGTACTGGAGCATCACTCCGAACGCCTGCTTCAGCGGGGCGCCCACAGGCACCCACGCGGTCATCCGGTGCGCGAGGTCCCCGACGGTGCCGCCGGCGGCCAGCTCGTCGATGCCGACCCAGCCGTGCAGATCGCCCTGCGTGTCGAGGACGACCGCCCACCGGGAGCCCTCGGCCCGCAGCCGCTCCACGGCACCTTCGGCGGGCTCGTCCAGGCGGGCCACGGGAGGCTGTTCCAGATCGTCCGGCTCGATCGCGGTGACCGACAGCCGCTTCAGCCCGCGGTCGGTGCCCACGAACGCGGCGACGTACGGCGTCGCCGGTGCCCCGAGCACCGCCCCCGGCGTGTCGAACTGCTCGATCCGGCCCTGCCCGTACACGGCGATCCGGTCGCCGAGCCGGACGGCCTCCTCGATGTCGTGCGTGACCAGCAGCACCGTCTTGCGCACCGCGTCCTGCATCCGCAGGAACTCGTCCTGCAGCTGCTCGCGCACCACCGGGTCGACCGCCCCGAACGGCTCGTCCATCAGCAGGACCGGCGGGTCGGCCGCGAGCGCCCGGGCCACGCCGACCCGCTGCCGCTGCCCGCCGGACAGCTGTTCCGGGTAGCGGGGCCCGTACGTCTTCGGGTCGAGCCCGACCAGATCGAGCAGTTCGGCGGCCCGCGCGCGGGCCTTGGCCCGCTTCCAGCCGAGCAGGGCCGGCACGGTCGCCGTGTTGTCCAGGACGGTGCGGTGCGGGAAGAGCCCGACCTGCTGGATGACGTACCCGATACGGCGGCGCAGCCGTACCGGGTCGACCTCGGCGATGTTCTCGCCGCCCACGAAGATCCGGCCGGAGGTCGGTTCGATGAGCCGGTTCACCATCATCATGGTGGTCGTCTTGCCGCAGCCGGACGGGCCGACCAGCGTGACGAGTTCGCCCTCGGACACCTCGAAGGAGAGGTCGTCCACCGCGGTCGTACCGTCCGGATACCGCTTGGTGACCTGCTCGAACCGGATCATTCCCTCAAGCTAGCCACTCGGTGTGCCGACCGCGCGCTCAGTCGCCCGAGGCGCTGAGCAGCACCACCTCCAGGGTGCGCGGCCCGTGCACGCCCTCCACCCGGTCCAGTTCGATGTCGCTGGTGGCGGAGGGGCCGGAGATCCAGGTCAGCGGGCGAGTGGGGTCGAGGCGTTCGAGGGCCTGCGGGACGGAGGAGACGACCTGGTCCGGCACCCTGACGACACAGATGTGGTGGTCGGGGATGAGAGAGATGCGGCGCCTGCCCTGGTCCGGGGAGCCGTCGAGGACGATCGTGCCGGTCTCGGCGATCGCCACCGCGCAGCCCGTGACCACGCTGCCCACCTGGTCGAGCCGGTGGGGTGTGACCGACGCCCGGTCGTGGATCCGCACCGGATCGGCGGCGGACAGCCACTCCGGAGGCAGCCATGGCGGCACCAGCATCTCCGGCGAGCCGCGCTCCGCCAGCAGCCGCATGATCAGATACGGCAGCTCCTCCTCGTCGGTGCGGTGCACGATCGCC
Organism: Streptomyces sp. NPDC047085; assembly: GCF_040643735.1. NCBI lineage: Bacteria > Bacillati > Actinomycetota > Actinomycetes > Kitasatosporales > Streptomycetaceae > Streptomyces > Streptomyces sp. NPDC047085. The sequence continues at coordinate 64,540 of NZ_JBEYUW010000006.1, forward strand.
CGGTAGTCCGCGAGGTTCTCGGCCAGCAGCTCCACCGTCTCCGCGACCGTGCGCTCGCCGTGCTCCCGCAGATAGTCCCTCGGCACAGCCTGCTCGTACGGCGTGTCGTCGGCCGGTACGTCGGCGAGCGCGCGCCGCACCCGGCCCAGGATCCGCTCCCTGCTGCTCATTCCGCCCCGTCCCTGCTGCTCACTTCGCCCGGTCCCTGCTGTTCACTTCGCCTCGTCCTTTCCGCCGCGCGTACGCTGCCACCAGTCCCGGAACGGCTCCTCCGGCACCGGCGGCAGGTCCCGGGTCCCGGTCCACGCCCGGCCGGGGCCGGGCAGCGAGCGCGGAAGCAGCCGGCGGGTGCGGGAGGCGAGCCGCTGGCCGGAGCGGAGCGCGCCCGGATGCGCGAACGTCCAGCGTGCCGCCCGCATGGCCGCGCGCTCGGCCGCGTGCCCCTTGGCCGGCTTCAGCACCACCCGGTTGCCCTGCCGGACCGCCGGACCGCCCTCGACCACCCGCTCCCGCAGATGCACCAGCACCTCGGGGATGTCGATGGCCACCGGGCACACCTCGTAGCAGGCCCCGCACAGCGAGGACGCATACGGCAGCGAGGCATCGATCTCGCTTGCCGTGCCCCGGAGTTGAGGGCTGAGGATGGCGCCGATCGGGCCGGGATACACCGAGCCGTAGGCATGGCCGCCGGCCCGCTCGTACACCGGGCACACGTTCAGGCAGGCCGAGCAGCGGATGCAGCGCAGCGCCTGGCGGCCGACCTCGTCGGCGAGCGTGTCCGTGCGGCCGTTGTCCAGCAGCACGAGGTGGAAGGCGCGCGGGCCGTCCTCGTCGGTCGTGCCGGTCCACATCGACGTGTACGGGTTCATGCGCTCCGCCGTCGAGGAGCGGGGGAGCGTCTGGAGGAAGACCTCCAGGTCCCGCCAGGTGGGCACGATCTTCTCGATGCCGACGACGGAGATCAGCGTCTCGGGCAGGGTCAGGCACATGCGGCCGTTGCCCTCGGACTCGACGACCACCAGCGTGCCGGTCTCGGCGACCATGAAGTTGGCGCCGGAGATCCCGACCTTGGCCCGCAGGAACTTCTCCCGCAGATGCAGGCGGGCCGCCTCGGCCAGGTCGGCGGGCGTGTCGGTCAGGTCCTCGGGGGCCGGGCGGCCCCATGCGCCCATCTCGGCGCGGAAGATGTCCCGGATCTCGCCCCGGTTGCGGTGGATGGCCGGGACCAGGATGTGCGAGGGGCGGTCCTTGCCCAACTGCACGATCAGTTCGGCGAGATCGGTCTCGTAGGCCCGGATGCCCTCCGCCTCGAGGGCCTCGTTGAGTCCGATCTCCTGCGTGGCCATCGACTTGACCTTGACGACCTCCGACTCGCCGGTGGCCTTGACCAGTTCGGCGACGATCCGGTTGGCCTCGTCCGCGTCCGCCGCCCAGTGCACGGTGCCGCCCGCCGCCGTGACCGACTCCTCCAACTCGACGAGATACCGGTCGAGATGGCGCAGCGTGTGGTCCTTGATCCGCCTGCCGGCCTCCCGCAGCGCGGCCCAGTCGGACAGCTCGGCCACGGCCTTCGCCCGCTTGGCGCGGATGGTGTGCGTGGCGTGCCGCAGATTGCCGCGCAGGGTGCGATCGCGCACCGTCTCGCGCGCGGCGACTGGAAACGCCGGCATTCCCACGAACGTCCCGCTCATACGGCCGGTTCCTCCTCCGTGCTCGCCAGGATCTCCGCGATGTGCACCGGCCGCATGCCCGTGCGCAGCCGGCTCATGGTGCCGCTGATGTGCATCAGACAGGAGTTGTCGGCGGCGCACAGCACCTCGGCGTCGGTCGACTCCGCGTTGCGTACCTTGTCCGCGCCCATCGCCGCCGACACCTCGGCGTTCTTCACCGCGAACGTTCCGCCGAACCCGCAGCACTCCTCGGCCCCCGGCAGCTCGACCAGCTCGAGACCCTTGACCGCGCGCAGCAGCCGGAGCGGACGGTCGCCGAGGCCCAAGGAGCGCAGCCCGTGGCAGGTCGGGTGGTAGGTGACGGTGTGCGGGTAGTAGGCACCCACGTCCGTCACGCCCAGCACGTCCACCAGGAACTCCGTCAGCTCGTACGTCTTCGGGACCACCGGCGCCAGGGTGGCCGCCAGCGCGTCCCCGCGCCTCTCGGCCCGCGCCCGCTCGCCCAGACGCGGATACAGCTCCCGCACCATCGCCCCGCACGATCCGGACGGGGTCACGATCGCCTCGTACTCCCCGAAGACCTCGGAGAACCGCCGGGCCAGCGGCTCCGCCTCGTGCCGGTAGCCGGTGTTGTAGTGCGCCTGTCCACAGCAGGTCTGGCCCATCGGGAAGTCGACGTCGACGCCCAGCCTGGTCAGCAGTTTCACCACCGCTCGGCCGGTGTCCGGATAGAGCGTGTCGTTGACACAGGTCAGGAACAGGGCGACACGCATCGCGGCTCCTCGTGGTCTGTCAGCGGACGACTGCAGGGTAAGGGGCGGACGCCGCCGAGGGCGGAGCGAGGCTCACCGCGCGGCGAGCCGGGCCTCCGCCTCCCGCCAGGGCGCGGTGTCGCCCCGGGGCGCGTACCGGGTCAGCGGCTGGGCACGGGTCAGCAGCCGATGTGGAGGAGACCGAGACCGAGGGCGGACCCAGCGCCCATGAGCACCGGCGCGTGGTGCTCCAGCCGGAGCTGGTGTCCGCCGTTCCAGCCTCGCCGGCCGCTGACCGGCTGTTCAGTGACAATCCATGATCCCGGGGGTCGGCCCCCGGCCTTCCATGTGCTGAACTGGGACTCGTCCGTCCCAACCGTCCCGGGAGACCCGTTGAGCCTCAGCTATCGCCAGCCCGGCGTCGTCCTCACCGACCGCCACTTCACCGTGCCCCTCGACCACGCCGACCCCGGCGGCGAGAGCATCGAGCTTTACGCCCGCGAGGCGGTGGCGAGCGACAAGGCGGGGCAGGACGACCTGCCGTGGCTGGTGTATCTGCAGGGCGGCCCCGGCTTCGGGGCGAATCGTTTCGTCGGACGGCAGTCCTGGCTCGACCGGGCCCTGAAGGACTACCGGGTCCTCCTCCTCGACCAGCGCGGCACCGGACGCTCCACGCCCGCCACCCGGCAGACCCTGCCCCTGCGCGGCGGCCCGGCGGAACAGGCCGCCTACCTCGGCCACTTCCGCGCCGACTCGATCGTCCGGGACTGCGAGGCCATCCGCCCCCAGGTGACCGGCGGCGCCCCCTGGACCGTGCTCGGCCAGAGCTTCGGCGGCTTCTGCACGGTGTCGTACCTCTCCCTGGCCCCCGAGGGCATCGACACCGCGATCATCACCGGCGGCCTGCCCTCCCTGCACGCCCACGCCGACGACGTCTACCGGGCCGCCTACCCGCGCATCGAACGCAAGGTGAACGCCCACTACGCCCGCTACCCGCAGGACGCCGAACGGGCCCGCCGCATCGCCGACCACCTGCTCACCCACGACGTCGTCCTGCCCGGCGGCTACCGCCTCACCGTCGAGGCCTTCCAGTCCCTCGGCCTGATGCTCGGCACGAGCGACGGCAGCCACCGTCTGCACTACCTCCTGGAGGACGCCCTCGTCCGCACCCCCGGCGGCATGGAACTCTCCGACGCCTTCCAGGAGCAGGTCCAGAGCCTCCTGTCGTACGCCGGCCACCCGCTGTACGCCCTCGTCCACGAGACGATCTACGGCCAGGACCCCCGCCCCACGGACTGGGCCGCCGAGCGCGTGCGCGCCGAGTTCCCGCAGTTCGACGCGGCCAAGGCACTCGCCGGCGACGCCCCGGTCCTGTTCACCGGCGAGACCGTCCACCCCTGGACCTTCGACAACGACCCCGCCCTGCGCCCGCTGCGGGAGACGGCCGACCTGCTCGCCGCCCGCACCGACTGGGAGCCCCTGTACGACCCCGCGCGCCTCGCCGCCAACGAGGTACGCGTCGCCGCGGCCGTCTACCACGACGACATGTACGTCGACACCGGGCACTCCCTGGAGACCGCCCGCGCCATCCGCGGCCTGCGCACCTGGGTCACCGACGAGTTCGAACACGACGGCCTGCGCACCGGCGCACCGCGGGTCCTGGACCGACTGCTCGCCCTCACTCGCGACGAGGTCTGAAGCACCGGGCACGGCAGCGCCCCTTCAGGGGCGCGGGGCTGTGTCCGATATGCGGCTCCGCCGCGTGGGCGCGACCAGCCACCGACGGCCCGCACCCGCCAGACGGCCGACGTAGGCAGACGATGGTGCGGTCTTTCGCGGCCCGACCCGCGGAGCGAATACGCTGGTCCGCCATGACCGAGGCGAAGATCAGTGAGTTGCAGCCCCTGCCCGACGACTGGCAGCGCGCCCTGGCCGTGGTGGCCCATCCCGACGACCTGGAGTACGGCTGCTCCGCGGCCGTCGCCGCCTGGAGCGACGCCGGCCGCGAGGTCGCCTACGTACTGGCGACCCGCGGCGAGGCCGGCATCGACACCCTCGAACCCGCCGTGTGCGGCCCGCTGCGCGAGCGCGAGCAGCGAGCCAGTGCCGCCGTGGTCGGCGTCACCACCGTGGAGTTCCTCGACCACCAGGACGGCGTCATCGAGTACGGCCCCGCGCTGCGCCGGGACATCGCCGCCGCGATCCGCCGGCACCGCCCCGAACTCGTCATCACCCTCAACCACCGTGACACCTGGGGCGGTGTCGCCTGGAACACCCCCGACCACGTCGCCGTCGGCCGCGCCACCCTGGACGCCGCAGCGGACGCCGGGAACCGCTGGATATTCCCCGAACTCGCCGAGCAGGGCCTCGAGCCCTGGAACGGCGTCCGCTGGGTGGCCGTCGCCGGCTCGAACCGGCCCACCCACGCCGTCGACGCCGGCCCCGGCCTGGAGCGGGCGGTGCGCTCCCTGCTCGAACACCGCACCTACATCGAGGCGTTGACCGCTCAGGACCCGGAGGCGTACGTCCGTGACTTCCTGACCGAGCACACCACGGCCGCTGCCCAGCACTTCGGAGGCAGGCCCGCGGTGACCTTCGAGGTGTTCGGCCGGTAGCACGACGGCCCCGGGGCCGACGCGAGTTGACCCTCCCCTTACGTCAGGCTTGAAGCTGTGAGCGGACGAAAGGGCAGGCACATGGGGTACTCGGTGGGGCAGGTGGCGGCGTTCGCGGGGGTGACCGTGCGGACGCTGCACCACTACGACAAGGCGGGGCTGCTCTCGCCCGGCGACCGCAGCCGCGCCGGCTACCGCCTCTACAGCGACGCCGACCTGGGCCGGCTCCAGCAGATCCTCTTCTACCGGGAACTCGGCTTCCCGCTCGACGAGATCACCGTCATCCTGCGCGACCCGGGGGCCAGCGCCCTGGACCATCTGCGGTCCCGGCAGCGGCAGTTGCGCGAGGAGATCGACCGGCTGGAACGCCTGGCCGAGGTGGCCGAGCAGGCCATCGAGGTGCAGCGGACCGGAGTGACGCTCACGCCCGAGGAACGGTTCGAGGTCTTCGGCGAGATCTCCTTCGACCTCAGCTACGCCACCGAGGCACAGCTGAAATGGCAGCACTCGGCCGCGTACCGCGAGGCCATGGCACGGGCCGGAGCCCACAGCAAGGAGGACTGGCGGCAGCTGATGAGCGAGGCCGCCGCCTGGCGGGTCGAACTGCTCGCCGCCTTCGACACCGGTGAACCCGCCGACGGGAAGCGCGCGACGGACCTCGCCGAGGAACACCGCCGCCACCTCACCCGCTGGTTCACCCCCTGCCCGCCGGACATGCACCGGCGCATCGCCGACGACGTCGCCGCCGACCCGCGCGCCTTCGCCCTCCTCGTCCCGCCGTCACAGCAACGCCCCGGCCTCGCCGCCTATGTGAGCAAGGCGATCCACGCCAACGCCTCCCGCCGTGACGGCTCCCGCACCGATGACGAGGAGCACCCATGAGAATCCTGATCGCCACGGCCGGCTCCCGCGGCGACGTCGCGCCCTACACCGGCCTGGGCGTCGCCCTGGCCGGCGCCGGACACGAGGTCACCCTGGCGACCACCGACACGTTCGCCGCCCTCGCGCACGACGCCGGGCTGGGCTTCACGCGGCTGCCCGCCGACCCGCGGGCCCACGGCGGAGCGGGCAGCGGACGCGAACTGATGCGTACGGCCGCCGCGTTCGTCACCGAACTCGGCCGGGGCTTCGCCGACGCGGTCGCCGAGGGCACGGACCTGCTCGTGCTGTCGGCCACGACGGCCCCGCTCGGCTGGCATCTGTCCGAGGCCGGAGGCATCCCGAGCCTGGGCGCGTATCTCCAGCCGAACGCGCCGACCGGCGACTTCCCGCCCCCCGTCATGGCCGCCCGCCCGCTGGGCCGGGCCGGCAACCGGCTGGCCGGCCGGTTCGCCCTGCGCATGGTCGACCGGATCTACGCGCAGGCGGTCACCGGGCTGCGCCGTGACCTCGGACTGGCGCCCCTGTCCGCGCGTGCGACGCGCCGGCGTCAGGAGCGTGCCGACTGGCCCGTGCTGCACGGCTTCAGCACGGCCCTCGTGCCCCGGCCCGCCGACTGGCGCCCCGGACTGCGGATCGCCGGCACCTTCTGGCCCCATGTTCCCGACGGCGAGCAACTCCCCACCGTCGTCGAGGACTTCCTGCGGGCCGGACCCCGGCCGGTCCTCGTCGGCTTCGGCAGCATGGCGAGCGGGGAGGGCGAACGGCTCGGCGAGATCGTCGTAGGGGCCCTGCGGCGGGCCGGGCTGCGCGGCATCCTGCAGTCCGGAGCCGCCGGGCTCGCCGCCGACGCGGACGACGTGCTCACCGTCGGGGACCTGCCGCACGCCCTGCTGTTCCCACGCCTGGCCGCGGTCGTCCACCACGCCGGGGCGGGCACCACGGCGGCCGCGCTGCGCGCCGGGGTGCCCTCGGTCGCGGTGCCGGTCACCGCCGACCAGCCGTTCTGGGCCGCCCGCCTCGCCGCGCTCGGGGCCGCCCCCGACCCGGTCCCGCTGCGCGCCCTCACCGCCGAGCGCCTCGCCGCCGCCCTGGAGCGGGTGACCGGCTCGCAGTCGTACGCGCGGGCCGCCGTACGGGCCGCGCAGCACATGGCGGGAGAGGACGGAACGGGGCTGGTGGTCAAGGCGATCGACCGGCTCGCCGGGGGATGAGTCCCTCGGATCGCCGGAGGCAGGGCCCGCCGCGGCCGTCGCCGCCGTGAACGGCCCGGCACGGGGCAGCCGCGCAGGTCAGTAGGCTTGACGGCATGCCGGAACAGATACCGACCGACCATGCCGACCTGCGCGGTGACTGCGGCCAGTGCTTCGGCCTGTGCTGCGTCGCGCTGCCCTTCGCGCGCTCCGCCGACTTCGCGCTCGACAAGCCCGCCGGCAAGCCCTGTCCGAACCTCCAGGGCGACCACCGCTGCGGCATCCACAGCGACCTGCGTGAGAAGGGCTTCACCGGCTGCACGGTCTACGACTGCTTCGGCGCGGGACAGAAGGTCTCGCAGATCACCTTCGGCGGGCAGGACTGGCGGACGGGGCCCAATGAGCACGCCCGCACGATGTTCGACGTGTTCCCCGTGGTCCGCCAGCTCCACGAACTGCTCTGGTACCTGACCGAGGCGCTCGGCCTGGACGCCGCCCGGCCCGTTCACGCCGACCTGCGCGCGGCACGGGAGAAGACGGAACGCCTGAGCCTCGGCACACCCGAGGAACTGGCCGCGCTGGACGTGGCCGCCCTCCGGCAGGAGGTCAACGTCCTTCTGCTGCGCACCAGCGAGCTGGCCCGTGCGGGCGTCACCGGCGACGACGGGAACAGGCAGGGCAAGGGAAACAAGCCCGGCAAGGGAAGCAAGGGCAAGAACGGCAACGGCAAGAACGGCAAGGGGAAGGACCGCAGGGGCGCGGACCTGATCGGCGCCCGGCTGCGGGGCGCCGACCTGCGCGGGGCCACCCTGCGCGGCGCCTACCTCATCGCCGCCGACCTCACCGGCGCCGATCTGCGCGACACGGACATGATCGGCGCCGACCTGCGCGACGCCGACCTGACCGACGCGGACCTCACCGGCGCCTTCTTCCTCACCCAGCCCCAGCTGAACGCGGCACGCGGCAGCGCCGGCACCCGGCTCCCGGCGTCACTCACCCGCCCCGTGCACTGGACAGCGCGCGGCTGACCCGGCGCCGTCGTCCGGCACGGTCACCGGGGCAGCGGTGCCAGCGGGCAGGGTGCGTCGCTCCAGGCCCAGCCGCAGCCCCTCCGGCATCACCGTCAGGCGTTCGGTGACCTGGAGCCGGTAGGCCGGGTCGGGCCGCAGCTCGTAGCGGCGCAGCAGCAGGCCGAGCACCAGGGTCGCCTCGTGCAGCGCGAACTGGCGGCCGATGCAGGCCCGCGCGCCGGTGCCGAACGGCTTGAAGGTGTGCGGCTGTCGGGCCCGTACGGCCTTGGCGTCGAACCGGTCGGGGTCGAAGCGCTCGGCGTCCTCGCCCCACACCTCGGGGTCGCGGTGCAGCAGCGGCAGCAGCACCAGCGTCCAGGCGCCCCGGCGCATCGGGTGCTCCCCGGCCAGCACCGTGTCGTGCCTGGCCTCGCGGGCGTAGGCCGGCGCGGTCGGCCACAGCCGCAGCGACTCGTCCAGCACCCGGCGCAGGTAGCGCAGCCTGGCGACCTGGTCGTAGCCCGGTGCGGGCGTGTCGCCCCAGACGCGGTCCACCTCGGCGCGGGCCCTGGCGGCGATCTCCGGATGCCGGGCGAGGTAGTACAGGGCGAAGGAGAGCGCGCCCGAGGTGGTCTCGTGCCCCGCGACCAGGAACGTGATCACCTGCCTGCGGACGTTCTCCGGCGACAGCCGCTCCCCGGTCTCGGGGTGGGCGGTCTCCAGCATGCGGTCCAGCAGGTCCCCGGCGCCGCTGCCGGAGCCGTGCCGGGTGGCCACCAGCTCGTCGACCGTCCGGTTCAGATAGGCGATGTCGGCCGCGTTGCGCCGGGCGGCGCCGCGCAGCAGCAGCGGGGCCAGCGGCCCGGGCACGCTGTTCAGCCGCTGGGCGTAGGTCAGCGTGCCCACCATCGCGGAGACGAAGGGATGCGGCCGGTCCCGCTCGAAGGAGCCGAAGTCGTGCCCGAACCCGGTGCGCGCGATCGTCTCCAGGGTCAGCTTGGTCATGTCCCCGGGCACGTCCACCGTGCGCCCGGCCGCCAGCTCGGTGTCCCAGTGGTCGGTCAGCCGCCCGGCGACCGACAGCATCATCCCGTGGTACGTCTCCATGGCCTCCCGGCTGAACCCGGGCGCGAGGACGTCGTGCGCGAGCTGCCAGTTCGGCTCGTGGTTGTACGCCGTGAACAGCCCGTCCCCGACGACCGGCCGCAGGTTGGCGACCCCGAGGCCCACGTGCTTGGCGAACCGGGACTCGTCCGCGAGGTCGGCGGCGAGCCGCGCACCCCACACGAAGACGAACTCGTTGCCGAACGCCCGGCGCCGGAAGATCGGGCCCAGCTCGCGCCCGAAGCGCATCGAGTCCTGCAGGGGCCGGCGCCGGTCGACGCCCAGCACATCGCCGAGCAGCGGCACCCGGCGCGCCGGATGCGGGATGCGGTGCAGCTCCGGCCATCCCTGCTCCGCGCCGCGGAACCCCTTCGGCAGCCCGGTCTCCGTCGTCTCCGCCATGACGCGATCTCCCTTGATCCAGCGGACGGTCGTACCCCTGACGCGCACGTGTTGTACGTGAGTTCAATAACCTGTTTCAGTCTGGTCCGCTTGTTGAACCGACGTCAAGTAAAGTGGCGGCATGGCCGCGAACGAGGGGGAGCGCGCCCGGCGCCGACTCAGTACCGAGGAGCGCCGTGAGCAGCTGCTGTCGGTCGGGGCGCGGCTGTTCTCGGAGAGTCCGTACGACGACGTGTGGATCGAGCAGGTCGCCGAGATCGCCGGGGTCTCCCGCGGGCTGCTGTACCACTACTTCCCGAACAAGCGGGACTTCTTCGCGGCGGTCGTGGAGCGCGAGAGCGAGCGGATGCTGCGCATGACGGCCGCGGTGCCCGGTGTGCCGGTGCGCGAGCAGCTCACCGCCGGGCTCGACGTCTATCTCGGCTACGTCGAGGCCCATGCCCACGGCTTCCGCGCCTTCCACCGTGCCGACGCGGCCGGTGACCAGGCCGTGCGCCGCGTGTATCAGCGGGCCCTCGCCGCCCAGGAGCAGCAGATCCTCGCCGCCCTGGCCGCCGACCCCGAGTTCGGGCCGGTCCTGGAGGACGGGCCCCAGGTGCGCCTCGCCGTGCGCGGCTGGCTCGCCTTCACCACCGCCGTCTGTCTGGAGTGGCTGCGGGACGGCGAGCCGACCCGGGAGCAGGTCCGGGACCTGTGCGCCCGCGCCCTGCTGGGCGTCCTCGCCTGACCCCTTTCGCCGGCCCCTTCCACTGACTCCTTCCGGCTTGCTCCGTCCGCGTGACTCCCTCCGCCGGTGGGGCGTGGTTGGCGTGCGCCCGGATCTTCGATAGGTTAGGCAAGGCTTACCTAAGGAGGCTCGGGATGGGTGACACGCAGGACTGGGCGGCCGGACCCGGCGCGGCGGAGCGGGCGCGGTCGGTGCTCGCCGCCGCGTGGTCGTGCGCGGTGACCGCGGAGGGTGCCCGCGAGGAGTACGTCGGCGCGCACGCCGTGACCGAGGACGGCGGGGTGCTGCTGGAGGTGCCCGAGGACAGCGCCCTGTTCGCGGCGGCGCTGTGCGCGCCGCGCGGGGAGCCGTCCGCCGTGCTGGAGTTCGCCGACGTGGCCCCCGTCCCGGTGCGGCAGCGGATCCGGGCCCGGCTGTGGCTCGCCGGCTGGTTCAGCCGGGCCGCCGACGGATCGCTGCTCCTGCGGCCCACGCGCGTGGTGCTGCGCCGGCCCTCCGGCGCCGTTCTCGTCGACCTCGACGAGTTCACCGCCGCCCGGCCCGACCCGCTGACCGACGCCGAGGCCGGGCTGCTGACCCACCTCGCCGACGCCCACCCGGACGCCGTCGAGCGGCTCACCCGGCTCGTGCGGCCCGGGAGTCTGCACGCCGCGACCCGGGTGACGCCCCTCGCCGTCGACCGGCACGGCCTCACCCTGCGCATCGAACGCACCCGCGCCCACGGTGACGTGCGCCTGCCGTTCCACACCCCCGCCGACGACGTCACCCAACTCACCGAACGCATGCACGCCCTCCTGGCCCAGGCCGCCACCACCACCTGCCCCCGCGCCCTGCAGCGCCACCGCGCAGACGACGACAGCTGACGCGGAACCGCCGACCTGTCCTACAGCGGCAGCGCGCAGACGGCGACCGGGGAGGGGAACGGCCGGCCCGCGAGGCGGAGTTCGCCGGTGTCGGGGTCGACGTGGAAGACGGTGACCGTGCCGGAGCGCTGGTTGGCGGCGAAGAGGAGGCGGCCGTCGGGGGAGAAGGCGATCTGCCGGGGGAAGTCGCCGGCCACCGGCACCGTGCCGAGGAGGCGCAGGCGGGCGCCGTCGGCCTCGACGGCATAGCGCGCGAGGCTGTTGTGGCCGCGGTTGGCGAGGAAGGCGTACGAGCCGTTCGCCGTCACCAGGATCTGGGCCGGGTAGTTGGTGCCGCCGGCCGAGCCCGTGGACTGCGGGGCGCCGATCGTGAGACGGCCCGCGGCGGGGTCGTAGGCGCAGACGGCGACCGTGTCGTCCACCTCGTTGGCCAGGTAGGCGTACCGGCCGCCCGGGTGGAAGGTCAGATGGCGCGGGCCCGCTCCGGGCCGGGTGTGCGCCTGGGCGACCTCGGTGAGCGTGCCCTTCGACAGGTCCAGGCGGTACGTGTAGACGGTGTCGGTGCCCAGGTCGACGGCGAGGACGTGGCCGCCGTCGGGGCTGGTGATGAACTGGTGTGCGTGCGGGCCCTGTTGGCCCGGTCCCGGCGGCGGGGATGTGTGCGTCACCAGGGCGGTGCGCTCGCCGAGGGCGCCGGAGGCGTCGATGGGGTGCACGGCCACGCTGCCCGACTGGTAGTTGGCGCTCAGCAGCCAGCGTCCACTCGGGTGGACCGACAGATGGCAGGGGCCCGCCCCGCCCGTGCCGCGGCTGCCGAGCACGCGCCGGTCCGCGAGGCGTACGGCGGTGACCGCGCCGTCCGCCCGCTCGTCGACCGCGTACAGCGTGCGGCCGTCCGGGTGCCGGGCGAGGTACGACGGGTCGGGGACGCCGGTCAGCGTCCCCGCGCCGGTGATCCGGCCCGTCGCCGGGTCGTACGAGGCGAGCCCGATGCCGGTGCCGCCGCCCTCGACGGAGGTGTACGTGCCGAAGTAGAGGGGGCGGGGCCCGGAGGGCTTGCGGGGCGGCGGCGCCGCCGTCCGCTCGTCCGGCGCAGGGGCTCGGTTCGCCGGGGTGCTGTCGGTCGAAGCGCCGTCCGTCGGCGGGGCCGCCGGTGCGGGCATCGCCACGACCGCGGCCAGGCCCGCCACGGCTCCGACGAACCGGCGCCGGCTCAGGCCCCCGCCGGGGTCCCGGCCGCCCCGGAGCAGGGGAGACCCCTCTCGCGGCGGCCGCGCGTCCATGTCCATGCCGTACCTCAGGTCGTCCATTGCCCCCGGCCTTGAGGGTCACCTTGGCGTGGATCGGCCCTCAAAGGCAAGACGAGCAACAGGCGTTGCGGAGAGTGCAACGGGCGCCCGTGGCTACCACTCCCCGTCCTCGACCGGCTTTCCGGGCGCGTCCTTCAGCGGCATGACCTGGCCGGGGGACGGCTGCTGCCACGGGTCCAGATCGTCCCCGAGCCAGTCACCGACCGGCTTGACGCCCTCCAGGGTGTCCGTGGGGGCGAGGTCCTCGGCGTCCGCGTCGTAGTAGTCGTACCAGGGCAGTCCCGCGCTGGTGTACGCCGCCCGGTCCACCGGCGACGGCGGGGGTGCCTCGCCGGTGATGCGACGCCACTCCGGGGGCGTGACCAGATGGACGAAGACCCGTCCGGCGGGCGTCTTCGACCAGTCCTTGAGCGGCCGGTCGTCCTGGTACACCTCCTGCCGCATCGAGCCGCCCACGCCGAGGCCCATGGCCGCCGCGCGCCGAGGGGGACCCGCGGCCGGCGGGGCCGAGGGGGCCGGCAGTGCTCCGCCGGGGGCGGCCGCGGCCATCGGCGCGGGACCGCCGTAGGCCGCGGCGGGCGGCGGCCCGCCGTAGCCGGCGAAAGGCCCCGCCGCCCGCGCCCGCTCCTGTTGCTCCCGCTCCCGGCGCCGCCACTCGGCGAGGACGTCCTCCCGCAGCGGGAAGGCCTGGAGCTGGACGCCGCCCCAGGTCTCCTCGCCGGTGACCTGTCCCTCCACGGTCGCGCCGAGCCCGAGCGGTACGGCGACGAACTGGCGGACCGTGCCCTTGCCGGAGTTGATCCCGTCCAGCCAGGGCTGGCGGGGCACCACCACGTAGTTCTGCGGTCGGCGGGTGAGACCGTCGCGCCACTTCTTCCCGGAGACGGCGCACACCTTGCCCACGCCCACCTGGAGGGCGGCCGGTTCCGTCGTACCGCCGAAACTCAGCCACATCGCCTCGCGCAGGTACACCGGCAGCATCACGCCACCGCGTGCCCGCCACTCCGGCGGCACCGAGTCCGCGTAGTCCGCGACCCGCCGGACGGGGAACTCGCCCAGTCCCGGCGGCAGCGGATGCGTGCCCGACTCGGGCAGCCGGAGCGTGCGCACGAACCGCACCGCCACCCCACCGCCCAGCCGCAGCGTGTTCCCGTCGATCCGTACGCCCGTGTCGGCCATCGGCCCGTTCCCTCCCGTACCGGTGATGCCTCGTACCCGGTGACCTCGTTCGCCGAGAACCGTCGCCACCGAGAACGCTCGTCATCGAGAACGCTCGCCGAACCCGGCGCGGTTCCGCCACAGGTCCTCCTGGACGCCGAGGCGCTCCCGCAGCCGGTGCATCCACGGCCGCTTCGACCGCTGCTCCCGGGACACCCGGTCCAGCTCCTCCAGCAGGCGGCGGGTGCGGTGCTCGGTGTCGAGTTCGTCGATGATCCGGGTCACCTCGGTCAGCACCGCGCCCATCAGCTGCCAGTTCGCCCAGTCCTCGCCGACCTCCTCCCGGAGCAGCTCGGCGAGCCGGTCCCGGGTGGCCGCCGCCGTGTGCAGTTCGGCCGTGAGCCGGGCCTCGGCCGACTCGGCGTTCTGGCTCAGATCGGTGGTGACCAGCACCGCGAAGCTCACCACCGCGTCGGCCATCTCGGACAGCAGCTGCTCCACGGTGGCCCCGATCCGGGCCGGGAACAGCTCTTCGGAACCGCGGGCCTTCGCCAGGTCCGTGAAGGTACGGGCCAGCACCCGCAGGACGACCGTGCAGATCTCCAGGGTGTCCAGGCCGGTGCGCAGCACCACCCGGTGCAGCAGGCCCTCCCTGACCCGCGGGTTGAGCCGCAGGCTGTCCTCGGCCTGCCGCAGCGCCGCGTCCACCTGCACGATGTCGTGATCCAGGCGGCGCGCCTCGTGCAGCCGCTCGGCCGCCCGCTGCCAGGGGATGCGGCCCGCGGCCTCCTCACCCATCCGCAGCATCAACTGGCGCACCCGGCGGGCCAGCCCGTCGATCGACCGGGCCGCCTCGTCCACCCACACCGGTGGCGGCAGCAGCAGATTGCAGGCCATTCCGACGACCGCGCCGATCAGCGTCTCCACGATCCGCGCCCATGCGGTGAACCCGACCGTGGTGACCCCGAGCACCAGCATCGCGCTGATCGCGACCTCGGCGACGTACTCGTCGACGCGCACCAGATGGCCCACGGCCAGTGAGGCCACGATCAGCAGTGCCAGGCTCCACCAGGTCAGGCCCACCAGCAGGCTGAAGAGGATCGCGACGAGGACGCCGGCCACCACGGAGTTCACCCGGCGGATGCCGTTGGTGAGGGTGGCGTAGAAGGTGACCTGGACGACCAGCAGCGCGGTCAGCGGGGCGGTGAGCGGGGCCGGCTCCGGGCTCAGCCGCAGCGCGATGACATAGGCGATCGTCGCCGCCGCGGCCGACCGCAGCGTCTGCACGACCACCGGCTCCCTGCGGCGCCCCACCAGGCGCCGCAGTCCCGCGGTCCACTTCCGTACGTCTGGCATCCCTTGGCCTGTTCCCGTTCCTCGCCCGCGTCGAACGCGGCCGAAGGAGGCCCAAGGAGGCCGGGAAGGTTGGGTCAGACGTACAGCTTGTCGACGAAGGCGGACAGATTGCCCGTCGTCCGGGCGATCTGCTCCTCGACGGTCAGGCTCTCCTCGAACCGGGTGCCCGACTGCGGCACCTTCTTCCCGCGGACGTACAGGGAACACGCCAGGTCGGTGCACATGTACACGCCGACCGAGTTGCCCTCGCGGCCGGCGGTGCCCGCTTTGCGCGCCGTCATCAGGGACACCCCGCCGCCGGGGTGGGTCGTCAGGCACACCGAGCACATGCTGCGGTGCAGGAACCCGCGCTGCGAGGCCGGGAAACGCAGGGCCACGCCGACGAGCCGGCCGTCCCGTTCGGTGACCAGATAGCTGCGGTCGGGTGCCCCGGGATCCCGCCAGCCGAGGAAGTCGAGGTCGTCCCACGGACGTTCGTCGAGGTCGCGCGGGACGGCCAGGCGCTTGGCCTCGCCCTTGGAGCAGTTGATGAACGAGGTGCGGATGTCCTGCTCGGTGAGCGATTGCATGGGGGAGTCCCTTCGGATCCGGGTTACCTAGGGTGTCTAGGTTCATGAGCATCTTATTTAGGCAGAAGAGGGTGAGCCAACGGATTTCCCGCCACCACCCCGCCTGCTTAGCTCAGAACATGAAATAAGGGTTGGTATAAAGTCGCCTCCAGCTGCCCGGGGAGGTATGTTGCAGGTCGGGCAGGGGGCGAAGGGAGCCACATGGCGGGGCGGAACGGGCGCACGGTACGCGACCTGAGGCGGGGCAACCGGACGGCCGTGCTGCAACGGCTCTACTTCGACGGCCCGCTCAGCCGCTTCGAGCTGGGCCCGGCCACGGGGCTCAGCTCCGGCTCGGTGAGCAACGTGGTCGCCGACCTCGTCGCCGACGGGCTGGTCGAGGAGGCCGGCAGCGTCGATTCCGACGGCGGACGCCCCCGCACGCTGCTGCGGGTGTCCCCGCACAGCGGCCAGATGATCGGCGTCGACGTCGGCGAGACCCGGGTCCGCGTCGAGCTGTTCGACCTGGCCCTCACCGAACTCGCCCGCACCGAGCGGCCGTTGACCCCCCAGGGTTACGACGTCGACGTCATCGTCGGCCACATCCGCGACGGCATCGCCGAGATCCTCGCGGTCGAGGAGGCCGTTCCCGAGCGGCTGCTCGGCGTCGGTGTCGGCGTCCCCGGCATCGTCGAGCACACCGCCGACCGGGGGGCCGTCGTACACGGCCAGACCATCGGCTGGAGCGCGGTCCCGCTGGAGCGGCTGCTCCGCTCCACCTCCCAGCTCCCGGACACCGTCCCGTACTTCATAGACAACGGCGCCAAGACCCTGGGGCAGGCCGAGATGTGGTTCGGCGCCGGGCGCGGCGCCCGCAACGCCGTGGTCGTGCTCTTCGGCTCCGGCGTCGGCGCCTGCCTGGTCACCCCGGAGGTGGAGCACGGGCGGGCCGTCGAGTGGGGCCATCTGACGGTACGGGTCCGCGGGCGCCGCTGCCGCTGCGGTGCCCCGGGCTGCCTGGAGGCCTACGCGGGCGCCGAGTCGCTGCTGGCCCGCTGGCGCGAGGAGGGCGGCCGGCCGCCGGAGGGCACCGACGAGGAGACCGCGCTCACCGCGATGCTCGCCGCCGCCTACCCGCCCGAGGGCACCGAGCCCGACCCGGTCGCGCTCGCCGTGCTGGAGGAGACCGCCGAGTACCTGGGCGCCGGCCTGTCCGACCTGATCAACCTCTTCCAGCCCGAGCGGATCCTGATCGGCGGCTGGGCCGGACTCCAGCTCGGCACCCGCTTCCTGCCCGCCGTACGCCGGCACGCGGCCACGTACGCGCTGCGCCACCCGGCCGACAAGGTCACCATCGACCTCGGCCGACTGGGTCCCGACGCGGTCACCGTCGGCGCGGCGATCCTGCCCCTCGCCGACTTCTTCGCCCGGGGCGGCCGTCGTGCCGAACAGGCCGCCGACGACCGCCACCCGGTATGGCGGTCCGCGCTGGCGGACCGTGCGCCGCGCTGAGTGCGCACGAGGCCGCACCGAGCGGCATCAGCCCGCGCTGGGTCACATGGAAAGCCCCGGCCGTGACGGGGGAATCACGACCGGGGCGGCCAGGTGGTGGGCACGCATGGCGCTCGCCTCTCGGCGAAAGGCTCCACAGGGCTTCAGCCGAACGATCGTCCCTGTGGGCAAAAGGTGAGGCCCGGGGACACTGTCCCATCCGCACCCACGGTTTGTTCAACGGGCAACCACGTCGTGGTGTTCCACCGGGTGTCGTGATGTGGGTCACGCCCGCGTCCAGTCCAGCAGCTCCTCCGCCGACCAGGTGGTCACCACCCGCTCGGCGGGCACCCCGCACTCCTCGGCGCGGGCGCAGCCGAAGAGCTGCCAGTCCAGCTGGCCGGGCGCGTGCGCGTCGGTGTCGATCGCGAACAGCACCCCGGCCGCGACGGCCTCGCGCAGCAGCCTCCTCGGCGGGTCCAGCCGCTCGGGACGGCTGTTGATCTCCACCGCGGTGCCCGACTCGGCGCAGGCGGCGAACACCTCCTCCGCGTCGAACTCCGACTCCGGCCGGCCGCGGCCCGTGACCAGGCGTCCGGTGCAGTGGCCGAGGATGTCCGCGTGCGGGTTCCGTACGGCGGCCACCATCCGCCGGGTCATCGAGCGGGCGTCCATCCGCAGCTTGGAGTGCACGGACACCACGACGACGTCCAGCCGCTCCAGCAGCTCGGGCTCCTGGTCCAGCGAGCCGTCCTCCAGGATGTCGCACTCGATGCCCGTGAGCAGCCGGAACGGCGCCCACCGCGTGTTCAGCTCTGCCACCACCGCCAGCTGCTCGCGCAGCCGCTCCGGGCTGAGCCCCCGGGCCACGGTCAGCCGCGGGGAGTGGTCGGTCAGCGCCGTCCACTCGTGGCCGAGCCGGGCCGCCGTCCATCCCATCTCCTCGATCGGGCTGCCGCCGTCCGACCAGTCCGAGTGCGTGTGGCAGTCCCCGCGCAGCAGCGCCCGCAGCTCGGTGCCGCCCTCGACGGGGAGCGGCGCCCCCGCCTCCTCCTCCAGCTTCCGCAGATAGCCGGGCACCTCCCCGGCCAGGGCCTCGCGCACCACCTGGGCGGTCTTGGGTCCGACCCCCTTCAGCGACTCCAGCGTCCCGGCCGCCGCCCGCTGGGCGACCTCCTCCTCGGGCAGCTCCGACAGCACCCGGGCGGCGGTGCGGAAGGCCCGTACCCGATAGGTGGGCGCGAGCGCGCGCTCCAGCAGAAAGGCGATCCGGTCCAGGGCCGCGACGGGATCCATGGTCACCTCCAGCTCCCCACGGACCTCTCCAGGGTCTCCCCATGGACCCCTCCAGGGTCTCCCCATGGACCTCCAGGGTTCCCCAGGCCCGCCCCCGCCGCACGACGACGGCCCCGAGCCCGACCCCCCGGCCGGACCCGGTTCCGACCACCTGGACGGGGCCCGAGGACGAGTCGTCCGCCCGCGTCGCGTTCTAGGCTCTATTGCATGACCGAACAATCAGCTCCCCATATCTCGTTCCCGCGGGTCTTGGTGCTCGGGTTGTGTCCCGGCAAGCCGGGCGAGCCACCGTTCCGGATCGTGGAGATCGACGGTCAGGTGGTCGGGGAGGCCACCTCCATCACCGACGTGCTGGAGACGGCCGCCATGCACGGGATCACCATCCACGACCTGGACGACCCGGAGGTGGTCCGCTGGGTGGGAGGCGGCAAGTTCCGCTGGAA
The DNA here is from genome assembly GCF_040643735.1 of Streptomyces sp. NPDC047085. Lineage (NCBI taxonomy): Bacteria > Bacillati > Actinomycetota > Actinomycetes > Kitasatosporales > Streptomycetaceae > Streptomyces > Streptomyces sp. NPDC047085. The sequence goes on from NZ_JBEYUW010000006.1 coordinate 83,357, forward strand.
GCTGCACTGAGCCGGGGGCGGCTCAGCCGACCGTCCACTTCTGGTTGGCGCCCCCGGTGCAGGTCCAGATCTGCAGCCGGGTCCCGTTGGCCGAGTTGTTCCCGGTCACGTCGAGACACTTGTTCGCCTGTGGATTGACGATGTCGTGCGCCGCCGAGACGGCCCACTTCTGGTTGGGGCCGCCGGTGCAGTCCCACAGCTGGACGGTCGAGCCGTCCGCCGTGCCGTTGTTCGTGACGTCCAGGCACTTGCCGAGCGCCCGGACAGTGCCGTCCGAGCCGACCGTCCACTGCTGGGCGGCGGTGCCGTTGCAGTCGTAGAGCTGGACCGGGGTGCCGTTGGCGGAGTTCGCGCCGGCCACGTCCACACACTTGCCCGCGAGGCCCCGGATGGGCACGCCGGCCGCGCTGTCGCTCGTCCGCACCGAGACCGAGTCGACCACCAGCTGCTGCGGGAACTGCGTCGAGCTGTTCGGGTCGCCGGGCCAGTAGCCGCCCACCGCCAGGTTCAGGATGAGGAAGAACGGCTTGTTGAACACCCAGGTCTTCCCGCCCAGATCGGCCGGCGTGCGCCGCTGGTAGACGTTCCCGTCCACCGACCAGGTGATCGAGTCGGGCGCCCAGTCGACGGCGAAGGTGTGGAAGGCGTCCGCGAAGGCCTGTCCGTTCGGCAGCGAGTAGGGGGCGCCTATGCCGCCCGAGCCGGAGTAGCCGGGGCCGTGGATGGTGCCGTGCACGGTCGAGGGCTCGAAGCCGACGTTCTCCATCACGTCGATCTCGCCCGAGTCCGGCCAGTTCACCGGCGTGCCGAGCATCCAGAACGCGGGCCACATGCCCTGCCCCCGCGGGATCTTCATCCGGGCCTCGACATGGCCGTACTGGGCGTTGAACTTCCCGGCGGTGTTCAGCCGGGCCGAGGTGTACTGACAGCTGCCGTACCAGCACTGGTAGCCCGCCGGGTTCTCCTTGCGGGCCGTGATGACCAGGTGGCCCTGGCCGTCCAGGGCCGCGTTCTTCGTGCCCGAGGTGTAGTACTGCCGCTCGTGGTTGTTGACGTTGTCGCCGGTCTCCAGCGTCCACTTGGAGGAGTCGACCGCGGCGCCCGCGGGCCCGTCGAAGGTGTCGGAGAACGTCGCCACGGCCGCGGCGGTCCGCGCGGCCGGCGCCTCGGTCTGCGCGCGGGCCGGGCCGACGGCGGCCGAGCCGACCAGCGCGGCGGACAGGGCGGCGAAGAGGCAACTGCGGAGCAGGCGTGGGGAGGCCATGACTCTCCGTTCACGGTGGGGGGTGTGATGCCTCTTGATTTAAGGAGTGAGATAAGAGGGCGTCAAGACCTTGGTACAGACCGGTAGTTGAGACCTTGGTACGGGCCGGTGGCCGAGACGTTGGTGCGACCCGGCGGTCGGCACCTCGGTGTGGGCCGGTGGTCGAGCGTCCCTCGCTCTCACAGCGAGCCGGACGCGGCCTCGGAGTGCTCCAGGGCCGCGTCCAGCGTCGGGTGGGGCGGCAGTAACCGGGACAGTCCGGTGACCCGGAAGACGCGGAGGGTCAGCGGGTGGGTGCACACGAGGTGCAGCCGCCCGCCGCGCTCCAGCACCCGGCCGCGGGCCCGGTAGACCAGCCGCAGCCCCGAGCAGTCGAAGAACTCGACGGACCGCAGGTCCAGCACGAGCCGGACCCCCGGCCGGGCGGTCACCCCGTCCAGGTACGGGGCGATCTCGTCGGCCGCCGCGATGTCGATCTCACCCCGGAACTCGAACACGGTGTGCCCGCGGTCCTCACGCACGCGCAGATGCCGGGTGAGCGGTGTGGGCTCCTGTCGCACCGCGGCGTCACCTCCCACCCGCGCCCGGAAATCGCATCCCCGACCGTCAAGTTACCCTCGATGGAAGGAATTTGAGCATGTTCGATTGACATATGTCTTCGAGTTTTCAGTCCATCAGCAGCACCAGCTTGCCCGTCGTGCGCCCGGTGTCGCCCAGCTCGTGTGCCTTCGCGGCCTCGGCGAGCGGGAAGGTCCCCGCGATCGTCGCGCGCAGCTTCCCCGACTCCACCAGCTCCGCGATCGCCTCCATCCCCGACCGGTCGGCGTCCACGAGCATCCGCACCGCCCGCACACCGAGGCGCTCGGCCTCCTCGTGGAACTCCGGCGAACCGACCGGCAGGATCGACACCACGACCCCGCCCGGCCGCAGCATGCGCAGCGACCGTACGGACGTCTCGCCGCCGAGGGTGTCCAGTACGACGTCGACGTCCCGCACGGTCTCGGTGACGTCGGTGGACCGGTAGTCGATCGCCTCGTCCACGCCGATCTCGCGCAGGAAGTCGTGCTTGCCCGCGCTCGCCGTGCCGATCACGTACGCGCCGCGCGCCTTGGCGATCTGCACCGCCACGTGCCCGACCCCGCCGGCCGCGGCGTGGATCAGCACCCGCTGGCCGGGCTGCAGACCGGCGTGCTCGGTGAGCGCCTGCCACGCGGTCAGCGAGACCAGCGGCAGCGCGCCCGCCTGGGCGTGGTCGATCGAGGCCGGCTTGCGGGTCAGGGCGCGGACCGGGGCGATCACGTACTCGGCGTGCGAGCCGTGGCCGAAGGGGTAGGGCAGCATGCCGAAGACCTCGTCGCCGGGCCGGAACGCGGCCACGCCGATCCCGGTCTCCACGACCTCGCCGGAGACGTCCCAGCCCAGGACGAACGGCGGCTCGCCCAGGAATCCACCGGTGGCCCGGTGCTTCCAGTCGGTCGGGTTGACACCCGCGGCCCGCACCCGGACCAGCACCTCGTTCGGTCGCGGCGCGGGCCGCTCCACCTGCACTTCCTTCAGGACCTCGGGGCCGCCGAGGACGTCCTGGCTGATCGCACGCATCGTGTTCATATCGCTCATGGTCACCCAGCCTGCCGGGATCCACCCGCTCAGGAAATGGCACGAATGCCAACCTCCGATAGAATCGTGCCATGTGTGACACGCGGAAGGAGTCGACCGCCCCGGAGCGCGTCGTCGTCCTCGCCCTCGACGGCGTCTACCCCTTCGAGCTGGGCATCCCCAGCCGGATCCTCGGCGCCGCCGACGGCCACTACGAGGTGCTGACCTGCACGGTCGACGGCGGACCGGTGCGCACCAACGCGGACTTCGGCATCACCGTCGAGTACGGCCCCGAGATCCTGGAGACCGCCGGCACCGTGATCGTCACCTCCATGCCGCCCTCGCACATCCCCACCGGCCTCCCCGACGAGGTCGCCGCCGCCCTCGCCCGGATCCGCCCGGACGCGCGGATCGTGTCCATATGCACCGCCGCGTTCGTCCTCGCCGAGGCCGGCCTCCTCGACGGCCGCCGCGCCACCACCCACTGGGAGGTGGCCGACGTGTTCCGGCGCCGCTACCCGCGGGTGGACCTCGACCCGGACGTGCTCTTCGTGCACGACGGCCGGATCCTCACCTCCGCCGGAGCCGCCTCCGGTGTCGACATCTGCCTGCACATCGTCCGCACCGACCACGGCAGCGAGCTGGCCAACAAGGTCGCCCGCCGCTGTGTCGTCCCGCCCTTCCGGGACGGCGGGCAGGCGCAGTACATCGAACAGCCGGTTCCGGAGAGCGGCGCCGCGAGCACGGCCGCCACCCGCGCCTGGGCCCTGGAGCGCCTGGCCGAGCCGCTCACCCTCTCCGACCTCGCCCGGCACGCCCGGATGAGCCTGCGCACCTTCGCCCGCCGCTTCAACGACGAGGTCGGCCTCAGCCCCGGCCGCTGGATCGTCCAGCAGCGCGTCGCCCGTGCCCGGCATCTGCTGGAGTCCAGCGATCTGCCGGTGGACCGGATCGCCGCCGAGGTCGGCTTCGCCACCGGCGCCTCGCTGCGCCAGCACCTGCACGCGGCCATCGGCGTGTCCCCGCAGGCGTACCGGCGCACGTTCCAGCAGGCCCGCTGAGCCGGGCCCGGGCGGGTCCGCCGTGCCTCGACACCAGAAGGCCGCGCCGCTTCCCGAACGTTCCGGTCCGCCCCGGCGTCGAAGGACCGCAAGAGGAACGGAGGAAGGGGCGGGCATGCGCAGAGGTCTGGTGGCGATGGCGGTACTGGCGGCCGTGACGGCGGTGGGGTGCGACGACGGCACGGGTGTGCGCGTGGTGGTCAAGGGCTCGCCGCCCGCCACCCCGTACGGCGGCCCGCTGCACGTGCCCACCAAGTCCCTGGACGAACAGAGCCCCCGCGCCCTGCGGCTGGCCTCCGGGGCGGCGGGCCGGGCGCTGGAGTGCGACGGGGAGATCTTCGAGGGCACGGGTCCCGACGGATGGAGCACGTCGGACGGGGGTGACACACCGGAGGAGGGGCTGAAGCTGTACTTCGACATGTTCGAGCCCGGCCAGCCCGACCACGGCTACCGGGTGGAGCGCCAGGAGACGGACCGGGTGCTGTACTCCTTCGACGTCGGCGGCCGGACCAAGGCGGCCGTCGTGGTGGCCAAGGACCAGAAGGACCGCCCCGGTTGGGGTCCGGAGACGAGCGCGTCCTGCGACCCCGCCGAACTCCCCGCCCGGCTCGCCGCCGCCGACGGCTGGGAGGTCTGGACGGACGGCCACGGCAAGCGGGTACCGGTGAGCCGGCTCAACAGCCAGGCCGGCCCGGAGCACTGCGACTGGGATTCGGCCCACTTCCTCGACCTGGACGACCGCACGTACATCCGTGATCCCGAGGGCGTCCTCGGCCGCGACGGTCTGCTGAAGGCGCCGTACCGCAAGGACGTCCGCATGCCGGCGGACGCCCACGACACCGGGTACCACTACCGCGGCTGGCACCTGTGGCTCACCGACGACCGGGCGACGGCCTACGTCCGCACGCCCGACGGAGTCGAGGCCTGGCCCCAGACCAATCAGGGCGTCGGCTGCATGTGACCGTTCACCACGTCACCCGGGGGTGTCCTGCCCGCTCGCGGCACCCAGGCGCAGCTCCCGCGCCCGCAGGGCGAGCTGGATCTCGAAACGGGCCGTCGGGTCGTCCAGCAACGAGCCGAAAAGCTCGTCCACCTGCCGCATCCGGTAGCGGACCGTCTGCGGATGCACCGCCAGGCGCGCGGCGATCTCGGTGACGCCACGGCCGGACTGGAGCCGGCACAGCAGGGTCTCCGCGAGCCGCTCCCGGTGCGGCGGGCGGACCTGCTCCAGGGGGCGCAGCCACCGCTCGGCCATGGCGTCCAGCAGCGCGTCGTCGCGCAGCAGCAGGAGCGTGGACAGGTGGTCCTGGCAGCGGACCACCCCACCGTCCGCGTCCGCGCCGGGCAGCACCCCGCGCCGGACGAGGTCCAGCGCCTCCAGGGCCCAGCGCAGCGACCGCGCCCCCTCGTGCAGCGCGACCGGCGGCCCCATCGCCGCGCGCAGCCCCTGCAGGGCCCCGGCCACCGCCCGCGCCCGGCCCGGCCCCTCCGGATCGGGCACCACCAGCAGCGCGGGCTGGACGTCGAACCGGGTGAGGAACTCCGGCGGCACGATCGGCCCCGCCCCCGGCCCGGGATCCACGGCCACCACCGCCACCGCGCGCGGCAGCGTCCAGCGCGCGGCGTGCGCGAGATCCGCGATCGCGCCCGCAGAGGCCGGGGGGTCGGCGGTCAGCAGATCGACCAACCGGGCCCTGCGTTGCTGGAGTTCACCGGCCGAGTGCAGCCGGGCCTCGGTGTAGCCCGCGGTCGTCGCGGCCGCCATCTTGTCCAGGTGCAGGAACAGCACCTCACCGAAGGCGCCCAGCACATGGCGGGGCAACAGCCCTTGGTCGACCAGCGCGTTGACCCGGCGCCAGGTCACCCGGGCGCCGAGCCGCAGCGCCGACTGGAACGAGTCGAGGCTGCGCCCCTCCTCCGCCTCCCCCCGTCCGATGCGCTCGTACGTCGCCCTGACCGGCGCCCAGTCGGTGTCCGGCTGGGCCATCCGCTCCAGCAGCCCGCGCAGCGCGTGGTCCACGCCCCGGTGCACGCCCTGCAGATACGTGTCGTCGCTGGGGCGGGCGTACTCCGGGATCCCGGTCCCGATCGCCCGGACGATCTCCTCGGTGATCTCGGCGAGGTACGGGCGGAGACGGTCGGGCAGGCCCGGAGGCAATGCCTTGAACGGGCCGCCCGCGTCGGCGCCCACCGGCGCGGCTCTGTTCGGCACTCCGGTGACGATACCCGCGGGTAACCCACGTGGGCTCATCACCTGAGGACAGTTGTGGGGCCGGAAACTGCGCGCGCGTGACAATCCGTCCGGCTCACTCGTCGGCCGCGTGGACCCGCTCACCCCCCACATAGGTGAGCGCCACCTTCGTCTCCGCGATCGCCTCCGCCGGTCCGGCGAACGGATCGCGGTCCAGCACCACCAGGTCGGCGAGCGCCCCGACGGCCACCCGGCCGGTGTCGTCCAGGTGGTTCACGTACGCCGACCCGGCCGTGTACGCCGTCAGCGCCTCCGCCAGGGTCAGCCGCTCGTCCGGCAGGAACATCGGGCGGTCGCCGCCCGGTTCGACGCGGTTGACCGCGACATGGATGCCCTGGAGCGGGTCGGGGCTGCTCACCGGCCAGTCGCTGCCCGCCGCGAGCCGCGCACCGGAGCGCAGCAGCGCCCCGAACGGGTACTGCCATCCTGCCCGTTCGGCCCCCAGGAAGGGGATCGTCAGCTCGTCCATCTGCGGCTCGTGCGCGGCCCACAGCGGCTGGATGTTGGCGGTGGCGCCGAGCCGGGCGAAGCGCGGCACGTCGTCCGGGTGCACCACCTGGAGATGCGCCAGGTGGTGCCGGGTGTCGCCCGGCCCGTTGGCCGTACGGGCCGCCTCGACGGCGTCCAGCGCGTCGCGTACGGCACGGTCGCCCAGCGCGTGGAAGTGGCACTGGAAGCCGAGCGCGTCCAACTCGGTCACGTACGCGGGCAGTCGGGCGGGGTCGATGAAGCTCTTGCCGCGGTTGGCGGTGGCGCAGCCGCACGTGTCCAGGTAGGGGTCGAGCAGCGCGGCCGTGTGGTTCTCGGCGACTCCGTCCAGCATCAGCTTCACGGTGCCCGCGCGGAACCGGCCGTGGCTCAACGCGGCCCGCTTCTCCACCAGTTCGGGGATCTGCTCGGCCCCGCGCTCCCGGTCCCACCACAGCGCGCCGACCACCCGCGCGGTCAGTGAGCCGTCCCGGGCGGCGGTGAGATACGCCAGGGCCGGGTTGTCCATACCGAGGAAGTCGCCGACCAGCGCGTCCTGCCAGGCGGTGATGCCGAGCGCGTGCAGATGCCGCTGGGCGTGCAAGAGCGCGGCCAGCCGGTCGGCCGCCGTCGCGGGCGGTGCCAGCCGGCCGACCAGCTGCATCGCGCCCTCCTGCAGCGTGCCGCTCGGCGCGCCCGACGCGTCCCGCTCGATCCGCCCGTCGGCCGGGTCGGGTGTGTGGCGGTCGATGCCGGCCAGTTCCAGGGCGCGGCTGTTCACCCAGGCGCCGTGGTGGTCCCGGTTCGGCAGGTACACCGGCCGGTCCGGTACGACCGCGTCCAGCAGCTCCTTCGTCGGCGTACCGCCCTCGAACGCCTCCATCGACCAGCCGCCGCCGAGGATCCACTCCCGCCCGGGGTGGGCCTCGGCGTACGCGCGGACGGCGGCCACGCTGTCCTCGGCGGTCGTCGTCCCGGTCAGGTCGCACTGGGTCAGCTCCAGACCGGCCGGCACCGGATGCACGTGCGCGTCCTGGAAGCCCGGCAGCAGCAGCCGCCCCGCCAGGTCGACCACCTCCGTGCGCGGCCCGGCCAGCTCGCGCAGTTCGTCGTGGCCGACGGCCGTGACGCGGTCCCCGGTGACGGCCACGGCGGTCGCCGTGCGCCCCTCGGGGGTGAGGACGGGGCCGCCGGTGAAGAGCAGATCAGCGTGCATGATGCCTTTCCTGGAAGGTCAGTTGGAAGTGGTCAGAAGCTCGGGTGAGTCGGCGTCGGTGCCCTCGCCGGTGCGGAAGTACGGTGACCTGCGCACCCACTTGGCCCACGCGGCCACCACGAACCCGGACACGATCATCACCAGCGGCATCAGCAGCAGGAACCAGCCGTTGTCCGCGCTGACCTCGAAGTGGTCGGCGGAGGTGTAGAAGGACCAGCCGAGATAGCCGCCGAGGCCGAGCAGGGCGAGGGCGCTCAGGGCGGGCAGGACCACCGCCCGTACCCCCTGCCGCCAGTCCTCGTGCAGCAGGGACCGGAAGCGGGCGGCGGCCGCGAGCGCGGTGAGCGCGTACGACAGCGCGACGACGATGCCCACCGCGTTCACCGTCGCCATGATCATGTCGGCGAGGCGCGGGATCACCAGCGACAGCACCGCGACCACCGTGGCCAGCGCCCCGATCAGCAGGGTCCCGGCGGCCGGCGTCCCGTACCGGGGACTGACCCTGGACCACACCGGCCCAAGGGTACGGTCCCGGCTCATCGCGAACATGCCCCGGGCCGCCGGGATGACCCCGGCCTGGAGCGAGGCCACCGCCGAGAACAGCAGCGCCACCAGGGGCAGCGCGGCCAGCGGCTGGTCGGCCAGCCGGTCCCCGAAGTACGCCAGCCCCTGCGCCCCGTGCCCGGCCAACTCCCCCTCCGACAAAACTCGTTGGAAGGCGATCGAGCCGAACAGGAACAGCCCGAGCATGGTCACCAGGGTGATCGTCCCGGCCCTGGAGGCGTCCCGGGGGTCGCGCACCTCCTCGTTCACGGTGAACGCGGCGTCGAAGCCCCAGTAGCAGAACACCGACAGGAGCAGACCCTGAGCCAGAGCGCTCGTCGAGGGGATCGCGAACGGGTCGAACCAGGAGAGGTCGAACGGATGCGGGCCGGCCGCGATGCCGTATCCGCAGAAGCCCAGCAGGACCGTGTACTCGAAGACCAGCAGCCAGGTCTGCAGCCGGGCCGCGGTACGGACGCCGGTCACGGCGGTGAGCGTGACCGCGGCCAGGGCGACGACACCGACCGCCGTCGTCTGCGCGGTCGAGTCCGGATCCAGGGCGAGCGAGCCGATCCGGTGCAGGCCCGCGTCCCCGGCCAGTTGCAGCAGCGCCGAGCCGGTGACCGCCGTGGTGTACGCGAGGAACGCCACGCTCGCCACGAAGTTGACCCAGCCGACCATGAAACCGAGCCACGGGCTGAGCGAACGCCCCACCCACACATATCCGTTGCCCGCGTTCGGCTCCACGCGGTTCAGCCGGGAGAAGGCGCCGGCGATGCCGAGGATCGGCAGGAACGCCAGCAGCATGATGGCCGGCAGATGGAGGCCGACCACGCCGGCCGTCACCCCGAGCCCGATGCCGATGCTGGTGGTCGCGGCGGTGCTGGACGCGGCGACGGCGACGCCGTCCAGCACGCTCAGGGACTTGCGCAGCTCGGGCTGCGCGGGTGGATCCGCACCGAAGGGTGTCTCGCTCATGGCCGGCTCTCCGCTCGCACCGGGGGGCCTGGTCGGCCCCGGTGACCGCAGATGAAACCGCCCGGGCACTTCACAGGTCAACGGTGTTGTCATAAGGTCCGGGCACACCCCGTCGGGCGCGCCTCGCCGGACACCCGCTCGGGCACACCCCGTCCGGCGCACCCCTGCCGGACACCCCGTCGGGCACATCGCGTCGGGCACATTCCAGGGAGGGCTCCATGAGCGAACGCGTCGTCCCGCCCGCCGAACGGCAGCGCCGGCGCCCGACCAAGCAGGGCGTCGTCCTCTCCGAGGAACTGATCGTCGAGACGGCGCTCCGGCTGATCGAGGAGCACGGCGCCGACGCCCTCTCCGTGCGCCGCCTCGGCCGCGCCCTCGGCGCCGACCCCAGCTCGCTGTACCGGTACTTCCGGCACACCGACGACCTGATGCTCGCCATCGCCGACGAGCTGATCGGCCGTAACCTGCGCGTGTGGCGGACCACCGGCGACTGGCGGGCCGACCTGCGCGACCTGGGCCTGCGCATGCACGCGGGCGCGCTCGCGCATCCCCGGGCCGCCGTGCTCAGCGCCCACCGCGTCACCGGCCGGGCGCACGAGATCCAGGCCGTCGAGAGCATCATCGGCGTGCTCCGCGAGGCCGGCTTCCCGGACCGGGAGGCGGTGCGGATCTACCACGCCTTCGTCGACCAGGCCCTCGCCTTCGGCGCCCTCGACTCCGCCGGCACCGCCCTGCCGAGGGCCGCCCGTGAGGCCGAGGCAGAGGTGTGGCGGGACACGTACGCCCGCCTGCCCGCCGACACCCATCCCCACATCGCGGCCACCGCCCGCCATCTCGTGGCGACCATGCGGCGCAGCTCCTACCCGGCCGCTCTGGACCTGCTGTTGGCCGCCGCGCAGACCCGCCTCGACGAGCTCCGCGCGGAGGGCGGAAGCATGAAGGCGGGCGCACGACCGGCGCACGAAGACGGCCCCGCCGCGACGGGGGAACGCGGCGGGGCCTGACGCACGAGTGCCCGCCCCGGAAGCCGTTCATGCCTCCGGAACGCAGATTTTTCTAAAACGGGCCGCTTCCCGGCCGGAATCAGCTCTCGTCCAGCGGTTCCAGGACGAACACCGGGATCTCCCGGGAGGTCTTCTCCTGGTACTCGGCGTACGGCGGGTAGGCGGCCACGGCCCGCTCCCACCACTCGGCCTTCTCCCGGCCGGTGACCTCACGGGCCCGCATGTCCCGCTTGACCGGGCCGTCCTGCAGTTCGACATGCGGATCGGACGTGACGTTGAAGTACCAGACGGGGTGCTTGGGCGCCCCGCCGAGCGAGGCGACCGCCGCGTACCTGCCGTCGTGCTCCACCCGCATCAGCGGCGTCTTGCGGATCTTCCCGCTCCGGGCGCCCCGGGTGGTCAGCACGATGACCGGCAGCCCGGTGTCGCGCAGCGTCGTCCCCTTGGTTCCGCCGGAACTCTCGTACAGCTCGACCTGCTCGCGCACCCACTGGGTCGGGCTGGGCTCGTACTCGCCCTCAAGAGGCATCGGATCCGTCCCCTTCGTCGGTTGAACGGCTGACTTCATCGTCGGTTGAACGGTCGACTTCCGCGGCCCGGTTCAACACCGGCGGCCGCCCGAATCATCCGTACCGCGGGCGGCTGCCGCCGAGCGGGTGATTACCTCGCGGGTCACCGCATCGACCAGCGATAATGAAAAGGCCGGGACATACGCGTCCAGCGACTGGAACCAGCCGCTCCGGTCTTGACCGGCGGCGCGGTGGTCCGCTGATCCGGGGCACGTCGCCCCGTCACCGGGCCGTCGGATTCCGGCCTGTGACAACCCCCCACCACCCCCTGCTTCGGCCAGATCCACCGGATGGCCGATCTGGCCGAACTTGCCGTCGCCCCATAGATGCCCGAGGCATCTAATGAAGATCGGCACGACGCACTTCTTCGTCTGAGAGGTCTTTCCATGACGGATCTGACGGACATCCCCGGCCCGGCGACGCCGGCCGAACCGGTCACCTTCCCCCAGGACCGCACCTGCCCCTACCACCCGCCCACCGGATACGCCCCGCTGCGCGACGGCCGGGCGCTCTCCCGCGCCACCCTCTTCGACGGGCGGGAGGTCTGGATGGTCACCGGACACTCCGCCGCCCGCGCGCTGCTCGCCGACCCCCGCCTGTCCACCGACCGGCGCCGCCCCGACTTCCCGGCGCCCACCGCCCGCTTCGCCGCCGTCCGCGACCGCCGGGTGGCTCTGCTCGGCGCCGACGACCCCGAGCACCAGACACAGCGCCGGATGATGATCCCGTCGTTCACGGTCAAACGCGCGACCGGGCTGCGGCCCCGGATCCAGGAGATCGTCGACGGACTGCTGGACGCGATGATCGCCCAGGGCCCGCCGGCCGAGCTGGTCTCCGCCTTCGCACTGCCCGTGCCGTCCATGGTGATCTGCGAGCTGCTCGGCGTGCCGTACGCCGACCACGAGTTCTTCGAGGCCCAGTCCCGCACGCTGCTGCGCGGCCCCACCGCCGCCGACACCCAGGCCGCGCGCGACCGGCTGGAGGCCTACATCAGCGATCTCGTCGACCGCAAGGCCGGGGGGACCGAGCCGGGTGACGGGGTCGTCGACGAGCTCGTCCACCACCAGCTGCGCGAGGGCACCCTGGACCGTGACCAGCTCGTCTCGCTGGCCGTCATCCTGCTCGTCGCCGGGCACGAGACGACCGCCAACATGATCTCCCTGGGCACCTACACCCTGCTCCAGCACCCCGACCGGCTGGCCGAGCTGCGCGCCGACCCGGAACTGCTGCCCGCCGCCGTCGAGGAGCTGATGCGCATGCTCTCCATCGCGGACGGGCTGCTGCGCGTGGCCCTGGAGGACATCGAGGTCGACGGCACCACGATCCGGGCCGGCGAGGGCGTGCTCTTCGCGACCTCGGTGATCAACCGCGACGCCTCCGTGTACGAGGAGCCCGACGCCCTGGACTGGCACCGCCCCGCCCGCCACCACGTGGCCTTCGGCTTCGGCATCCATCAGTGCCTGGGGCAGAACCTGGCCCGCGCGGAACTGGAGATCGCCCTCGGCGCCCTGTTCACCCGGCTGCCCGGCCTGCGGCTGGCCGCCCCGGCCCAGGAGATCCCCTTCAAACCCGGCGACACGATCCAGGGGATGCTGGAACTCCCCGTGACCTGGTAAGAGGCTCTGACCATGCACATCGAGATCGACAAGGACACCTGCATCGGCGCGGGACAGTGCGCGCTGGCCGCGCCCGGTGTCTTCACCCAGGACGACGACGGCTACAGCTCACTGATCCCCGGCCGCGAGGACGGCGCGGGCGACCCGATGGTCCGGGAGGCGGTCCGCGCCTGCCCGGTGAGCGCGATCAGCGTCACGGACGGCTGACCGACCCTCGCCCGGCGGCGATGACACCCGGCAGGGACCGGTGACACCCGGCAGGGACCGGCCGGCCCGGGTCTCAGTAGGGTGCCCGCGTGATCGAAGATGCCGAGAAGCCCTTCCTCTACGTCGTCGTCTGCGCCGCCGGGATCGCCGCAGATGTCGGCAAGTTGGTCACCGCCGCCCAGGAACGGGACTGGGAGGTCGGGGTCATCGCGACGCCGGTCGCCATGGGCGGCTTCTTCGACGTCGCCGCCGAGGAGGAGCGCACGGGCCGTCCCGTGCGCTCCGCCTGGCGCTCCCCGGCGGACCCCCGCCCGTTCCCGCCGCCGGACGCCGTGGCGGTGGCGCCCGCCACCTTCAACACCGTCAACAAGTGGGCCGCCGGGCTGGCCGACACCCTCGCCGTGGGCACCCTGTGCGAGGCCGTCGGCCTCGGCGTGCCGATCGCGGCCCTGCCCTGCGTGTCGGACGCGCTGGCCGCCCATCCCGCCTACCAGGACAGTCTGATACGGCTGCGCGGGTTGGGCGTGCGCTTCGGCGAGCCGTTCTCCGGGGAGCCCGACGCGGACGGCTCACGACCGGAGTTCCCCTGGGAGCGGGCCCTGGACCTGCTGGATCGGTACTGAGCCGCCCTCACCGCTCCTTGCGGACGTAACCCGCCGTGCCGGGCGTGGAGACGTTCACGTCCCGGCGGACGATGCTCAGCCGGTCGCCCCAGCGGGCGAGGGCCTTGCGCAGCCCGCTGTCGGTGTACTCGATGTCCACCACCCGGTCGTCGAAGGCCTCGGCGTACACCCCGCACTCGTCGTACTGCCCGCACTCCTCCGCCACCGCGAAGTCCAGCCCCGTCCGCGCCCGCCGGCCGGCCAGTTCGGCCGTGTTCTTCTGCCCGACGGCCAGGTGCCGAGCGTGCGCGTGTCGGGAGAGCAGCCGCATGAACGCGGTCGCGTCGGCGGCGGTGAGCAGGTTCCGGGAGCGGGTGTAGCTGTCGTAGTTGTCGGGCTCGACGGCGTCGAAGCCCTTCTCGGCGCAGTCGTCGATCCAGCCGTTCACCCGCTGGGCCACCCGCTCGCGCTTCTCCGGGGTGCGGAGGTCGAGGAGGGCCTCGTTCCAGTCCTCGTCGATGACGGCCTTGCCGCGCGCGTCGCGCAGCAGCAGGTCGGCGGGCCACGAGGAGCGCTCCTGCGGCTGGGCCTGGAAGGCGTTGACGTAGCAGATGTTGTACAGGCCGGGCGCGGGGGAGTCCGACCGGTCCCGGCTGACGATGCGGACCCCGGCGGGCGGGGGATAGGCGCCGCCGATCTGGTAGTCGAACCCGGCGTGGCGCGGGGGCAGGCGCACCGTGGCCGCCTTCGGTGACGTGGACCTGCCGTTGTCGCCGGGGTCGTCGCAGCCGGTCAGTGCGGCTGCCGTGAAGGCGAGGGTGAGGGCGAGCAGGGCCGCGCCGGCGGTCGTGCCGGGACCTCCGCCGCGGGGAACACCCTTGAGGGGCACGTCCGCTCCAACGATCGCGTGTACGGCCCGCACCGGAACGGAGCAGGACCCGAGCGGGATCCAACCGTTCGCGCGCCGTGATCGTCAAGTCCGCCCGGGGCCACCCCGTAGGCTCGCCGGTGACAACCGTCCCGAAGGCAGGAGCAGCAACGATGCAGTACGTGAAGCTCGGTTCGACGGGTCTGGACGTCTCGCGGATCTGTCTGGGCTGCATGACCTACGGCGAGCCCGACCGCGGCGTCCACGAGTGGACCCTCGACGAGGAGGGGTCCCGGCCGCTGATCCGGCAGGCGCTGGACGCGGGCATCAACTTCTTCGACACCGCCAACGTCTACTCCGACGGCACCAGCGAGGAGATCGTCGGCAAGGCCCTGCGCGACTACGCGAACCGCGACGAGATCGTGCTCGCCACCAAGGTGAACGGCCGGATGCGGCCCGGCCCCAACGGCGGCGGACTCTCCCGCAAGGCCATCCTGTCCGAGATCGACCACAGCCTGCGCCGGCTCGGCACCGACTACGTCGACCTGTACCAGATCCACCGCTACGACCACACCACCCCCGTCGAGGAGACGATGGAGGCCCTGCACGACCTGGTGAAGGCGGGCAAGGTGCGCTACATCGGGGCGAGTTCGATGTACGCGTGGGAGTTCTCCAAGGCGCAGTACACGGCGGACCTGAACGGCTGGACCCGGTTCGTGTCCATGCAGAACCACTACAACCTGCTCTACCGCGAGGAGGAGCGGGAGATGCTGCCGCTCTGCGCGGACCAGGGCGTCGGTGTGCTGCCGTGGAGCCCGCTGGCCCGCGGCCGGCTCACCCGCGACTGGGGCACCGTCACCGAGCGCAGCGCGAACGACGACTTCGGCAGCCGGCTGTACCTGGAGAGCGACCGGTCGATCGTCGAGGCCGTCACCCGGATCGCCGAGGCCCGGGGCGTCAACCGCGCCCAGGTGGCCCTGGCCTGGCTGCTGCACCAGGACACCGTGGCGGCGCCCGTCGTCGGCGCGAGCAAGCCCCACCACCTCCAGGACGCGGTTGCGGCGGTCGATCTGGAGCTGAGCGAGAAGGAGATCGAGGAGCTGGAACAGCCCTACACCCCGCGTGCCATCAGCGGTCACTGACGCCACGTCAGGTACGTGCGGTGTGCAGGCCGCGCGCCGCACGGACCGCGGGTAATAGGCCCTGAAAGCTCTTTCTTGACAATAAGTCAAGAGCAGGTCCATCGTGCGCAATGTTTAAAAGTGAGAGATCCCTTGTTGCGTCGTGCCGGGCTGTGCAAAGGTGTGCGCTGTCGGCGTGCAGACAATTACATTTCCCGCTGCATGCGCCCAGCCGCTCTCGTACGCCCCCCACGCTTCAAAAGAGCTGCTCCAGGCGGACGTTCGAGGTGCTGTGTCCCGTCCCGCACCCGCTGGTATGGACTAATTCCGTCTCGCGTCTGGAGGAATGCAGCCGTGAATTTCGACGCTTCGGACGAACAACTGAGCGCCGAGCTGAAGAAGTGGACGGGCGCGGCCCCCGCACTCCACCCGGTCGGCGAACTCCTCGACCGGCACTGGGAGGCGGCCTTCGCCTACGCCCGGCTGTGCACCGACGGAACCCGCGCCGCGGGCATGCTCACCACCGCCGCCTTCACCCGGCTCTTCGGCGAGACCCTGCGCCAATCCGGGCCCTCCGCCGCCTGGCGGCCCCATCTGCTCGTCACCGTCCGCCGTATCGCGGCCGAATGGGACGGCGACGGCCGCCAGGAACTCCTGCACCCCGCCCTGCGGCCCGCCCCCGGCAGCGCGGAACGCGTCTCCGCCCGGCTCCTGCCCCCGTCCGACCGCCGGCTGCTGTCCCGCGCCTTCCAGTGCCTGCCCCAGTCCGCCCGGGCCGTGCTCTGGCACGCCGAGGTCGAGGGCGAACCCCTCGCCGTCCCCGCCGCCCTGCTGGCCCTGGACGAGGAGGAGACCCGGATCGAACTCCGCCGCGCCCGCGAGCGGCTGCGCGAGGAGTGCCTCCAGGCCCACCGCGAACTCGCCCCGGAGACCGAGTGCCGGCGCTATCTGCGCATGCTCGACGTCACCTTCCGGCGCGGCGGCACCGACATCGACCCGGACCTGCGACAGCACCTGGCCGGCTGCCGCCACTGCCGGGGGACCGCCGACCAGCTCGCCCAGTTCAACGCGGGACTCGGCCTCGCGCTCGCCGAGGCGGTCCTCGGCTGGGGCGCCCGGGCCTACATGGAGTCCCGTGCGGCCCGCACCGACGAGACCGCCCAGCGGGACGGCACGACCGACGAGGCCGCCGCAGCGGCCACCACCCAGCCGATACCGGACCCGTTCTCCCTGGCGGGCGGCGAGGCCTTCACCGCCGGTGCGCCGACAGACCCGGTGGCCCCGGTGGGTCCAGTGGCCCCGACGGGCGCCCTGCCCAGGCCGGCCCCGCGCTCGACACGGCGCACCGCCCCGGACCCCGCCCTGTCGGCCGGCGCCGGAGCCCCCGCCGGCCATCGCCGCTCGCCCCGTTCCGCCCACCGCGCAGCCCGCCGGGCCCGCCGCCGCAATCTCGCCCTGGCCGCCCTCACCGTCAGCGGCCTGGTCGCCCTCCCGCTGGTCCTGTGGTCGGTGCTCGGCTCCGGCGACCACCCCGCCCCCGCCCCCGGCGCCACCCCCTCCGGGTCGCCCGGCACGAAGTCCACGGCACCGGATCCCTCCTGGGCCGGCGCGAGGGGAACCGCCCAGGGCCCGCTGCGCGGCCGGCTGCACAGCCTCGCCTCGGGCCTGTGCGTCGGCGTCGTCGGCAAGAAGGCCGTCACGGGCGCGGAGACCGAACTGGCCCCCTGCTCCGCGACACCGAGCCAGCAGTGGTCGTACGAGACCGACGGACTGCTGCGCAACGACTCCGACCCCGGCCTCTGCCTGGACTCCCACCTCGGCTACTCGGTCCGGCTCGCCCCCTGCTCCGCCACCGGGAAGGCCGCGCGGAACATCCGCTACGACTTCACGCTCCAGGGCGTTTTCGTCCCCCGCTGGAACCAGGACCTGGCCCTCACCCCGGCCGCCACCGACGGTTCGGGCACGCTGGTCCTCAAGAACCGCTCGGGCACGCCCGCCGAACGCTGGACCATCGACACCGCGAAGCCCGACCTCCGGATGGAGATCGTCGACTGGAGCACCGGCAGCACCCCGGCCCCGGCCCGTACCCCGTCGGCGAAGCCCGCCCCCACGGCCACGAAGAGCCCGTCACCCACCCCGACGGCGACCGGGACCGGCCCGGCGCCCTCGGTTTCCCCCACCACCGACTTCTGCACCACCTACCCGGACTACTGCGGCGGATACGGTGTCGGGGGCTACGGCGGCGGCTACGGGGGCCGCCACCGCTGACCAGGGGTGCGCGCGGCTACGACGCCTTGCTGCCCGCCCCGCCCAGGAACTCCGCCCACCCGCCGGCCGGGGCCTGACCCGGCGTCAGCGTGCGCAGTGTGCGCAGCACCGCCGGGTCCTGTGCCTCCAGCCAGGCCACGAGCTGCTTGAAGGAGACGAACCGCACGTCGTCGTACTCGGCCATCCGGCCGATCGCCTCCTCGACCGCGTCCATGTAGATGCCGCCGTTCCAGCGCTCGAAGTGGTTGCCGATGAAGAAGGGGGCGCGGTTGCTCTCGTACGCGCGGCGGAACCCGGCCAGATAGGTGTCCCGGGCCTGCGTGCGCCAGGCGTCGAACTGGGCGCGGTCGCCCAGTGGGTTGCCGCCGGACTGGTTGAACATCATGTTGTAGTCCATCGACAGCACCTGGAAGGAATGGCCGGAGAACGGTATCGACTGCAGCGGGAAGTCCCAGATCCGGCCGCCCTGCACCTTGCCCGGCCAGATCTGCAGCCCGCCGGGGGAGCTGGCGTCGTACTTCCAGCCGAGCGCGGCCGCGGTGGGCAGCAGGTTGGCCTGGCCCTCCAGGCAGGGGGTGCGGCCGCCGACCAGCTCCTTGCGGTAGTCGAACGGCAGGGGTTCGAGGTCGGTGAAGCCGGTGTTCGTCTTCCACTTCGTCACGAAGCCGACGGCCTGGTCGATCTCGCTGCGCCACTCCGCCGGGGACCAGTTGCGCACGCCGGTCGCGCCGCAGAAGTGCCCGTTGAAGTGGGTGCCGATCTCGTGGCCCTCCAGCCAGGCCTCGCGCACCTGCTGGATCGTGGCGTGGATGTGCCGGTCGGCGAGGTAGCCGATGGCGGACGCGCCGACCGCGTGCCGCGGCGGACGATAGAGGTGCTTCTTGGACTCCGGCAGGGTGTAGATCCCGCTGAGGAAGAAGGTCATCTTCGCGCCGTGCTCGGCGGCGACCTTGCGGAAGCGGGAGAACAGACTGTTGCTCAGCTCGCCCGCGCCGTCCCAGGAGAACACCACGAACTGCGGGGGCTTCTGACCCGGCTTCAGCGCCGTGGGCGTCGGCTGGTGCGGCTGGGCGCCGGTGTCGGCGGTGGAGCCGTCCCCGATCGGCTTCACCGGCCGGGCCTGCGCGGTGCCCCCGCCGTACGCCGGGTCCTTGCCTCCGACGGACAGTCCGGTGCCGGAGGAGCAGGCGGACAGGGCGCCGAGGGCGCCCGCCGCCGCCCCGGCCGTCAGCACACGCCTGCGTGAGATCCCGCTCATCTTGTTCCCCGATTTCCTCGTCCCGGCCCCGTGCGGGGCCTGCTCGCTGTGCGGTCGACGGGTTCGATGAGGGGCCGGGGCGGAAAGATCGGGGCGACCGGCTGGTGTTGCCGTCCTGTGACAGTTGTGGCGCGCTCATGACCAACGTGGTGCGGTGGGGCGCGCATGACGAACCCCGCCGCCCGGAGGTGGGCGGCGGGGCTGGTCGGTGGAGTCAGGTGGTGGAGTTCGCCGGTGGCGTTCGGTCAGGCGCCGGTGCCGGCGTTGAGGACGGTCAGGAAGACCGAGGAGGAGTTTCCGGCGACGGGGACCGGGCCCGCCGTCCACGCCACCTTCAGCGAGCCCTTCTCGTCCGGCGGGGTGATCAGCAGCGCCGCCGGGGTGGCCGTCTCGGCCTCGCTGATCTCCGGGTTGGAGAAGGTCAGCCCCGCCCAGGCGCTCTGTCCCGGCTTGAGCGTGACCGTGACCGGCGAGCCCGGGGAGCGCTTGGGGTCCGGGCCCAGCTGGGTGCCGGAGGCGTTCACGAAGGCCGCGCCGGGATAGCCGCGCACGGTGCAGGTCCGGGCGGACTTGTTGGTGAGCACCAGGGGGAAGTTCTCCTGGCCGGCGCCCGGGTCGTTGCGGCCCACGGAGGCGCTCAGGTCGGAGCTGTGGCAGCGGCTGCCGGTGGTGCCGCCGGTCTTGGAGCCGGTGCCCGAGGAGGCCGGCGCCTGCCCCGCGGGGGACGACGGCGTACCGGCCGGTGTGGCCGCGCCGGCGGAGGTCCCGGGCGTGGCGGAGGTCCCGGATGTGGAGCCCTGCGAGGCCTCGGTCGCCGGGGCGGCCGTACCGGACGCCGTCTTCGCCGGCTCGACCCGGGCGTCGTGGCTGCCGCACGCGGTCAGGAGGCCCAGTACGGCGACCGTTCCCGCGAGCAGGGCTCCGCGCCGCAGGGGCTGGGATGAGTACGCCATGTCGCTCAACACTCCTGGATGTTCACGGCACGTGACGATCGCGTGCCTCGGGCGCCGGGTGCGCCGTCACCCCATAGGGATGCACGGCCCACCGGAAAAGTTCGGGACGTACGGGAATCGGATGTACGGGAATCGGACGCACGGGAATCAGCCGACCCGCAGCGAGCGGAGTATCCCATCGGTCGGGTCGCCGTCACCCTGCCCTCGCACCTGCACGTACACCTGCGGGCGCGCCGAGCCGGTCGCGGGGCGCAGCGCGGACTCGGTGACCGAGCCGCCGTCCGGGCAGGCGGTCCAGGTGCGGACCGTGCCGCGCCAGCGGGCGTCCGCGAAGGCCCGGTCGGCGGCGTGGTGACAGCCGGGGTGGGCGAGGGCGGCCACCCGGGCGGCCACGTCGCCGCTCTCGCCGACCCCCACGAACACCCCGTTCACTGGGGCCTTCAGGTCGGACCAGTCGGCCAGGCGGTCGGCGACCACCAGCCCCGGCGCGTGCCCCGCCGGCAGCCCCAGCGCGTGCGGGTCCCAGCCGGAGTCGCGCAGCTCCCGGGCCCAGCCGGCGGGCACCTCTACGGTCACCCGGCCGGTGGCGTCCCGCACCGTCGCCTCCTGCGCGCCGGCCGGCCGGTGGAGCACCAGCGTCACGGCAGCGGCAGCCACCCCGGCGGCCAGCACCCCGGCCACGACCAGCGTCACGCCGCTCAGCCGGCCCCGGACACCGTCGAGCCGCTTCACCCGCCGGGTGCCGGATCCCGCCGCCAGCCCCTCCAGCTCCTGGGCGAACGCCTGCGCGCTCGGCCAGCGCCGCTCCCGGTCCGGCTCCAGGGCCCGCAGCAGCGCCCGCTCCACGTCCTCGCCGAGGTCCGGCCGCAGCCGCCGGGGCGGTACCACCTTCCCCGGGGACCCCGGCACGGTCCCGGTGACGAGTTCGTAGCCCACCGCGCCCAGGCTGTAGACGTCGGCCCGCGCGTCGATGCCCTCCCCGGGCTCGGCCTGCTCCGGCGGCTGGTAGCCCGCCGAGCCCGCGGCCAGGGTCAGCACCGAGGCCTGCGCGAGGCTCTTGGCCAGCCCCAGGTCGGCCAGCAGCAGCCGCCGCCCGCCGTCCGGGGCGGTGTGCAGCAGCACGTTGGTCGGCTTGATGTCCCGGTGCACGATGCCCGCCTCGTGCAGCGCGGCGGCGCTCCGCGCGGCCAGCGCCGTCAGCGTCAGCGCCTGCGGCACCGGCAGCGGACCGTCCGCCAGCAGATCGGCGAGGGTCCCGGCGTCGGCGTACTCCATCACGAAGTACGGCCTGCCGTCCGGGAGCTCACCGATGTCGTAGACCTGCACCACCCGGCTGGAGCCGGCCCGGCGCAGCAGCCGGGCCTCGGACAGGAACCGGTCCCGGATGTCCAACCGGTGCGCCCAGTTCTCGGCGAGGACCTTCACGGCCACCGGGGCCTGCAGCTCGTCGTCGTGGGCGAGCCACACCGTGGCGAAGGCGCCGGAGCCCAGGCGCCTTTGGAGGCGGTAGCGGCCGATCCGCTCCAGGGAGTGCATACGACTATCATGCCTGCCCTGAGATCGACTCCGAGGGGGACCCTGACGTGCAGGAGCCGGCAACGGCCGAAGACCTCGCCCGGCGTGCCGCCGCGGGCGACCGGGCGGCCCTGGACCGCCTGCTGGCCGAGCTGCGGCCCGAGGTGGTGCGCCGCTGCGGACGCTTCCTGCCGTGCCGGGAGGACGCCGAGGAGGCCGCCCAGGACGTGCTGCTCCAGGTGGCCCGGCACATCTCCGCCTTCGAGGGCCGCAGCCGCTTCAGCACCTGGCTCTACACGGTCGTCGCCAACTGCTGCCGGCAGAAGTACCGCGAGCTGAAGCGGCGGGCGGCCGAGCAGCCCGCGGCCATCGAGCCCGCCGAGCACATCGACCCGCGCACCACCAGTGTCATCGCGGGCTCCCGGATCGATCTGCTGGACGCCCTGGACCGGCTGGAGCGCGAGCATCCGCACCTGGTCGCGCCCCTGGTCTACCGGGACATCTGCCAGCTGGAGTACGCCGAGGTCGCCGAACGCGTCGGCATTCCGCTCGGCACCCTCAAGTCCCGGCTGCACGAGGCCCGCAAGCAGGTACGGCCCTGGCTGCGGGGCTACTGACCGACGCCGCCACCGATCGCCCCGGCCACCGCCTCCTCCAGCAGGCCCAGCTCCGCCCAGATCGTCTTGCCCTCCGGGGTGTGCCTGCTGCCCCAGCGCTGGGTGAGCTGGGCGACCAGCAGCAGCCCGCGGCCCCCCTCGTCGAAGGTCCTGGCCCGCCTCAGGTGCGGGGCGGTGGCGTTGGTGTCGGACACCTCGACGATCAGCGTGGCGGCGTCGTGGATCAGCCGCAGCCGGATCGGGCGAGAGCCGTACCGGATGGCGTTGGTGACCAGTTCGCTCACCACCAGCTCCGCCGTGAACCCGACCAAGGTCAGCGACCAGCGGTCCAGCTGCTCCCCGACCTGTTTGCGGATCGGCGCGACCAGTGCCGGGTCGGCGGGGATGTCCCAGGTCGCCACCTGGGAGGCGGGCAATCCCCGGGTGCGGGCCAGCAGCAGTGCCACGTCGTCCGCGGTGCCGCCCGGCGGCAGCAGTGTGTGCAGGACGCGGTCGCAGGTCGCGTCCAGGGAGCCTTCGTACGTTCGCAGCGACTGGAGCAGCGACCGTCCGTCGCTCTGCCCGGTGCGTTCCCTGGACCACAACAGGCCGTCCGTGTAGAGGGCGAGGACGGTCCCCTCGGGCAGCTCCAGCTCGGTGGACTCGAACGGCAGCCCGCCCAGGCCCAGCGGGGGACCGGCGGGCAGGTCGAGCATCTCGGGCTCGCCGCCCGGACGCAGCAGCACGGGCGCCGGATGCCCGGCCCGGGCCAGCGTGCAGCGCCGCGAGACCGGGTCGTACACGGCGTACAGGCAGGTGGCACCGACCTCGCCGGGGCTGTCCTCGACGGCGTCCCCGCCGGGGGCGAAGGCGCCGCCCGACTCCTCCGAGAGCCGGACCACCAAGTCGTCCAGGTGGGTGAGCAGTTCGTCCGGAGCCAGGTCGATGTCCGCGAGCGTACGGACGGCCGTCCGCAGCCGGCCCATGGCCGCCGAGGCCTGGATGCCGTGCCCGACGACGTCCCCGACGACCATCGCGACCCGCGTCCCGGACAGCGGGATCACGTCGAACCAGTCACCGCCCACGCCCGCGCGGGCCGCAGGAAGATAGCGGGAGGACGCGTCCAGGGCGGCCGTGCTCGGCAGGCTGCGGGGGAGCAGGCTGCGCTGCAGGGCGAGCGCGGTCTCCCGCTCGCGCGAGTACCGGCGGGCGTTGTCGATGCAGACGGCGGCGCGGGCGGTGACCTCCTCCGCCAGCAGCATGTCGTCCGCCGTGAACGGGTCCGGGCGCCGGTGCCGGGCGAGCACCGCGACGCCGAGGGTCAGCCCGCGGGCCTGGATCGGGACGGCCATCGCGGAGTGGATGGCGAACTGCCGCACCCGCTCGCGGCGCGCGGTGTGCCAGGTCAGCCACTGGTGCAGGTCGCCCTCGGCCATGGTGGTCCGGATGGTGCGGCCCACGGTCAGCGCGTCCGCCTGCGGGGAGAACGCCGGGTAGGCCTCGGACTCCCCCGGCGCGCCCACCGCCTCCGGAACACCCGGCAGCACCGACTGCTGAGCCGTCCGGCGCAGCCTGACCGGCGCCGTGACGCGGGCCGGCGGCTCACCGCCGTACTCCTGCGGGTCCAGCAGGTCGATGGTGACGAAGTCGGCGAGCACGGGCACGCACACGTCCGCCAACTCCTGCGCCGTACGGGTCACGTCCAGCGTGGAGCCGATGCGCAGGCTCGCCTCGTTCACCAGCTGCAGCCGCTGCCGGGCCCGCCGGCTCTCGGTGACGTCGTGCACGGCCATGGACACGCCCCGCACCCGGCCCTCGGAGTCGACGACCGGGGCCATCCGGGCCCGCCAGGCGTGCGCCCGCCGGTCGTCCCCGGTGTACATGTCCGACTCCGCGTCCTGCGCCTGTCCTGTGGTGAGGACCTGGAGCATGCGCTGCTCCAGGTGCTCGCTCTGCGGCTTCCCGCCGATCTCCGCGAGCCGCAGGCCCCGCAGCCGCTCCTCGGTCAGGCCCATCATCTCGACGGTCACGCCCAGCACCTTGGCCATCGCGTCGTTCATCCGACGCAGCCGCAGCCGCTCGTCGTACACGGCCACGGCGCACGGGGACTGGATCAGGCCCGCCGTGGCCAGCGCGTCGTCCTCGGGGGGCGGCTCCTCGCCGGGCAGCGGGGTGACCACCAGCCAGTCGCCGCCGTGGTCGTCGCGCCGGGGCCGGTGGTGGGCGAGCAGCCACACCGAGACCGTACGACCGTCCCGGTGGCGCAATCCGACCGTTCCCTGCCAGCGCGGGCCGGAGGGGGCGGGCGCGCGGTCGGGTCCGGCGAGCAGTTCGGCGGCCGGGCGGCCCAGTACGGCGTCGGCGGGGTGGCCGAGCAGACGCCGGGCGCCCTCGTTCCACTCCACCAGCGTTCCGTCGTCGGCGACGACAGCCCGGGCCGTCGCCGCATCGTCGAACGGATAGACCCGGCTCATCGTCGCCACTCCCAAGCGCACACGCAGAGTCAACAGGCGCATCACTCGTGCTCCAGCCTAGTGCGTCGCGCCCGTCCGCGAACGGCGACCCCCGGCCACCGGGCCCGTCGGCGCACCGGCGTCAAGGGGCAATTCCGGCCGGCGTGAGGTCCGAGGAGAGGCCGAGGGAGAGACCGAGGTGGTGCCCGTGGCGGGGCGGGGGGGAATCGAGGCCTTCCCGCGCCGCCTGCCACGGTCAGGTGCGGTAGCCGATGACCGTCATCATGCCGCCCTCCGAGTGGTACTGGTTGTGGCAGTGCAGCATCCACAGGCCGGGGTTGTCGGCGTCGAAGTCGAGGACCAGCTTGCGGTGCGGCAGGACGATGGCGGTGTCCTTGCGCGCGCCGAGGCCGTCCAGGCCGTGGACGGCGAAGGTGTGGCCGTGCAGGTGCAGCGGGTGCCACATGTCGGTGGCGTTGAGGAGGGTGAGCCGCACCCGCTCGCCGGCCCGCACTGCGTGGCGCTGGCTGGAGTCGTACGACTTGTGGTCGAAGCCCCAGTCGTACTTCTTCATGGTGCCGGTCACCCTGATGCGCAGCTCGCGGTCCGGTTCGCGGTCGTCGAGGGCCACCGAGTCGTCCGGGATGAGGCGCCGGGCCGGGACGACCTCCCCGTCGAGCTCGCGCGGCCGGACCTCGCGAGACGGAACGGTTCTTCCCTTGTCGGTCCGCAGCACCGCGAGCGCCTGCCCGTTCTTGCCCTCGGCCAGCGCGACAAGGGGGAAGACGCCGTCCCTGGCGGTGATGAGGACGTCGTAGCGCTCGGCCATGCCGACGAGCAGGGCATCGGTGCGCTTGTGCTTCACGGGGTAGCCGTCGGTGTGCGTGACGGTCATGGAGTGCCCGCCCAGCGCGACGCGGAAGGCGGTCTCGGAGCCGGCGTTGATGATGCGCAGCCGGATGCGCTCGCCGGCGCGGCACCGGAACACGGAAGGAGCGGCGGGCAGACGGCCGTTGATGAGGTAGTAGGGGTAGGCGACGCTGCCCGCCTCCCCGTGCAGCATGCGGCTGTGGGAGTCGTGCAGCACGCGGCTCGGCCCGGCCGGCTTGCGGGGCGCGTGACCGGAACCCGAGTGGTCGGATCCGGGGCCCATGGCCATGCCGCCCATCTTCATGGACGAGCCCGAGTTCCGCTTGAGCTGGGCGAGCACGTCATCGGGGGTGGAGCCGTCCACCCCGTCGAGCCAGTCGTCCAGCATGATGATCCATTCCTTGTCGTAGCCGAGGGGCTCCCTGGGGTCGTCGACGATGAGGGGGGCGTACAGACCACGGTCCGGCTGCATCCCGACGTGGGAGTGCAGCAGATAGGTGCCCGGGTGGGCGACGGTGAAGCGGTGAGTGAAATCCGCCCCGGAGGCGATGGCCTTCTGGGTCAGATCCGGCACGCCGTCCATGTCGCAGCGCAGCCGGATGCCGTGGGAGTGGAGCGTGGTGGTGGTCGGCAGCCGGTTGGCGAGCGTGAGGCTGAGGACGTCACCCGCGGTGACCCGCACCAGGGGTCCGGGCAGCGTGTCGTGGTAGGCCCAGGTCCGCACGTGCTTGCCGCCCAGGTCCAGGGTGGTCTCGGCGGCGGTGAACTTGAGCATGCGCACCGGGCCCGAGCCACGCTTGCGCTCGGCGGCACGGACCTCCGGACCCGATGGCTCGACATATCCCTTGGGCCCAGGGGGAACGAAGTTCCCCTCGCCGCTCGCCGTGCGCTGCGGGCCGGAGCGCGGGTCGGGGCCGGAGTCGCTGCAGGCAGCCAAAAGTCCCGCGCCCGCGGCAACGAACGGGGCACGGAGCAGGGTACGCCGCGAAGGTGTGTGCATGTAGGAAATAAGACACGTTTTGTGCTCATATGCGATGTATCTGCGGCGGCGCGTCTGATGATGACGGGTGTCGGAGGGTGTCCGGGCCCCGCGGAGCCGTCGCCTGTGCCCCGGCATGCCCGCGCACGCCCGTCGATACCCGCAGGTACCAGCGTGAAGGGGGCTTGACCTGGTGATATTTACGGGTAAGTACCCTCGCGGTACCGTGATGCCATGCCAGCTCTCAATGTGGAGTTCAGCGAACGCGAACTTGAGGACCTGCGGCAGATCGCCAAGGAGCGCGGTACGTCGATGAAGGCCCTCGTGCGCGAGGCCGCCGCCGCCGACATCGCCCGGCACCGGGCGCTGCAGGAGGGCGCGGAGGCGTTCCGGAGCTTCTTCACCGCCCACGCCGAGGAGTTCGCGGCCGCGTTCCCCGAGGACGAGGCCCCCGCCAAGGGCGAGGCCGCCTGAGCGATGCCCTCCGTCATCCATATCGACGTCCCGTGGCTGCTCCAGCGCCACGAGGAGGTTCTGCCCGACCAGCCCACGGTGGACGACTTCTCCGCGCTGGTCGCCGCCGTCGCCCGGCACCGCGTCGACCCGCCGCGGCTCGGCGTGGACTCCGACCCCGCCTGGCGGGCCGCCGCGCTGCTGCACACCCTCGCCGTCCTCAAGCCGCTGCCCACGGCCAACGCCCGCTTCGCCTGCGCGACCGCCGTGGCCTACATGTTCGTCAGCGGCGTCGGCATCGACCCGCCCTACGGCGCCCTCGTCGACCTCGCCCGCGACCTGATGTCCGGCAAGGCCGACGTGTACCGCGCGGCCGACCGGCTGCGCTCCTGGCAGATCTGACACGGTCCCGGCCGGCGGGGGAAGCCGCCGGGGCCGCCGGCCGGGAGAGGGGGCCGCCGGCCGAGGGCGGGAGGAACGGGGCCGGCGGCCCGTTTCGCGCAGAAGAACCCACCGTCCTGCGCGGGGCCTTCCGAGAGGGCCGATTCCCAGTCCACTCCCGGCCGCCGCGACAGGGGAGCGTGCGCGGCAGGCCGGTACGTGCGCGCGCTTCACACGGGGCGCATGAAAAGCCGAAAGCCGCCGCACAGAACCGGGTTCCGTGCCGGTTCCGCACCCGTTTTCTGACTTTCTTTCAAACGGCCTGATGTGGACGAGTGCCTTGTTGCTTGTGTGGATGTTGTGCAAGGGTTGAAACGTCCGTGCGGGGGGTAATGTCCCGGGTCTTCTTCGCAGTTGAGAACCGGGGCGGCACGAGATCGGTGAATTCCCGCTCCCCGCACGCACATCCCCGTTGCGCACCGACGCACCACACGCGCCAAAGGAACCCGCACAGTGTCCACCCCCCACCCCCCTCGTCCCGCCTACCCGCCTCCCGGCGCCGACCCCGCGGAGTCCGACGAATCCGTCGCCGCCCCGCTGCGCGCCGGTTCCGACGCGGAGGCCTCGCGCTCCGCCGCCCTGCTGATGGCCCGGCACTGGCAGCCCGCGCACGACTACGCCGTCATCTGCCTGGCCACGCCCGGTCCGCTCGCCCACATGGTCACCGCCGCCGCCTTCCACCAGGTCCTGGACCGGCTCACCCTCGGCGAACCCGCCGAGGCGCTCAGGCCCCGGCTGCTGGTCGCCGTCCGGGACACGGTCGTCGACTGGGCGGCCACGGAACGCATAGCCGCCGTCCTGCCCGGCCTCGAGAAACCCGCCGGCGGACGCGGTATGCGCGCCGCGAAGTCCCTGATACCGGAAAACCGCGCACTCTCCGACCGGTCATTCCACAGCCTTCCCCGACTCGAACAGGCGCTGCTCTGGCACACCGAGGTCGAGGCCGAGCCGATAAACGTGCCCGCCGGACTGCTCGGCCTGGACGGCGACAGCGCGGCGATCGCGCTCGACCAGGCCCGCGAGAAATTCCGCGAAGGCTGTGTCCGCGCGCACCGGGAACTCGCGCCGAGTGCCGAATGCCGCCACTACAACCGCCTGCTCGACGTGCCGATCCGGCGGGGCGGCGGCCTGCTCCCGGACGTCCGCCAGCACCTCGCCGGCTGCCCCTACTGCCGGCACGCGGCCGAGCAACTCGGCCAGATCGAGGCCGGGTTGGGTGTGCTGCTCGCCGAGGCGGTGCTCGGCTGGGGCGCCCGCCGGTACCTCGACTCGCGCCCCGGGCGCGGACGGCCGGGCCCCGCCCGCTCCCGCACCGCCGCCCGGCGCTCACGCGGACGCCGCCGCGGCGGTGGCGGACCCGGACTGCTGGCCCGGGTCACCGGTCCCGGGGGCCGTCGGCGGGGCGGCGCCGAGCCCGGAACGCTCGCCAGGATCGCGGTGCCGGCGCGCCCGCTCGGCACCGGCTGGTCGTCCAGGACGCTGCTCACCGGTGTCGGCGTCGCCTCCGCCGGACTGCTCGCCGTCGTCCTCGCCGTCAGCCTCTGGCCCGACGGCGGTGACGGCACCGCCCCGGTCGTGTCCACCGGCGCCGCCCCCGGTACCGACGCCACGTCCCCGCCGGCCTCCACGACGGCACCCGGCACCGCGGGCCTGCCTTCGGCGGGCCGGCCGACCCGGCTGCGCAACACCGGCACCGGCCTGTGCCTGGACGTCAAGGGCACGCCCCAGCCCGGCGCGGGCGCCGTGCTCGCCGCCTGCTCCTCGGCGGCGACCCAGCAGTGGACGTACGACGCCGACGGGCTGCTGCACAGCGCGGCCGACTCCGGCCTGTGCCTGGACTCGCACGCCGACGGCGGTGTCGTCATCCTCGGCACCTGCGCCGACTCCGGCAGCCCGCGCGGCGACGACGTGCGCTACGACCTCACCGTGCAGGGCGAGTTGCTGCCCCGCTGGGACCAGACCCTCGCCCTCGCGCCGTCCGGCACGGATCCCGGCTCCGACCTCGTTGTCAAGGTCCGCGACCGCTCCGCCGGCCAGCGCTGGCGGACCGACACACCGTCACCCGGCTCGGGCTCCCTCTCGGTCGCCGGCAGCGACGGCCCGTCCGCCCAGCCGGCCCAGCTGACGGGCCAGGGCACCTAGGGCCTGTCCGGCGGATCAGCTCGCAGGAGCGCACCGGCGCCTTGTCGGCGCCGGCGAGTGGGGTCTGGTGCGCGCAGCTGCAAGGCGGAGGAGTGAGTCGACGCGATGGGGGTCCCCCCCCCGCGCGAGCGAAGCCGAGCGTGGGGGAGTCGGCGAGTGACGACAGCGCCGCAGATGTGCGTGCCAGGCCCCGCGTCTGCGACAGGATCCGCCGGACAGGCCCCAAGCGCCCGTCGGCAGTGCCGTGACGGACCGTCGATGGTCCGCGGCTCCGCCGCGTGGCCGGTAGCGCCCACGCGGCTGAGCCGCATGTCGACACAGTCTCGCGCCCCTTCGGGGCGCTGCCGAACCGTGCCGGACTTCGTCAACTCCGCTGAGCAGCCATGGGCCGCGTCCCGCCGTGAGACGACGACGGGACGCGGCCGCAGGCCTGCTCGGGGTCCTACTCGGCGGCGTCGAGAACGTCGTCCGCCGTGACCGTGGCCGGAGTGGAATGGCCGGACAGGGCGAGCGTGAGGTCGAACTCGGCGAGGACACAGCGGATGACGTGGTCGACGCCCGCCTGTCCGTCGAGTCCGAGGCCGTACACGTACGGGCGTCCGAGCAGGACCGCCCGCGCGCCGAGGGCGAGGGCCTTGAAGACGTCGTCGCCGGTGCGGACCCCGCTGTCGAAGAGCACGGCGAGCCGGTCGCCGACCGCCTCCGCGACACGCGGCAGCGCGTCGGCCGCCGCGACGGAACCGGCCACCTGGCGTCCGCCGTGGTTGGAGACCACGACCCCGTCCATCCCGGCATCGGCGGCGAGCCGCGCGTCGTCCGGGTGCAGCACGCCCTTGAGGACGATCGGGCCGTCCCAGTGCTCGCGCAGGAAGGCCAGGTCCGGCCAGGTGTGGCTCGCGTCCCCGAACAGGCCGAGGAAGTGCAGCACCGCCGCGTTGGGGTCCTCGTGGACCGGCTTGGCGAGGCCCGCCTGGAAGGCGGGGTCGGTGAAGTAGTTGGCGGTGCCCACCCCGTGCAGGAACGGCAGGTACGCCTGGTCCAGGTCGCGCGGCCGCCACGCCAGCAGCGGGGTGTCCAGGGTGACGACCAGCACGCTGAACCCGGACGCCTTCGCGCGGGCGAGGAAACTCCGCGTCACCTCGGGGTCCTTGCCCCAGTACAGCTGGAACCACCGCTCGGCGTCCCCCATCGCCTCCGCCACCTGCTCCATCGGGGTGCTGGAGGCGGAGGAGAGGGTGTACGGCACGCCGTGGGCGGCGGCGGCCCGGGCGGCGGCGAGTTCGGCGTCCGGATGCATGATGGACAGCACGCCCACCGGGGCCAGGGCCAGCGGCGCCGGCAGGGCGCGGCCCAGCACCTCCACCGACAGGTCGCGCTCGTGCACGTCCCTCAGCATGCGCGGCACGATCCGGCGCCGGTCGAGCGCCGCCCGGTTGGCGCGCGCCGTGCTGCCCGAGCCGGCGCTGCCCGCCACATAGCCCACCGGGCCCGGCCCGAGCCGGTGTTCGGCCAGTTCCTCCAGCCGGGTCAGGTCGGTGGGGAGCCGGGGCACGGCACCCGTCATCCCGTTCAGATAGATCTCGTACTGGAAGTCCGCCATGTGCCTGGCCATCCGGCCTCCCGCCGCTCGTCGCTGAGGTGCGCTGGGGGCCGACGATACGGGCCGGTGACCACGGCTGTGCAGGTGCCCTCGGGCGGGAGGCCTCGCGTGCGGAGTCTCGCGTGCGGGGCCCCGGACGCGGGGGCCTCGGGCGCGAGGTCTCGGGCGCGGGGCCTCGGGTGCATGGCCGTGCTCAGGCGCGGGCGGCCGCCTCGCGCAGGATGCCGGCGAGCTCGTGGGGCGTGGAGAACATGGGCCAGTGACCGGTGTTCAGCTCCACCAGGTCCCAGCGCCCGCCCTGGAGCGCCTCGGTCACGGCGGGCAGCGGCGGCCGGCCGTCCAGCACACACTTCACGTACGTCGCCGGCAGTTCGGCGAGCGGGCGCTTCAGCACGGCCGGTTCGGTGAGCGTGGCGGCCGGGTGCGGGGTGCCCTCGCCGATGAGCCGGGCGATCTGCTCGTCCGTGAGGTCCTGGTTCGCGTAGGCCGCCGGGGCGAGGAGCGGCCACACGCCGTCGTGCTCGGCGAGAGCGGCGCGGATGTGGTCGCTGGGGAAGCCGTCGAGGAACGACACCCCGTCCGCGGGCAGGTTGGAGTCGACGAACACCACGCGGCGCAGCCGGTCGCCGATCCGCTCGGCCGCCTGGCCGACCGGCACGCCCGAGTAGCTGTGCCCGACCAGGACGACGTCCCGCAGGTCCCGTCGCTCGACCTCGTCGACGACGTCCTGGACGTGGATTTGCTGCCCCGCGGGCAGCTCCTTCTTCTCGGCCAGCCCGGACAGGGTGAGCGCGTGCACCTCGTGGCCGGCGGCGCACAGATCGGCCGCCACCTCGTCCCACGCCCACGCCCCGAGCCAGGCGCCCGCCACCAGTATGAAGTCGGTCATGGTCGTCAACGTACCGGACGGATCGACCAACTCCCCGTCAAAAGCACGGAGTTGGCCATTCCGTCGGCAGGCCGGCCCGGTGCGTGGCGTTCAGCCGACCCGGGCGACCGCCCGGACCGGGGCACCGTCCGCGCCGGGGAGCCGCAGCGGGAAGAGGAACACCTCGACCTGCTCCGCGCCCACCAGTCGCTCCAGCCCGGTCAGATTCTCGGCGATCACCCCGCCCGCGCCGCACAGCACCCGGTGCGCGGGCAGCTCGAAGTCCGCGACGGCATCGCCCGGTCGGGGCGTCGGGTCGACGCTGAGCGCGTCCACCGCCACCGTGCGCACCCCCGCCGCCACGACGGCCCGGGCCGCCTCGGGGGTGAGCCAGGGGTGGGCGAGGTACGCGTCCGTGCCCCAGTGCGCCGACCAGCCCGTGGCGAGCAGCAGCAACGCGCCGGGCGCCGCCGCGAGCGCGTCCAGCGCGGGGGCCAGCAGGGCCGGCGTGATCGGGGCCCTGGCGGGCAGCCCCCGTACGTCGGCCACGACCGCGCGCCCGGCGAACCGGTCCAGCGGCAGCTCGTCCAGGCGCGGCCAGGCGTCGTCGACGTGGTACGGCGCGTCGACGTGCGTGCCGGACTGCGAACCCAGGTGCAGGGAGAGGACGTTGACACCGTCGGCCGGGGCCCGCAGGGCGGACGAGACCGTGACCTCCGGGTCACCGGGATACACGGGCATCCCGGTGACCACGGGCACCGACAGATCGATCCAGCCGGTCATCGCCCGCCCTCGGTCACGAGCGCGGCCGGCGTGTCGTCCGCCGGGGCACCGGGGCCGGTGATCGGCGGCACCGGCGTGTCGACGGTACGGGCCAGGCGAGCGCCCTCGGGTCCGTACGCCGCCCGGGGTTCCGGGAACAGGCGCAGCAGCGCCAGGAACAGGAGGGCGGCCACGGCGAGCGACAGCGGCAGGCTGATGTCGACGCCGTTCGCCAGGTCGCCGAGCGGTCCGACGAACTGCCCCGGGATGTTGGTGAACAGCACACCGATCACCGCCGACACCCACCAGGCGGTCATGCCGCGCCAGTTCCAGCCGTGCGCGAACCAGTAACGGCCGCCGCGCTGGCGGCGGTTGAAGACCTGGAGGGCGTCCGGGTCGTACCAGCCGCGCCGGGTGTAGAAGCCGAGCATCATCACGACCATCCAGGGCGTGGTGCAGGTGATGATCATCGTGGCGAACGTCGAGATCGACTGCACCAGGTCGAGACCGAACCGGCCGATGAAGATGAACGCGATGGACAACACGCCGACCAGCAGCGTCGCCTGGACCCGGGACAGCTTCGGGAACACCGACGAGAAGTCGAGGCCGGTGCCGTACAGCGAGGTGGTGCCCGTGGACATGCCGCCGATGAGGGCGAGCAGGCACACCGGCAGGAAGAACCAGCCGGGCGAGATCGCGAGCAGCCCGCCCACGAAGTCGGGCGCGGCCGGGTCGACGTACTTCGGTGCCTTCGTCGCGATGATGCTCGCGGTCGCCAGGCCGAACACGAACGGCAGCAGCGTGGCGATCTGGGAGAGGAACGCGGCCCCGACCACCTTGCGGCGCGGGGTGTTCGCCGGGATGTAGCGCGACCAGTCTCCGAGGAACGCGCCGAACGACACCGGGTTGGACAGCACGATCAGCGCCGCGCCGATGAACGACGGCCAGAACATCGACCGCGTCGCCGCGTCCGCCGAGGCCGTGAACACACCCGCGTACGACGGGTCGAAGTCACCGGCGAAGGCGATCGCGCCGAGCAGGAACAGCACGGTCGCCGAGGTCACCGCGATCTTGTTGACGAACAGCATGAACCGGAAGCCGTACACGCACACGGCGAGGACCAGTCCGGCGAACAGCGCGTACGCGACGACATACGACAGCGTGCCGCGCTCCAGGCCGAACAGCCGGTGCGCGCCGCCGACCAGGGCGTCGCCGGAGCTCCACACCGAGATGGAGAAGAACGCGACGGCGGTCAGCAGCGACAGGAAGGAGCCGACCACACGGCCGTGCACGCCCAGGTGCGCGGAGGAGGCGACGGCGTTGTTGGTGCCGTTGACCGGGCCGAACACGGCCATCGGACACAGGATCAGGGCACCGGCGACGACACCGAGGAGGGTGGCCGCGAGTCCCTGCCAGAAGGACAGTCCGAACAGGATCGGGAACGCGCCGAGGACGCAGGTGGAGAAGGTGTTGGCGCCGCCGAAGGCGACCCGGAACAGGTCGAGCGGGGTCGCGGTGCGGTCCGCGTCGGGGATGCGCTCGACACCGTAGGGCTCGACCTCGGTGAGGGACGGCGGCGGCGCGGTGGGGGAGTCGGGGGACCCGGCGGGGGAGTTGGCGGACTCGGCGGGGGAGGTGGCGGACTCGGTGGGGGAGTCGGGGGTCTGAGGGGTCAAGGCGGGCTCCAGCGAGGGCGCGGCGGTGGAGCGCGCGGTGGCGCGGCGGTGAGGGACGGGAGCCGGTGCCGCGGGATGGGCGGCGACGGTGTGGGACGTCCTGGAGGGGTCTGCCGACGGTAAGGCCCCGGGGAAGACCCCTGCCAGGGGATGATTCATCCATCTTCACCGTCGTCGCTGGAGGATTCGCCCACCTCCTCGCTGTCCGGTCCCTGCGCCCGTACCCGCTGCACGTGTTCCAGGGACTCGCGCAGTTCGGTGAGCCAGTCGTCGGTGTGGCGCTGGACCAGCCGGACGCACCAGGCGAGCGCGTCACTGCGGCTGCGCGCGACGCCCCCGGCGATGAGGGTGTCCAGCACCTGCCGCTCGGGCTGCCGCAGCCGGGTCATCACCGGGGCCGCGACATGGGTGAACAGGGCGCGTTCGGTGCCGCACACCACGCCCCAGGACACCTTCCGGCGGAAGTGGTGCTCGGCCTCCCGGGCCACTTCCATCCGGGCCTCGCGGGTGCGCTCCCGGAACTCCTGGATCCGTGCTCGTACGGCGGACTCCCGCTCGGCGTCCGAGGCGCCCCCGGCGAGCCGGGGCTCCGGGATGCGGCCGATCACCGTGATCTCCTCCCGGTCGGGAGTCACCTCGACCAGTTCCTCGAAGAGATCGTCGGGCAGCCGGCCGGCGAACCAGCCGCGCAGCTTCTCTCTCTGCTCTGCTGTAATCATGTAATGAGCATTACTCGGCACTCTTCATGAACGCAAGGAGTCGTGAAGGAGGCGTGAAGGGGTTCGCCGGAGGCGAAGTCGGAATGTTTCAGGCCGATTAACGAAGCGGTGATTTTCGGCCATCTGGCCGCTTCCTGCGATCAAGAACCGCTCAGTTGTGCGGTAGACCTGCTCGGATTCCGTGACTTCACGCCACTGATTCAATACGCAATGTTACTGAAACACGTGGGTTCGATGTGTGTTTCGCGGGCGGACTCGGCAGAGTGGCGCTCGCCGCTCCGGCATCGACCGATCCGGAGCGGGCGCCCTGTCTTTTTCGAGCGGAAGGATGCACACAATGCGGACCACCGCGCGCCGGGCAGCGACCCTCGGCCTCACGGCCGTCGCCGTCTGCGGATCCCTGACCGGGGCCGCCGTCGCCGTACCGAGCGCCCCCGCGCCGTCCCTCTACGCCCCCTCGGCGCTGGTGCTCACCACCGGCCACGGCAACGACGCGGCGACCGCGACCCCCGAGCGCGCCGTCACCCTGAACTGCGCCCCGACGGCCTCCGGAACTCATCCGGACCCGGCCCGGGCCTGCGCCGAACTGCGCGGTGTGGGCGGCGACTTCAGCGCCCTCAAGACCCGCGACGACGTCTGGTGCACCAAGCTGTACAACCCCGTCGTGGTCACCGTGCAGGGCGTCTGGCAGGGGCAGCGCGTCTCGTACGAGCGGACCTTCGGCAACAGCTGCGTGAAGGACGCGCTGGACAGCGCCGTCTTCGCGTTCTAGGACCGGGATCGCAGGTCCCCGTGACGCCGGATCAGGTTCGCAAATGGGGAGTGCGGCCCCTGGAGCGGGGAACCAGCGATCTCGCACCGGGGCCGGCGGGCGGAGTGGGGCCTCCCGCCGGCTCCCGGTGACACAGCCGCTCCCCGGGCAGGCCCGTGGGGGGCCTTCCCGGGGAGCGGCGAAAAACGACCGGTTTGAGAGAAAACCGTTTGAAGAGGGGACCGGCCGGCGCTTCTAGCCGGCGTCCCGCCAGGCCCTGTGCCGAGGCCACCAGGCCGGTACGGCCCTCCGGTAGCGCTCGTACTCCGCGCCGAACCGGCGCACCAGGCCCGGCTCCTCGTACCAGCGCACGAACGCCCAGCTGACCACCCAGGCGCAGGCCGCGTACGCGAACAGCACCGGGCGGGCCAGCAGCAGGCCCTGGCCGGTCAGTACGGCGACGACCGCGACGTAGATCGGATTGCGCAGGTAGCGGTACGGACCGCTCACCACCAGCCGGGTGGGAGGAGCGACGGGGGCCGGGGTGCCGAGGCCCTCCAGCGCGAAGCGGGCGAAGGCGTCGAGGATGACCGCCGCGCCCGCCGCGAGAGGCAGCAGCCCGAACAGCCGCAGGGGCGGCCACCAGTGGCCGGCCCGCCACCCGCCGGTCAGCCACCAGGGCACCAGCACGGATGCGCTGCCCGAGACCACGACGAGGAACAGGGCGGTGCCCAGCGCCGCCGACGCCTTGCGCATACCCACACCATGACACCGGCGAGGGGCTGCCGTCTCCCTGCTGACGGCGGCCCCTCGGACCCGATCCGGCGGTCACACGGGGTGGTTCACATGTGGACCACCGGTGCGGCCTCGGTGTTCTGCTGTGGCACCCCGCGCCGGTACAGCAGGAACGCGATCACCGTGCCCGCGGCGAAGAACGCCGCCGACCACCAGAACGCGGTGGTGTAGCTCTCGATCGTCGCCTGCGCCCGGGCCTGCTTGCCGGCCGGGTTGTGGCCCGACAGGTAGTCGGTGGCGGCGCTCGCGGCGAGGGTGTTGAGCAGGGCCGTACCGATCGAACCGCCCACCTGCTGCATGGCGTTGACGGTCGCCGAGGCGACACCCGCGTCCTCGGCCGCGACCCCGCCGGTGGCCAGCTGCATCGCGGGCGGCATGACCAGGCCGAGGCCGACACCGATCACGATCAGCTGCGGCAGCACCGCGCCGGCGTAGTGGGAGCCGAGGCCGATGCCGGTCAGCCAGGCCATGCCGGCCGTGGCGATCGCGAAGCCCAGCGGGATGACCGCCTTCGGGCCGATCCGCGGGATCAGCACCGTGGTGCCGACCTGCGCGGTCACCATCAGCGCGCCGACCATCGGCAGGAACGCCACGCCCGTCTTGGTGGGGCTGAAGCCGAGGTTGAGCTGGAGGTAGTAGGTCAGGAAGAGGAACACGCCGAACATGCCCGCGCCGGTGATGAGCACCGCGAGGAACGAGGCGCCGCGGTCGCGGTCCAGCAGGATGCGCAGCGGCAGCAGCGGGTGCGCGGCCCGGGTCTGCCACCAGGCGAAGGCCGCCAGCAGCAGTCCGCCCGCGATCAGGAAGCCCCAGGTCAGCGGCGAATCCCAGTCGTGGGTCTCGGCGTTGGAGAAGCCGTACACCAGCGCGAACAGACCACTGGCGACCAGGATCGTGCCCGGCATGTCCAGCTTGGCGTCCGCCGCGTCGCGCTGGTTGCCCAGCAGCACCCAGCCGCCGGCGAAGGCGACGACCGCGATGGCCACGTTCACGTAGAGGGTCCAGCGCCAGTCCAGGGCGTCGGTCAGCACACCGCCGAGCAGCAGGCCCACCGCGCCGCCGGCGCCGGCGATGGCGCCGTACACGCTGAACGCGCGGGCCCGTTCCCGGGCGTCGGTGAACGTGGTGTTGAGCAGCGACAGCGCGGCGGGCGCGAGCAGCGCGCCGAAGGCACCCTGCAGGGCGCGGGCGGTGACCAGCATGGTGAAGCCGTTCGCGGCACCGCCGAGCGCGGAGGCCGCGGCGAAGCCGACGACGCCGACGAGGAAGGCGGGCTTGCGGCCGAACAGGTCGGCGATCCGGCCGCCGAGCAGCAGCAGCGAGGCGAACGCCAGTGCGTACGCCGTCACGATCCACTGCCGGTTGCCGTCCGAGAAGCCGAGGTCGGCCTGGGCGGACGGCAGGGCGATGTTCACGATCGTGGCGTCGAGCACCACCATCAGCTGGGCTATGGCGATGATCGCGAGGATCCACCACCGCCGGGGCGAGGCCGCGGCGGTGGCCTTCGCCAGGACCCCGGTGGGGGAGGCGTCGGCCAGGGTCTTCTGGGACATCGGGGAACTCCAGGGAAGTCGTCCAGCTCGTAAACGAAACTGTTTCGTACGCGTAGAACGCTAGAGGACTTCGAGCGAAACGGCAACGTTTCGTTAGGGTGAGGGCTTGTATGCCTTGTATGCCTTGACAGGCATATAACTGCCGAGGCATATTGCCTGTATGTCCGATGCCGCACTGTGGACCGCCCTCGCCGATCCCCACCGGCGGGCCATCGTCGCGCTCCTCCTGGAGCGCCCCCGGCCCGTCGGGGAGATCGGCGAGGCCTGCGGACTGAGCCAGCCGAGCACCTCCAAGCATCTGAAGGTGCTCCGGGAGGCGGGCCTGGTCCGGGTCCGGCAGGACGCGCAGCGCCGCGTCTACGCGCTCGACCCGGCACCGATCGCCGACCTCGACGCCTGGCTCGAGCCCTACCGCCGGCTGTGGAACCGCAGCCTGGACGCCCTGGGCCGGCGCCTCGACGAGACGTCGGACGACACCTGACACCCCCCACAGCGAAGGACCGAAACACCATGCCCGTCGACCTCACCGGCACCTATCTGACCCTGGACGACGGCCGCCCGGCCGTCCGGTTCACCCGCACCTACGACCACCCGATCGACCGCGTCTGGCACTTCGTGACCGACCCCGACGAACTCGCCGCGTGGTTCCCCTCCCGCGCCGAGATGGACCTGCGCCCCGGCGGCGCCATCCGCTTCAGCGGCGACCCGAACATGCCGGAGTCCACCGGCCGGGTCCTCGCCGTCGACCCGCCCCGGCACCTGTCCTTCGAGTGGGGCGGCGACGAACTCCACTTCGACCTGGAGGAGGCGGGCGAGGGCCGCACCCGGTTCACGCTCACCAACGTCCTCGTGGCGGAGAACACCGCCGCGCGCAACGGCGCCGGCTGGGAGGTGTGCCTGGCCGCGCTGGACGCCAAGGCGCGCGGCGAGCGCTTCGAAGGCCCGCACGCCGGGGTGAGCACGCCCTGGAAGGAGTTCTACGACACCTATGTCGAGGCCGGTGTTCCCTCGGGCGCGCCGGTGCCGGGCATGGACTGAGCGGAACCTGGGCCCGGTCCCGCCTCAGGCCAGCTGCCTGCGCACCAGTTCGTGCAGTCGACCCCCGGTGTCCGCGAGCAGCTGCGCGGGAGGGCCCTGCTGGATGACCTTGCCGTCCTCCATCACGATGACCCGGTCCGCGTCCAGCACCGTCGACAGGCGGTGGGCGATGACGATCCGGGTGGCGTTCAGCTTGCGGGTGCTCTCGATGACCGTGCGCTGGGTGTCGTTGTCCAGCGCGCTGGTCGCCTCGTCGAAGAACAGGATGCGCGGGCGCCGGATCAGCGCCTGGGCGATCATCAGGCGCTGCCGTTGCCCGCCGGAGATCGCTCCGTTGCCCGCGACGATCGTGTGCAGGCCCATCGGCATGCGCTTGATGTCCTCGGCGAGGCCCGCCAGTTCGGCCGCCGCCATCGCCTCCTCCGGCGTGTACGGCTCGGCGCCGCAGATGACGTCCAGGATGGAG
Organism: Streptomyces sp. NPDC047085; assembly: GCF_040643735.1. Classification (NCBI taxonomy): domain Bacteria; kingdom Bacillati; phylum Actinomycetota; class Actinomycetes; order Kitasatosporales; family Streptomycetaceae; genus Streptomyces; species Streptomyces sp. NPDC047085. The sequence continues at coordinate 122,877 of NZ_JBEYUW010000006.1, forward strand.
CCGGTGAACGGCTGCGCGTGCTGCAGCACGACCCCGCACTGGCGGCGCACCGCCGACTGGTCGAGGGCCGCCAGGTCCTGGCCGTCGTACAGGACACTGCCCGAGACCGGCTTGTCGAAGCCGATGAGCAGGCGCAGCAGGGTGGACTTGCCGCAGCCGCTCGGGCCGACGACCGCCACGAACTCGCCCGGGCGGACGGCGAAGGACACGTCGTCCAGGACGAGCGGGCCGTCGTCGGCGTACCGGAAGGACAGGCGCCGGGCCTCCAGCGCGCCGGAGAGCGGGCTCGGGCGGGTGCTCGCCGTGCGCACCTCGGGGGTGGCGTCCAGGACCGGCCTGATCTCCTCGAACAGCGGCAGCGCGGCCACCGCCGAGACGAAGGAGCCGGTGAGCTGGGTGACCGAGGTCAGCACCATCGTCACCGCGGTGTTGAAGGTGAGGAAGGCCGCCGCCGACATCGCGCCCCTCGCGGGCCCGGCCAGCAGCATGAACATCAGCAGGGTGCACACCGGCAGATAGACCGCGCCGAGCACCGAGGTGAGGTTCTTGATCCGGCCGACCTTCTGCTGGAGTTCCCGGCTGCGCGCGAACTCCCGCGCCCAGGCGGCGTACGCGTAGTTCTCCGCCGCCGCCACCCGCAGCTTGGGCAGGCCCCGCAGGGTCTGGAAGGCCTGGTTGTTCAGCTTGTTGCCGAGCACGACGAGCCGCCGCTGCCAGCGCACCTGCCACAGCCCCAGCCCCAGGAACACGGCGGCGATCACGACGAGCATCCCGATCGCCGCGAGTGCCATCGGCACGCTGTACCACAGCAGCAGACCGAGGTTCATCGCGCCGACCGTCACGGACTGCGCGACCACCGGGCCGACGCCCGCCAGCAGCCGCCGGATGGCGCTGATGCCCATGGCGGCACTGGCGAGTTCACCGGTCGAGCGCTGGGTGAAGAACCGGGTGGGCAGGCGCAGCAGCCGGTCCCAGACGGCCGGTTGCAGCGCCGCCTCGATCCGGCCCTCCAGACGCAGGATGGTCAGGTTCTCCAGCAGGGTGAACGCGGCCGACACGACCCCGCTGATCATCACGGCCAGGCAGACCTGGGCGATCAGGCCCGTCTGCGCCTTCGGCACATACTCGCCGAGCACCTTGCCCGTCGCGATCGGCACCAGTGCGCCGATCGCCACCGTCACCAGCCCGGCGAGCATGAGGTTCAGCAGGTCGCCCCGGGTGCCGCGCAGGCTGAACCGCAGCAGTCCGAAGGGGGTCAGCCGGCGCTCGGGCAGCGGCCGGTAGAACATCACGGCGCGCGGCTCGAACTCCTCCGCGTTCGCCTTCTCGATGGGCGTCTCGCGTCCGGTGCCCGGGTGGACGGCCACATAGCCGGCGCGCCGCCACAGCAGTGCGACCGGGGCCCCGGACAGCGCCCGGTGCCCGACCAGCGGACCCACGTTCTCCCGCCACCAGCGCCCCTCCAGCCGTACCGCGCGGGTACGCACCCGGGAGGCCAGGGCCACCCGCTCGACCGGGTCGAGCCGCTCGCTCTCGGTGCCGCTCTGCGCGGGCTCGGCGAGGGTGATCCCGGCCGCCTCGGCGACCAGCTTGCACGCCGCGTAGCCGGCGTCGGCGTCGGCGGCCGTCGTACGGCGGTTCGAGCGCTTGCCGATGGAGGCCAGCAGCGTCCGGTCGGCCTGGGCGCGGACCGCCTCGCCGGCCTTGATGCCGGCCGCCGTACGGGTCTCGTGGGTGCGCTCCAGCTGTTCGATCCAGCGGTCCAGCGCGGTCAGCAGCCGGTACTGCTGGTCGACCATGCTCTGCCACAGCGCGGGGTCCATCAGCAGATCGGCCGCCGCCTCCGCGCCGTACAGGGAGCCGTACTGCACACTGCCCGGCGGCACCTGCATCCAGAACACGTCGTCGTCGGACGGGGCCGCGGACCGCTCCTCGGCCATCGGCGCCTGGAAGAGGACCGACAGACCGCGGCCGACGCCCAGCGCGAGGGCGTACTCCAGCGGGCTCGACGTCGGGGGGACGTATTGGGGGTTGCCCCACTCGTCGTACGACCAGGTCTGGGTGTCGGCCGTCTGGTACAGCTCGCGCAGGTTGACGCGGTGCACGACGCAGTCGCGAACTGGGCGGGCCACCAGGGTGTGCTGTGGTCCGGCGACGGGGCCGAGAAGCAGCGCGCCCGCCTGCAGCCGGCCGAGGTGGTGCCAGTGGCCCTGCTGGGCGGCGTCCACCGCGAACAGGTCCAGGGCGCCGGCCGCGACCAGCCACAGCACCTGCGGGCCTTCCAGGTCCAGCCGGTTGAGGCCCGCGCAGTCGATGCGCGCGCCCATGGACCCCAGCGCACCGAGCACGAGGTCGCCTTCGTACCCCTCCTGAACGGTCGTCATCTCATCGCTCCCTGACCAGCGCCGCGTACGCGCCGCCGCGCGCCACCAGCTCCTCGTGCCGCCCGCGCTCGACGACCGTGCCGTGCTGGAGCACCACGATCTCGTCGCTGTCCCGGACGGTGCTCAGCCGGTGGGCGATCACCACGCAGGCGCAACCGCGTCGGCGCAGGTTGTCCATCACGACCAGCTCGGTCTCCGCGTCCAGCGCGGAGGTCACCTCGTCCAGGACGAGGATGCTCGGCCGCCGCACCAACGCCCGGGCGATCTCCAGGCGTTGGCGCTGCCCGCCGGAGAAGTTCCGGCCGTCCTGCTCGACCTTGCTGTGGATGCCGCCGGGCCGGCGCATCACCACGTCGTACAGGGCCGCGTCCTTCAGCGCCTCCACCACGGCCTCGTCGGGGATCGACGGGTCCCACAGGGCGACGTTGTCGCGGACCGAGCCCTCGAAGAGGAACACGTCCTGGTCGACGAAGGAGACGGAGGCGGCGAGCGCGCCGCGCGGGATGTCGTCCAGGCGGCGGCCGTCGATGCGGATCACGCCGTCCCAGGGCGCGTACAGGCCCGAGATCAGCCGGGAGACGGTGGACTTGCCGCTGCCCGAGCCGCCCACCAGCGCCACCTGCTGCCCGGGGCCCACGGTCAGGTCGAACCCGGTCAGCAGCGGCTGGTCCAGCGGGCTGTAGCCGAAGGTGACGTTCTCCAGTTCGACGTGCCCCTGCAGCCGGCGCGTGGAGTCGGTCCCGCCCCGGCGGGCGTAGAGCGGGTCGGCCTGGAAGTTCTCCACGTCCTTCAGCCGGGCCACGTCGGCCGCGAAGTCCTGGATGCGGCCAGCGACGCCGTTGAGCCGGGTCAGCGGGGCCGTGAACCGGGTGACCAGCGCCTGGAAGGCGACGAGCAGACCCACCGAGATGTGCCCCTCGACCGCCCGCATTCCGCCGATCCACAGGATCAGCGCGCTGTTGAGCGTGGCGAGCGTCGGCGCGACCACCCCCAGCCAGGCGCTCGGCACGCCGAGGCGCTGCTGCTCCTCCAGCGTGGTGGCGTGCTGCCCGGCCCACTTGCGGAAGTAGCCGTCCTCGCCGCCGGTCGCCTTCATCGTCTCGATCAGCTGGAGACCGGTGTACGACGTGTTGGTGAGCCGTGCGGTGTCCGCGCGCAGCTTCGCCGTCCGGGTCGCGCGCAGCCGTACGACCAGCCGCATGGCCACCACGTTCAGCAGGGCCACACCGATGCCGAGGAACGTCAGTTGCGGGTCGTAGGTGTACAGCAGCACGGCGTAGAGCACGACGACGATCGCGTCCACGCCCGCCGCCGCCAGGTCGCGGGCCAGCGTCTCGGCGACCTGGTCGTTGGACTGGAGCCGCTGCACCAGGTCGGCCGGGGAGCGCTGGGAGAAGAACGTGACCGGCAGCCGCAGCAGATGGCGCAGGAAGCGGGCGCTGGAGAGGGTGGAGGAGATGATCCGGCCGTGCAGCAGGTTGGCCTGCTGGAGCCAGGTCAGGACGAGGGTGAGGAGGACGCAGGTGGCCATCGAGGCGAACAGCACGCCGAGCAGCGAGGTCTGGCCGCCGATGAGGAACATGTCGATGTAGGTACGGCTGAGCGCGGGCAGCGCCGCGCCCACGGCGACCAGCAGCAGGCTGGCCAGCACGGCGGCGGGGAGGGTGCCCGCGGTGCCGCGCAGCCGGGCCGGCATCGCGCCGAGCACGCCGGACTTGCGACCACCCTTGCTGAAGCCGTCGCCGGGCTCCATCACGAGCACCACACCGGTGAAGCTGCCGTCGAACTCCTCCATGGGCACGAACCGGCGGCCCTTGGCGGGGTCGTTGATGTACACGCCGCGCCGGCCGAAGCGGCGGCCCATGCCGTCGTAGACGACGTAGTGGTTGAACTCCCAGAAGAGGATGGCCGGCGCCCGCACGTCGGCGAGGGCGGCCAGGTCCATCTGCATGCCCTTGGCCGTGAGGCCGTAACTGCGGGCCGCCTTCAGCAGGTTGCTCGCGCGTGAGCCGTCGCGCGAGACACCGCAGGCGATGCGCAGCTCCTCCAGCGGGACGTGCCGGCCGTAGTGGCCGAGGACCATCGCGAGGGAGGCGGCGCCGCACTCGACGGCCTCCATCTGGAGCACGGTCGGCGTACGGACCGTGCCGCCACTGGACTTGGGGACGGGGCGCCGAGCCGGGGCGGCCCGTCTGCGGCCGCGGGTTTCCTGAGTGGTGCTCACGGCAGCAGCCAATCGACGGGACGCTGGTCGGTCAGCCGGATCGAACCGGAGGCGAGGGTCATGGAGTCGAGCTGGTACGGCGGCCCGTCGGCGGAGGACCACCGCAAGCCGCTCTTCGTGCCGGACGACTTGTCGAGCGCGACCAGGACCGCCACCGGGCGGCCCTTCTTCGTGAACTGCTCGCCCAGCTGGCTGTCCCCGAGGAACGCGGCGATCGACTGGGCGGACTGGGCGGTCCGGTCCACCGACTTCACATGCCCGCGCAGCACGCCGTACCTCTGGGTCGGCACCGAGGACACGGTGAGGTCCACGGCGGCGTGCGCCGGGATGGCGGCGGCGTTCTCCGCGGGGACGTAGACGGTGGCGTACAGCGGGTCGGAGGCGTGGGCGACCTTCTCCACCGCCGCGATGTTCGCGCCGGTCCGGATGATCTGCCCGATGGTGGCGGCGAGCGCGGTGACGCGGCCCGCGGCGACCGTGCGGACCACGGAATCGCCCTGACTCGTGCGCACTTCGAGGACGGGAGCGTTCGCGGGCAGCCGTTCGCCCTGCTTCGCGAGTACGGCCGTGACCTGGCCGGCCACGGGGCTCTGCAGCAGATAGCTGCCCTGCCCGTGGGTGAGGATGGCCTGCGCGCTCACCGTGGAGGCGACCGAACCGGTCACCGCCCACACGGAGGCCGCCGCCATGACGACGACGGTGACACCCAGCGCGAGCCAGCCCTGAGGGCGCGCCAGACGCACCGGAAGGTCCAGCTCCTCCGGCGACTGGAGCTTGGCGAGGGCCTGTTGGCGGAACTGCACGGAACTTCCCTCACCCGAGGAGAGACATCGTTACGACCTGCTTCGGGCACCCACGGGCACCCGAGAGTCCCGGAGCCGGGGGGCGGCTCCGGGACTTCGGCGACACCGAGGTGCGATCAGAGACCGGCGACCGTGGCGGTCAGCGGCGCGGTGTTGATGCCGGCGACGCCCGTGACGGTGCCGAGAGCGGTGTTGACCAGGCCGTTGACGCCCGGGGCAACCTCGTTCGCGGTGGCGAGGGTGCTGTTGAGGGTGTTCACGGAAAGACCGCCGGAGACGTTGTCCAGCTCGGCGTCCGAGATCTCGACGGTCTCAACCTGGGGGGTGGAGTTCATGGTGGAACTTCCCTTCGTATGGATATTTCACAAGGGGGGAAGCGGCCCCCTCTGGGGACAGACGACGGCCGCGACCGCGGTTGCCGGAATCCCCGTGTCCGGGAGCCCGGGACGACCCCGCGGTGCGATGGATCAAAGCACGCACGCGGCGCCCGCTTCCAATCAACCAGGCCTCTCACCAGGCAACTTGGCCCGTGCGCCGGGTCATCCGTGCAGGCGTGCGCACGCCGTGTCGGCGACTCCTTCACAAGCCGCACCGCATCGGCGCAGACCGCCTCTTGCCGTCGCGACGGCGAATCCGGCACTCCGTACCAAAGGTGTGACCGGCGGTAAGTGGTTGTGCGGATCCGCCGACTCCGGTGACGTGCTTGGGCATTCGATGTGCAGATTCCCTGAAGCCGGGATTCCGTTACGAGTCGGGAACGGACCGCTGTCGATCAGTAGCCGAACGTGTCAGCCCAGAATCGCGTACACCGTGCTCGCCCGGGCCGCGAGCGCGCCCGACGAGGCCTCGCTCAGCGTGATGTCGGCGAAGGCCATCCGGCGGCCCAGCTTGGTCAGCACCGCCTCGATCAGGACGTCCGAACCAGTGACGGCCCGCTGGAAGGACGTCGATTGCTGCACGGTCGTCATCGGCACGAAGCCGCCCCGCGCAGCCGACACCGCAATCACCGTCGCCGTGTCGGCGGCCGCCATCAGGGCCTGGCCCGACAGGCCGCCACCCTCCCGGGCCAGCCGGTCCGACCAGGGCAGACGGAGCACCGCGCGATCCTCGCCCAGCCCCTCCACCGTGAGGCCGAGATCGAGGACCCACGGCGCGAAGTTGGCGGAGAGGATCTTGTCGGCTTCGGTGGTGGTCATCGCCATACGGCCGATTGTTCCCGCCCGCGAGGCGCGACACGCGGGGGTTGGCCGAATCGCGGTGCCACGCCGGTGGCCGGCGAGCGGAATTGAACGCACCGGATGACGCGCCCGTACCTAGGGCCATCCAGGCGCCCCCATCCACTGCCCGACAGCGGCAGAACTCCGTTCCCAGGAGGTCGAGAAGTTTGAGTCACAAGCGAATGCCCAAGCGCAAGGCCGCGATAGCGGTGGGCGGTGTCGCGGCGCTCGGAGCGGCGGCCCTCCTGCTGCCGCACGCGAACGCGTCCCAGGACGACGCCTCGGCCGCCGGCACCGCGAAGACCCTGAAGGCCGCGGACGCCTCGGACCTCGCCGCGCAGTTGCAGAAGGCACTCGGCGACGCCATCGCCGGGTCCTACTACGACAGCGCCAGGCAGCAGCTCGTCGTCAACGTGGTCAGCGGCGACGACAACGTGATCGTGCAGGCGAAGAAGGCGGGCGCGGCCGTCCGTCAGGTCGAGAACAGCACCGCCGAACTCAAGGCGGCCGCAGGGACGCTGCGGACCAAGGCGACCATCCCGGGCACCGCCTGGGCCGTCGACCCGCGCACCGACAAGGTCGTGGTCACCGCCGACTCCACCGTCACCGGCGCCAAGTGGGACCGGCTCCAGTCGACCGTGCGGAGCCTCGGCTCGGGCATGGCGACCCTGAAGAAGTCCGGCGGCACCTTCAAGACCTTCGTCTCGGGCGGCGACGCCATCTTCTCCCAGGTGCAGGGCGGCACCGTGCGCTGCTCCCTGGGCTTCAACGTCAAGGCCTCCGACGGCAGCCCCGCCTTCCTGACGGCCGGTCACTGCGGGGTCGCCGCCAAGGACTGGTCCGACTCCCAGAACGGGCAGCCCATCGCCACCGTCGACCAGGCCACCTTCCCCGGCAACGGCGACTTCTCCCTCGTCAAGTACAACGACCCCGCCACGCAGGCGCCCAGCGAGGTCAACACCGGCAACGGCCAGACCGTCCAGATCAACCAGGCGGTCGACGCCACCGTCGGCGAGACCGTGTTCCGCATGGGCTCCACCACGGGCCTGCACGACGGCCAGGTGACCGGCCTCGACGCCACCGTCAACTTCCAGAGCGAGACCGACCCGAACGGCGTCGACACCGTCACGGGCCTCATCCAGACCAACGTCTGCGCCGAGGCCGGCGACAGCGGCGGCTCCCTGTTCACCCAGGACGGCGGGGCGGTCGGCCTCACCTCCGGCGGCAGCGGGGACTGCACCAACGGCGGCGAGACCTTCTTCCAGCCCGTCACCACCGCCCTGCAGGCCACCGGCGCCACCCTCGGCGACGGCGGAGCCGGCGCGGGTGGCCAGGCGGGCGCGGGTGATCAGGCCGGTGCCGGTGATCCCTCGGCATCGGCCGGTGGTCAGGCGGGCGCGGGTGACCAGTCCGGTGCCGGTGATCCCTCGGCATCGGCCGGTGGTCAGGCGGGCGCGGGTGACCAGTCCGGTGCCGGTGATCCCTCCGCGTCGGGAGGGGACCAGGCGGGTGGCGGAGACCCGGCGGGCACCGGAGAGCAGGCGGGTGGCGACCAGATCGGCGGCTCCGACACGCCGTGAGCCGTAGCGCGACTCCCCGCCGGCCCCACCGCGGTTCCGGTCCGACGGGGACGGTGGTCCGGCCCTCCGGCGGGAGGGCCGGACCCCGGTGTCCGCGCGGCATTCCGCGGCGTCGGAGCCCCGGGAGACTGAGCGGAGTCTCGGGGCCGCGTGGCTCAGGGATGTCCCGGGTCCGCGCGGGCTCAGGGAAGCTGCGGAGCCACGCGGGCTCAGGGAAGCCTCGGGTCCGCGTGGGCTCAGGGAAGCCTCGGGTCCGCGTGGGCTCAGGGAAGCCTCGGGTCCGCGTGGGCTCAGGGAAGCCTCGGGTCCGTGCGGCTCAGCGGCGCTTTGAGCCCTGCGCGGCTCAGTGGGGCCCTGGACCAGCGCGGGCCAGCGGAGCCTTGGGTCAGCGCGGGTCAACGGCGCCTTGGACCAGCGCGGGTCAACGGCGCCTTGGACCAGCGCGGGTCAACGGCGCCTTGGACCAGCGCGGGGCGAGGGAGCCCTGGACCAGTACGGGTCAACAGCGCCTTGAGCCCGCGTCGCTCAGTCCCCGTCTCCCGCCCGGAGCAGCAGCAGGGCCACGTCGTCCGCCCGTTCCCGGGCCGCCAGGCTGTGCCGCAGCAGTTCGTCGGCGAGATCGGACAGCGGACGCTCCCCGGCGTCGGCGAGCACGTCGCCGAGTCCGGTGAGGGAGTCCTCGATGTCCACACCGCGGGACTCCACGAGACCATCGGTGTAGAGGGCGAGGACGGAGCCCGGGGCGAGAGACACCTCGGTGGTCGGGTATCGGGCCGCCGGGTCGATCCCGAGCAGCGGGCCCCCGGCCAGGTCCAGCACCCGCACCCGTCCGTCCGGGCGCCGCAGCAGGGGCGGCGGGTGCCCGGCACGCGCCATCACGGCCCGCCCCCGCACCGGATCGAGCCGCAGGTACACACAGCTGACGAACAGTTCGGAACCGAGGTCGATGAGCAGCCGGTTGGTGCTGCGCATCACCTGCTGGGGCGCCTGCCCCACCGTGGTGTACGCCCGTACCGCGGTGCGGATCTGCCCCATCAGCGCGGCCGCCGTCACGTTGTGCCCCTGGACGTCGCCGATCACCGCGGCCGGTGACGGCCGGGCGGGCACGAGGTCGTAGAAGTCGCCGCCGATGTCCATGCCGTGTGTGGCCGGCAGATAGCGCGCGGCCGCCTCGACGCCGGGCAGCCGCGCCAGCGAGTGCGGCAGCAGCGCCGCCTGCAGCCCGTGCGCCAGCCGGTCCTTGGCGTCGTACAACTGGGCCCGCTCCAGCGCCTGCGCGATCAGGCCGCCGAGGCTGGTGAGGACCGCCCGTTCCTCGGCGGGGAAGCGGTGCGGTTCGGCGTACGCGAGGACGCAGGTGCCCACCGGCCGCCCGGAGGCCATCAGCGGGAGATACGCCCAGGCCGCGAATCCGTCCGGCGTCTCGCGCCGGGCCGGATACATCCGCTCCAGCTCGTCCTGCGAGGCGAAGAACGCCGGCACCCCGGTGTTCAGGACCTGCGTGCCCGGGGTCCGCTGGGTGAGGGGCAGCCCGTCGAACCGCTCCACGACGTGCGGGTCCGGATAGCCGCGGTGCCCCAGCACATGCAGCCGCCCGGCCCGGCTGCCCAGCATCGCCAGCGCCTGCCCGCCGACCGCCGGGACGACCTGGTCCGCGACCAGTTGCACCACGTCCCGCACCTCCACCGCCTCGGTCAGCGCCCCGGCGAGACTGAGCAGTTGAGAGATCGTCACCAGCCGTGTCGGCGTCGCCTCGTGCTCCGGCTCCGGTGTCATCTCCGCCACCGCCCGGATCCGGCCGATGCGCACGCTGAGCCCGGTGGTGCTGGGATACAGCCGGAACGACAGCCACTCGCCCGGCGGACGCAGCGCCACGAAGGAGGTCACCTGCTGGCTGAGCAGCGCGGCCCGGTAACGGTCCTCGTACATCGGGTCGTTCAGCCACGGCACCGACACCCACGGCAGCGTGCCCAGCAGTTCCCCGGCGGGCCGGCCGAGCAGCTCGGCGGCCGCCGCGTTGACGAAGCCGATCCGGCCGTGCAGATCCAGCGACATCAGTCCGTACGGCAGCCGGGACACCAGCCGCGTCGCCTCCAGCGACCCCAGCGTGTCGGGCACGCTGGATCCCGGTATCCCCACCAGGTCGTCCTCGGGTCCGGGCGGCAGGTCCGCCGCGGCGGAGCGCTCCAGCCGCAGCGCCAGCCGTGCGCAGGCCGCCGTCAGCTGTTCGCGCTCCGCGTCGGACAGCTCCGGGGGGTGCGCGCCGGGCCAGGTCACGAACACGGCGCCGTACACGGTGCCCGGCGTCGCCACCGGCAGCGCGGCCAGCGCGAACGGATACGGCAGCACCACCGCGATCCGCGGAAAGCGGCGCGCCATCTCCTGCTCCCCGCCCACCCACACCAGCCGCCGCTCGCGCACCGCCTCCGCGACCGGGATGGGCGCGTTCAGCCCGACCCGCTCCCAGGGTGCCGCGAACGCCCGCGGCATGCCCGCCGTCACCGCCATCTCCAGCATCGGCTCATCGGGCCGGAGCAGATACACCGCGCCGGCGTGGGCCCCCACGTCCTCCATCATCGAGGCCAGGGCGAGCGACAGCAGCGGCCGACCGACCGGCGTCCTCGCGGCCGCCGGCGCCTGCGCGGGCCCCGGCTCGTCGGGCACGCCGACCACCTCCTCGTACGGCCGCGCCTGCGCCTCGTACGGCCGCACCTCCATTCAGGAATCAGGCTCCCTCGTGCCGCCGCCCCGCGCACGGCGAACGCCCCCGCCCGCCCCCCGTACGGCCCGATCCCGCCGCCCCGACCACCCCGGCTTGCGCGTCCCGCCGCCCCTGGCCGGTGCGCCCTGACCGATACGACCCGACGCGGACGGCCCGGGCGGGCCGGCTCGGTTCAGCCGCCCCGACCGGTGCGCTCCGACCGCCCCGACCGGTGCGCCTCGACGCGGGACGGCCCGCGCGGCCCGTCCCGGTCCAGCCGCCCCGACCGGTGTGCCCCGATGTTTCTCCGGCCGATGCGCCTCGCCCCCTGACCGGTGTTCCGACCGCGCTGACCTATGTGTCCCGCCGCCCCTGGCCTATGCGTTCTGACCAATACGACCCGAAGCGGAATGGCACGCGCGGCCGGCCCGATGCAGCCGCCCCGACTGTGCCTCGACTGCCCCGACCTGTGCGTCCCGACCGGTGCGCGTCGGCCGCCGTTTGCGGTGCGTGTCGACGGCCCGTTGCGGTGCGCTCCGACCCCCTGACCGGTGCACCCCAACGCCCCCCAGGCCGATGCGCCTCGCCCCCCCCTGACCGGTGCTCCGACCGCCTGACCTGTGTGCCCCGCCGCCCCCGGCCGGTGCGCCCTGGCCGATGCGACCCGACGGAGGACGGTACGCGCGGGTATCGAGAGGTTCGCCGGATTGCGAGCTGAGTGGTGTCGGGCGTACACGGTCCGTTCACAGGGGCTGCGCGGGCGGCTCATAAGCGCTGTAATGGCGGACGTGGCGAGTGAGGGTGCTGCGGTACGCAGAACGAGGACCGAGCGTGCCGAACTTGCCCTCGACACGCTCAGCGCCGCGCCCCCGTCCCCCGACCGGCTGCGGCGCGTCCTCGAACAAGGTCTCGTGCTGGCCGGGGCGGCGTTCGTCGGGGCCTACGTGCCCGGGCGCGACCCGTCTGCGCTGTACCTGGCCGAGTCGGTGGGGCTGCCGCGCACGCTGTTCGGCCTGCGGGACGGCTATCCGGTCACGGGCGGCTCGCCGGTCGCCGAGGCGCACCGCACCGGGCGGAGCCTGTGGCTCGGCCCGCAGGAGCTGGCCGACTGCCCCGACTCACGGCGGACACCGTCCCCGGACTTCTCCCTGGCCGTCCTCCCGCTCGGCCCGGCCGCCGGCTGCCTGCTCGCCGTCAGCGAGCAGCCCGGCGGCTTCGGCACCGACGACCGGGCCTGCCTGGAACTGATCGCCCGGGCGGTCGCCGTACCCGCCCCGGCCGGCCCCGCCCCCGAGACCGGAGAGCTGCCCGCCGACGCGTTCAGCCTGGCCATGGACACCGGCCGGATCGAGGTCGGCGACGAGATCCTGCGGCTGTTCGAGATCGAGCGGGAGGACTTCGACGGCAAGGTGGAGACCCTGCTCGGGCTCACCGTGCCCGAGGACCTGCCCGCCCTGATGTCGGTGGTCGAGGCCGACCACATGTCCATCGGCGAGCGCGAGCTGGAGTTCCGCGTCCTGCAGCCGTCCGGGCCGCCCAAGTGGCTGCGGCTCAGCGGCCGGTTGCTGGAGGGCGGGGAGGGCCGCCCGGCGCGGCTCGTCGGCACCGTCGCGGACGCCTCCACCCTGCGCTCCGAGGTCACCGACGTGGCCCGGGTGCAGCGCCTGGCCGCCGCCCTCGCCACCGCCGGCACCGTCAAGGACGTCGGCAAGGCCGTCGTCGCCGCGCTGCGCAAACCCCTCCAGGCCGACCGCATCGCCCTGGCCGAACTGGAGAACGACCGTCTCGTCGTCACCGTCCTCGACCCGCCCGAACCCGATGCCTGGCCCGAACTGTGGCGCACCGAGTGGCGCACCGAGTGGCCCGACGCGCCCGTGCGCGCCATGCCCACCCTCGCCGCCGCCCTGCGCGAGGGCCGCGCCCGGATCTGGCCCGCCGGCTCCCCGCTGGAGCCCGCCCTCGCCGACGTCGGACCAGGCGGCCTCGCCGTGCTGCCGCTGCCCGCCGACGGCCGGATGGCCGGCGCCTGTCTGATCGGCTGGGACCGGCCGCACGAGTTCGCCCCCGACGAACGCGCCCTGCTCACCGCCTGCGCGGGCCTGGCGGGCCAGGCCCTGCTGCGCGCCCACGCCTTCGACGCCGAGCACGAACTCGTCGGCATGCTCCAGCGGACCCTGCTGCCCCGCCGCCTGCCCCGGCTGCCCGGCGGGGTCGCCGTCGCCCGCTACCTGCCCACCACCGAGGGCCTCGAGGTCGGCGGCGACTGGTACGACGTGATCCCGCTGACCGACAACCACGTGGCCCTCGTCATCGGCGACGTCCAGGGCCACAACGCGGGCGCCGCCACCCTGATGGGCCAGATGCGCACCGCACTGCGCGCCTACGCCGCCGAGGGCCACTCCCCGGACGTGGTGGTCGCGCACGCCAACCGGCTGCTGCTCGACATGGAGACCGACCTCTTCGCCACCTGCTGCTACGTCGACCTCGACATGGAGCAGGGCACCGCGCTGTGCGTGCGCGCCGGCCATCTGCAACCCGTGCTCCGCAACCCGGACGGCTCCACCGAGATCGTCCAGGCCGAGGGCGGCCCCCCGCTCGGCGTGCTCACCCAGGCCGACTTCCCGATGACCCCGCTCAGGCTCCAGACCGGCACGGTCCTCGCGCTCACCACCGACGGCCTGGTGGAGTCCGCCGACGCCGACATCGACGAGGGCATGGACCGGCTCGCCCGCGAACTCGCGGCCGCCGACCCCGCCCACCTCAACCTGGTCGCCGACGCCCTGCTCACCGGCGCCCACCGCGGCGACGACGTCGCCCTGCTGCTCATGCGCTACGACGGCATGGCCGTACGCCCGCTGCGGGAGAGCTGGACCGTGTGGCGGCTGCCGGAGGCCGTGCGGCACGCCCGCCGCTTCACCGGGCGCACCCTGCGCTCGTGGGGCGTGTCCCGGGACACCATCGACGTGGCCCTGCTGGTCGTCTCCGAGCTGGTCACCAACGCGCTCGTGCACACCGACGGGCAGGTCCGCCTCGACATGAGCCTGGTCAACCACCGGCTCCGGCTCGCCGTCACCGACGCCTCGCCGCGCAGCCCCGTCAAGCCCACCAACATCGGCTGGGAGGCCACCGGAGGCCGCGGCATCCTGCTGGTGGAGGCCGTGTCGGAGGACTGGGGGACGGTCCCGGTCAGCGGCGGCAAGCAGGTGTGGGCGGATCTGGTGCCGCATGCCTGACCGCCCGGCCGACCCGCCACTCGGGTACCGGTCGGTGTCCGTTCCGGCAGGTCGGAGCGGTCGCGTCACGGTGCCTGCCTAGGGTCGGTCGCTGTGGCACACACCTTCGAGGAACTGGTGCAGAAGCAGCGTGCGGCCGTCGCGGCCCACGCCACGGTCGAGGAACTGCGGGACGCGTACGGCCCACCGGCCGAGCGGGGCATGACGGGCGCGCAGTCGGGCACCTACGAGACGGCCCTGCGCGCCTGGCGCGACCTGGCCCGGGACGTGCAGACCGCCGTGAGCGAGTACGCCAAGGAGACCGGCCGCCCGCGCGCCGAGGTGGAGGCCGAGGTGGAGCGGGCGGCGGCGCAGCCCCCGGCGGGCGAGGAAGCCTGACCCGGGGCCGTCAGACGTGCGTCTCGGCAGACGGCCGTCAGGCGTGGCTCTCGTCCGACGGCCGTCAGGCGTGCGTCTTGGCCAGCAGCTCCAGGATCTCCGCCGTCGTGCCGCTCTCGCCGAGCCGCGGGAAGATCCGCTCGACGCTGCCCCGGTGCGCCTCACCGTCGCTGTCGGCCATGGCGTCCGTGGCGAGGGTGACGTGGTAGCCGTGGGCGTAGGCGTCACGCGCGGTGGACTCGATGCCGATGCTGGTGGCGATGCCGGTCAGCACGATCTGGGTGATGCCGCGACGGCGCAGCTGGACCTCCAGGTCGGTGCCGTGGAAGGCGCTCCAGTTGTGCTTGGTGACGCGGATGTCGCCGGGGTGGCCGGACAGCTCGTCGACGAGGACGTCCCAGCCCTCCGGGAAGGCGAGACCGCGGGCCTGGCGCTCGGTCCGGCCGGGGACGGCGTCCGCCCAGTCGGGAGCGAAGGAGACCCGCACCAGGACCACGGGAAGGTCCCGGGCCCGGAAGGCCTCGGCGAGCTCGGCGGTACGGGCCACCACGTCCGAGGCGGCGTACGGCTCGGTGGGCATGCCCACGATGCCGCGCTGCAGGTCGATCGCGACGAGGGCGGTGCGGGGGTCCAGGGTGGTGAGGGACATGGGGGATCAGGCCTTTCGGGGGACGAGCCGGCCGAGGGAACGGCCGGGAAGGGTCACCGTCGGCAGCAGGAGCGAGCCGGCGAGCATGGACAGAGGGCGACGAAGCCGGCGGGGGAGGGGCGGCCGCCGGCCCGGTGTCGCGCGGTGAGCCTCGGTGTCACGGCTGCGAGAGCCGTTCCATCAGCTCCAGCGCCGTGAGGACCGTCTGCCGCTCCTCCTCGGTGTACCGGTCCTGGAAGGCACGGGCCAGCCACTCCTCGCGCAGCCGCTTGTTGCCCTCCACGCGGGCACGGCCCGCGTCGGTGAGGGTGACCAGCTGGCGGCGGCCGTCGTCGGGGTCGGGGGTCCTGCGGATCAGCCCGTGCTGGTCGAGCCCGGCCAGCGTGGTCGCCATCGACTGCGGCCGCACGCCCTCCGCCGCGGCCAGGGCGCTGGCCGTTGCCGCGCCGTGCTTGCCGACCAGGGAGAGCGCCGACTCCTGCGACGGGGTCAGATCGGTGTCCTGCGCGACCTCGCGGATACGGCGCCGCAGCCGGCTGAACACCACGCGCAGCTCGCGGGCGGCGCGGTCGGCGGAATCCGAGATGTGGGCCATGCCGGTCAGCCTAGGACGGTCAGATCCAACTGTCCAGCTCGAACTGTTCAGCTTCGCCTGTAGACCTGTCCGAGGCTCGCGCCACCCGGGACGGACGCTCCGGGTTCCCTAGGCTGGTCGCATGCGCCTCCTGCTGATGTCCGACACCCACCTGCCCCGGCGCGCCAAGCGACTCCCCGAGGAACTGCTCGCCGAACTCCCGCACGCGGACGTCGTGTTCCACGCCGGTGACTGGGTCGACACCGCCACCCTCGACCTCCTGGAGAGCCGCAGCCGCCGCCTCATCGGCGTGTACGGCAACAACGACGGTCCCGGCCTGCGCGCCCGGCTGCCCGAGGTGGCGTACGCCGAACTGGACGGCCTGCGCTTCGGTGTCGTGCACGAGACCGGCCCCGCGCAGGGCCGCGAGGCCCGCTGCGCCGCCCGCTTCCCCGACCTGGACGTCCTGGTCTTCGGCCACAGCCACATCCCCTGGGACACCGTCGCCCCCGGCGGCCTGCGGCTGCTCAACCCCGGCTCCCCGACCGACCGCCGCCGGCAGCCGCACTGCACGTACCTCACGGCGACCCTCGAGGACGGCAGGCTCACCGAGGTCACCCTGCACCGGCTGCCGGGCGGCAAATCAGTGGCGTAGCCGGGGACCGGCCGTGACAGGATGCCGAAATGATCTCTGACGCAGGCATACCCGCAGGCCAACCCGCAGGCCAACCGACAGGCGCACCCGCGGCCGTCCCGGCGGACGTCGTTCCCGCGGGCCGCATGGCCCGGAGCGAGCAGCCCGTCCTCGCGCTGCCCGGCGGCCTGGAGCTGCGGCCGTGGCGGCCGGACGACGCCGACGCCGAGGCCCTCGTGGCCGCCGGGCAGGATCCCGCGATCCGCCAGTGGAACCGGTTCACCGTCGCCGGCCCCGAGGAGGCGCGCCGCAGGATCGAGCGGATGCACGAGCGCTGGCGGGCCGAGACCGCCGCCGTGTGGGCCATCGCCAGGCCCGGCGGCCCGGCCCTCGGACTCGGCGCCTGGGGCGACATCGACCTCGCGGAAGGCGCCGCCGAGATCGTCTACTGGGTCCTGCCCGAGGCACGCGGCGCCGGCATCGTCGCCGAGGCGACCCGACGGCTGACCCGGTGGGCCCTGGACGACCTGGGCCTGCACCGTCTGCGGCTGTGCCACTCGGTCGCCAACCCCGCCTCCTGCAGGGTCGCCGAGAAGACCGGCTACGCCTACGAGGGCACCCAGCGCAGCGCCCTGCTGCACGCGGACGGCTGGCACGACCAGCATCTGCACGCCCTCGTGAAGGGCGACGTCTGAGCGCGGCGAGGGACAGTGCCGGATTGCCAGTGCTGGATGTCAGTGCCGCGCGGTACTCGTGATGCATGGGTGACACCCCGGCAACGCTCCTGCGGCGCGTGGTGAACCCGGCCCGGTACTCCGGCTCGCCCCGCACCGTGCTCGTCGTCATGTGCGTCGGGTACTTCCTGGTCCTGCTCGACGTCACGATCGTCAACGTCGCGCTGCCCGCGATCGGTTCGGGTCTCCACACGGACGTGCGCGGACTCCAGTGGGTCGTCGACGGCTACGCCCTCGCGCTCGCCTCGCTCATGCTCACCAGCGGCACGGCGGGGGACCGGTACGGGCACAGACGGATCGTCCTCGCGGGCCTCACCGTTTTCGGCATCGGCTCCCTGGCCTGCGGACTCGCCTCCACAGTCCCCTTCCTCGTCGCCGCGCGCGTGGCCCAGGGCGTCGGCGCCGCCCTGCTGCTGCCGGGCACGCTGGCGATCATCGGCCGTGCCTTCCCGGACGAGGCCGAGCGGGCCCGGGCGATCGGCGTCTGGGCCGGCATCGGCAGCCTGGCGCTGCCCGCGGGACCGCTGCTCGGCGGCGCGCTCACCGACGGACTGGGCTGGCGCGCGATCTTCCTGCTCAACGTGCCGATCGTGCTCGCCGCCCTGGTCTGGTCGACGGCGGTCGTCGAGGAGAGCAAGGAGTCCCGGGCCCGGCCGCTCGACCTGACCGGCATGCTGCTCGGCGGGCTGCTCCTGCTGGCGACGACGTACGCCTTCATCCAGGGCGGCCGCTCGGGCGCCACCGCCCCCGAGGTCCTCGCGGCGGCGAGCGTCGCGGTCGCCGCCCTCGTCGCCTTCGGCGCGGCCGAGCTGCGGCGCGGCGACGACGCGATGCTGCCGCCGGCCCTGCTCCGCCGGCCCGCCTTCGACGCGGCCAACGCGACGGCGGGAATCATGAACCTGTGCACCCTGGGCACGCTGTTCGTGCTGATGCTGTACCTGCAGTCGGTCCAGCACCGCACACCGCTCATGGCCGGCCTGGCCGTGCTCCCCCTGTTCGCCCCGCTCGCGATCATCGCGCCGTTCGGCGGGCGGATCACCAGCCGGATCGGGGCACGGCTGCCGGCCGCCGCCGGGGTGTTCCTCGCCGCGGTCGGGCTCGCCCTGCTGACCCGCGCCGCACCGGACTCCCCGTACCTCGTCCTGCTGCCGGCGTTCCTGCTGTGGGGCATCGGGCTCGGCCTCCTGACCCCGGCCGTGGTCGCCGCCGCCATCGCGGCCGTCCCCGGCGAGCGTTCCGGACTGGCCTCGGCCGTCAACAACACCGCGCGCCAGACGGGCGGAGCGATCGGCATCGCGGTCGCGGGCGCGATCGCCGGAGGCCCCGGCGACCAGGACCGCTTCCTGCGCGGCTTCCACGCCGTCGCCCTCGGCTCCGCCGGCCTCTACACGGCCGCCGCCGTCCTCGCCCTGGCCCTGCTGCCGGGCTCGCTGCTGCCCTGGCGGAGGTGACCCGCGCCGGAAACCGCGTGGGCAGCGGGTCCCAGGGGCCGGAAATTCCGTGGACAGCGGATCCCGCGCCCCGGTGGGATGAGCCGCGTGCAGATCGACGCCACGCTCGTACGCCGCCTGATCGCCGCCCAGTTCCCGCGCTGGGCCCACCTGCCCGTCGCCCCGGTGCCGCGCTCCGGCATGGACAACGCCACCTTCCGGCTCGGCGACGACCTCTCCGTCCGGCTGCCGCGCTACGCCCACTGGGCCGGGCAGGTCGCGCGCGAGCACCGCTGGCTGCCGCGTCTCGCCCCGCACCTCCCGCTCGCCGTCTCCGAGCCGGTCGCGCAGGGCGAACCGGGCGAGGGCTACCCCTACCCGTGGTCCGTGTACCGCTGGCTCGAAGGGGAGCCGGCGACCACCGGCTCCCTCGCCGACCCGCGGGCGACCGCCCTCGACCTCGCCGGATTCGTCACCGCCCTGCAGGGCGTCGACCCCACGGGCGGACCCGGCCCCGAGCAGAGCAACGCCTTCCGGGGCGTGCCGATGGGCGACCCGCGTGACTCCCTGGCCGCCGAGGCCCGCGTACGGCCCAAGCTGGAGGCGCTGAAGGGGACCGGCCTCGTCGACACCGGCCTGCTGACGGAGGTGTGGGAGGCGGCGCTCGCGGCCCCCGCCTGGGAGAGCGAACCCGTCTGGATCCACGGCGACCTCGACGCCGGCAACCTCCTGGTGCGCGACGGCCGGCTGAGCGCCGTCATCGACTTCGGCACGCTCGCGGTGGCCGACCCGGCGGTGGACCTGCTGCCCGCCTGGAAGTTCCTGCCCGCCCGGGCACGGGACGTGTTCCGGGAGGCCGTCGGCGCCGACGACGCGACCTGGGCACGCGGACGCGGCTGGGCCCTCGCGGGCTCGCTCCCCGTACCCGCCGATCCGTACTTCCGGCAGGACCCGGCCCGGGTGACGGCGGCCCTGCACCACCTGGAGCAGATCGTCGCGGACTACCGCCGCGAGGCCGCGTGACGCGTCCGCCTGCGCCGCAGCAGGCGCCCGGCCGTCACCACCAGCACCACGACGGCCGCCAGCGCGCCCGCCCGCTTGGCCACCGGCACCCCGGCCGTCCGGAAGAGGTCGAGCGGCTCCTGTTCCTCCGGGCCGGGCGCCCCGGGCAGTCCTTCGCCGGAGACCTCGGGCCGCTCGCCCAGCCGCTCCGCCAGACACGCCGCGAACTGCCCCACCAGCCGGTCGCCCACCTCCGCCATGACCCCGCGCCCGAACTGCGCCGGGCGCCCGGTCACCGTCAGATCGGTGCGCACCGACACCGCCGTGCCGCCGTCGCGTTCCGTCAGCGTGCCGGTCACCGTGGCCCGGGCCGTGCCCTGTCCCCGGGTCTCCCGGCCGCTGGCGGCCAGCACCATCCGGTGCGCCTCCTCGTCCTGTTCCTCGAAGACGGCGGTTCCCCGGTAGGTGACCGTGATCGGGCCGACCTTGACCTTCACCGAGCCGGTCACGGTCTTGCCGTCGTAGTCCTCCACCGTGGCCCCCGGCAGACAGGGCGCGACGCGTTCGATGTCGAGGAGCGCCCGCCAGGCGTCGTCGACCGGGACGGGGACGGTGAACTCGTGGTGCAACTCCATGACTTCCTCCAAGCGCTCAGGCGGTGGCGGGCTGGTGGATGGCCCCGCTGGTCTCGGTCAGCGGGGCTCCGCTGCCGCCCCAGCGCAGGGCGACGATCTCGGCGGCGACGGACACCGCCACCTCCTCCGGCGTACGGGCCCCGAGGTCCAGGCCGAGCGGCGAACGCAGCCGGGACAGCTCCGCCTCCGTCAGACCGGCCTCGACCAGCCGCTTGCGCCGCTCGTCGTGGGTACGGCGGCTGCCCATCGCCCCGATGTACGCGGCCGGCCGACGCAGCGCCTCCTCCAGGAGCGGCGCGTCGAACTTCGGGTCGTGGGTGAGGACGCAGATCACCGTGCGCTCGTCGGTGTCCGTGCCGGCGAGATAGCGGTGCGGCCAGTCGACGACGACCTCCACGCCCTCCGGGAAGCGCTTCGGCGTGGCGAACACCGGGCGGGCGTCGCACACGGTGACCCGGTAGCCGAGGAAGTCGCCGATCCGGGCCACCGAGGCCGCGTAGTCGATCGCGCCGAAGACCAGCATGCGCGGCGGCGGGGCGAAGGACTGCAGGAACACCGTGACCGCGTCCTCGCGGCGCTCCCCGTGCGGCCCGTAGTGCCTCAGGACCGAGGCGCCGAGGGCGAGTTCGCCCCGCGCGTCGGCGCTTACCGCGACGTCCAGACCGGCCGTGCCGAGCGTTCCGGCCACGCTGTCCGGCCAGACGGCGAGCATGGCACCGCGCGGGGCGGGCCCGTCGACCACCGTCGCCATGGTCACCGGCTCACCCGCGGCGACCGCCGTGGCGAGCGCGCCGAACGCCGGGTCCGACTCGGGCGTCACGGGGCGCACCAGCAGGGTGATCTCGCCGCCGCAGGTGAGTCCGACCGCGAACGCGTCCTCGTCGCTGTACCCGAAGGTCTCCAGCCGCGACTCGCCGCTCGCCACCACCTCCTGCGCCAGCTCGAACACCGCCCCCTCCACACAGCCCCCGGACACGCTCCCCACGACCTCGTCGCCGGGCCTCACCGCCATGGCCGCGCCGGGCCCGCGCGGCGCGCTGCGGCTCACCGCGACGACCACGGCCAGCCCGAACGGGACCCCCGCCGTGTACCACCGGTCCAGCGCCGGGAGAATCTCACGCACGCTCCGCTCCTTTCCCGTACGTACCGGCGACGGAGACCGCGTCGGCCTCCGCCCCCGCCTCCGCACCGCGCACCACCGCGGCCAGCCGTTCCAGCGCCGCGAGACTGTGCCCCTCGACGAAGGCGTCCACGCTCGGCAGGGCCGCCGCCATCCCCGCGGCGAGCGGCGCGTAACCGGGGCGCGCCTTGCGCGGGTTGGCCCAGATCACCCGGTGCGCCAGCGCGTGCAGGCGGCGCATCTGCGCGCCGAGCAGCTCGGGATCGCCCCGCTCCCAGCCGTCCGAGAGCAGTACGACGACGGCGCCGCGCGCCATGCCGCGCTGTCCCCAGCGGCTCAGGAACTCGCGCAGCAGCTCGCCCAGCCGGGTGCCGCCGCGCCAGTCCGGCACGGTCGCCGCGAGAGCCGTCATCGCCATGTCCGGGTCGCGGTGCGAGAGTTCCCGGGTCACCCGGGTCAGCCGGGTGCCGATGGTGAAGACCTCCGTACGGCCCCCGCGCACCGCCGCGTGCGCGAACCGCAGCAGCGCGTCGGCGTACGGCGCCATCGAACCGCTCACATCGACGAGCAGCACGACCCGGCGGGGCCGCCGCACGCGCGTGTGCCGCAGCAGCAGGGCCGGTTCGCCGCCGCGCCGCAGCAACTCCCGTACCGTGCGGCGCGGATCGACCTCACCGCGACGGGCGGGCCCGCGCCGCGCCGAGCGGCGGGTCTGCCCCTCCAGCGCGAACGCGGCCAGCAGGCGGCGCAGTTGGTCCCGTTCGGCGGCGTCCAGCTCGGCCACGTCACGGTGCCGCAGCACCTCGGCCCGGCTGGCCAGCGTGGCGGTGGGCGGGCCCGAGGGCTCGTTCTCACCGGGCGCACGCGGGCCGGCCGACGCCTCCCGTACGGCCATCGGCCGCCGCCGGGGCGGGGGAGCGGTGCGCACCACACGCGGGGCGTTTTCCCAGGCCGGCCCGAAGTACGCGGCGAACACCCGCTCGTACCGCTCCAGATCGTCGTGCTCGCCGCACAGCGTCGCCCGCCCCGCCCAGTACACGTCCGCCCGCATCCCCGGCCGCAGCACGTCCACGGCACGCAGAAACGCGTGCACCCGCTCGGCACCGGCATCGAGCCCCGCCGCCCGCAACGCCCTTACGAAGCCGAGCAGCACGGCATCGGCACCGAGGACCTCCGCCTCGGCTCCGGGAGGCCCGGCATTCCCGCCGAGGGGCGTCGTGTCGGTCCTGGGTGGCTCGGTACGCGCCTGGGGCGGTCCGGTTTCTTGGCCGGGGGGTGTCGCGTCGGTGCCGGGTGGCTCGGCCCGCGGCTCGGGAGGCCCGGCATCCCCGCCGAGGGGCTTCGCGTTGGCCCCGGTCGGCTCGGCCCGCGTCTGGGGCGGTTCGGTACCCCGGCCGGGGGGTGTTGCGTCGGTCCCGGTCGGCTCGGCCCGCGGCTCGGGAGGCCCGGCATCCCCGCCGAGGGGCGTCGTGTCGGTCCTGGGTGGCTCGGTACGCGCCTGGGGCGGTCCGGTTTCTTGGCCGGGGGGTGTCGCGTCGGTCTTGGGCAGCTCAGAACGCGCCTGGGGCGGTTCTGTTTCCCGGCCGGGGGGCTTTGCATCGGTCCTGGGAGGCTCGGTACGCCTCTCGGGTGGTTCTGTTTCCCCGCCGGGGGGCTTCGCGTCTGCCCCGGGCAGCACTCCACGCGACCCGGGCGGCACGGCACGCGCCCCCGGGGGCACGGCGTCCGTCCCCGCCGGTCGGCCCGCCCCGCTTCCCACTGGTCGGCCCATCCCGTTTCCCGCCGGTCGGTCCGACCCGTTTGCCGCCGGTCGGTCCGCCCCGTTACCCCTCGGTCGGCCCGTGCCGTTTCCCGTCGTTCGCATCGTCGTCACGTCCCTCGGGCCGCCAGGACCGCTCCGAGATCGAGCCCACGGGCCCGGTCCGTGTCCTCCCGGTACTTCAGGACGGACCCGAGCGTCGCCACGGCCAGTTCCGCGTCGACCTCGTTCGCGCCCAGCGCGTCGAGCGCCTCGGCCCAGTCGATGGTCTCGGCGACACCGGGCGGCTTGAGCAGGTCCGCGCCCCGCAGGGCCTGCACCAGCGCGGTGACCTGCTCGGCCAGCCGCGCCGACACCTCCGGCAGCCGACGCCGCACGATGGCGAGTTCCCGGGCGAAGGTGGGGTGGTCGAACCAGTGGTACAGGCACCGCCGCTTCAGCGCGTCGTGCACCTCCCTGGTCCGGTTCGAGGTCAGCACGACCACGGGCGGCTCCTCGGCGCGCAGCGTGCCCAGCTCGGGGATCGTGACGGAGTACTCGGACAGCAGCTCCAGCAGGAACGCCTCGAACTCGTCGTCGGACCGGTCGATCTCGTCGACCAGCAGCACCGACGGCTGGGTCTGGAGGGCGCGCAGCAGCGGCCGGGCGATGAGGAAGCGCCGGTCGTACAGCTCGCTCTCCAGCCGGTCCGCGTCCTGCACGCCGGCCGCCTCGGCGGCCCTCAGGTGCAGCAGCTGGCGCGGGAAGTCCCAGTCGTACAGCGCCTGGGAGGCGTCGATGCCCTCGTGGCACTGCAGCCGGATCAGCGGGGCGCCGAGCGCCTCGGCGAGGGCGGTCGCGAGCGCGGTCTTCCCCACGCCCGCGTCGCCCTCGCAGAAGAGCGGCCGGTGCAGCCGCAGGGCCAGGAAGCAGGTGACGGCCAGCCCGTCGTCGACGAGGTACCCCGTCTCCTCCAGGCGGGCCCGCACCTGCTCCGGGTCGTCCATCCGGGTGATCGGCGCTCACCCCATTCCGGTGGCGGTCAGGACCGCCCGCTCGGTCAGCACGCGCGCGAGGTGCTCCCGGTACTCGGGCGAGCCGGACAGATCCTGCGAGGGCTGGGTGCCCTCGGCCGCGGCCTCGGCGGCCCGGGCGACGGCTCCCGGATCGTCGGCGCCCGCGAGCGCCTCCTCGGCCGCCGTGGCCCGCAGCGGGGTCGAGCCCATGTTGGTGAGCCCGATACGCGCCTCGGTGATACCCCCGCCGTCCCGCCGCACCAGGGCGGCGACGCCGACGATGGCCCAGGACTGGGCCACCTGGTGGAACTTCTCGTAGTGGAAGGTCCAGCCGTCCGTCTCGGGGACCTTGGGGACGCGCACCTCCACCAGCAGCTCGTCGGGCGACAGCGCGGACTGGAGGTAGTCGACGAAGAACTCCCGGGCCGGGATCGTGCGCCGGCCCCCCGGTCCGGCGGCGACCAGTTCCGCGTCCAGGGCCAGCGCCACGGCCGGCAGGTCCCCCGCCGGGTCGGCGTGCGCGAGGGAGCCGCCGAGGGTGCCCCGGTGCCGTACGGCCGGGTCGGCGACGGTGGCGGTCGCCTCCGCCAGCAGTCCGGCGTGCCGGCGGACCAGCGGGTCGCGGATCACGTCGTGGTGCGTGGTCATCGCGCCGATGACGAGCGCCTCGCCGTCCTCGCGGACCCCGCGCAGCTCGGGGATCCGGCCCACGTCCACGACGAGTTCCGGGAAGGCCAGCCGCAGCCGCAGCAGCGGCAGCAGGCTCTGCCCGCCGGCCAGCACCTTCGCGTCCTCGCCGGCGTCCGCGAGCATCCGCACCGCCTGGTCCACGCTCATCGGACGCGCGTACTCGAATGCGGGAGGAATCATGCCGAGGCCTCATTTCCAGACGGGCCGGCCGCACCGGACCTGGCCGAGCGGATCGTCTCCCACACGCGCTGCGGCGAACACGGCATCCGCACGTCCCGCACGCCCAGCGGCCTGAGCGCGTCCACCACGGCGTTCACGACGGCCGGCGTCGAGGCGATCGTCCCCGCCTCCCCGACCCCCTTGACCCCCAGGGGGTTGGAGACCGCGGGCGTCTCCGTCCGGTCGGTCACGAAGTCCGGCAGGTCCGCCGCCGACGGTACGAGATAGTCGGCCATGGTGCCGGAGACGAGGTTGCCCTGGTCGTCGTACACGGCCTCCTCGTACAGCGCCTGCGCGATGCCCTGGGCGAGTCCGCCGTGCACCTGGCCCTCGACGATCATCGGGTTGACGACCCGGCCGACGTCGTCGACGCAGACGTACGACCGGATCCGCGTCCGCCCGGTCTCCGTGTCGACCTCCACCGCGCACAGGTGGGTGCCGTGCGGGTAGGAGAAGTTCTCCGGGTCGGCGAGGTGACCGGCGTTGATGCTGGGTTCCATGCCGTCGGGCAGGTCGTGCGAGGTGAACGTCTCGAAGGCGATCTCCTGGATGGTCCTACGGGCCTCCGGGGAGCCCTTCACGGAGAAGACGCCGTTCGTGAACTCCAGGTCCTGCTCGCTCGCCTCCAGCAGGTGCGCGGCGACCTTCCGGGCCTTGTCGACCACCTTCGTCGCCGCCCGGTACACGGCCTCGCCGCCCACCACCAGCGACCGCGAGCCGTAGGTGTCCATGCCCTGCGGGGCCGCCTTGGTGTCGCCGTGGACCACCTCGACGTCCTCGAACGGCACGCCCAGCACGTCGGCCGCGATCTGGCTCCAGCACGTCACATGACCCTGCCCGTGCGGACTGGTGCCGGTGACGACCTCGACCTTGCCGGTGGGCAGCATGCGGATGCTCGCCGCCTCCCAGCCGCCGGCCGCGTACCTCAGGTCGCGCAGCACCCGGCTCGGCGCCAGCCCGCACATCTCGGTGAAGGTCGACACGCCGATGCCGAGGCGTACGGGGTCGCCGCGCTCGTTGCGTTTGTGCTGCTCGGCGCGCAGGTCGTCGTACCCGAACAGGGCCAGGGCCTTCTCGGTCGCGGCCTCGTAGTTGCCGCTGTCGTAGGTCAGCCCGGCGACGGTGGTGTACGGGAACTCCTCGTGCCGGATCCAGTTCCGGCGCCTCAGCTCGACCGGGTCCAGGCCGAGTTCGGCGGCCAGTTCGTCCATGATCCGCTCGATGGCGAAGGTGGCCTCCGGGCGGCCGGCGCCGCGGTAGGCGTCGGTGGGGGTGCGGGTCGTGAAGACGCCGGTGCAGGTGAACTCGTAGGCGTCCATCTTGTAGATCGCCGGGTACATGAAGGCGCCGAGGATCGGGATGCCCGGAGTGACCAGCATGAGATAGGCGCCCATGTCGGCGATCAGGTCCACCTTCAGGCCGAGCAGCCGGCCCTCCCGGGTGGCGGCGACCTCGATGTCCTGGATCATGCCGCGCCCGTGGTGGGTCGCGAGATAGCCCTCGGAGCGGGACTCGGTCCACTTCACCGGCCGGCCCAGCCGCCGCGCCACCGCGAGGGCGAGGGCCTCCTCGCCGTAGACCTGGAGTTTCGAGCCGAAGCCGCCGCCGACGTCCGGGGCGATCACCCGAAGCTTCTGCTCGGGGATCCCGGTGACCGTCGCGAGCATGATCCGCAGGATGTGCGGGATCTGGGTCGCCGAGTACACGGTGTACTCGCCGGAGGCGGGGAGCGGGGTGACGACGACCGCGCGCGGTTCCATCGCGTTGGGGATGAGCCGCTGCTGGTGGTAGCGGCGCCGGACCGTCACGTCGGCGCGCTCGCGGACCGACTCGAAGCTGTCGCCGGTCGCCAGCGGCCACACGTAGCAGCGGTTGGTGCCCTTGTCGGCGTGGACCAGCGGGGCGTCCTCGGCGAGCGCGGCCTCCAGGTCGAGCACCGGGGGCAGCGGCTCGTAGTCGACCTCGACCGCCTCCAGCGCGTCGGCGGCGGCGTACCGGTCGCGGGCCACCACGACCGCCACCGGGTCACCGGCGTAGCGGACCTCGTCGACGGCGATCGGCGGGTGGTCGGGCAGCACGATGTCCTCGGTGACCGGCCAGGCGCAGGGCAGCGAGCCCATCCCCTCGGCGAGGTCTGCGCCGCTGAACGCGGCGACGACACCGGGGCGTTCGAGAGCGGGGGAGACGTCCACACGGGTGATCCGGGCGTGGGCCATCGGGCTGCGCAGGACGGCCAGGTGCAGCAGCCCGGCGACCTGGATGTTGTCGGTCCAGTTGGTCTGCCCCGTGATCAGCCGGGCGTCCTCCTTGCGTGGCCGGGCGCGGCCGACCTCGGGTTCCACGGCCTGATCGGTCATCGGGTGACCTCCTCGGCGACCTCTTGGGCTCCTTGGGCCGATTGGGCTTCTTGGGCCTCTTGCCCGGAGGCGGCGAGCACCGCGCGGACGATGTTCTGGTACCCCGTGCACCGGCAGAGGTTGCCCTCCAGGGCCTGGCGGACCTCCTCGGAGGTGGGCCGCGGGTTCTCCCGCAGCAGATCCCGTGCCGCCATGATCATCCCCGGGGTGCAGTAGCCGCACTGCAGACCGTGCCGCTCGTGGAAGGCCCGCTGCAGCGGCGTCCACTCGCCGTCCTGGGCCAGCCCCTGGACCGTGGTCACCTCGCTCCCGTCCGCCTGGACGGCCAGCACCGAGCAGCTCTTGACGGTCGCCCCGTCGAGATCGACGGTGCACGCCCCGCAGTTGGAGGTGTCGCAGCCGATCGGGGTCCCGGTGAGGCCGAGGCGGTCGCGCAGGTAGTGGACCAGGAGGAGACGGGGCTCCACGTCGTCCTCGTACGTCGTGCCGTCCACGAGCACCTTGATATGGGTCATGTGCCCTCCAGACCGTGCGGGCGGGAGCGTGGGAAGAGCGGGGACAATTCAGACCAGCGTGACGTAGGTCACTCTAGGGCCGCGCCGTGGAGGCGGCGAGTGCTGCGACCGGGTTTTGTTGAGGATTAATCCATTGCCGAGGTGGGGGCGGCCCTGCTGCACTGCCGGGACCCGACGTCACACGGAGAGGACCTCAGATGCGCACTGCGTGCATGTCCACCCAGGAAGGAATCCCACCCATGCCGAAGGACATCACGCTCAGTGCCTCTGCTCAATCTCGGAATCCTCGCCCATGTCGACGCCGGTAAGACCAGCCTGACCGAACGGCTGCTGCACTCCGCCGGAGTGACCGACGAGATCGGCAGCGTCGACGCCGGCAGCACCCGGACGGACACCCTCGCGCTGGAGCGGCAGCGCGGCATCACCATCAAGTCGGCGGTCGTGTCGTTCCCGCTCGACTCGGTGACCGTCAACCTCATCGACACCCCCGGCCACCCCGACTTCATCGCCGAGGTGGAGCGCGTCCTCGGCGTGCTCGACGGCGCCGTCCTGGTCGTCTCGGCCGTCGAGGGCGTCCAGGCGCAGACCAGGGTGCTCATGCGCACCCTGCGACGGCTGCGCATCCCCACCCTCGTCTTCGTCAACAAGATCG
Source organism: Streptomyces sp. NPDC047085 (assembly GCF_040643735.1). Classification (NCBI taxonomy): domain Bacteria; kingdom Bacillati; phylum Actinomycetota; class Actinomycetes; order Kitasatosporales; family Streptomycetaceae; genus Streptomyces; species Streptomyces sp. NPDC047085. Next base: position 151,362 of record NZ_JBEYUW010000006.1, read on the forward strand.
ACCGGCGCGGTGCCCGCGACCAGGCCCTGCTCCACGAGATGGCCCGCAGGCTCGCCGTACCGCTGGTCCCGATGGGAACGGCGGCCGGGCTCGGCACCCGCGCCGCCCGCTTCGTCCCCGGGCTCGGCCCGACCGCGCTGGACGCGCTCGCCGACCACGACGACGACCTGCTCGCCGCCTACGTCAACGGCGGTGTGTCCCGCCGGCGCCTGCGTGCCGCCCTGGCCGGACAGACCCGCGAGGCCCTGGTCCACCCGGTCTACTTCGGCTCCGCCATCACCGGTGCCGGAGTCACCGAGCTGATGAGCGGCATCGAGCAGCTCCTGCCCACCGCCGACGGCGACCCGGACGGCCCGCTGTCCGGCACGGTGTTCAAGGTCGAACGCGGCCCGGCCGGCGAGAAGATCGCCTACGCGCGGATCTTCACCGGCACCCTGCGCGTACGCGACCGCGTCCCGTTCGGGGACGGTCGCGAGGTGTCCGGGAGCGGTCGTGGGCTGTCCGGGGACGGCCGTGGGGTTCGTGGGGACGGCCGTGGGGTGTTCGATGACGGCCGTGGGGCGTTCGGGGGCGGTCGCAGGGCGTTCGAGGATGGCCGTGAGGAGGGCCGGGTCACCGCGCTCACCGTCTTCGACCAGGGTGCGGACCCGCGCCAGGACAGCGTGGCGGCGGGCCGGATCGCCAAGGTGTGGGGCCTCGGCGGCATCCGGATCGGCGACGCGCTCGGGCTGCCGGGAAAGGCGCCCGAGCACCACTTCGCGCCGCCCACCCTGGAGACCGTCGTCGTGCCCGGCCCCGGCACCGACCGGCGCTCCCTCCACCTCGCCCTCACCCAGCTGGCCGAACAGGACCCGCTCATCGGCGTCCGCCACGACGAACTGCGCGGGGAGACCTCCGTCTCGCTCTACGGCGAGGTGCAGAAGGAGGTCGTCCAGGCCACCCTCGCCGACGAGTACGGCCTTGACGTCACCTTCCGGGAGACCACCACCCTGTGCATCGAACGCCCGGTCGGCAGCGGGCGGGCCGTGGAGTTCAACAAGAAGGACCCCAACCCCTTCCTCGCGACCGTCGGCCTGCGCGTCGACCCCGCCCCGACCGGAGCGGGCGTGGAGTTCCGGCTGGAGGTGGAGCTCGGGTCCATGCCGTACGCCTTCTTCAAGGCCGTCGAGGACACCGTCCGCGAGACCCTCGGCCAGGGGCTGCACGGCTGGCAGGTCACCGACTGCACCGTCACCATGACCCACTCCGGCTACTCGCCCCGGCAGAGCCACGCCCACCAGGGCTTCGACAAGAGCATGTCCAGCACCGGCTACGACTTCCGGGGCGTGACCCCGCTGGTCCTGGTCGAGGCGCTGCGCCGGGCGGGCACCCTGGTGTACGAGCCGATGCACCGCTTCCGCCTCGAGGCCCCGGCGGACACGCTCGGCGCCCTGCTGCCGGTGCTCGCCCGGCTGGGCGCGGTACCGGAGACGACCGGCACGCACGGCCAGGCCTGCGTTCTGGAGGGTGCGGTGCCCGCCGCCCGCGTCCACGAACTGGAGCAGCGGCTGCCCGGACTGACGCGGGGCGAGGGCGAGCTGGAGACCGCGTTCGACCACTACGCGCCCATCACCAGGGGCCCGGTCCCCGAGCGGCCGCGCACCGACCACAACCCGCTGAACCGGAAGGAGTATCTGCTGAACGTGACGCGCCGGGTGGGTGATTGAGCCACGAAGTTGGTTGGCTTTGGCTGGCTGGTCAGAGCTCTGACTGAGAGTCGATCGCTGACTGATAGTCACCTTACTTCTGAGTCAGCAGTATTGACGCTCTCCCCGTGTCCCCGGACCGTGGAGTGCATGTCCACCGTCAGGGCGCGTCTGTTTCTTGTCCTGGTCGTCCTCTGCGGACTCCTGACGGCGGCGGGCACCCGGCCCGCCACCGCCGGCACCCCCACCACCCCCCTCAACCCCACCACCCACGCCGCACCCTCCGACTCCCTCTGGTTCGACGGCGCCCCGCTCACCGTCCGGAACGGCCGCTTCACCGATGGCCAAGGCCGCGAGATCGTGCTGCGCGGCTACAACGTCTCCGGCGAGACCAAGCTGGAGGAGAACGGCGGCCTGCCCTTCGCATCGGTCGCCGACGCCCGCACGTCGGCGACCGCGCTGCGCGCCCTGGGCGGCGGCAACGCGGTCCGCTTCCTGCTCTCCTGGGCGCACGCCGAACCCGTGCGCGGCCAGACGGACACCGCCTACCTGGCCGCCGTCACGGAGCAGATGCGCGCCTTCCTGGACGCCGGCATCCGGGTGTACCCGGACTTCCACCAGGACCTCTACTCCCGCCACCTCTTCAACACCGGCAGCTGGTACACGGGCGACGGCGCCCCCAAGTGGGCGGTGGATGCGGGGAGTTATCCGAAGGAGTACTGCGGGATCTGCCTCTTCTGGGGGCAGAACATCACCCAGAACGCGGCCGTGCAGAAGGCCCAGTACGACTTCTGGCACAACGCGCACGGCCTCCAGGACGCCTTTTTGACCACGGCCCAGTCGGCCATGACGTACCTCCGACAGCACCTCGACGAGGGCGAGTTCGCCGGCATCGTCGGCTTCGACCCGTACAACGAGCCGTACGCGGGCAGCTACGACTCCGGGCAGACCTCCCGTGTCTGGGAGCGCGACTTGCTATGGCCGTTCTACGCGAAGTTCCGCGCCCGTATGGACGCGGCCGGCTGGCAGGACAAACCCGCCCTCGTCGAGCCCAACCTCTTCTGGAATGCGAACATCTCCACCCAGAAGCAGGAGGGCGGCCTGCTGGACGCGGGCACGCTCGGCCCCCGCTATGTCTTCAACACCCACTTCTACGACCAGAAGGCCATCTCCGGCATCCTGATGTGGGGCAAGGCGGCCGACGGACAGTACGCCTCCGACTTCGGCGCCGTCCGCGATCGCGCCTCGGCGGCCGGGACCGCCGCCGTGGTCAGCGAGTTCGGGCACCCGCTGTCCGGCACGGTCTCCGACAAGGCGCCCACCGTGCTCAAGGCGATGTACCAGGCGCTCGACTCCCGTATCTCCGGGGCGAGTTGGTGGACGAACCCGGCCGCCTCCGGTCCCGTGCTGTCCGGCTCGCAGTGGCAGTGGGACCTCTACAGCGGCCGCCACCACGAACTGATGAACGGCAACCCGGACAAGGTCCGCACGACCGGCGACGCCTGGAACGACGAGGACCTCTCCGCCGTCCGGCTCGACGACTCAGGACACGCGACCCTCCGTCAGGACGGTCGCCTCCTCGACCGGGTCTACCCGAGCGCCACCGCCGGCACCGCCCTGGCCTTCACCTACGAGGACCGTTCCCGGGACGGCTCGACCACGCTGACCTGGAACCCGGTGCCGAGCGCGCTGCCGAACGTGGCACGGCTGGTGGGGTCGGGTCAGTACGGGCTGCTGGTGTGGCGCTCCGGCAACGGCACCGCACCCACCGAACTGCACCTCCCGGCCACCTTCCCCACCTCGGCGACCACCGTCGTCTCCGACCTGGGCACGGCCTACGGGCCGCCTGCCTACGGCCCCTCCACCCCGCTCGGCGTGGCCCCCGAACCGGGCGGCACCGGCAGCCGACGGCTGCTGCTCACCGGCACCGGCACCGGCACCGGGACCGAGGCCGGCACAGGCGCCCTGCACTACGCCCTGGTGACCAACGGGGCCACGGCGCCCTCGGCGGACCTGCTGGGCGCGGCGCGGTCCGAGCTGGCCGCCTGGGCGGCGGCGCGCTTCTGACAGGCGGGGGCACGGCCTCCGGGGCGAGTGGGGGCACCCCGGAGGCCGTACGACAAAGGCTCAGCTTCCGGCCGGGCCGGTCCAGTCGGACTGGACGTGCCCCAGGCGGACGCGCTGCGGGTGGTCGCCGACCGGGACGGACGTCACCTTGCGGCCGGTGGCGAAGTCGATCGCCGTGACCTGGTCGGCGCCGCTCTCGGAGACGACGCAGTCCTTGCCGTCACCGCTGACCGTGGCCCAGTACGGTTTGGACGTGGTGACCAGCGGGCCCTCCTGGAGGGAGGCCCGGTCGACCACGGTGGCGTAGTCGTCCATGGTGCCCGCGACGCACAGCTTGGTGCCCTCGGGGTTCATCGAAAGGCCGTGGTGGCGCGAGTCGTTGACCCAGGTGGTGCGGTCCTCGCTGGTGGCCGGGTTCTTCGGCAGCGTCTTCATCCGGGTGATCTTGTCGGCGGCGACGTCGTACTCCAGGAAGCCGTTGAAGAACGACACCTGGAAGTACAGCTTCGACTCGTCCGGGGAGAAGACGGCCGGACGTACGGCGTCGGAGAAGGTCTTCAGCCCGTAGGCGTCCAGCCGCTGCCGCATGTCGATGACCTTGACCTGCTTGTACGTCGTCGCGTCCACGACCGTGATGTGCCGGTCGCCCTTCGTCCAGTCCCAGACCGGGTCGTCCAGGGCGGTGTTGACGTCCCCGATGGACATGTTCCAGATGTACTTGCCGTCCTTGCTGAAGATGTTCTCGTGCGGCTTGTCGCCGGTCGCGAACGACCCCAGCTGTTGACCGGTGTTGATGTCCAGCACGTGCACGGTGTTCGCGGTCGAAGCGGAGACGGCCACGCGGGTGCCGTCCGGCGAGACCGCCATGTGGTCGGCGCGGTAACCGGCCACCGGGAAACGCCAGTTGACCTTCCCGGACGCCAGGTCGATGGAGACGACATCGGCGAAGCTCGGCCGGGAGACCACGACCGACCGGCCGTCCGGGGTGGAGTACATGTCGTCGGCGAACTGGTCGTGGCCCTCGCCGACGCCGTTGCGGATCGCCATGAAGTAGATCCACTTGATGGGGTCGGCGTTGATCTCCGCCATCCGCTGGTCCTTGTCGGGGATGACGTTGATCCGGCCGACCTTCGCGAAGTTGCCGGAGGACTTGATGACGTCGGCGGTGCCGTCCCAGTTGTTGCCCACGAACAGCACCTCGCGCAAATCCGCGGCACCGGACGAGGCGGACGGTTCAGCGGAGGCGGCGGATGCTGCGGGGGCGGCGGAGGCGGCGGTCGCCGGGACGGCGACGGTCAGGGCGAGGGCGGCGGCCACGGAGCACAGGTGCCTGGTTCTGGAGGCAGGCATGACTGCTCTCTTTCCTCGGGAGAATCTGAACACGGGCGCTTTCACAGTGAACTTACTGAAAAGTAAGGAAGGGGCGGCCTTCTCGACAAGATGTGTGCACGACAGGATTGGGGTACCGGTGGTGAGGGGATCGGGGCACCGGTGGGCGGACGGTGGATGGACGGAACGGAGGGGGATGCGTGACGGGCAGACTCAGGGCAGCGACGGGCCGCTACGGCGGCAGGTCCGCCGAGGAGCGGCAGGCCGAGCGGCGCCGCCGCTTCCTCGACGCGGCGCTCCGGCTGTTCGGCGACACCCCCGGCTACCGCACCACGACGGTCGCCGCGCTGAGCCAGGCCGCGGGCCTGTCCACCCGCCAGTTCTACGAGGAGTTCCGCACCCTGGAGGACGTCCTCGCCGCGCTGCACCTGGAGGTCAACGGCTGGGCGGAGCAGGCCGTGCTCGACGCCCTCGCGGCGGCCGAGGGGCTGCCGCTCGCCGAGCGGGTCGCCGTGCTGTTCCACGCCTACGCCCGCGACGTCACCTCCGACCCGCGCCGTATCCGCATCGCCTTCGTGGAGATCATCGGCGTCAGCCCCCGCCTGGAGGAGCAGCGGCTCGCCCGCCGGGCCCGCTGGGTCGACCTGATCCGCGCCGAGGCCGACGCCGCCGTGGACCGCGGCGAGGCGGCCCCGCGCGACTACCGGCTCGCGGCCACGGCCTTCATCGGCAGCGTCAACGGCCTCCTGCACGACTGGAGCGCCGGCTGGGTGGACGCGAGCCTCGACGAGGTCGTCGACGAACTCGTGCGTCAGCTGCTGGGCCTGCTGCGGCCGGAGGGCTGGCGCCCCGAGGCCGGGTGAAGCTCCTCCCGCTTCACGTCGTCCCAGGTCAGCAGCCGTACGACCGCCGGTCGCGGGTCGTTCGGCGCGCGCGATCCGCCCGGAGCTGGTGTGCTGGACCGAGGCCGTGTAGGGCCCGACTGGGGCCGTCGAGGGGCCTTCGTACCCGTTCTCCGGAGAGGCGCATGAGTACCTATCGAGTCGCGCAGGTGACCGCCGCCGGCGGCACGTTCGAGCTGGTCGAGCGAGAGGTGCCGCAGCCAGGGCCCGGCGAGGTGAGGATCGCCGTGGAGGCCTGCGGGATCTGCCACAGCGATGCCATCTTCGTGAACGCGGCAGTGCCGGGCGTGATGTTCCCGGTGGTGCCCGGGCACGAGGTCGCCGGGCGTGTCGAGGAGCTGGGCGCGGGAGTCGGCGACCGGGGCTGGCAGGTCGGAGACCGGGTGACGGTCGGCTGGTTCGGCGGCAGCTGCGGTTACTGCACACAGTGCCGCAAGGGCGACTTCATCGTGTGCGAGCGCCTGAAGGTTCCCGGGTGGGCCTACGACGGCGGCTTCGCCGAGAAGATGATCGCGCCCTGCGACGCGCTGGCCCGCATCCCGGACGCGCTGTCGGCGGTCGACGCCGGGCCCATGGCCTGCGCGGGCGTGACCACGTTCAACGGCCTGCGGCGCAGCTCCGCGCGGCCGGGGGACCGGGTCGCCGTCGTCGGTCTCGGCGGCCTCGGACACCTCGGCGTGCAGTACGCGGTCGCGATGGGCTTCGAGACCGTGGCGATCGCCCGTGGCCCCGAGAAGGCCGACTTCGCCAAACAGATCGGCGCCCACCACTACGTCGACAGCACCTCCGGCACCCCCGTCGCCGAGGCACTGCAGGCCCTGGGCGGAGCCGATGTCGTCCTGGCCACCGCAGGGAACTCCGAGGCCATGGCCGCCACCTTGGACGGCCTCGCCCCGCGCGGACAGCTCGTGGTGATCGGGGCGGACGCCGAGCCGATGCCCATCACCCCCTTCCAGCTGATCATGGCCGCCCGTGGCGTCCACGGCCACCCGTCCGGCACCGCGCAGGACGTGCAGGACACCATGGAGTTCAGCGCCCTGCACAACATCCGCCCGATGACCGAGCTCGTGCCGCTGGACCGCGCGGAGGAGGCGTACCAGAAGATGATGGCCGGCAAGGCCCGCTACCGGATGGTGCTGACCCCGGGGTGAGGCCACCGGCTGCCGACGACTGGCGGCACTGGTTGAGGCCGCCAGTCGGGGCTGCCGGGTGAAGGCCGCCGTTTGGGGCTGCCCGGCGAAGGGCGGCGAGGGCCGACAGGGCCATACGAGGGTCGGCGAGGGTCAGCCGCCCAGCGCGTTCACCGCGTTCAGCACCGGTGTCACGCCGTCCTCCGCGCGGATGCGCTCGCCGAGCGCCCGGGCCCGTGCGCCGTACGACGCCTCGCGCGTCGCCCGGCGCGGGGCCGTGGCCAGGGCCTCCACGGTGAGTCCGCGCAGGGGTACCGCGGCCGGGGCCACGCCCAGTGACACCAGCCGCGCGGCCCAGAACCTCTCGTCGAACTGGATGGGTACCGGCACCGCCGGCACCCCCGCGCGCAGCCCCGCCGCGGTCGTGCCGGCCCCGGCGTGGTGGATCACGGCGGCCATCCTCGGGAACAGCGCCGCGTGCGGCACCTCGCCGATGGTCAGCATGTCGTCGCCGTCCGCCGCGAGGCCGCCCCAGCCGCGCTGGATCACCCCGCGCAGCCCGGCCCGCCGCAGTGCCGCCACGACCTGCGCGCTGAGCCGGCCGGCGTCCGGCACGGTGGCGCTGCCCAACCCGACGAACACCGGCGGCGGCCCCGCTTCGATGAACTCCTCGACGGCGCACGGCAGTCCGGGCTCGACGTCGTACGGCCACCAGTAGCCGCACACGCCCAGACCCGGCCGCCAGTCCCGGGGCCGGGGCACCACCAGCGGGCTGAAACCGTGATGCACCGGCCACAGCCGGCGCTCCACGGCGAGGTTCACGCCGTGCCCGGCGAGCCGGTTGCCGGGCGCGCCGAAGGTTCCGCCGCCGAGCACCGGGGGTGCGAACTCCCGGGCGGGGGCCAGCGGTTGAAGGTACAGGCCCATGCTCGGCAGCCGCAGCCCCTCGGCGATGGCGTGCCCGAGTGGGGCCAGCGACGCCGACAGCAGCAGCACGTCGCTCTGCCGCGCCGCCGCCAGCAGGTCGTCGGTCATCCGCCCGACCAGCCGCCGGGCCAGCTCGACCACCCGCACCAGCTTCCCGGTGCCGCTGGCGCTGCGGTGCAGCCCCCGGCCCCGGGGCGACTCCAACTCCGCGCGCGGATCGACCGGCAGTGGGTGGAATCCCACCCCGGAGCCCGCCACGAGCGGCTCGAAGCAGCCGTGCGTGACCAGTGTCACCTGGTGCCCGGCCCGGCGTAGGGGGGGCACGTCACCCCGCCGCCATGATCGCAACCCGAATGGCGGGCAGTATGGCGGGACTGCGGCCCGCGCAGGCCCAACTCCGCGACCGCGACGGCCAGGAGAACCGGAACAGGGCCGTCACCCGGCCGCGCGTGGCTTGGCCCGTCCGGGTGGACCCCGTCGTCGTACGCCCCCGGAATGATCGAAAACCGTCCGGCCTCCGGCGAGCATGGGGCCGGCGGGACCGCGGAGGTCTCCGCGCACGCGCATCCGAGCGGAGACACACATGCTCAGCAGGCTCACCACGACTGGCGGGGTACGTCAACCGGGGCGGCTCGCCGCCCTGCTGACGGCATGTCTGCTGGCGAGCGCCATGACCGTACCGTCGTCCCGCGCCGCGGAACACCGGGCGGACGAGACCACCGTCTCCCAGGACACCCTCCGCACCGGCTGGGACGCGAACGAACCGGGCCTCGCGCCCGACCAGGTCTCCAGCTCCGACTTCGGCCAGCAGTTCTCCACCACCGTGGACGGCCAGGTCTACGCCCAGCCGCTGGTCGTGGGCTCGAGGGTCATCGTGGCCACCGAGAACAACAAGGTGTACGGGCTCAACTCGGCGACCGGCGCGATCAACTGGACGAAGGACCTGGGCCCCGCCTGGCCCGCGTCCGCCATCGGCTGCGGTGACCTGACCCCGAACATCGGCGTCACCTCGACCCCGGTGTACGACTCGGCCACCGGCACCGTGTATCTGACCTCGAAGGTCAACGACGGCGCCGACGCCCAGCACCCCAACTGGTACGTGCACGCTCTGGACGCCTCCAGCGGCGCCGAACGCAGCGGCTGGCCGGTGAAGGTGGCGGGCGCACCGGTCAACGACCCGGCCCACCCCTTCAACGCGTTCACCGCGGGCCAGCGTCCCGGTCTGCTCCTGATGGGCGGTTCGGTCTACGTGGCCTTCGCCTCCCACTGCGACCACGACCCGTACGTCGGCTACGTCCTGGGCGTCAACACCTCCACCCGGAGCACCACGCTGTGGGCCACCGAGAACTCCGCCGCCAACGGCAGGGCCGGAATCTGGATGAGCGGCGGCGGCCTCGTCTCCGACGGCCCCGGCCGGATCATCCTCTCGACCGGCAACGGCATCAGCCCGGCACCGGGTCCGGGTTCGCAACCACCGGGACAGTTGTCCGAGTCCGTCGTCCGCCTCGGCGTCAACAGCGACGGCACCATGTCCGCCCAGGACTTCTTCAGCCCGAGCGACGCCCCCACCCTCGACCAGAACGACAGGGACCTCGGCTCCGGCGGCCCGGTCGCGCTGCCCGCGCCCACGTTCGGTACCGCCCAGCACCCCCACCTGCTCGTCCAGATCGGCAAGGACGGACGCCTGTTCCTGCTCGACCGCGACAACCTCGGCGGACGCAACCAGGGCCCGAACGGCACCGACAAGGTCGTCGGCACCTTCGGACCGTACGAGGGCGTGTGGGGACACCCCGCGGCGTACGGCGGCGAGGGCGGCTACGTCTACACCGTCGGCAACGGCGGCCCCCTGCGCGCCTTCTCCTACGGCCTCTCCGGCAGCGGCCAGCCCACACTGACCAACACCGGCTCCAGTACCGGCACCTTCGGCTACACCTCCGGCTCGCCCGTGATCACCTCCACCGGCACGACCCCGGGATCGGCCGTGGCCTGGTCGATCTACGCCGGTGGCTCCAACGGTGCCAACGGGCAGCTGCGTGCCTACAACGCCGTACCGGCGAACGGGACGCTGAAGATGCTGTGGTCCGCGCCGATCGGCACCGCTTCCAAGTTCAGCGTGCCGGCCACCGACGGCGGACGCGTCTACGTCGGCACCCGGGACGGGAAGGTGCTGGCCTTCGGCCGCCCCTCCACCACCGCGCTGACCGGTAACGCGGTGGACTTCGGCCAGGTGGCCGTGGGGTCCACCGGTCGGGCCACGGCGACCGTGACCGCGACCCGGGACGTGACCATCAACGGGGTCAGCACACCTGCGGGCAGTCAGTTCTCCGCCGCACCCACCGGGCTGCCCCGCACCCTGCGGACCGGCGACACCTACTCCGTACCGGTCTCCTTCTCGCCCACCAGGCAAGGACCGGACAACGCCGTGCTCACCTTCTCGACCAATCTCGGTGACAACGGCCTCGGCCTGACCGGATACGGCACGCAGCCCGGCCTGCACGCCACACCGTCCCAGCTCAACTTCGGCACGGTCGCCACGACGACGTCCAAGACCCTGGGCGTCAGCTTCACCAACACCGGGACCGAACCCGAGACCGTCACGTCGAGCGCCCCGCCGAACGCCCCCTTCAGCGCCGCCGGCCTGCCCGCCAACGGCACCGTCGTCCAGCCCCAGCAGTCCTTCACCGTGCAGGTGAAGTACGCCCCGACCGCCGCCGGCAACAACACGGGGACGTTGTCGGTCACCGGGCAGCACGGCACGGCCACCGTGAACCTGACCGGCACGGCGGTCACCGGCCAGGCCCACCTGACCATCACGCCCACGTCGACCGACTTCGGATCGGTCCCGGTCGGCCAGTCGGTCACCAAGACGTTCGACATCAGCAACACCGGCAACATCCCGCTGACCATCACCAAGGCCAAGGCACCCGCGGCCCCCTTCAACGTCACCACCCCGATCAGCGAGGGCCAGGTCCTCGGCCCGGACGACGTGGTGCACCAGGCGGTCACCTTCTCCCCGACCTCGGTCGGCGCGGCCAGCGGCCTCTACGAACTCACCGCCGACGACGGCAGCGGACCGCACAACGAGACCCTGACGGGCACCGGAACCACGGGCACCAGGGTGACGGTTCCGGCGCCCGGAGCAGGCGGCTGGCAGCTCAACGGATCCGCCCAGCTCTCCGGCGGCGACCTCCAGCTCACCCAGGCGACCGCCAATCAGGCGGGCTCGGGCGTCTTCCCGGTACCCGTCCTCACCGATGGCCTGGCCGCCTCCTTCACCACCGTCATCGGCGGCGGCACCGGCGCCGACGGCCTCACCTTCAGCCTGCTCGACCCGGCCAAGGCCACGCCCAAGGCGCTCGGCGGGAAGGGCGGCGGGCTCGGCTGGTCCGGGGTGCCCGGCGTGGCGGTCACCTTCGATACGTACCGCAACGGGAACGATCCCTCGGCGAACTTCGTCGGCATCGCCACCGCGGGAAGCGGTTCATCCCTGACGTACGCCTCGACCACCACGGCCGTGCCCAACCTCCGCTCGGGCCCGCACGCGGTCGCCGTGTCCGTCTCCGGGAAGACCCTCACCGTCTCCATGGACGGCACCCAGGTGCTGAAGACCACGGTGGCGTCGCTGACGCCGACGGCGTACCTGGCCTTCACCGGCGGCACCGGCGACAGCACCGACATCCACACCGTGCGGAACGTGGCCCTCAGCGCCAACTCCTACGCGGTGCCGCCGCCCGGGCCCAACGGCTGGACGTACAACGGCACGGCCGCCCTGTCCGGCACCGACCTGGTCCTCACCCAGGCCGTGACCGACGCCAAGGGATCCGGCATCCAGAGCACTGCCGTGCCGTCCGCCCGGCTGCGGGCCAGCTTCACCGCCACGATCGGCGGCGGCAGTGGCGCCGACGGCCTCGCCCTGCTCCTCCTCGACGCCTCCCAAGCGACCCCGACGGCGCTGGGCGTGGGCGGCGGCGGGCTCGGCTACGCGGGGCTGCCCGGCATCGCGGTCGCCCTGGACACCCACAGGAACAGCACCGAGCCGTCGAGCAACTTCGTGGGTGTGGCCACCGGCGGTACCACGCTCCCGAACTACGTCGCCACCTCGACCGCGGTGCCCAACCTGCGGACCGGCACGCACACCGTCGTCGTGACCGTGACCAGCGCGGGACACCTGCTGGTGAGCATCGACGGCACCCAGGTCATCGACAAGGCGGTGACCCTGCCGAAGAACGTGCTGGTCGGCTTCTCCGGCGCCACCGGCGGCCTGACCGACAAGCACAGCGTCTCCGGCGTCACGATCGGATACTGACGGTGGGGGAGCCGATCGTCCGCCGAGGGCACGAGGAGAAGACCACATGCGTGGACCGCTGACCTGCTTCCTGGCCGCCGCGGCCGTCGCCACGTGCCTCGGCGCCGCCGCCCCCGCCACGGCACCCGAGCCACCGCCGCTGACTCTCATGGTCGGCGACAGCCAGACCATGGGCCCGGTCTACACGGACCCCGACGGCCACACCGTCTACCGGTACGACCGGGAGACGGCGACCGGAACCGTTGCCTGTACCGGCGCGTGCACCGTCACCCGCAAGCCCCTGCTCGCCCAGCCCGGCACCGAACTCCGGCTGCCTCCCGGCCTCGCGGGCACCCTCGGCACGGTCACCCGGCCCGACGGCCCCGGCCGGCAGGTCACCTACGACGGCTCTCCGCTGTACACGTACACCGGCGACACCCAGCCGGCCGACACCGTCGGAGTGAACCTCGACTGGCATGTCATCGCCCCCCGGGATGCCTGATCCGGAGGAAAGGCCCTGGCCGAGTGCGGCGCCGGGACGCGCTGATCAGTCCCCGAGCTGTCGGGCGGCCGCGTCGACGGTCTGCTCCAGCAGCGTCGCGATCGTCATCGGGCCGACCCCGCCCGGCACCGGCGTGATCAGCGAGGCGCGCTCCACCGCCGAGTCGAAGTCGACGTCACCGACGTTCCCCGGGTTGTAACCGGCGTCGACGACCACCGCGCCCGGCTTGATGTCCTGACCCCGGATCAGCCGCGGCCGGCCCACGGCGGCGACCACGATGTCCGCCTCGCGGACCGCGGCCGACAGGTCGGCGGTGCGCGAGTGGCAGTACGTCACCGTGGCGTCCCGGCCCAGGAGCAGCATGCCCACCGGCTTGCCGAGGATCGCGCTGCGGCCCACCACCACGGCCCGCTTCCCGGCCGGGTCGACGTCGTACTCGTCGAGCAGCCGCATGATGCCGCCCGGCGTGCAGGAGACGAAACCCGGCAGGCCGAAGCTCATCGTCGCGAAGGACGCGAAGGTGACGCCGTCGACGTCCTTCTCCGGGGCGATCGCCTCGAACGCGGCCCGTTCGTCGATGTGGTCGCCCACCGGGTGCTGGAGCAGGATGCCGTGCACGGCCGGGTCGGCCGACAACTCCCGCAGCGCGCCGACGAGTTCGGCGGTGGTTGTGGTGGCGGGCAGCGCCACGTGCCGGGACTCGATGCCCGCCGTGCGGCAGCGGTTCTGCTTCATCCGGACGTACGTGACGGACGCCGGGTCCTCGCCGACCAGCACGGTGGCCAGACAGGGCGCGCTGCCCGTCCGCTCGGTGAGATCGGCGGCCTTCTTCGCGGTCTCCTCGACGACGCGGCGGGCGAGGGCGGTGCCGTCCATGAGGCGGGCCTGAGTCATCTGCGCTCCTGAGCTGGTTGACCTTCATCGCCCAGGCGCGCGGCATCCACCAAGGACCGCTCCCCGGTGGTACTCCACCTCAGCGCCAGTCACGGCCCGCGTACAGGGTAACCGAGGGCGCGGGCGGCGCTCAGTCCGCGTCAGAGGGCGGGAGTGCCGTGGGATCCGTCCCGGCGAGGAACGCGTCCGCCTGGGCGGCCAGCCGGTCCGCGCCGATCGCCCCGGCCCAGCGGGCGATCTCCGCCGCCAGCGCGACCGCGCCCGCCTCGTCGCCCGCGTCCCGGGCCAGCACGGCCAGCAGCAGCTGCTGGGAGAGGGTGCCGGGCACCGTGCCGGCCCGGGCGCCCAGCGCGGTGGCCCGCCGCCAGCGCTCCCCGGCCCGCTCGTCGTCGCCCGAGTCGTGGTCGTGGCCGCCGAGATGCCGCAGCGCCTCGCGGGCCAGCAGACCGTCGGCGCCGTCGTCCCCGGCACGCAGCGCGGCCGAGTAGAGCGGGGCGGCGGCCGCCTGGTCGGCGAAGTGGTTCTCCGTGATCAGCCCGCGGTACATCGACGCCCAGCCCCGCCGCACCGCGTCCGGGGCGCTGTCGTACAACTCCCGCGCACGGTCGAGGAGGGCGGCGAGCGCCTCGGGGTCCTTGCCGGCCGGGCCGATGCGCAGCGTGCCGTCGACGAGGAGCAGCCGGCCGTAGGTGTGCCTGAGCCGGAGGAAGCCGGTGTCCCAGTCGCCGTCCGGGAACTCCTTCTCGGCCGCCTCGATCCGCTCGGCCGCGGTGTCCGTCCCGGCGAACCAGTCCCGGTCCAGGGCGACTTCGGCCGCGGCCCGGGTGATCCGTGCGCGGGCGGCGGACTCGTCGGTGCCGGCCGCGTCGAGCAGCCGCGCGGCCCGCTCCCAGCGGCCCGCGACACTCAACTCGCGAGCGGAATCGAGGAGTTCATCGAGGTCGACGAAGGTGTGCGTTTCAGAGGTCATGCCGGGCAAGGTAGTTATACGAAAAATGATCCACAAGAAAACTGATCCAGAGGAAAACTACTGTGGGAGGCAGGAAGTGCGGGACTCGGTGGACCGGCATGTGGCCGTCTGGGCACGGGAACTGGAGTGGCTGGACCCGGTCAAGGAGGCGATCATCGCCCGGCTGGCGATCCTGGCCCGGCACACCGCCCAGGTCCGCCGGGACGTCCTGGACTCCGACGGCCTGAAGTACGGGCAGTACAAGGTGCTGTTGATGCTCCGCAGGTCCGGACCGCCGTACGAGTCCAGCCCCTCGGCGCTCGCCGACCGGCTCGGGCTGACCCGGGGCGCCCTGTCGGCGCGGCTCGGCCCCGTCGAGGAGGCCGGCCTGATCACCCGCGTCCACGAGACCGGCGACCGCCGGCGGGTACGGGTGCGGCTCACCGACGCCGGCCATGCCGCGTTCGCGGCGCACGCGGCAGCGGAGGATGAGGGTGAGGGTGCGCTGCTCGCAGCACTGACCGAAGAAGAGCGGCGGACGCTCGCAGACCTGCTGCGGAAACTGGTACTGGCTGCCGAGGGCGGGGCGGACGCGCCCTACCCAGCCCCGCCCGGGCCGGGAAGGTCCAGGTCAGCCGGGAGGTGACCTGGACCCTCGCGGCCTTCCTTCCTACTCGTCCCACGCCTGGATCAGGATCTGCTCGGCGATCTTCCCGTCACGCAACGTGATCATCGACTCGGCGAGGACTCGGGTGCCGTCCTCGTACTCGCAGGACTCGGTGAAGGCGGCGTGGTCGCCCTGGATGACGCACTGGTCGAGGTGGTGGGTCATGTCACGGCTGTAGACGTCGTCGAGCATCTCGGCTATCTGGCCGCGGCCCTGCAGGATCTTGGGATGGCTCGGCTGGCTGTTGCGGTCGATGATGCGGATCTGCGCGTTGTCCGCGTACAGGGCCAGCAGCGTGTTCCCGGTGTTGCCCTCTATGCCCCGGCGCAGTGTGTCGGTGTCGAAGGTGGAGCCTGTCGCGGTTCCCATCGGGACCTCCTTCCGGCGCCCGCGGCCCGGCCGAAGCGGACCGCACGGGCCCACCTCCGAGACTCCTCCGCCCCGGCGGCCACGGCAAGCGCAGGCCAGGTGCTCCGCCTCACGGGTGAGCGCCGGCCGGCGCCCGTGTCCGACCGGCGTCCGCCGCCGTTGCTGAAGGCATGATCTCAACACGACGTATCGTCGCCGCCGTCGGTCTGGCCGTCGGTGTCACCGGCCTCGCCGCACCGCTGGCGAACGCGGCCGACGCGGGCGCACCGAACACCGGGCAGATCAACCCGATGACCATGCTGGACTCGCTCGCCGTCAGCGACATCCCCGCGGAGCACAGGGCCGAGGTCCCCAGCGTCACCGAGCAGGTGCGCGGGCTGAACCAGGTCGGCGACCTGAACCAGCTGAACCAGCTGCACCAGCTCACCGACCTCGTGGCACCCGTGACCGGCCTGCTCCCCGCGGTCGAGGCCTGAACCGTCCGCCTGCCGGGTCTCCGTCGACATACCCGATCCGCCCGCGCACCCGAGGGCCGTCCCCGCGCCGGGGCGGCCCTCACCGCTGCCCGACCAGGGTCTCCTCGCCACCGGCGGTCGGCCGGAAAGATCCACTGCCGCCGTCGTGTCCGTGCCGCTACCGATCGGTCGCGCGTAGGGTCGGAACCGAAGGCAATTCGACGAAGAGGGGCCAGGCCATGGCGCAGGAAGTACGCGGCGTGATCGCACCGGGCAAGGACGAACCCGTACGGGTCGAGACGATCGTGGTCCCGGATCCGGGGCCCGGCGAAGCCGTCGTACGCGTCCAGGCCTGCGGGGTCTGTCACACCGATCTGCACTACAAACAGGGCGGTATCACCGACGAGTTCCCGTTCCTGCTCGGCCACGAGGCCGCCGGTGTCGTGGAGTCGGTAGGCGAGGGAGTCACCGATGTGGCACCGGGCGACTTCGTCGTCCTCAACTGGCGTGCGGTGTGCGGGAACTGCCGGGCCTGCCTGCGCGGCCGGCCCTGGTACTGCTTCAACACCCACAACGCGAAGCAGAAGATGACCCTCGCCGCCACCGGGCAGGAGCTCTCCCCGGCCCTCGGCATCGGCGCCTTCGCCGAGAAGACGCTCGTCGCGGCCGGCCAGTGCACCAAGGTCGACCCGGCCGTCTCCCCGGCCGTGGCAGGGCTGCTCGGCTGCGGCGTGATGGCCGGCCTCGGCGCCGCGATCAACACCGGGAACGTCGGCCGCGGCGACAGCGTCGCCGTCATCGGCTGCGGCGGGGTCGGCGACGCGGCCGTCGCCGGATCCCGCCTGGCCGGCGCGGCGAGGATCATCGCCGTCGACATCGACGACCGCAAGCTGGAGAAGGCCCGGGCCCTCGGCGCCACCCACACCGTCAACTCCAAGGACACCGACCCGGTCGAGGCCATCCGCGAGCTGACCGGCGGCTTCGGCGCCGACGTCGTGATCGAGGCGGTCGGCCGCCCCGAGACGTACCAGCAGGCCTTCTACGCCCGCGACCTGGCCGGCACCGTCGTCCTCGTCGGCGTCCCCACGCCCGAGATGAAGCTCGAACTGCCCCTGCTGGACGTCTTCGGCCGCGGCGGCGCCCTCAAGTCCTCCTGGTACGGCGACTGCCTGCCCTCCCGTGACTTCCCCATGCTGATCGACCTGCATCTGCAGGGCCGCCTGCCGCTGGACGCGTTCGTCTCCGAGACCATCCAGCTCGACGAGGTGGAGAAGGCGTTCGACCGGATGCACCGCGGCGAGGTGCTGCGCTCGGTGGTGGTGCTGTGATGACCACCCGCATCGAACGCCTCGTCACCACCGGCCAGTTCACCCTCGACGGGGGCACCTGGGACGTCGAGAACAACGTGTGGATCGTCGGCGACGAACGTGAGGTGATCGTCATCGACGCCGCCCACGACGCCGAGGCCATCGCCGAGGCCGTGGCCGACCGCCGGCTCACCGCCATCGTCTGCACCCACGCCCACAACGACCACATCGACGCCGCGCCCGCCCTCGCCGGCCTCACCGGCGCCACCATCTGGCTCCACCCCGACGACCTGCCGCTGTGGAAGCTCACCCACCCGCACCGCGAGCCGGACCGTCATCTGGTCGACGGCCAGGTCCTCGAGACCGCCGGCGCCGACCTCACCGTCCTGCACACCCCTGGTCACTCCTTCGGGGCGGTCTGCCTGTACGACCCCGGGCTGGGCGTCGTCTTCACCGGCGACACCCTCTTCAAGGGCGGCCCGGGCGCCACGGGACGCTCGTACTCCGACTTCCCGACGATCATCGAGTCCATCCGCGAGCGCCTCCTCACCCTCCCGCCGGACACCAAGGTCCTCACCGGCCACGGGGAGTCCACCACCATCGGCGCCGAGGCACCCCACCTGGAGGAGTGGATCGCGCGCGGGCACTAGGGCGCGTATCGGGCCCCGCTGCCGCCGGGGAGTATCGGTCCCCGCTGCCGCCCGGGGAGCGGGGCTCGTGCGCCCCCGGCGCGGTGTCGGCCCGCGGTCTCAGACGAGGGCGACGACCAGCAGGGTGAAGGCGGCGATGATGACGGCGACGCGGACGTAGTGGTAGCGGTCCCAGCGGCGCAGCTGCTGCTTCCAGTCGGCGGGCCGGTTCTCGGGGGTCCAGGTCTTGTTCCGGTTGTTGATCGGGACGAGCAGCAGGATCGACATGACCACGCTGACGATCAGCAGGCCGGCGGCGGTGACGACGAGCCCGGCGCCGTGATGGTGCCATCCGGCGACGGCCCAGATCGCGCTGAGGACGAGCGAGCCGATGTACCAGAACGGCATCAGGGCGCCGAGCATCCGGCCGCCGTGGGCGTGGCCGAGCTGGCCGCTGTCCTCGGGAAGGGCGTCGAGGATCCGGTTCATGATGAAGGCGACGGAGAACTCCACCCCCACCATCAGGCCGACGACCACGGTGGTGAAGACCTCGAGTGCGTTGAGTATGATGACCCCTCCTGATATCTAGCATTGCTAGCCGATGAGGCAACGCTAGTACTACTGTCGCTCGCTTGTCTAGCACTGCTAGGATCGACTCATGTCGGTACAGGAACGCAAGCAGCGCGAACGGGCGGACCGCGAGCGCCTCATCGTGGCGGCGGCCCGCGAACTCGCCGAGCAGCAGGGCTGGGACGCGGTCACCACCCGCCGGCTCGCCGAGCGCATCGAGTACAGCCAGCCCGTCCTCTACAGCCACTTCCGCGGCAAGCGCGAGATCATCGGTGCCGTCGCCCTCAAGGGCGCCACCGAGATGGCCGCGGCACTGCGGGCCGCGACCGTCGGCGCGGAAGGCCCGCGCGAGCGGGTCGCCGCCCTGGCCCGCGCCTACCTCGACTTCGCCGAGCGCAACCCGGCGGTCTACGACGCCATCTTCCAGCTCGACGGCGGCCTGGCGTACGCGCAGGAGGACACCCCGGAGCCTCTGAAGGACGCCTTCGCCGCGCTGATGGAGACCCTCGCCGAGGTCGCCGGGAACGGCATCGACCCGGGGCTGTTCACCGAGGTGTTCTGGGCGTCCCTGCACGGGATCGCCACCCTGACCCGCGCGGGCCGCCTGCTGCCCGAGTACGCCGAGCCGAGGGTGGAACTGCTGGTGGACCGGCTCGCCGTGATCTGACAGACCGTCCCAACGGGTGCCGCGGTGCTCATCGATCACGACCCGATAGATACGCGCCCTGGCCCGAATCCCGGGGGCACCCGCCGGGATTATTCGCGGGCACCCGTCGGACGGCCGGTCCTAGGATCGCCGCCATGACCGCACAGATGATCGACACGCTCCACGGCACACGCGTCCTGCGCTGCGCCCCCGACGGCCCGCCCCTGGACGGGGAGGGCGCGGCGCTCGACCTGATCGGCGACGCGTACGGGCACGACGTACAGCTGATCGCGGTGCCCGTGGAGCGGATCCCGGACGCGTTCTTCCAGCTGCGGTCCGGCGTCGCGGGCGCGGTCGTCCAGAAGTTCGTGAACTACCGCCTGTGCCTCGCCGTCCGCGGCGACATCTCCCGCCACGTCGCCGAGAGCACCGCCCTGCGGGACTTCGTGTACGAGTCCAATCAGGGGAACCAGCTGTGGTTCCTCGGGGGCGTCGAAGAGCTGGACGAGCGACTCCGGAAGTAAAGACGACAGAAGATGTCCGGCTTACCCGTGACGGTGGAGGACGACAGCAGTCGTACCGCACGGGAGGTCGGACATGTCAGGGCCGCTTGAGGGCAGGGTCGCGCTGGTCGCCGGGGCGACCCGGGGCGCCGGACGGGGGATCGCCGAGGAACTCGGTGCGGCCGGCGCCACCGTCTACGTCACCGGCCGCAGCACCCGCGCCCGCCGCTCCGAGTACGACCGCCCCGAGACCATCGAGGACACCGCCGACCTCGTCACCGCGGCCGGCGGACACGGCATCGCCGTCGCCGTCGACCACCTGGACAGGTCCGCCGTACGGGGCCTTGTGGACCGCATCACCGGCGAACAGGGCCGCCTCGACGTCCTCGTGAACGACATCTGGGGCGGCGAGAAACTCTTCGAGTGGGACACGCCGGTGTGGGAGCACGACCTCGACAACGGGCTCCACCTGCTCCGGCTCGCCGTCGAAACCCATGCCGTCACCAGCCACTTCGCGCTGCCCCTCCTGCTTCGCCACCCCGGCGGCCTGGTCGTGGAGGTCACCGACGGCACCGCCGACTACAACCGCCACAACTACCGCGTGAACCTCTTCTACGACCTCGCCAAGGCCTCCGTGCTGCGCATGGCCTTCGCCCTCGGCCACGAAGTCGGCCCGCGCGGCGCCACCGCCGTCGCGCTGACCCCCGGCTGGCTGCGCTCGGAGATCATGCTCGACGCCTACGGCGTCCGCGAGGACAACTGGCGCGACGCCCTCGACCGCGAACCGCACTTCGCCATTTCCGAGACCCCGCGCTACGTCGGCCGCGCCGTCGCCGCCCTCGCCGCCGACCCCGACGTGGCCCGCCACAACGGACAGTCCCTCTCCAGCGGCGGCCTCGCCCGGACGTACGGCTTCACCGACCTGGACGGCAGCCGCCCCGACGCCTGGCGCTACCTGGTCGAGGTACAGGACGCGGGCAAACCGGCGGACGTGACGGGATACCGGTGACCGTCTCGACTAACGGACGCCGGAAAGCCGGAGGCCGGACGCCGGATGCCCGAATGCCCGAATGCCGGAGGATCACGACGCAGACGTACGACGTCTGTCGCGGTGATCGCCCGCGCCTCTACGGTCACCCCATGACCGATCTCGACCGCTTCGCAGGACACGGAGTTCTCGTCACCGGCGCGGCCCGCGGCATCGGCGCGGCCGTCGCCCGGCGGCTGGCGCAGGAGGGCGGACGGGTCCTGGTGACCGACCAGGACGCGCCCGAGGCGGAGCGGACCGCCGCCGCCCTACGCCAACAGGGCCTCACCGCCGAGGCGTTGGCGTGCGACGTCGCGGACCGGGCGGCCGTCGAGGCGGCCGTCGCCCATGCCGTCGCCGCCTTCGGCTCGCTCGACGTGCTGGTCAACTGCGCCGCCCACTGCACCCCGGACGTACCGCTGTTCGAGGACGACCCCGACGACGCATGGGACCGCGACCTCGACATCACCCTCACCGGCGCCTACCGCTGCTGCCGCGCCGCCCTGCCGTACCTCGCCGCGTCCGGACGCGGCGCCGTCGTCGGCATCGGCTCCGTCAACGGCCTCCAGGACTTCGGCAACCACGCCTACGGCGCGGGAAAGGCCGGCCTCGGCTCCCTCACCCGGACCCTCGCCGGGCACGCGGCCGCCCGGGGTGTCCGGGTGAACCTCGTGGTGCCGGGCACGGTCCGCACCTCCGCCTGGGAAGGGCGCGAGGACGAACTCGACGCCGTACGCCCGCTGTACCCGCTCGGCCGGGTCGGCGAACCCGAGGACATCGCGGCCGCGGTGGCCTTCCTCGCCTCCCGCGACGCCGCCTGGATCACCGGCACGACGCTCGTGGTCGACGGCGGACTCACGGCCGTGAACACCGGGTTCCGTACGACTCTCAGGCAGCCCGGAGCCTGAAGTTCACTGTTTCGTCACAGCGTGGCCGGAACCACAACCGTCCGGCCGGGGGACGGGTCTAGTAGGCGGAGACCGCGGGAATCGCGCAGGGACACACCCCGGGGCAGGCCCCGGGGACATGGGGAGAAGGGGAAGAGGGCGAGATGGGGGACATACGTAGGAGAGGTGTCGTCGCGCTGGGCGTCACCGGGCTGATGGCGCCGCTCACGCTCGCGTTGGGCGCGGCACCGGCGCAGGCCGCGAGCTGCACCACGCAGGCGGGGCCGTACCAGAAGCAGGTGGAGAAGTTCCTCGGCCGGCCGGTCGACGGCAAGCAGTCCGCCGCCGACTGCAAGGCCATCCAGGCCTTCCAGAACAAGCACGGCATCACGCCCAACATCGGCTACGCGGGTCCCGTCACCTGGGGCGTGATGGACCTGATGAACAAGCAGAAGGCCGTCGGGACGAACCCGAACAAGGACGGCAAGTGCCCGGTGAACAAGGGCCGTATCGCCTGCGTGAACCTCACGCTCCAGCTGAGCTGGGTCCAGGACGGCAACAAGCTCGTCTACGGCCCGGTGCCGGTGCGCACCGGACGCAACGGGTACGAGACCCGCACCGGTCTGAAGAAGATCTACTGGCGGGACATCGACCACGTCTCGAACATCTACAACGTGCCGATGCCGTACAGCCAGTTCTTCGACGGAGGCCAGGCCTTCCACTCGGTGAACCTCAGCATGTGGAACCCGCCGGGCTCGCACGGCTGCGTCAACATGACCACGACGGACGCCAAGAAGTACTGGTCGCTGCTGAAGACGGGCGACGACGTCTTCGTGTACGGCCGCAAGCCGGGCACCTGATCCGGACCGGGCGCCCGGCAGCCGAGCCCGCCCGGGTTCGGCTGCCGGGCGCGTCGGATGGCGGGACTCCTGGATGTGGCGGGTGCCACAGCGCGCGAGTGGAGTGGCGGGAGACACACTGCGCGGGATCATCCGCGCCTGGTCCTGGGGTCGGCGCGCACCTGAACTCCCGCTGCCGTTGGACACATTGACGTGATGAGTAACACGGTCCGAAATGTCCGCATCGGGTGTACTTACTCACAGCGCCTTCACCTCGGTCGGCATATGCTTCACAGCATGTCCACCACTGTTGAAGCCGTCTCCGAGCGATCGGCCGCGGAGGTCAACGAGGAGATCCGGGCCCTGTGGCGCCGGTCGGGCGGGACACTGACCACCGAGCAGCGCGCGGAGTACCAGCGCCTCGTGATGGAGTGGGCCGCCGCGGCCCCGCAGTCCAACCGGGCGGCGTGAACCCCGCGGGCCCTGAGGGCCGCACCGCCACCCTCCCGTCCGGAAGGCCTTGAAGGCCCCCGCCGCCGTTCGCCGCCGTTTCGTCAGCTCTAGATCACCGATCAGTGTCAGATCACTGGTCAGCCCCAGATCACTGGTGGCCGCAGATCATCGATCAGCCCCAGGTCGTCGAGTAGTACCGCTGGTAGGCCCTGCGGTCCTGCTCGGCGCGGATGTACCGGGTCGCCACCAGGGCGATCAGACTGCCCGCGACGACCAGCAGCCCGGGACCGACGTTCCGGGTGTCCGTGAGCCGTGCCAGCAGCGTCTGCCCCTGCGTGGTGCCCGTCACCGGTGCCGCGGAGCCGGGGGAGACCGCGTTCGACGCGCCCGCGCCCTGCGTGGCCGGTGCCGAGGGGGCGGGGGAGGCACCCTGCGCGCCGCCGGCGCTACGCGCTGCGACGAGGAGCCGCACGTTCAGCGCCGACAGCGCCTTGGTCACCGGCTGGAAGAACGTCGTCCCGCCCGTGGTGCAGTCGCCGTTTCCGCCCGAGGTGACCCCGAGCGCGACCCCCTCCGAGAACAGCGGGCCGCCGCTGTCGCCCGGCTCGGCGCACACGTCGGTCTGGATCAGCCCGGTGACGGTGCCCTCGGGATAGTTCACGGTCGCGTTCAGCGCGGTCACCTGGCCGTCGTGCAGCCCGCTGGTGCTGCCGCTGCGGAACACCCGCTGCCCGACGGCCGGATCGGCCAGCCCGGTGATCAGCACTCCCTTGCCGCCGCCGATCGCGACCACGTCCGCGCCCTCACCGGCCTTCCCGGAGGCGTACTGGACGAGCGAGAAGTCGTTGCCGGGGAACGCGCTGTTCACCGTCCGGCCCAACTGCTGGTTGCCCTGGTTGTCGGCGAACCAGATGGATCCGGACGGTCCGCAGTGTCCGGCCGTGAGAATGAAGTCCCGCTGACCGTCGGTGACGTTGAAGCCCGCCGAGCAGCGGCCACCGGTCGACAGGATGGGCTGGGCCCCGTTGAGCCGCGTGGTGAACGTGCCCTGCGTGCGCTCCATGTGCACGAAACCGCCGATGCCCGCGGCGACCCGCGTCATCCGGGACCAGTCGTCCGCCGACACCGTGCGGTCCGCGAGGACGACGACACGGTTGGTGCGGTAGTCCACCGACCACGCGGTGCCCGCCACGCGCGGAGCCGAACGGAGCGTGGCGGTGGCCGACTTCAGCTCGTTCATGCTGTGGTCCACGACCTTCGCCACCGCCCCGGCCCGCTGTACCTCCGCGGCGGCCGTCGGGTCCGTGACCGCCACGACCGGCCGGCCGTCGGCACCGATCCAGCTGCCCGCCGTCCGTGCCGCGCCGAGCCTCGCCACCAGGGCGGCGCCCGGGTCACCCGCCGAACCGGCCGAGCCCGTCGAACCGAGCGTCCTCGCGGACGCCGGGGGAGTCTCGCTCGCCATGGCCGCCTGGGCGACCATCGCACCTCCCAGAAGGAGTCCGCCGACCGCCGCCAGCCGTGTCACTCGCCGGACGACCCGTCGTCGTGCGTGCCTCATGCATGGCTCCCGAACCCCGAACGCACGGTGCCCCTGCCGGCACCGCGGGGCCCTCCGGTCGTCGAGCGCCCGGACAGTGGTACGTGCGCCGGGCCGACGGCGTTCACCGACGACGTTGACCGATGACGTGAACCGACGGCGTGAACCGATGACGTGAACCGATGGCGTTCAGCGACGACGTTCACCGACGGCGACGGACTTCCCGACGCCCGGCACGCCGCCGGGACGCCCGCGCGATCAGTTCTTGCGTGCGACCCCGCCGAACATGGCGACCTCCTCCGGCTCGGGGTCCTGGTCGCCCTCCGGGCGCCAGCGCGAGCAGGACACCACGCCCGGCTCCAGCAGGTCGAGGCCGTCGAAGAAGCGGGCCACGGCCTCGGGGGTGCGCTGGGTCAGCTTCGGCGTGCCGTGCTCGTTCCAGAACTTCACCGCCTCGTCCACGTCCGGCATCGAGGGGCTGGTGATGGTGTGCGACAGCACCAGGTGGCTGCCGGACGGCAGCCGGTCCGTCAACTGCCGTACCAGGCCGAACGGGTCCTCGTCGTCGCCGATGAAGATGACGACGCCCAGCAGCATCAGCGCCACCGGCTGACTGAAGTCCAGTGTCTTCGCCGCGTGTTCGAAGATGGCGTCGACGTTGCGCAGGTCCTCGTCCAGGTAGTCCGTACGGCCCTCGGGCGTGCTGGTGAGCAGGGCGCGGGCGTGCGCGAGGACCAGCGGGTCGTTGTCGACGTACACGATCCGGGCGTCCGGCGCGACGCTCTGGGCGACCTCGTGCGTGTTGTCGGCGGTGGGCAGCCCGGTCCCGATGTCCAGGAACTGCCGTATGCCCACATCGCCGACCAGATGGCGCACGGCACGGCCCAGGAACAGCCGGTCGGCGCGTGCGTACTCGCCGATGCCCGGATGGAGTTGGCGGATCTGGTCGCCGGCGGCGCGGTCGACCTCGTAGTTGTCCTTGCCGCCGAGCCAGTAGTTCCAGATCCGGGCGGTGTGCGGCTGGTCGGTCTTGATACGGGCGCGCAGCGACACGGCCACGTCGTTGGTGGCGGCCGGGTTGTCGGTCACGTGGGTCAGCTCCTGGATGCCGGAAGAGACAGGGACGCCGTTCAAGACGCAATCTAGACGGCCGAGTTGATCTCTGCCGCACGTCCGGGGCATTCCGCGCCCGCGCCGAGCCGCGACCGGCGGCCACGCCGGTACTGCCCCGTGGTGGCTCCGCGGCGGATCACCGGCGGATCACCGGCGGTCCGGCCCCGTTTCCGGTGGGACCCCGGCCGCCTATCTTGGGCCTCATGACCAGCATCCCGCAGGAGACACCCGGTGAACCGGACCCGCTGCGCGCGCTCAGCCTGGAGCGGCTGCGACGTCGTACGAGCATGAAGTGGCGCGACGTGCTGCCGCTGTGGGTGGCCGAGATGGACGTTCCGCTCGCCGAACCCGTCGTCCGCGCCGTCACCGACGCCCTCGCCCTCGGCGACACCGGCTACCCGGCCGGCACCGCCTACGCCGAGGCGCTGGCCGGCTTCGCCGCCAAGCGCTGGAACTGGGACGGGGTCGCCGTGGAGCGCACCGCGATCGTTCCGGACGTCATGCTCGGCGTGGTCGAGATGCTCAAACTGGTCACCGGACCGGGCGATCCGGTCATCGTGAACGCGCCGGTGTACCCGCCGTTCTACCAGTTCATCGCCCACATGGACCGCCGGGTGGTGGACGCCCCGCTCGGCGCCGACCTGCGCATCGACCTCGACGTCCTGGAGGAGACGTTCCGGACGGCTACCGCGACCGCGGACAGCGGCCGGGCGGCCTTCCTGCTGTGCAGCCCGCACAACCCCACCGGCACCGTGCACACCGCCGCCGAACTGGCCGCCGTCGCCGACCTCGCCGAACGCCACGGCGTCCGCGTGGTCGCGGACGAGATCCACGCCCCGCTCGTCGCCCCTGCCGTCACCTACGTGCCGTACCTGAGCGTCCCGGGCGCCGAACGCGGCCTGTCGCTGATGTCCGCATCCAAGGGCTGGAACCTGGCCGGCCTCAAGGCCGCGCTCGCCCTCGCCGGACCCGGGGCCGCCGCCGACCTCGCGCGGATGCCCGAAGAGGTCAGCCACGGCCCCAGCCACCTCGGCGTCATCGCCCACACCGCCGCCCTGAGCGAGGGCAGCGGGTGGCTGGACGCCCTGCTCGCCGGCATCGACGCCAACCGGCGCCTGCTCACCGCCCTGCTCGCCGAGCACCTGCCCGGGATCCGTCACCGTCCTGCCGAGGCCACCTATCTCGCCTGGCTGGACTGCCGGGCCCTCGGCCTCGGCGACGACCCGGCCCAGGCCTTCCTCGACCGCGGTCGCGTCGCCCTCAGCTCCGGCCTCCCCTTCGGCACCGGCGGCACCGGGCACGTGCGCCTGAACCTGGGGACCTCGCCCGAGATCCTCACCGAGGCGGTACGGCGCATGGCGACGGCACTGGACTGACCGGGCAGGGGACCGCGCGGCACACGCCCCACCGCGGCGGGAGCGTGCCGCCTCCTAGACTGCGGGCATGGACGACACGCTCCTGGCCCGGCTCGGCGCGGGCAAGTACCTGCTGGTCACCAGCTATCGCAAGGACGGCACCCCCGTCGCCACCCCGGTGTGGGTCGTCCAGGACGGCGACGGCCTCGGCGTGTGGACGGCCGCCGACAGCTGGAAGGTCAAGCGGATCCGGCGCCGCGCCGACGTCCTCGTCGGCCCCTGTGACCTGCGCGGCCGCCCCACCGGAGACCCGGTCCCGGCCACCGCCGAGATCGCCGACCCGGCCACCACCGCCCGCTACCGCTCCCTCATCGCCCGCAAGTACGGCATCGTCGGCCGCCTCACCCTGCTGGGCAGCAGGCTGCGGCGCGGCCTGGACGGCACCGTCGGGATCCGGGTGACCCTGAAGCCCTGAGGAGGCCGCCGCCTCCCCAGGGCTCCGGGCGGCTACGACGCGTCGAGCACCGTGCCGTTCAACTCCAGCCCGCCGGGCTGCGGTTCACCCGTCCGCTCGTCGAGCTGCTGGAACCGGACCGACTCGGCGGACTCCCGCACCCGGTCCTTGACCGTGGGGATGGTGACGTCCGCGCTGGTGCTGCCCGCCGGGATGTTCACCCACAGGTAGAGACCGCCCTCGACCTTGGACAGGGGCCGCTCCGGGTCCGGCGAGGCGCCGGTCGTGTCCCGCAGCCAGCGCGCGGACACGTCCTTGGTGGACAGCTCGGGGGAGACCGGGACGGCGGCGAACAGCGCGCCCATGTCCACGTCGACGGCCTCGGACAGCGACACCCGCCACTTCAGGGACTGCCCCTCGGTCACCCGGTCGGCGAGCGGCGTGACGGTCATCTTCGGCGCCGGGTCGTCGTCGTGCACGGTGATCCCGCCCCGGTACGAGCCGACCACCGCGCCCCGGACCGCCTTGACGAGGACGTCGTACGACACGTCGGTGCCGTAGCGCGTGTTGCCCTTCACCTCGATCGGCACGTCGATGTCGTGGCCGCCCGCATGCACCGTGACCAGCCGGTCCCTGACCCGGCCGGTGGCCGGGTCCACGACGTACACCCGGACCTGACCGCTGCCGTGCCCCGACACCTCGACCGGCACCCGGTACGTGCGCACACCCGAGTCGCCCTCGTCCACGGTCGCCCGGCCGACGTCCACCCGCGGCAGATCGGCGGCCTTGACCGCCGGAAGACCGGAACGCCAGCCCCATGCGTCCATCAGCCAGGCCCGGCCGGAGGCCGAACGCGGGGTCAGCTCAAGGGACTTGATCCGGTGCAGGTCGAGCCCGGCCCGGCCGGCCGCCGTCAGCGGCACCCTGATCTCGCGCGCCCAGTACGACGCGGTGCGCTCGCTGCCGGGCAGCCCGTCGACCGTGACCTTGCCGAGGACCGCCTTGCGGCCGGCGCTGTCGGTGACGGACACGTCCAGACGCGTGCCGCGGGAGTTCGGCGGCACGAACAGCCGCAGCGCCAGACTCTTGTCACCGGCCAGCGACAACGGGGCCTTCGGGCTCACCCGCACCGGAGTGCCGGCGTGCGTCCAGTGCAGCGCGACCGCGTTCCGGCCGGCCTCCCGGTCCGTCTCCCACTGCGCGAAGTGCGGCGAACTGCCCTTGGCGCCCTGGCCCAGACAGGCCTTGGCCGGGGCCGGATCCACCGCCGCGCACAGCTTGCCGCCG
This sequence comes from Streptomyces sp. NPDC047085, assembly GCF_040643735.1. Lineage (NCBI taxonomy): Bacteria > Bacillati > Actinomycetota > Actinomycetes > Kitasatosporales > Streptomycetaceae > Streptomyces > Streptomyces sp. NPDC047085. The sequence continues at coordinate 180,133 of NZ_JBEYUW010000006.1, forward strand.
GTCACCGACACCCCGGCGTCCGGCAGGAACCCCGCATCGCGGCGCCCCCCCACCGCGTGGGTGAGGACACGGGCCGGGTCCGCCGACGGCGCCCGCCTGCCGGAACCGTCCAGCAGCGGCCGTACCTTGTCGTCACCGGCGAGGAACAGCCGGGCGGCGGCCGCGATGTACGTCGAACCGGCCCGGTGCTGCTGGTCCGCGGTCAGCCGGGTGGCGGCCCGCTTGCCGCACACCGGGTCGTGGTGCTGCGGGTCGTCGGAGAAGTCGTCCTCGGCGGGCGCGGCCGCCTGCCCCGGCGTCCACTCGGAGTTGAAGAAGTTGTGGTTGGCGCCGATGACGTAGACGGCACTGTGCAGCGCGGTGCCACCGCTGACCGCGCGCGTACCGTCGACGTACACCTCGCCCTGCAGGTCGGAGACGTCACCGTCGCAGCCCGGCAGGATCGTCGCCGACGGCACGTCGGGGACCGGGTTCTGACCGAACACGGTGGGGCCGATCAGGACCAGACCGCGGATCTTCCAGCGCACCGGCCCGTGGTAGCCGTCCTGGGCGGCGGGCGGCGGGTACAGGCTGTCCATCGCGGCCCGGCTCACGCCCTCGCCGCCGCGCGAGTGCCCGACCAGCAGCACCTTGGACAGGTCGGCGCGGGGCGCGTTCCTTACGACGTCCGGTGCCGTCCCGGGATGCGCGGCCCAGTCGGCCCAGCGCGCCAGGTGCAGCCGGACCAGCGTCGAACGCGCCTGGGCGCCGCCGTCCTCGGCCGCCCAGTCCTGGCCGTTGATGCCGTTGGCGGAGATCGACACGGTCATATAGCCCTGGGAGGCCAGGAGTTTCTGGTCGCGCAGGTAACCGCGGTGGCTGGGCACCGGCTTGGTGCCGGGCTTGCAGGGCCAGTCGCCGCTGGTGTCCTGCCCCTTGTAGCAGGTGTAGTGGCGGCCGTGCAGGAACAGCGCGAGCGGGCGGGGGCCACGGGCGCCGGTGGGTGCGACGACCACGGCACGCATCTCCACCGGCGCGGACAGCCCCGGTATGCGGACCGGGTCGAGCCGGTACTCCCCGGTCGTGGTGCGGTACGAACCCGGCTTGCCCGGGTCGACGCCGTTGGCCGGCAGTGGCGCGGGCGGCTGGACCGCGGGGGTCGTCGAGGCGCTGTGCCCGCTGTCCAACCGCCGTCCACCGGACCAGACCTGCAGGCCGTGCAGCTCACCGGCCCGGGGCGCGGCGAGCGGGAGCCGGAAGGTCCGCCCGTCCGGGCCCGGCCGCGGAATCCCCAACAGGCGCCCACCCGAACGGAACTCGACGCGTGCGTCGCCCATCGGTATCGGCCGGTCCGAGCGCCACACCAGCTGCGGCGCCGAGCGTCCGTTCGCGATCCCCCACCCTGGTGGCAGTGTCCCGTCGTCCGCGGCCGTCAACACCCTTGTCACCGACGATGGTTGGTTCTGCGCGACTGCCACCCCTGGAGACGCGCCCGCCACCGCGAGTAACGCGGCGGCGGAGACCCATATGCGCCGGGCACGGACCACTGTTCCTCCTCGAACCCCGACCTCGGGCATCCCGGCCGTCCCGGGACGCCCCTCGCCCCCGGAGGACGGGAGGAGGGGTCTGTGGGTTGCCTGTGAAGAGGAAGTGATGGATCACATCGGCATGTTGGAAGGGACCGTATGCCGCGCGTGGAGGCTACGGCCGCTCGGTCCCGGGCGGCACCGGAGTGGCCTGGTGGTAGTACATCCGCCAGCCCGACTCCGCGTCGCGCAGGCGCCAGAGGGAGCTGCGGCGGACGTGCCGGCCCTCGATGACGGTCTCGTAGGTGAGGTGCACGAGGCCCGGGGCAAGGAGGACGCCCTCGATGTCCGAGGGCTCGTAGAGGGGGCCCTCCTCCGTGCTGCCCGCCAGGTCCGGCAGCGCGGCCAGCATGTCCGCGAGCGTCCAACGCCTGCCCGAGGCGCCGACCTCGACGAACTCCGGATCGAGCAGCTGCCGGGCCAGGTCCCGCGAGGCGCGCACCCGCGGGTCCATGAGCCGGAGTTCACCCTCGATCGCCGCGCCGACCTGCTCCGCTTCGGATGCCGCTGCCGTTGCCTTGTTCATGGCCGCATCTTTGTGCAGGTCGCCGGGCGGGCGCGAGTCCGCCCGGGGGGTGGCGGGTACGAAATGGAATATTCAGGGACTTATGGTACGAAAGGGGCGCAGGTGGGCGCGGGGTGCGTGCGTGTCAGGTCCAGGCGCGGTACGGCTCGTCGACCAGCTGGAAGACCGGCTCGCCCCGGACCGGGTCCTTGGCCGTGGACAGGCGCACCCGGTCACCGCTGTGGATGCCGACCGGCGGTCCCATGACCCGGCCGCGCACGACGAAGCCTTCGCTCATCTCGATCAGCGACACGTTGCGGGCCGCGGGCGTGTTCCGATGCACCACGGTGGAGTGGCGGACCGTGCCGGTGCCCTCGCTTCGTTCCGTGCGCAGTTCGCTGCCCTGGCACACGGGACACAGCAGCCGGTGGTACATGGCGGTGCCGCACCAGGTGCAGCGCTGGAAGTGGATGGCGTCCCTGGAGTCCGCGGAAACGGGGTCGAGGAGACCCGTCGCGAAGCCGGCCGCCGGATGCGCGGTGCTTGCTGAGTGGTGGTACACGCTGGTCAACTCCCTGCGCTCGGCCGGAATCCCACGTGCGGGCGCGAACCGCGCACGCGTGTGCTCGGTTGTCGTGCCGCCGTGCACGTCCGACAGAGTATGGCACTCAGTGTCACTCGTAAAGGCACTGCGTACCCCGAATCTGCGAAGTTTCAGGGGACGCGGGGATCCGGCGCCGAGGAGCGGGGGTGAGGAGAGTAAGGGGGTGGGGAGAAGCCCGCGCCGGGGAATCAGGCGCGGCCCACCACGGACTCGAACTCCTGCACCACCCGCCACAGTGGAGCGTCCCGCCGGGTGACGAGGACGACCACGTCGTCCGGACCCTCGGCCCATTCGCTCCCGGGCACAGGCGTCGCACTGCCCGGCGCGAGGCCGGAGGCGGGGGAGGGGGCGACGGCGGAGACGGCGACGGGAGAGAGCGTGGCGGCGCGAGCCGGCCGGCCGAACGTGGTCTGGACATACCGAAGTGCGTGATCCACCGTGGCGCCCGCGTCGCCCGTGCCGTCCGACCGCAGCCAGGAGCGCAGGGCGTTGTTGTGCGCGGCGACGACCGCGGCCGCGATCACGTCCGCGTGCAGGGTTCCGTCGGGGCGGCCGGCGAAGCGCTCCCTCAGGTATTCGGCGAGCGCGCGCTCGTAGCGCCACACCACCGACAACTCGTAGGCGCGCAGCCCGGGCACCTGCTTGGTGAGGCGGTAGCGCTGTACCGAGAAGGTCGGGTTCTCCGCGTACATCCGCAGCACCAGCCGGGCCGCGTCGCACACCCGCCGCACCGGCTCGGCGTCCTCGGCGCTCGCGGCCAGGAACGCGGTCATGTCGGCCAGGCACCGCTCGTGGTCGGGGAAGACCACATCCTCCTTCGAGGGGAAGTAGCGGAAGAACGAGCGGCGCCCCACTCCCGCCAGCGCCACGATGTCGTCCACAGTGGTCTGTTCGTACCCGCGTTCCAGAAAGAGCTGGAAGGCCGCCGCGACCAGGGCGTCCCGCATCGGCGGCTTCGCGGTCGGTGCCGCGCTGCTGGAGCTCATGAACGGGAACGTAGCACCCGAAGCGCCGGCGTGACACTCAGTGCAATTCCAGAGCCGTCGTGGGGGAACTGAGTGCTGCCAGGCGCTCAGGGCGAGCCCACCGTCCCAGCACCCTGGGCCCGCCCTGAGCAGCCACCCGAGCACCGGAACGATCGAATTGATTGAAAACGATCGATACGATTGCGGGCGTAGAGTGAGCCCACTCGGGATCACCGTTCCGGATCACTGTTCCAGGGGGAGCCCCATGCGACTGCACGTCGACCAGCGCCACGAGCGGGTGCTCGAACTCGTCCGGGAGCGGGGCAGTATCCGTGTCGCCGAACTGGCCGCCGAACTCGGTGTCTCCGCCGTCACCTTGAGGCGTGACGTGGAGACCCTGGCGACCCAGGGCCGGGTGCAGCGGCTGCACGGTGCCGTGGTCTGGCCGGGGGACAGCGAACCCGCCCCCGAACGGCGGCCCGAGCCCGCCGAGGGCGCCGTGGTCGGCATGATCGTGCCGACCACGAACTACATCTTCGCCGAGATCGTGCGCGGCGCCCGCGAGGCCGTCGGGGCCATGGGGGGCCGGCTGGTGCTCGGAGTCTCCGGCTATGTCGACACCGAGGACTCCGTCCAGGCCGAACACCTGGTCGCGGGCGGTGTCCAGGGGCTGCTGGTGGCGCCCAGCTGGTTCGGTGGCGTCCCCGAGGACGGGCAGGAGAAGTGGCTCATGGAGTGCGGGGTGCCCGCCGTCCTGGTCGAGCGCTTCGCCCGCCCCGGCAATCCCGCCGCGGAACTCGACCGGGTCCGCACCGACCGCGCCCAGGGCGCCGCCGTCGCCGTCGGTCACTTCGCCGCCCTCGGGCACCGCCGGATCACCGCCGTCCTCCAGGAAGGGCCCCACGCCGACCAGATCAGCGCCGGCCTTCAGGCGGCCGTGCGCTCGCGCGGCATTGAGGTCGACACGGACGCCCCGAGCGTCCGCGAACGCGGCGACTACGACGTGTCCGTCGAATACCTGGTCCAGGCGGTGCGCAAGCGCGGCGTCACCGCCGCCCTCGTGCACAGCGACGAGGACGCGATCGTGCTCGTGCCCCGCCTCCAGGCGCGCGGCGTACGCGTCCCCGACGACCTCGCTCTCATCGCCTACGACGACGAGGTCGCCGGACTCGCCGACGTCCCCCTCACCGCCATCGCCCCGCCCAAGCGCTCGGTGGGCGAACTCGCCGCGAACCTCCTGCTGCGCCGCATCGCCGAGCGGGCCGGCGCACAGCCGCCGAGCCCGCGGCAGCACATCGACCTGCTCCCGGAGCTGCGGATCCGCTCCTCCTGCGGCGGCCGGACGGCGGGCGCCGACCGTCTCTGACCGCACCGGTCAGCCGTGCGAGCGAATCGATCGTCCAGCGATTGTATTGATTATTTCGCACGAACGCTCTTGACGTTGATCGTGTCTGCACAAAAGATGTCCTGCGACCGCCTCTTCCCGTACGAGGTCTCGTAGGAGCCGTGCCATGACGCGTACGTCACGTTCGCTCGGGGCTGACCGCCGGCGCGGTGAAGTGACGGTGACCGTGACCCACACCCCCAGCCATGACCCCACCCGCCCCCGCACCGTCCTCGCCATGGGCACCGACATCCACCGCTCCCTCCTCACCGACGGCGCCCTCGACCGACTGCACACCGTCGCCCGCGTCGACACGACCACAACGATCACGACGATCATCGACGCGAGCCCTGCCGAAGCACTCCGACTCGCCCACGCCGAAGTGCTCTTCACCCACTGGGGCGCGCCCCCGCTCACCGAGGAGGCACTGCACCGCATGCCCCGGCTGCGGGCCGTCGTCCACGCGGCCGGCTCAGTGAAACACCATGTCACCGACGCCGTCTGGCAGCGCGGCATCACCGTCTCCTCCGCGGCCGCCGCCAACGCCCTCCCGGTCGCCGAATTCACCCTCGCCGCCATCCTGTTCAGCGGCAAGCGCGTCCTCGACATCGCCCGCGCCTACACCCGCGCCCGCCGACAGCCCGACGTGCTGCCGTACTTCAGCGGCCACGGCAACCACCACCGCACCGTCGGCGTCGTCGGCGCCTCCCGCGTCGGCCGCCGCGTGATCGAGCTGCTCCGCCCGTTCGACCTGCACGTCCTGCTCCACGACCCGTACGTCGACCCCGCCGAGGCCCGCGCCCTCGGCGCCGAACCCGTCGGCCTGGACGAACTCGCCGCCCGCAGCCACGTGGTGACCATCCACGCCCCCGAACTCCCCGAGACCCGGCACATGTTCGACGCCCGGCGCCTCGGCCTCCTCCAGGACGGCGCCACCCTCGTCAACACCGCCCGCGGCTCCCTGGTCGACACCGACACCCTCACCGCGCACCTGCTCACCGGACGCATCGACGCCGTCCTCGACGTCACCGAACCCGACGTACCACCCGCCGACTCACCCCTCTACACGCTGCCGAACGTGCTGCTCACCCCGCACATCGCCGGCTCCCTCGGCAACGAACTGGGGCGTATGACCGACTGGGCGGTCGACGAGGTCGCCCGTTACGCCCGCGGCCTGCCCTTCGCGCACGACATCGGCCCCGAGGAACTGACCCGCTCCGCCTGAGCCCGACAACGACACTCCCACCCTGTCCGGCCCCTGCCTGGCCGCAGCCAGCGTCCTCGCCGTCCCGTCGTACACGCCGATCACCCCGGCACCCCGCCGCACCGTCCGCCGCGGCCTCACGGGCATCGGCGTCGAGGACCTGTGGGCGGCCGGACTGGCCACCGCGCCCGCGTGACGGACCGCACCCGCGTGACGGACGGGCCCCGTGACGGACCGGGCCTGCCGGTGGACACCTGCACCCTGCGACGTAACCTTTCTGCACCATCTTTCCCGCACCGCCGTCGCCGCCCGGCCCAGCGCCCGTACCGGCCCGCCCGAGGAGACCCCATGCCCGCCGACCGCCCCCGCCTGCTCTACGTCACCGACCTGGCGTACCCGGCCCGCGGGCGCCGCTACGGCGACGAGGACGTCTTCCTCACCTCCCGGCTGCGCGCCCACTTCGACCTGGCCCTGTGCCACCCGCTCGACGCGGCCGCGCTCATGGACGGCTACGACGGCGTCGTCGTCCGCAACAGCGGACCCGTGCTCGGCTACCAGAAGGAGTACGACGCCTTCCGCGCCCGGGCGCTGAGCAGCGGAACCCGGGTGTACAACCCGCTCACCGGCAAGGCCGACATGGCCGGCAAGCAGTACCTGCTGGACCTGACCGAGGCCGGCCACCCGGTCATCCCCACGGTCGACCGTGCCGCCGACCTGCACCGGCTGCCATCGGCCCGGCGCTACGTGGTCAAGCCCAAGTTCGGCGCGGACTCCCTCGGCCTGCGCACGCTGCCCGCCGCCCGGATCGCCGACGCACCCCTCGCGGACGGCAGCGTCCTCGTCCAGCCGTACGTCGACTTCACCTACGAGGTCTCCTTCTACTTCGTCGACGACGACTTCCAGTACGCCCTGTACGCCCCCGACCCCAAGCGCCGCTGGGAGCTGAAGCCCTACGCGGCCACCGCCGCCGACCTGGGGTTCGCCCGCCGGTTCATCGACTGGAACGGGCTCGGCCACGGCATCCAGCGCGTCGACGCCTGTCGCACCCCGGAGGGCGACCTGCTGCTGGTCGAGCTGGAGGACCTCAACCCGTATCTGTCCCTGGACGCCCTCCCGGAGGCGGACCGGGATGCCTTCGTGAGCGCGCTGACGGCGTCCCTGAGCCGCTTCGTCCAGGGGGCGGTCAGCCCAGCCTGACGGTGATCCGCTGGGTCGCGCCCGCCGTCCGGGTCAGATCCCCGGCGAGGCCGGTCAGGACGGCGTCGCGGAGACCGCTGTCGCCGGTGAGGCCGGTGCCGGGCTGGCAGTAGGCCTGCGCGAGGGTGTCGAGACGGGTGTAACTGGTGTTCATATTGCCCGAGAAGCCGTACGACTCCCGGTCGGTGTCCGGGTCGGGGTCGGTGTACACCAGGTCGGGCCAGAGCGAGCCCGGGGGCCGGGGCCATCGTGGCGAGCAGTCCGCTCGCCGTGGTCCCGAGGTCGGTCAGCCGGGACGTGAAGGGTTCGGCGGCGGGGTCGAAGCCCTCGCCGAGGATCAGGGTGCGCCACTTCGCTCGGAGCGTCGCGAATTCGTCCGGTGCCGCGAACGCCCGGGGGTGAGCCGAACTTGGACTCAAACGCCGGGCAACACCTTGGAAAAGTACCGCCGAGAACCGGCCGGAGGCCTCATCATGGGCAGTTGCCCCGCGGCTCACCGCCGGGCGCACCTCGCTGCACGTACGTCGCAACACGTACGTGGCAGCACGCACCTCGCACCTTGCACCTCGTACCACGATCGAAGGCCACGCCGATGACCGGCTCCCGCATCCCGGGCCTGCTGATGCCCGCCGCCTTCCTGCTGGCCCTGGTCGTCGGCCTCGTCTGGTACTGGTGGCACCGCGACGACTGATCGAGGCTCAGCGGCCCGGGCCGCGGGAGGCCAGCGCCTCGGAGACCGCGCGGACACTGCGCGCGATGTGCTGAAGCTGCATCAGCTCGGCGGCGTACAGCTTGATCGTGTGCTCGATGACGGACTCGGGCAGCCCGAGGACGGGCAGTTCGGCGCGCGCGGTCTGCAGGGCCGTCCGCGCCACCCGGATCTCCTGCTGGACCTGGATCTGCGCGTGCCGGGCGAGCAGCACGGGGTGCCGGATCAGCGCCGGATAACTGGCGTAGCGGGCGGGGATCAGGTCGCGCAGCCACTTGGCCGCCGAGCGTTCCCAGTCGTAGCTGCCGGGCGTCTTGACCTGGCAGGGCCAGTCGGGACTGATGCGCGTGGTGGTCAAGGGCATGGTCATCGCTTCCGGTGTGCGGCGTCGAGGGGGTGGTCCGACGGGTCTTGGGGCGGCCCCGGCCTAGGGGATGACCGGGACCGCCACGGGCGCCTCGCCTGGGCGACGCGCCTGCGAACACCCCGTGCGCCGCCGTGGGTAGGGAACGGCGGCCCTGGGTGTCCGTTCGAGGGCCCCGGGCGTCGGGAACCGGCACCGCTGGTGTGCTTGCGTGCGCATCGGCTGTCCGTCGGCTTTCTCGGGGCGGTGGCGAGCGGTGAGCTCGTCGGTGCGGACCACGCCCCTGAGTTCGACCGGGTGCGATCCGTGAGCAGTATTTATATATGCCGACCGCTTTGCAAGACGTATGAAAACATTCATGCGCGCTTTGTGGTGGATGATCCCCGTACGCGCCCCGGAAGCTCAGTCCTTCATGAAGAACTGCTGCTGGTCGGCCACCTGCTCGTACTTCTCCAGACGGCCCTGAGTGCGCTCCGGATCGGCGTCGGTCATGGCCTGCAGCAGCGCGGCGGCCATCAAGCCGGGCGCGGCGTAGGAGTCGAAGACCAGACGGGAACCGGTGCCGGTGGCGAAGATGACGTCGGCCTCGTCGGCGAGCGGGCCGAGCGCCAGATCCGTGATCAGCGCGACCTTCAGGCCCGCCTCGCGGGCGACCCGCAGCGCGGTGAGCGTCTCCTGCGCGTGCCGGGGCATCGCGAACGCCAGCACCCAGGTCCCGCCGGCCTCGCGGGACTGGAGCAGCGCGTCGTAGGCCACGCTGCCGCCCCGGGTCACCAGCCGCACATCGGGGTGGATACGGCGGGCGGCATAGCCGAAGTACTCCGCCAGCGACACCGAGATGCGCAGACCCAGCACGGTCAGCGGGGTGGAGCGGGAGAGCTCGCGGCCGACGCGGATCACCCGGTCGGGGTCGGCGAAGTCGCGGCGCAGGTTCTCCAGGTTCTGGATCTCGGCGTCGACGGCCGCCTGGAGTTCGTTGGCGCGGTTCTCCTCGCCGGCGCCGCCGGGCAGCGTGCTCAGCGCGATCGACTGGAGCTTCTCACGCAGGGCCGGGTAGCCGCTGAAGCCGACGGCGGCGGCGAAGCGGGTGACGGAGGGCTGGCTGACGCCGACGCGGTCCGCCAGCTCGGTGATCGACAGGAACGCGGCCTCGGTGATGTGCTCGATCAGGTACTGGGCGACGCGACGCTGCCCCGGGGACAGGCGGGGGCCGTCGAAGAGTTCCCTCAGCTGGGAGGTCGGCGACGCCTCGGCCTCCGGGGCGGTTTTGCCCGAAGTGATCGCCGATGCCTGGGCGCGTGCCTGCTGCGGTGAGGGTACTGGTCCGTCAACTTTGTCTCCCACGATCATTCAACATAGCTCACCGACCACAACGATTAGGGAGTTGTGATCGGTCGGCGGGCTCATCGCCGGTACAAGGTGATCGAATGACCCACTTGATCGACCGGACGGCTCGTTTCGATCAGTTCGGCCAGCTCGCCCCGTGCCTTGGCGACCGCGGAGTCCGACACGACCAGCAGCCCGTGCACCCGGTCCGGGGGCACCGCCCGCGGATCGGAAGCGTGGATGCCGTAGTACGACGGCACCCCGCTGCCCTTGTAGACCAGCCACACCCGCTCGCCCCGGTAGCGCTCCCGGAGCCGGTCGGCGAGCCGGCCCAGGTCCTGCCCCCAGTCCACGTTCGCGTCGTGCAACAGCCGATGGGTGTGCGCCGGCCCGCCGAAGGCCTCGCTGGAGTACGGCAGGTAGTACGGGAACGCGCGCAGCGAACTCACCGCCACCAACAGCACCAGAGCCCCGGTCAGCGGCCCCGCCCACCGTCGGCGCAGCGTGAGCACGCACGGCCCCGCCACCGCGAGGAACATCGGCACGAACAGCGCGTACCGGGTCCCGAAGTCCCGCGAGCCCGTCATCGCCGCGGCCAGCAGTACCGCGGGCGGCAGCACCAGGTACGGCGCCGCCGGGCGCAGCCGTCGTACCGCCACGGCCGCCACGCACCCCGTCACACCCAGCGCGAGCAGCCCGAGCGGTGTCTTCACCAGGAGAGCGGCCGGCAGGTAGTACCAGAGCGAGCCGGTGTAGAGCCGGCCGAACAGAAAGCCCTGCCACGGCTGGTCCTCCAGGGCGAACTGCACCCTCATACCGGCCCGGTACGCCGGCGGCAGCGGCAGCAGTTCCGTCAGGCGCCCGCGCAGCCCGTGCAGCCCGCGCAGTGCGTGAACGGCCGGCACCGGCTCGGCGGGGGTGAACCGCAGCCGGGGATCGACCGCCAGATACGCGGCCCACACCACGGCGACCGCCACCAGCGCCACGACCACCGCACCCGCGAGCCCCGTCAGCACCCTGCGCCGACGCCGGACGTCCGGCCGGGCCCACACCGACACGAGCGCGAGTCCCATCACCACAGGCACCGCCGGCAGCGCGCTCATCTTGGTCGCCACCGCCGCACCGAGGGCAGCACCGGCCAACGGCACGTACAGCACCGGCCGCCGCCGCGCCCGCCACACCAGCCAGGCCGACGTCAGCACGAACCCGGCCGCCGGCACGTCCAGCGTGGCCAGCGAGCCGTGCGCGATCACGTCGGGGGAGAAGGCGTACAGGGCGAGCGCCACGAGCCCGCCCGCCTCCGTACCCGCCACCTCACGCGCGAACCGCCACACGACCAGCCCGAACAGCAGCGTCAGGGTGATCACCGGCAGCCGTGCCCACAGCACCAACCGCCAGGGATCGTTGCCCGACTCGTACAGCAGATGCCGGCCCACGTCACCCTGGGTGCCCGGGTACGACGGGTCGTAGTGCGGGTCGGCCACCGCGACTCCGGCCGCGATCAGCAGCTTGCCGAGCGGCGGGTGCTCGGGGTTGTACCGCAGCCGGTGCTCGTGGAGGTAGTCGGTGGCGGTGGCCACGTACACCGGCTCGTCGATCGTGGGCGTCTGCTCGACGGCTGTCGTGATCATCGCGGCGGCCATCTGGGCCAGCAGCAGCCCCACGAGCACCGGTACCAGCCACCGCCTGCGGCGGCGCAGCCCGGCATACGCCGCGTGCAGACGGCCCCGGAGCGAGCTCGGGGCGGGATCGTGGGCGCCGGAAGCCCTGGGTGCGTCGAGAGCCTCGGGCACATCACATGCCTCGGGCGCATCACGTGCCTCGGCCGGCAGGACCGTCTGTCCTGCGGCTGAGACCGTGCGCTGTTCGCTCGCCATCATCCGCCCCGCGAGTCGTCCTCGTACCGACAGACCTTCTGCCGCGCCTACGGGTACGGCCCGCACCGGGGCGCGGTTCACCAGCCCCTCAGGGTTCCCCGGCCCCTCGGGCGGTGACGGGGACGGGGACAGGCACGGAAGCCGGTCAGCCCTGCCCGGCGGCCGACCGGGTCGGCGGCACCGCGCACGGCGAGGGGAGCGCGCCGGCCGGGACCACCAGGTCGGCCCGGTCCCGTGTCGTCGCGATCAGGTCGGCGTTGCGCTCGTCCGTGCCCAGGACCCAGGCCAATGCCGCCTCGGGGCCCTTGCCGAACTCCTCGTGCCGGGCCACCAGCCGCCGTACCCGCTCCTCCTCGTCGATCTCGCAGAACCACACCTCGTCCAGGCACGGCCGCACCCGGGCCCACGAACCCTCGCGCAGGAGAAGGTAGTTGCCCTCGGTCACCACCAGTCGTGCGGTCGGCGGCACCGGAATGGCGCCCGCGATCGGCTGCTCCAGCACCCGCTCGAACCCGGGCGCGTACACCACCTCGTCGGTGTCCTCGCGCAGCCGCCGCAGCAGCGCCGCGTAGCCGGCCGCGTCGAAGGTGTCCGGCGCGCCCTTGCGGTCCCGCAGGCCCAGCCGGTCCAGTTCGACGTCGGCGAGGTGGAAACCGTCCATGGGCACGTGCGCCACCCAGGGCGGCCCGCCGTCGTTCAGGGCGCGCACCAGCCGCTCGGCCAGTGTCGTCTTGCCCGAGCCCGGACTGCCCGCGATGCCGAGGAGCGCGCGCCGCCCGTCCCGGGTGAGGGCGCGGGCACGCAGGAGAAGGTCGTCGAAGGTCAGCGCCACAGTGGAGAGTGTGTCACCGGCGCCCCGCACGACGCAGGGCGCCCGCCACCCACCACCCGCGCCCGCGTGGTGCGGGGACGCGGAGAGACGCGCGGGGAAGAGTGCTGGGTATGACTCACCTCGGTCTGCCCGACACCATCCTGGCCTGTCTCTTCGACCTCGACGGCGTCGTCACCAAGACGGCCGTGGTGCACGCGGCCGCCTGGAAGGAGACCTTCGACGCGTTCCTGCGTGCCTACGAGGGCGAGTGGGCGCGGCCGTTCGACGAGGTCGCCGACTACGACGAGTACGTCGACGGACGCCCGCGCGCCGACGGAGTCCGCGCCTTCCTCGACGCGCGCGGCATCCACCTGCCCGAGGGCACCCCCGACGACCCGCCGGACACCCCGACCGTGCACGGCATCGGCAACCGCAAGAACGCCCTGCTGCTGGAGAAGATCCGGTCCGGCGGGGTCGAGGCCTACGACGGCACGCTGCGGTACGTGGACGCGGTCCGCGCGCAGGGCCTGCGCACCGCGATCGTGTCCTCCAGCGCCAACTGCCGCGAGGTGCTGCGGGCCGTCGCTTCCGAGGACCGCTTCGACGTACGGATCGACGGCGTGGTCGCCGCCGAGCGGAACCTGCCGGGCAAGCCCCGCCCCGACACCTTCCTGGCCGCCGCCCACGACCTGGGCGTCGAGCCGGCACGGGCGGCGGTCTTCGAGGACGCGCTGGCCGGCATGGACGCGGGCCGCGCGGGCGGCTTCGGGTACGTCGTCGGCGTCGACCGCACCGGACAGGCCGACGCGCTCTACGCGCACGGCGCGAGCATCGTCGTGAAGGACCTCGCCGAGCTGGGAGACGAGCGGTGATCGCGGACCGGTGGACCGGTCACGCGCTCAGGTCAGCACGCTCGTCAGGAGGGTGAGCAGGTCGCGGGTGGCGTCGGCGGCGCCGAGGGCCGGGAGAACGCCGAGGGCGAGGACGGCCAGGGCGGCGGATCGCAGATGCGGGGGCGGTGCCGTCTGCAGGGCGGCGATGCGGCGGGTGACGGCGCGGTCGGTGAAGTTCAGGGCGCAGCCGGGCCGGGCGCCGCCCGCGGTGAGCGCGGCGCGGGCCAGGGCGCGGGCGGTCGTGCGCCGGTCCCCGACGTCGTCCGCGGCCCGCTCGTCCGCCCACCGCTCCACGAGGAAGGTCACGGCGGCACGGACCGGGGCGAGCAGCGGGTTGGCCGCGGCGGCCAGTGTCGTCGCGGTCACCAGCGTGCCGTGCCGGTACGCGAGATGGGCCCGCTCGTGCGCGAGCAGCACCCGTCGCTCGGCCGGTTCCAGCGCGCACAGCATCGCCGAGGTCACCACGATCCGGCCCGGCCGGCCGGGAACGGCGAACGCCTGCGGCACCGGGGACGCGGCGACGACCAGCTCGGTGTCGGCCGGCTGGCCCGCGCACAGGCGCCGCAGGGCCCGCCGCGTGGCGCGCTCGCAGCGGATCGCCCGGTACACCCGGTGGACGACGACCAGGAGGGCGACAAGCGCCGCGACGCCGACCAGTTCGGGCACCGGGTCGACCAGCCGGCGGCCGTCCTCCCGGGCCTCCGCGATCACCGGCGGAGCGTCTCCGAGCAGCGCGGCGGCCAGCAGCATCAACGACCAGGTGGTCGCCGCGGCGGTCAGCACGGCGGCGCAGGCCAGCACGCGCGCGGCGAGCGCGGGGGCCACGCGCCGGCCGATCACCGGGCTGACCAGGGGAAGCAGCACGGACAGCAGCAGCGGGGTGTAGACGTCGAACCTCATGCGCCGCCTCCGGCGAGCAGTTCGCGCAGCGCCCGCTCCTCCTCGGCACTCAGCCCGGTCACGAACTGCTGGAGCGCCGCGATCGGGTCCGGACCCCGGTCCAGGGCCTCGTGCATTGCCTCGGCGGTCAGCTCCGCCGCGTTCTTCGCCGGCCGGTACGCGCCGCGCCGCCCGTCGGCGTCCCGCAGCACGAGCCCCTTGTCGTACAGCCGCTTGAGGATGGTGTGCACGGTGTTGTAGGCGAGCCCGCCGCCGATCTCAGCCTGGATCTCCGCCGGGGTCAGCGGCCGCTCGGTGGCCCAGAGGGCGGCCAGCACCTCGCTCTCCAGCGCCCCGGCGCTGCGCCGTTCCGCTCTGCCGGGGGACCCTGTGCCAGCCATGCCCCAACCTTACAGCGCGTAGGGCCGTGGCCCGGATGGCGGTATGTGTCCGGCGGACGCGCGCGATCCACGCTAGTTTGTCCATGTTTTCCCTGAGCTCTTGCGTTCCCGAGTTCTTCCCTCGCTTTGCCCCCTCGTTTCTCCTGCGTCCTGCTTCCTTCGGGTCTCCCCGAGCCTCCCCTCGGCCCTACAGGCTGTAGGGTGACAACGGCCCTACAAGGTGTAGGGGTTGAGGGGTGATGATGGCCGACAGCGCGCACGCCACACTCGACGCCGCCCGGCGCGAGCGCTCGCGCCGCATGTCCGCGGGCACCGCGCGCGACCGCGCCACCCGGCCCCTCGCCCTGGTCGCCGCCGCCTTCGCTCTCGCCCAACTCGTCCTCGTCCGCCCGGGCATGGGCCTCGGCTGGGACGAGACGGTCTACGTCAGCCAGGTCAGCGGACACGCCCCCGCGGCCTTCTTCAGCGCACCCCGCGCGCGGGGCGTCTCCCTGCTCGTCGCACCGATCGCCTCCTGGTCGTCCTCCACCGCCCTGCTGCGCGTCTACCTCGCCGTCCTGTCCGGCCTGGCCCTGTTCCTGGCCCTGCGCGCCTGGCGGGGCCTGTTCCCGGCACGCGTCCTCGCCCTGGCCGGCGCCCTGTTCGCCTCCCTGTGGGTGACGCTCTTCTACGGCCCCCAGGCCATGCCCAACTACTGGGTGGCCGTCGGCGCCCTCGCCGCCGTCGCCTGCTTCCTGCGCGCCGGAGCCGACCGGGGCGCGTGGTGGGGCCTGGTCGCGAGCGGGGCGCTGATGGCGTGGATGCGGCCCACGGACGCGGTCTGGGCCACGCTGCCGCTGCTCGCCCTCGGCCTCGCCCGCCGCCACCGGCGGGCCCTGCTCGCCCTCCTCGCCGGCCTCGTGGCCGGTGCCGCCGAGTGGGTGATCGAGGCGTACGTCGCCTACGGCGGCCTCGTCCGGCGCCTGTCCGACGGCTCGGCGATCCAGGGCGGCCTCGGCTTCCACCTCGCCGTCGTCGACCAGCTGCGCAGCCTCGGCGGGCGGGCCCTGTGCCGGCCGTGCACCGGCGCGCTGCCCCACCCCCTGGTCACCGTGTGGTGGTTCGCGCTGCCCGTGTTCGCCGCGCTCGCCCTGGCGTTCGCGGTCCGCGCCCGGCGCACGACGCCCACCCTGCTTCCCCTCGCCTGCGCCGCGACGGCCGCGGTGCCCTACCTGTTCCTGATCGGCTACGCGGCGCCCCGCTTCCTGCAGCCCGCCTACGCCCTGCTCGCGATCCCCGTCGCCGACGCGCTCGTCCGCCTGACGACCGCGCCCGACGGGGGCCGGCGGCGGCTCGCGACGGCCCTGGTGGCGCTCGGGCTCGCCGTCCACCTCGCGGTGCAACTGGGCGTGCTCGTGAGCCTCGTGGACCGCACCACCGCCGCCCACCAAGCCTGGTCCCGCACCGCCATCACCCTGCACAGCCTCGGCGTGCGCCCGCCCTGTCTGCTCACCGGGCACGAGGCCATCCCGGTCGCGTTCTACACCGGCTGTTCCTCGGCCGCCACGTCCGGGCACAACGCCAACAGCACGGCACAGGCCATCGCCGACACCGCACGCCACAGCCCGGTGGCCACCCTGGTGGCCCAGGGCGACCGGCCACCCGGGTACGCCCGGCACTGGCCGTCCGTGCCGCTCGACGGACTGCGCCTCTACTACGCCGTACCCGAGGCCGGTTGATGACCGGGCACGCCGAGGAGGCGGCAGCGGAGGACGCCGATGAGCGATGCCGATGAACGACGCCGATGAACGACACCGGGTGGAGGCCGTATGAGTCGGCAGGTGGCGGAGGCCGCGGGTGACCGGCCAGCGGTCGCGGAGGCCGCACAGGGCACGGTGAGGCTGGGTGGAGGTCGGCGCATGACTCGACACGCCGGGTGGAGGCAGGGGATGAACCGTCAGGTGGCGCATGGCCGAGGGGTGACCCGTGAGGTGGTGCGGAACCGCCGGGTGACCCGGCCATGGTCGCACCGGCCGGCATGGTCGCACCGGCCGGCATGGTCGCACCGGCCGGCATGGTCGCACCGCCCGGAATGCTCGTACCGCCCGGGATGGTCGCACCGGCCGGGATGCTCGTACCGGTTGGAGTGCTCGTACCGGCCGGGCAGGACACGGCAGGGCGCGGCGGGGGCCTTCGCGTGAGCGGGCCGGTCGCGGCGGAAGCCGCTCACGAGGAGCTCCGGCCCGCCGAGGGCCCGCTGCTCGCGTCCCCCGGGGGCCTCGCCGGGGTCGGCCTCGGGCGGCGGCGGGCCTACTGGCACAGTGCCGTCTGTCTCGGTGTGCTGCTCTGCGCGGTCTACGTGGGGCGGCGGCACTGGCCCGCGGTGCGGACCGGGGCGGAGCGGCTGGCCGTCGCCGACCAGGGGTGGCTGCTGGTCGGCGCCCTGGCGGCCATGGGCACGTGGGCGGCCTCGGCGCTCGCCCAGCAGGGTGCGGTCACCCGGCGGCTGCCCGGACCGCGGTTGGTCGCCGCGCAGTTCGCGGCCTCGGCCGCCAACCACCTGCTGCCGGCCGGAGTCGGCGCGGGCGCGGTGAACCTTCGGTTCCTGATGCGCTGCGGGTTGCCCGCCTGCCGCTCGGCCGGCGCGCTCGCCGTCAAGGCCGGCGCCGGCGCGGTGGTCCGCCTGGCGCTGATCGTGCTGCTCGCCCTCGCCTGCCCCGGCCTGCTGCGCGTCCCGCACGTCTCGCCGGCCGCGCTCGCCGCCGGGCTCGGCGCGGTCGCCCTGCTCGCCGCGCTGGTGGCCGGCCCGCTGTGGCCGCGCTGCCACCGCGCGGTGACGAGCGTGCTCGCCGACATCCGCGCCGTGCACGCCTGCCCTACCCGCGCGGCGGCCCTGTGGGGCGGCTCGCTCGCCTTCGCCGCCTTGCACTCCGTGGTGGTCATCGCCGTCGCCCAGGCCGTCGAACTGCCGTTGCCCCCGCTGCAGACGGCCCTGCTCTACCTCGCCGCGAGCAGCGCGGCCGCCCTGCTGCCCACCCCCGGCGGCCTCGGCTCACTGGACGCCGCGCTCGCCTTCGCGCTGACCGCGTCCGGCGCCCCCGCCGCCACGGCCGCCTCCGCCGTGCTCGGCTACCGCCTGCTCACCGTCTGGCTGCCCCTGGTGCCGGGCCTGGTGGTGCTCGCGGTACTGGTCCGGCGCAAGGCGCTGTGAACGGGCGGGAGTTTCCCCGCCCCCCGCACCAGGTAGGACACCGGTGTCGCGATGCGCCACAGGGATGCGCCACAGGAGGGGGAGCGACATGTCGGGACACGACACAGGGACGCGGCCGGCCGGGGAGTTCTTCACGCCCGGGAGCTCGTCCTTCACCGAGTTCCTGGCCGCCCACCGGCCCGGACTGCTGCCGACCGCACCGCCGTTCCCGGACGGCGTCCGTGCGGCGCCCGACCGGTTCCCGCACGGCACCACGGTGCTCGCCCTGACCTTCCGCGACGGCGTCCTGATCGCCGGCGACCGCCGCGCCACCATGGGCAACCTCATAGCCCAGCGCGACCTGGAGAAGGTGCACCCCGCGGACGATCACACCGCCGTCGCCTTCGCCGGCACCGTCGGGCTCGCCGTGGACATGGTGAAGCTCTACCGGGTCGAACTGACCCACTTCGAGAAGATCGAGGGCACCCCCATGACCCTCAACGCCAAGGCGACCCGCCTGGCCACCATGATCCGCCAGAACCTCGGCCAGGCCATGCAGGGCCTCGCCGTCGTCCCGCTGCTCGTCGGCTACGACCTCACGGCCCCCGATGGCGCACACGGCCGCATCTTCGGCTTCGACGTGGCCGGCGGCCTGTACGAGAAGCGGGACTTCCACGCCGAGGGCTCCGGCTCGCCGTACGCCCGGGGCGCGCTGAAGAAGCTGTTCACCCGGGGGATGTCCCGCCGGGAAGCCGCCCTGGCCGCCCTCCACGCGCTGTACGACGCCGCCGACGACGACTCGGCCACCGGCGGCCCCGACCTGAACCGCCGTATCTATCCCATCGTCTCGGTCATCACAGAGGACGGATTCGAGCGGCTGCCGCAGGCGGAGACGGAGGAGCTGAGCCGCGAGACGGTCGCCCAGCGCCAGGACCGCCCGGACGGACCGCACGCCACTCCCTGACACCGCTCCTTCTCGGACACCTGACCCACCCGCCGGTCCTTCCCGCGTGTCGGCGGTCAGGATGCGTTCAGGAAACCGGTGGCAGCGTCGGTGCCATGACATCAGAGACCTCTCCGGCCTCCGTGGCCGACGCCGGAATCACGGCCCCGGGGCGCCGGGGCCGCTGGAACAAGGTGCCCGAAGTCACCGTCTACTTCTGGGTGATCAAGGTGCTGTGCACCACCGTCGGCGAGACCGCCGCCGACCTGCTGAACGAGAAGGCGGGCCTCGACCTGACCGGCGTATCGCTGCTGATGAGCGCACTGCTCGCGGTCGTGCTCGTGGTGCAGTTCCGCACCAAGGCCTACCGCGCCGGCGTGTACTGGACGGCCGTCGCCCTGATCAGCGTCGTCGGCACCCTGGTCAGCGACAACCTCACCGACAACATGGGCGTGGCGCTGGAGACGACCACCACCGTCTTCGGGATCGCCCTCGTGATCGTCTTCGCCGCCTGGTACCGGGTCGAGCGCACCCTGTCGATCCACCACATCGACACCGGCCGTCGCGAGGCCTTCTACTGGCTGGCCGTGCTGTTCACCTTCGCGCTCGGCACGTCGGCCGGCGACCTGGTCGCGGAGCGGATGGACCTCGGCTACTGGGTGTCCGCCCTGCTGTTCGCCGCGGCGATCGCCGCGGTCGCGATATCCCGGTTCACACTCGGCCTGAACGCCGTGTGGAGCTTCTGGATCGCCTACGTACTCACCCGCCCGCTCGGCGCCTCCGTCGGCGACTACCTCTCCCAGCCGACCGGCGACGGCGGCCTGGGCCTGGGCACCGTGGTGACCAGCGCGCTGTTCCTCGCCGTCATCCTCGGCCTCGTCGTCTTCCTGTCGGTGACCCGCAAGGACGTCACCGAGGAGCGGGCCGCCGAGCAGGCCGTGCGGCAGGCCGCCTGACGGGCCCGTGGCGCGGAGCTTGCGGCGCAGACGGGTCAGGTACTGGTCCAGGGTGTTGTCGCTGACCCGCGCGCCCTCCGGCCAGCCCGCGCGGACCAGGTCGCGGCGGCGGACGAGATCGCCGCCCGCCGCCGCGAGCGCGGCCAGCAGCCGGAACTCGGTCGGTGTCAGCTCGATCCGGGTGCCGTTCACGGCGGCGCTGTGGCGTACGGCGTCCAGGACGAGGCCGCCGGCCGCGGCGGACGCCCCTGGGGGAGCGGACCGGCGCAGGGCGGCCCGCAGCCGGGCGGCCAGCTCGGCGAGGTGGAACGGCTTGGGCAGATAGTCGTCGCCGCCGGCGGAGAAGCCGGACAGCCGGTCCGTCAGCCCGTGCCGCGCGGTCAGGAAGACCACCGGGCCGAGGAAGCCGTTCGCCCGCATCGCCTGGCACACGTCCCTGCCGTCCGCGTCCGGCAGTCCGACGTCGAGCACGGCGGCGGCCACGTCGGAGCCGGCCAGCCGCAGGGCCGTGGCACCGTCGGCGGCGGTCAGCGTGTCGAACTCCTCGTCGTGCAGTCCGCGGCGCAGCACGTCACGCAGGGCGTGATCGTCCTCGACGACCAGGATCTTGGGGCGCATGCTTCTCCAACGGCGCGTCGGCCGTGCCGGGGTCGGGGGAGTGATCCGGCTCGCCGGCGGCGCCCACGCCACCGGTGCCGGTGAGGAGGCGGTCCGGCAGCCACCAGACCGCGGCGCACAGGCACGTGCCGAGCCAGCCCACGGCGAACAGCCAGCCGCCGAGCACATCGGTGAACCAGTGCACGCCGAGGAAGACCCGGGTCAGGCCGACCCCGGCGCCCCAGCAGCCCACCGCCAGACACAGCGGAAGGCGGCCGCGCCGGGCGCGCAGGCACAGCGCGAGGATCACCAGACCGGCCGTCAGGGCCGACGTGGTGGTGTGCCCGGAGGGGAAGGACCAGCCGGAGGCCTCGGTGCGCCACTCGAAGGACGGCGGGCGGGGCCGGTCCACCAGCTTCATGACGCCGTACCGCACGGCCTGGCCGGCGGCCAGACACGCGGCCGCGAGCAGCGCGGCCATCAGCCGCTGCCGCCGGGTCCGGCCCGTGAGCAGCCCGGCCAGCACGACCACCGCGTACGGCACGAGCCCGGTGCCCGTGTTCGTCAGTCCCCGGGCCGCGGCCACCGCCATCGCCGGGCGGTGGGCGACGGACCAGTTCAGCAGGCCGCTGTCCAGGAACAGCGGCGCACCGCCGCGGCCCGAGACGACCAGCGCCAGCACGGCGAACGCCGCCCAGGCGCCGAGCGCGGCACTCCCCGCCAGTTCCGCGATGCCCTTGCGGTTCATGACAGCAGCAGCGGGCGCAGCCAGGTCCCCGCCAGTCGTCCGGTCAGCCCGCGCGGCGCGTGCCGCAGCACGGTCATCACGAGGAAGGCGACCAGACCGCCGACGGCGGCCCCGAAGAGCACGTCGTGCGGGTAATGGACCCCCACCCAGACCCGGGAGGCCGCCATGGCCACGGCGCACACGGCGGCCACTACGCCCAGCCGGCGGGAGACGAAGAAGAGGGCGACGGCGGCCGCGGCCGCGATCGCGGCGTGATTGCTCGGGAAGGCGTAGTCACCCCGCGCCGGGCACGCCTCCAGCGTGCGGAAGGGCAGATGCCGGCAGGGGCGGTCCTCCCTGACCAGCAGCTTCAGCCCGGCGTCGGCGCCGTACGCCACCACGACCGCCACCGGGACGGCCAGCGCCGTCATGGCCGCGTCGGCGCCGGCCCGCCGGGCCCGCCACCAGCCCACGACCATGAGCAGCGCGAACACGGCCAGGCCGAAGTCCGACCACACCGTCACGACACCGTCCAGCCAGCCGGGCGTGCGGCGGGCGAGGTCCACCAGGCCCCGGTACAGCGAGCCGTCGACCGACGAGCCCGTGAGCGCGAGGTTCATCAACGAACCTCCCGTGCGGCCTTGCGGGAGCGCAGCACCTCGGCGGCGAGCGGGATCAGCGACACGAGCACGATCAGCGCGACCATCGGCAGCAAGTACTTGTCGACATTCGGGATCGACGAGCCCAGCGCGTACCCGCCCAGCGTGAGGCCGAGGCTCCACACCAGGCCGCCGGCCACCTGCCAGAAGGTGAACGTGCGGGCCGGCACGCCGAGCGCACCCGCCATCGGGTTCAGCACCGTGCGCACCACCGGCACGAAGCGGGCCAGGACGATCGCCTTCGCGTATCCGTACCGCTCCAGCAGGACCTCGGCGCGCTGCGCGCCCTCGTGCAGGCGGGCCGACCGGCTGCGGGCCAGCAGGGCCCCGCCCGCCTTTCTGCCCAGGAGATACCCGCACTGCGAGCCGACCAGGGCGCCCACGGCCGCCGCGACGAGCAGCGGCCCGAGCGACAGGTGCAGCCCCTGACCGGAGGTGCCCGTGCACAGCAGGCCCGCCGTGAACAGCAGGGAGTCTCCCGGCAGGAAGAAGCCGATCAGCAGGCCGGTCTCGGCGAACAGCACCACGCCGACGCCCACCACCCCGAAGGCGGCGAGCAGGGAGTGGGCGTCGAGCACGTTGACCGCGAGCTGCGACGACAGGTCTGAGGGAGTGGCCATCGCCGCACGCCCTTTCCTTTTGCCTCGACTACGTGGTTCGACAGCATCCGACTACACATGTGTAGACGGTCTACCGAACTGTAGACGACTCGCGGCCCAGGAAGGTTCCGGCGCGCTTTCCCTTCTCGTAAGAAAGGCCTGCCGCAGGCTTCACTGCGCATGACCGCGGCTCCATGACGCGGCAGGAGTGGACCGGGGGCGGCGGCATGGCCGCCTCCGTCCTCGCGCCGCACGCCCGGATCACTCGCCGAGATGGTCGATCTGCCGCAGCTTGTTCGTCGCGTCCAGCGCGGCCACCTTGTACGACTCCGCCAGCGTCGGGTAGTTGAACACCGCGTCGACCAGATAGTCCACCGTGCCCCCGCACCCCATCACGGACTGCCCGATGTGGATCAGCTCGGTCGCCCCGGAGCCGAAGCAGTGCACGCCGAGCAGCGTGCGGTCCACCGGTGAGACCAGCAGCTTCAGCATGCCGTGGGAGTCCCCGATGATCTGCCCCCGCGCCAGCTCCCGGTATCGGGCGATGCCCACCTCGAACGGCACCCGGTCCTCGGTGAGCTGGTCCTCGGTCCGCCCGACGAAGCTGATCTCCGGGATCGTGTAGATGCCGATCGGCTGCAGGTTGTGCATCCGCCCGACCGGCTCCCCGCAGGCGTGGTACGCGGCCGCCCGGCCCTGCTCCATGGAGGTCGCCGCGAGCGCCGGGAAGCCGATGACGTCACCGACGGCGTAGATGTGCCCGACCTCGGTGCGGTAGTGCTCGTCGACCGTGATCCGGCCGCGCGCGTCGGCCGTCAGCCCCGCCTTGTCCAGGTCGAGGCCGGCGGTCAGTCCCTGGCGGCCCGCCGAGTACATGACCGTGTCGGCGGGGATCTTCTTGCCGCTCTCCAGCACGGTGAGGGTGCCCCGGGAATGCCGTTCGACGGCCGCCACGGTCTCCCCGAAGCGGAACGTCACCGCCAGGTCCCGCAGGTGGTACTTGAGCGACTCCACCACCTCGAGATCGCACAGGTCCAGCATCCCGGGCCGCTTCTCGACCACCGTCACCTTGCTGCCCAGCGCGGCGAACATGCTGGCGTACTCCATGCCGATGACACCGGCGCCCACGATCACCATGGAGCGCGGCACCCGCTCCAGCGAGAGCACGTTGTCGGAGTCCATGATGGTCCGCCCGTCGAACTCCACGCTCTCCGGACGGGCCGGCCGGGTGCCGGTGGCGATGACGATGTGCTCGGCGCTCAGCAGCCGGTCCTCGCCGGTGGCGTCGTCGCGCAGGGCAACGGTGTGCGGATCGACGAAGCGGCCCGTGCCGGAGTACACGGCCACGTGGTTGCGGGAGAGCTGGCTGCGGACCACGTCCACCTCGCGGCCGACCACGTGCCGGGTGCGCGCGGTCAGGTCTGCGACGGTGATGTCCTCCTTGAGGCGGTAGCTCTGCCCGTACAGATCGCGCTGGGTGAGACCGGTCAGATAGAGCACGGCCTCGCGCAGGGTCTTGGACGGGATGGTGCCGGTGTGCAGGGAGACGCCGCCGAGCATGTCGGGGCGGTCGACGACGGCGACCCGGCGGCCGAGCTTGGCCGCGGCGATGGCGGCCTTCTGCCCGCCGGGTCCGGATCCGATGACGAGCATGTCGAAGTCGGGCACCCTCGGGAGTCTGGCAGCCGCCGTGCTCCCCACGGAAGGCCCCTGCGCCGCACAGCCTGCTCTCAGTGGCCGATGCAGCCGACTCTGCTGACGCGCACGGCCTCCTCAGCCGCGTGCACCCGCTCAGCAGCTGTGTGCGGGCGCACGCCTCAGCAGCCGTGCGCCGGTACACCTCCGCAGCCGTGTCCGCGCACGCCTCAGCAGCCGAATGCCCGCACACCTCAGCAGCCCTGTCTGCGCACACCTGGGCAGCCGTTGCGCACCCTCGGCATCCGACGCGCGCACCGATGCCCGGAGCGGGCCGGTGCCGGCGTGCCGGACACCGCGGGCTCGCCCGGTCAGGCCCCCGTTGTCGTGTGGTTCCCGGACCGCCCTACGGCAGCAGCCTCTCCACGGCCGCCGGGCCCTCGGTCTCCAGCTTGCGCCGCGCCCAGTCGAGGTTCTTCGGAGTGACGTCCCTGCCCGCCGCCATGACCAGGTCCTCCGGGGTCACATTCTTCGGGGGAGCGGAGTGGAGCAGGGCGTCCGGGGTGATGTGGTCCTCGGATGAACGGGACCCTTCGGGTGTTGTCATCGACATGATGCCTCCTCCTCGGTCCGGATGACCGCATCCGTGCCGGTGCCGCCGAACGGGGCACACTCTCACCATTGCCCTCCTCGGCGCACCCTGCATCCGGAGGGCGCCGCGGGCCAGGTGAGGAGCGCTTGCCCGGGCCGCGGGAATTCACACACATCTAAGCTGGAAACAGCCCGCCCACCACACCGGGAGGCCGCAGCGATGGCCGAGACGTTCTTCCAGCCGGATCTGTCCGGGATGCCCCGCTACCTGCCGATCGCCGAGCACGGCCTCATCGGCGACCTGCGCAGTGTCGCCCTCGTCGGCAGCAACGGCACCATCGACTGGTACTGCTGCGGGTCCTTCGACGCCCCCAGCGTCTTCGCGGCCGTCCTGGACGCCGAGCGCGGCGGCCGCTTCGAACTGGCCGCGGCGGTACCGGCGCGCACCAAGCAGTTCTACTTCCCCGACACCAACGTGCTGATCACCCGGTTCTTCACCGAGGACGGCGTCGGCGAGGTGCAGGACTTCATGCCGGTCAGCGGCGCGGAGTGCGGCGCGGAGGTCCGGCACCGGCTGATCCGGCGCGTGGTGTGCGTCCGCGGCACCGTGCCCTTCCGGGCGCTGATCGCCCCCCGCTTCAACTACGGCGCCGACCCGCACACCCTGCGCGATCTGGGCGGCCTGGTGGTCTTCGACTCCGCCGACCTGTCCCTGGCGCTCACCGCAACGGTCGCCCTGGAGTACGACGGCCGGGACGCGTGGGCCGACTTCAAGCTCAGCGAGGGCGAGACCACCGTGTTCGCCCTGGACCAGGTCGGCGAGCACGTGCCCCCGCGCGGCTGCGCGCACCAGGAGGCGGAGCACGAGTTCAACGCGACCGTCGCCTACTGGCGGCGCTGGCTGCAGCAGTCCCGCTACCGCGGCCGCTGGCGCGAGATGGTGCA
This sequence comes from Streptomyces sp. NPDC047085, assembly GCF_040643735.1. Taxonomy (NCBI): domain Bacteria; kingdom Bacillati; phylum Actinomycetota; class Actinomycetes; order Kitasatosporales; family Streptomycetaceae; genus Streptomyces; species Streptomyces sp. NPDC047085. The sequence goes on from NZ_JBEYUW010000006.1 coordinate 205,638, forward strand.
CCGCTCCGCGCTCACCCTCAAGCTGCTCACCTACGCCCCCACCGGCGCCATCGTCGCCGCGCCCACCACCAGCCTGCCCGAGCAGCTCGGCGGCGAGCGCAACTGGGACTACCGCTATGTGTGGGTGCGCGACGCCGCCTTCGCCGTCTACGCGCTGCTGCGGCTCGGCTTCAGCAGCGAGGCGGAAGCCTTCATGAAGTTCCTGACCACCCACATCAGCCACGGCGACGGCGCCGCCTCCGGCCCGCTCCAGATCATGTACGGCATCGACGGCCGCGCCGATCTGCCCGAACGCGAACTGCCCCACCTGGAGGGACACCAGGGCTCCGCCCCGGTCCGGGTCGGCAACGCCGCCGCCGACCAGCTCCAGCTCGACATCTACGGCGCCCTGATCGACTCGATCTACCTCTACGACAAGTGGGCCCAGCCCATCTCCAGCGGCCAGTGGGACGACGTGTGCCACCTCGTCGACTGGGTGTGCGACCACTGGGACCAGCCCGACGAGGGCGTGTGGGAGACCCGCGGCGGCCGCAAGAACTTCCTGTACTCGCGGCTGATGTGCTGGGTCGCGATCGAGCGGGCCATCCGCCTCGCCACCCACCGCGGGCTGCCCGCCGACCATCGCCGCTGGCGCCAGGCGCGCGACGCCATCTACCGGCGGATCATGGACCGCGGCTGGTCGGAGCAGCGGGGCGCCTTCATGCAGACCGAGGACGGCGACGTGCTCGACGCCTCCGTGCTGATGATGCCGCTCGCCAAGTTCATCGCCCCCACCGACCCCAAGTGGCTGTCCACCCTGGACGCGCTCACCGAGGACCTGGTCTCCGACTCCCTCGTCTACCGCTACGACCCCCAGGCCAGCCCCGACGGACTCCGCGGCGACGAGGGCACCTTCTCCATCTGCTCCTTCTGGTACGTCGAGGCACTGGTCCGGGCCGGCCGGCTCGACGAGGCCCGGCTGGCCTTCGAGAAGATGCTCACCTACGCCAACCATCTCGGCCTGTACGCCGAGGAGATCGGCCGTACCGGCGAGCAACAGGGCAACTTCCCGCAGGCGTTCACCCATCTCTCCCTGATCAGCGCCGCGTTCAACCTCGACCGCGCCCTCGGCTGACCGCCGCCCCGCTCAGCCGAACCGGGAACTCGGCACCGGCCCGGCCGAGTCGAGGCGCCGCCGCGCGCCGGACAGCCAGGTACCGCGCACGGCCGCGGCGAACGCGGCGAACGCCTCGTCGGGATCGGCGGGGCCCTCGCCGTCCCCGGGATCGGCGGCGGGATCGGCCGCCACGATCCCGGCGGCGATCTCCGCCTCCGGGCGGTCGTCCGCCGGGCCCCGCTCGACCCCGCCGTCCGCGCCCTGCCGCAGCCGCTCGCCCCAGGGCGCCACCACCGACTGGTGCAGCAGCGCCACGCTGTCCGCCGCGACGGGCGGGGCGTCCGTCCAGCAGCTCGCGTGCTCGTGCAGCACCTGCCCCGGCACCCGCTCGACCAGCTGCCCGAGGATCTCGGGGCCGTCGTCGTGGGCCGCCAGCGCGTTGAGGTCGTACGCGACGACCACCGTGTCCTGCCGGTCGGGCGCGAACGGCTCGCCCGGAAGCTCCAGCACCCGCGCGGCGGCCAGGCCGAGGATCCGGGAGTCGCGATCGGGCAGCAGCGACACCGACCGCGGCCGCGCCTCGGCCGCCGCCAGCAGCGCCCGCAGCCGCAACAGGCCCCGCAGGCACAGCGCCGGGTCGTCCTGCAGCCAGGCGTACCGGCCGGTCATGCCCGCCGCGAAACCGAACGGGGAGAGCGTCCCGAGGACCGTGCCGCCGATCACGTACTGCCAGCCGCGCAGATCGGTCAGGTCCAGGGAGCCCGCCCGCTCGGCGTCGGCCGCGCGCAGCAGCATCCGGTTCTGCCGGTCGCGCGTCGGCTGCCACAGGGCGTCCTCCGGGTCGTCCAGCAGCGCGTGGTGGTGGCGGGCCATGGCCAGATCGCCCGCCATGAGCGCGTTGAACACCAGCAGATAGCGGTCCGGCCACGCGGTGAACCGGTCCTCGTGCCGGGCCAGTTCGGCCATCGCCTCCCGGTGCCGGCCCTCGTCCTCGTACGCCGACACCAGCTCCCGCAGCGCCGCGAGCGAGCCCTCGCTGCGGCGCAGGGCCTCGCGCAGGGCGGGGATCGCCAGATACGACACGCCGCGTTCGACGCAGGCGTACCCGAAGTCGTAGAGCGCCTGGGCCCGTTCGGGGGCGGCGGTCAGCGCGGCCGCCGCCTCAGCCAGGTCGTCGAAGCCGGCCGCGGCGGCGGCCCGCCCCACCACCAGCGCCACCTCGCCGAGCGGCTGCTCCTCCCCGGCGGCCCGCAACTGCCGCAGCGCGCCCGGCACATCACCGGAGTCCAGGGATTCCCAGGCCTTGAGGAGTTCGGGGGACTTCGGTCGGCGATTCCTGCGCGAGAACATGGCGGAGATCATCACCCGCCCGACGTCATGTCCTCAACACAATTCCCGCGCAGGGCTACGGCAGCGGCTGCTCCGCCCAGATGATCTTGCCGGTGGGGGTGTAGCGGGTGCCCCAGCGGTCGGCGAGCTGGGCGACCAGGAACAGGCCCCGGCCGCCCTCGTCGGTGGTCGCCGCGTACCGCAGATGCGGCGAGGTGGTGCTGTGGTCGGAGACCTCGCAGATCAGCGTGCGGTCGCGCAGCAGCCGTACGCCGATCGGGGGGCGGCCGTAGCGGATGGCGTTGGTGACCAGCTCGCTCAGGATCAGCTCCGTCGTGAACGACAGCTCCTCAAGACCCCACTCGGCCAGCTGCGCGGTGATCGCGGAGCGCACCTCCGAGACGGCCGCCGGGTCGGACTTCACCTGCCACTCGGCGACCCGGTCGGGGCCGAGGACACGGGTGCGGGCCACGATCAGCGCGACGTCGTCGCTGGGCCGGGCCGGGAGCCGGTCGAGCACCGTGCGGCAGGTGTCCTCCGGCGAGGCGCCCGGCGCGCGGCCGAGCGCGTCCCGCAGCAGTTCCAGACCCTCGTCGATGTCCCGGTCCCGGTCCTCCACCAGCCCGTCGGTGTACAGCACCAGCCGGCTGCCCTCCGCCAGCTCCAGGTCGGCGGTCTCGAACGGCAGCCCGCCCAGGCCCAGCGGGGGCCCGGCGGGCACGTCCGGGAACTCCACGGTGCCGTCCGGGTGCACCAGTGCGGGCGGCGGATGACCGGCCCGGGCGATGGTGCAGTGCCGGGACACCGGGTCGTACACCGCGTACAGGCAGGTCGCCCCGGTGACGGCGGCGGCGCCGTCGGCCGGGGTCTCGTCCTGGTCGATACGGCCCACCAGCTCGTCCAGCAGGCCGAGCAGTTCGTCCGGCGGCAGGTCCAGCGCGGAGAAGTTGTGCACGGCCGTGCGCAGCCGGCCCATCGTCGCCGCCGCGTGCAGCCCGTGCCCCACGACGTCCCCCACCACGAGGGCGATCCGGGTGCCGGACAGCGGCAGCACGTCGAACCAGTCGCCGCCCACCCCCGCCTGTGCCGGCAGATAGCGGTAGGCGATCTCCAGGGCGTCCTGCTCGGGCAGCGACCGCGGCAGCAGGCTGCGCTGGAGCGTCACCGCCATGCTGTGCTCGCGGGTGTAGCGGCGGGCGTTGTCGATGGACACGGCGGCCCGCGCCGCCAGCTCCTCGGCGAGGGCCAACTCCTCGGCGTCGAACGGCTGCGGCTTCTCCGACCGCCAGAAGGTGGCCACCCCGAGGACCAGGCTGCCCGCCCGCAGCGGCACGGTGATCAGCGAGTGGATGCCGTACGCGATGATCTGCTCGGTGCGCTCCAGGTCCTGGGCCTGCCAGCCGGGCGCCTCGCTCAGCCGGGGCTCCACCACGGACTGGCCCGTCGTCAGACTGCGGGCCTGAGGCGAGGTCGCCACGAACCGGATGCGCTCGCCCACCGGGTACAGCGGGACGTCCTCGCGGATGCCGCTGCGGGCGGCCCGGCGCAGGGCGGTACCGGGTTTGGGCTCCTCGCCGTTCAGCACCGCGTCGAACAGGTCCACGGTGGCGAAGTCCGCGAACCGCGGTACGGCGAGCCGGGCCAGCTCCTCGGCGGTACGGGACACGTCCAGGCTGGTGCCGATGCCCACCCCGGCGTCGTACAGCATGTTCAGCCGCTCGCGGGCCACCTCGGCCCGGCCGGACACGGCGCGCAGCTCCGTGGAGTCGCGCAGCGTGGTGACGCTGCCGGGCGGGCCGCCGCGCAGGTCCGTGGGGCGCTGGTTGATGGCCAGCAGCCGGTCCTTGACCAGGTGCACCTCGTCGGTGGCGACCCGCCCGGAGGCGAGCAGCCCCGCCGTCTCGTCGTCCAGCCCCAGGTCCAGCACATGCCGCTGCTCGGCGTCCTCGGGCAGCTCCAGCAGCCGCTGGGCCTCGTCGTTGGCGAGCAGCAGCCGGCCGTCCCCGCCGACGATGAGCACGCCCTCGCGCACGGCGTGCAGCACCGCGTCGTGGTGCTCGTACATCCGGGTCATCTCGTACGGGCCGAGCCCGTGCGTCTGGCGCAGCAGCCGTCTGCTGACCAGGGCGGTGCCGGCGGTGGCCAGCGCGAGGGCGGCGGCGGCCGCCGCGAGCAGCAGCGGCACCTGCTGTTCGGCGGCCCCGCCGACGTGCGCGGTGGTGATACCGGCCGACACCAGGCCGACGACCTTGCCGCCGGCGTCCTTCACGGGCACCACGACCTGCACGAGCGGGCCCAGGGTCCCGTTGACCTCCTCCACGACCGTGCCGCCGGCCAGGGCCGGCCCGATGGTGCCGACGAACTTCTTGCCGATCCGGTCCGGCTTGGGGTGCGTGTAGCGGATGCCGTCGGTGTTCATCACGACGACGAAGTCCACGCCGGATCCCTTGCGGGCGGCCTCGGCACGCGGCTGGAGGATCGCGGTCGGGTCGGGGGCGCGCAGCGCGGCGGCCGTGCCGGGCGCGTTGGCGAACGTCTCGGCGACGGCCAGGGAGCGGTTGCGGGCCTCCAGATCGCTGTCGTGCCGCACTTGGAGGACCTGCGCCACCACGGCCGCGACGACCAGCAGCAGCACGATCACGACCTGCAGCACGAACACCTGTCCGGCGACGCTCCGCCCGGTCACCGCCGCGCGCAGCACCCCGGGCCGGCCACCGTTCGGCCGCTGCGGGGAGAGCGGCGCACGCGGATGCCCGAACGGACGGGGCGGCCGCGTGTCGGGCCGGCCGGGCAGTCGCACCATGAGCCCATGTCTACACTGCTCCGCCGCGACAGGCGAGGGCGTTGACAGAGGTGAGGGTGAGATCGGGGACGGCTGTCGGGCGGGCGGGTGGAGCGACCGTTTGGCGGGACGGGTGATCACGGCTGGGGCGGGCGGTGGGGGGCGTGACCGGTGGCGCGTGATCATGGCCGGGGCGGGCGGTGGGGGCGGCCGGTTGCACGTGATCATGGGTGGGGCCGGACCGGCGCCTCGTGGGCAGCGCGCGTGGGCGGACGGGGCGTGGCGGTGGGCGGCGTGCCGTGCTGGGGCTGCGGCTGTCGGGGGGGGAACGGGGTCGCGCCGGGCCGCGCCGTCTGTCGGTGGGGCGTGTTGTGGGGCCGGGGTGCGGTGTGCGTCGGTGGGGCGTGTTGCGGGGCCGGGGTGCGGTGTGGGTCGGTGGGTTGCGTGTGTCGGGCCGCGGCGGGCGTCCGGGGTGGGTGGGGTCAGGGTCTGTGGGGGGCTGCGGGGCGGCGGGTGGCGAGGAGGAGGGCCACGTCGTCGGGGCGGTCCTTGGCGTGGCGGGGGGCCGCGGTGAGGCGGTCGGCCACGCCCGCGAGAGACCGGCCGCCGCGTCGGCCCGAGGTCGCGCCGGCCCGGGCCAGGGCCAGGCGGAGCGCGGTGATGCCGTCGTCGATGTCGATGCCGGGGCGTTCCACCAGGCCGTCGGTGTAGAGGGCGAGGATCGCGTACGGCTCCAGCGTCAGCTCGGCCACCGGGTAACGGGCGTGCGGGTCCACGCCCAGGACCACGCCGCCCGGCAGGTCCAGCACCCAGGTGTGCCCGTCGGGGGAGCGCAGCAGCGGCGGCGGATGGCCCGCCCGGGCCGCCCGGGCGCGGCCGGTGCCCGGGTCCAGCCGGACGTAGCAACAGCTCGCGAACTGGCCGGGGTCGAGGTCGATGAGCAGGTGGTTCGTCCCGCTCATCACCTCGTCCGGCGGCCGGTCGCCGAGCGCGAAGGCGCGTACGGCGCTGCGCAGCTGGCCCATGGTGGCCGCCGCCTGCACGCCGTGTCCCTGGACGTCCCCGATGACCAGCGCCAGCCCGTCGCCGGACTCGACGACGTCGTACCAGTCGCCGCCCACGTCCATCCCCTGAGTCCCCGGCAGATAGCGGCCCGCGGTCTCCACCTGCGGGTGGGCCGACAGCCGCCGGGGCAGCAGGGCCTGCTGGAGCCCGCGGGCGAGGGCGGCCTCGCTGTCGTAGCGCTGCGCCCGTTCCATCGCGTGCGCGATCAGGCCGGCGAGCGCGGTGAGGACCGTACGCTCCTCGGTGCTGAAGCCGCGCGGCCGGTCGAAGCCGAGGATGCAGGTGCCGACCGGGCGGCCGGAGGCGATCAGCGGCAGGAAGGCGCGGGCGCCCTGCTCGGCGTCCAGCGCCAGCCCCGGGTAGGCGGCGGCCAGTTGCGGCATGGACTCGAAGAACAGCGGCCGGCCGGTGGTGAGGGTCTCCACGCCCGGGATCTTCGCGTCCAGGCTGACGCCCTCGAAGGGCGCGAGGAAGCCCTGCGGGAACCCGGTCTCCCACGCCAGGTAGAAATGGCGGTCCTGGAGCAGGTAGATGGCCAGGCGGCCGCCGCCGAACGCGGGCAGCAGCTCCTTCATCACGACCGCCGACACCTGCCGGGCGGTCACGGCGTCCGTGAGGGCGATGGCGAGGGCGATGGGCCGGTACACCGGCGCCATCGAGTGATCGCCGGGCATGGTGTCCTCGGGGGCGTGCCCGGGGAGCGGGGCGGGTTCCCCGGGGACCGGCTCGACGGTGGCGTCCACGCGGCTGGCCGGGACCATCGTGCAGGTGAGGATGTCGGGGCCGGGGTGGACCGACAGCGCGAGCCAGTCACCCTCGTCGGGCGTGTCCCCACCGTTCGACGGCCGCCGGACGTGGAAGTGCACCGGCTCCGGGGACAGGTGCGCGCCGCGCAGATGGTCGTCGTACGGCGACCCGGCGAGCCACGGCATCGCGTCCCACAGCGTCTGCCCGAGCAGCCGGGCCCGGTCCTGTCCCGTCAGGCGTGCCGCGGCCGGATTGGCGTAGACGACGTGCCCGAGCCGGTCCAGGCAGAACACCCCCTGCGGCAGCAGATCGGCGGCGGCGTCCGCCGACGCGGACGGACCCGGGTCCAGTACGACCCCGCCGACCAGCGTTCCGCCGCCCCCCTCCGGCCACAGGTCCAGCAGCCGCAGCGAGCCGTCCTCCGCACGCAGGCTCAGCGGTGCGGGCGGCGCCTTCCCCGCGGCGGTCTCGCGCAGTGCGGCCAGGACCTCGTGGGCCTCGGAGGGGGACACCGCCTCCGCGAACGCCGGCCCGGTGCCGGTGAACTCGCCGGGCGGCAGGCCGAGGAGCGTGTGCAGCCGGTCGTCCGCGTGCACCTCCGAGGTCGCCGGGTCCCAGGTGAAGCGGCCCACGCGGGCCTGCGCCGAGCGGGTGGCGGGCGGCCGTGCGCACAGCGGTGCGCCGTCCCAGGCGACCACCGTCTCGTCCCCGTCGGCGAGGCCCAGCAGCTCCGCCCCGAGCCCCTCGGCGAGCCGGGTGAGCACCTCCCGGTCCGGCAGCTCGTCCACGGTCTCCGTCGTCGAGGGCCGCAGCACCGACAGCACGCCCAGCGGCTCGGATCCGCCCGGCACGGGCAGGTGCACCGACCCGAACGGGAAGGGCAGGCCCGCCGCGAACTGGGGGTACCGGCGCACCGTCTCCGTCGCGTTCGGCAGCACCACCTGCACGCCGAGGCGATAGGCGTCGGCCATCGGGAACGGCCGGTCGACCTGGAGCCGCCACCAGGGCCGGAACAGCGGCCCCGGCAGCCCCACGAGCACCGCGAGACGCAGCAGCCCTGGGGTGCCGGCGCGCAGATAGATGCCCGCCACGCGGCCCCCGGCCGTGTCGAGCGCGCCGGTCGAGGCCTCGACCAGCAGCGCGGCCAGCCGGGCGCGCGTACGGTCCGCCAGCTCCCCACTCCCAGTCATCGGACCTACCTTGTCCCGCGCACCGTCGGGTGGGTGACAAGGCAAGAATGCGCCACCTGAGCGGCGGAACGCACCTGGGGCCGTCTCGGAGGCCGCACCGCGGCCGGCCACCCGGCCCCCGCCTGCACCGTCACGCCCTGCGTCATGCCGCGTGCCGTAACGCTGAGGCGCCGGTGCGGCCCGCAACCTTCTCCTGGAGCCGAGATGACCACCCGCTCTTCGACCACCCGTTCCGACGACTCGGACATAGTCGCCGACCGTCCCCTGGAGGACGTCGTCCGGCTCATCACCCTGCTGGAACGCTCGCCCGAGCATGCCGCGGCCTGGGCCGACACCCTGCGCGCGGCGGGCGTCGACCGGTCCGTCGAGGAACTCGCCGAGCTGATCGGCCGGCTGGCAGAGGGGCGCCCCGAGGACGCCCCCACCGAACCGAACCCGCCACCGGAGCCCCCCGCCTCCCTGAGTCCACGCCCCCGCCCGCAGCGCCCCTGCCTGTGGCGCCGCTGCCTGCGGCTCCCTTGTCGGCGGCGCCCAAGCCCGCCACCTCCTCGACCGCCAACTCACGACTGCCGTGCCTGCGAACGGCGGTCCCATGAACGGCAAGCCTGCGAACGGCACGCCGTCGACGGACAAGCCCGCGAACAGCAAGCCCTCGGCCGGGAGGCCAACGTCCTCCGCGTCCGCACCCTCCACGCGCGGCCCGGAGACCGGCACGGCGAAGGGCGCCCAGGCCTCCACGGCCCTGGCCTGGTGCGCGCGTGTGGCCGCGCCGGCCGTGCTCCTGTGCGGGGTGGCCCACGCTCCGCGCTACCGGACGGGACCGACCCCCGGCGTCCTGACGGCCACTCTGCTCGCGTCCGGGTCCTGTGCGCTGCCGGCCCTCGCGCTGCTGGTGCGGGCGTCGCAGGTCCGGCTGGTGGCGGCGGCGGCCGCGCTCGCGTCCCTGGCGGTGCTGCTGACCGGGCTCACCGCAGTGAACATCCGCCGCGGCGACGGTACTTGAGTCAGCCTCCGTCCGTCGCGCCCACCGGGCGCAGCACCAGGTGGCCGTCCTCGCGGGCGGCAGCCATGGCGAACGGGAAAGTGTCCGCCTCCAGGCACATCGCCGCGTCCCCGGGGTGGACACCCGCCCAGCCCAGCCGCACGGCCTCGGCGAGCCGGGCCGCGCCGTCGGAGTGCCGGGCCCGGTCGAGGTACGGCGCGGGGTCGGCCTCGGCCGAGGCGGCGCGGGCCGCGATGTACTGGGCGCAGGCCAGATCCTCCTCGGCCCGCCCGCCGTCCCCGGTGACGACGAAGGTCACCGCGTCCGGGCCGACCCGCCGCAGCACCTCGGCCGTCGCGCCGGCCACCACGAAGCTCGCGCACAGCAGCAGCCGCGCGTCCGCGACCGCCAGCGCACCGGCCGTTCCGGCGGTGGTCTTCTGTACGACCGTACGGCCGCGCACGTCGAGGGAGCGCAGCTGGACGGGCGAGTTGGCCAGGTCGAAACCCGGCACCGGCGCACCGTCCTGGAAGGCCAGCCAGCCAGGATGACGGGCCTTCAGATCCAGGGCCTCCTCCTGCGTGCCGGTGAAGACGATCTTCTCCGCGCCGCGCCGGAACGCCCAGGCGGCCACGGTGAACGCGCGCATCACGTCGACGACCACGGCGACGTCCGGTGATGCCGGAGCGGAGGCTATGCCGGTGTAGGTGGGCTGCATCGATCGATTGTGCGACACACGGGACCCGCCGCGTCAGGGAGCGGCTGTCCCGGCGCCGTTCAGAATTCGCCGGCCTCCGGTGGCAGCGGCCGCGCGGCGCGCAGGCTGCGCAGCGCGAGGAGCAAGACGCCGATGTCGTCCAGGTAGACCGGGTCGGGCAGCAGATCGGCGGGCAGCACCAGGTACAGGACCGCACCCCAGAACACCCAGCGCGGCCCCGTGGGCAGCCCGGCCCGTTGCAGGGTGCGCCGGGTCCGGACCAGCCGCACCAGCAGGACGACGGCGAGGGCCAGCAGCAGCACCGCGACGACGACGGCGGCGGCGATCAGCAGCTGGATCGTGGTCGCATCCATGCGGCCTCCTGTCCTTCGGGTCCTGCGGGTCCTGCGGGCGCCGGACCGGCTCCCCTCGATTGTCCTCGCCCGTCCCGGCTACGACGGCCGGTCCGTGCCCTCGTCACCGGGCGCGTCGTCCGGCGGGGGTGCCGGGCGCGGCGTCCTGGGCGTGAACCGGAGCCGTTCGAACGTCCGCGTCAGCTGGTGCAGCGGCGAGGGCGTCCGGGCGGTGCCGGGCCGCTGCTGGGGCAGGGCCGGTGCGGGCGTGTCGCGGTATGCGGCCAGCGCCTCGTGGGCCTGCTCGGCGGCCTGCCGGTACAGGTCCCGGGACTTCGTCATGGCGTCCAGCGCCTCGGCGTACATCGCCACCCGCCGCCGCTCGCGCTCCAGCTCCTCCTGGACGGTCATCAGCGTCCAGTTCTCGCGCAGGTCCGTCAGCGCCTCCTCGGCGCCCTGCGGCAGTGGCCGGGGAAGCGCGACGAAGTGCCGTACGGCGTCGAAGAGTTCGGTGGGCTCGGAGCCGTCGAGGAAGACGCTGCGCACACGGTGCTCCCGGCCGTCGTAGCCGTCCGGGGCGGGGTCCGGGGGCAGCAGGACGGCGCCGCCGCGCGGCACTTCGACGCCGAGGTCCTTCAGGGCCCAGTTGACGGCGCGCAGCTGCTGCGGTGCCGCCCGGTGTTCCACCACGCGGTGCCGCAGCCCCGGCGGCAGCAGCCGGGCCAGCGGCAGTCTGCCCTGCTCGTCCGGGGTCATCGCCTCGTGCACGACCAGGTTGACGCACCAGGCCTCGCGGGCCGCCTCGCGCAGCCGGCGCCGCATGTCCTTGTCGTCCTCGGGCAGCGCGTTGACCTGCCGGAAGCGCAGCCCGGGGACGGTGGGGTGATGGTCCCAGTCACCGTCGTAGCCCGGCGCCGGGCCGCCCTCCGGCCAGAACAGGGTGGCGGGCGAGGGCCACGCCTCGTCCCACGGCCGTTCCGCCTCCGCGACCAGCGTCCACGCGTACTCCTCGCGGCGGCTCTGCCCCGGTACGAGGGTGAGCCGGGCCCGCACGGTGACCGTACCGGCGGCCCGCCAGCGCGCCTCGAAGATCCGGTCCGCCGAACCCTCGGGCACGGGCGGCTCGGCGAAGTCGTCGATGTCCCCGCTCTCTCTGTGCCGGCGCAGTGTGCGGCGGACGAGGTCCTCGGTGGCGGGGCCCGTGTGGCGGCCGCGGGCCGCCCAGAGGGTCGGAGGGATGGTGGCGCGGTCGGTGGCGGAGTTCGACATGAGCCAATCTGCTGATGGGGGCGGGTGCGCCTCCAGTATCACCGTTAGGGGGTGCGCCGGGTCGGCCGGGTCCCTCGGGCGGCGCGTCGTGTCGGACGTACGCCCCCGCGTACGGCGCCCGCGCAGACACCGCCGCGCGCGGCACGCTGCCCCCGCGCGCCCCGCGTACCACGTGCGCGCCGCGCACCCGGGGAGCGCGGCACGCACATCGGGCGACCGCTCTTCACACGTCCCCGGCCCGTCGCCCGGCGCCCAGAATGGTCCGGCGAACGGGGCCCGTCCACCCATCCGCTTCGGGACGGGCCCCGTTCCCCGTGCGCGGCGGGCGGCCGCCCCACGTGGCGTGAGTGGCGGAAAGCCGTCGGCCTGTCTGCTCGATATATATCGGAAGCCGAGATATTCTGGCCGCATGGCATCGAGGAACATGACCCGAGCGGCGTTCTTCGTCCTCACCGCGCTCGCCGACCAGCCGCGGCACGGCTACGGCATCCTGCGCGAGGTGGAGGAACTGTCCGACGGGGAGGTGCAGTTGAGAGTCGGCACCCTGTACGGGGTGCTGGACCGGCTGACCGCCGACGGACTGATCGTGCTGGACCGGGAGGAGGTGCAGCAGGGCCGCCTGCGGCGCTACTACCGGCTCACCGACGACGGAGTGGCCGCGCTCGACGCGGAGGCGGAGCGCATGGCCGCCGGTGCCGGCGCGGCCAAGCGGCGCATCGCCGAGGGCCGCCGCGCCGGCGGCACCGCCGATCCGGCCCCCGGGTCCGCGACCGGCCTCGAACACCCCACGGCACCCGGACTCGCGGGAGGCTTCGCATGACCACACTGCTGGAAGCCCGCTACCGGGCCGTTCTCCGTCTGCTCCCCGCCTACTACCGGCGCGAGCGGGAGGAGGAGATGGTCGAGACGTACCTGTGGGACATCGACCGGGACACCCAGGACCAGAGCCGCCCCACCCTGGGCGAGGTGGCGAGCGTCGCGGCCCTCGCCGTGCGCAGCCGGCTCGGTGCCCCCGGCGCGCCCCACCGCTACGCCACCCTCGGCTCGGCCGTCCGCCTCTTCGCCCTGTCCGCGATCCTGCTCCAGGCGGCCTCGGCGGTCGTCGAACTGGTCCTGGAGGTGACCTGGGCGGCCAGCCGGGGCGGTACGGGCCGGCATCTGCTGCTGTCGGAGTTCACCGACCACGGCGTGCGCGCGGCAGTGATCACCGCGGCGCAGTGGTTCCTGCCGCTGCTGTGGGCGGCCGCGTACTTCGCCCTCCTCCACGACCGCCGCCGGCTCGCCCGGACGTGCGCCCTGATCGCCGCGCTGCCCAGCCTCTGGCCCCTGCTCGGCTCGCTCGTGAGTGACATGGTCCCGGCGGACCCGCTGTTCGCGGTCGCGTTCGCGCTGTTCGCCTGGCTGCCGGCCCTCGCGCTCTGTGCCGCCCACCACCGCGACGCACCCCCGGCGCGGCTGCCCGCGGGCTCACCCGGGCTGGTCTTCATGGCCAGTTGTGTGCTGATGGGCGCCTCCACCGTGATGCTTCCCGCCCTGCCCGACCTGGCCTGGGCGCCGGCGAACTGCTTCCTCGTCGGCGCGCTCGGCTGGCTGGTGTGGCAGGCCCGCCGTAGGGACGGTGCCTCGTCGGGCGGCGCGTTCGCCCTGGCCGCTCTCGGCCTGCTCGTGCTCGCGGTACGGATCGTGAGCCTCTACCCCTGGCTCCATGTGTCCGTACCCGGCGCGTTCGTCGGCGGCGCGCTCGGCCAGGCCGCGGCGCTCGCTCTGCTGATCGTGGCGCTGGCGGTGGTCGGCCGCCGGGATCTCACCACCCGCTGACCCGGCTGACTCCTTCGTCTCCGGGGGTGGCTGACCCCTGTGTCCCTTGGGTGGCTGAGCCTTGTGTCCCCGGGTGTACCCGCTCCGGTTCAGTGCGGATACGCCCGGGGCGGCCGCTGCCGGGGCAGCTCCTCGCGGAACTCCGCGATCACCGAGCTGATCTGCCGCATCAGCACCGTCCCCTCCAGCCGGTCCAGGTAGAGGTTGCGGCGGGCCAGGGCGGGCAGGTCGACGCAGAAGTACAGCGCCATCAGCGGGTTCACGAACAGCTCGCTGCCACGCGTGCGCTCGGTGAACCGGACGTCCCCGAAGTCCCCACGTACGGCCGCCGCGACGGAGCCGTGGACGATGCTGGGGTGACCCGCGTGGCATCGCTGGGCGTGATCCACCGCGTCGAGGTAGAGGGCGCCCTCGTGGCTGTCCCGGGGCAGCGAGAACGCGCCCAGATAGCCGCCCTCGCGGTCCAGGGCGGCGAGGTTCTCCAGCACCAGGGCGTGGTTGACGCCGTGATACGCGTCCACCCCGAAGCCCAGGCAGGCCACCAGCCGGTGCGGGACCTCCTCCAGCCCCGCCACCGCGGCCAGGCTCGCCATGTCCTCCTCCGGCGTGCCGAGCCCGTGCTCGTCGCCGCGCATGAGGATGTCGGTCCCGCCGTCCACCAGGACGATCGCGTCCACCCCGCCCAGGTGTGAGAGCAGCTCCCGGTAGGCGGCCCGCAGGGGATCGACACCCGTCTGCGGAAAGGCGTACACGGTGTCCGGCAGTTCCCGCTCGCCGAGCCACCGGGCGAGCGCGCGCTCGGGGAAGTAGTCGCCGCGCAGCGGGGTGTCCGGGCGGACGGCGGCGACGTCCGGCGCCACCCAGGAGTCCGGTCCGAGCCCGTACAGGTCGGCGAAGGACAGGTTGGCCAGATGGACGTCCTTGCCGGCCGCCCGCAGCGCGAATGCCAGGGGCAGGCCGGCGTAGACGTCGAAGCCGCCGCCTGCGCCGGCGACGAGGATCCGGCGCGCCTCGCGCAGACGGCTGAAGAGCGCGGGTTCATGGAGAGAGAACACCGCTGGACCCTAACAAGGCCGATCGGCGGCCCAGTTGGGGTCCAGCGGTGACGATGACGCTCCAGCGGTGAGGGGGCGACCGAGGAGGGGCTTGCGCGCCGGGGGCCTACGCGCCGCTCTCCCGCAGCATGTCCTCGCGCTCGACGATCTTCACGCGCTCGCGGCCCTGCGGCTCGCCCAGCGCCCGCTCGGCGGCGTCCAGCTTGTACCAGCCCTCCCAGGTGGTGAAGCGGACCTCCCGCTCGGCGAAGAAGGCGTCCACGGCCTCCGGCTCGGGCGAGGCGGGGGTGTGCAGGCGGCCGTTCGCGAAGTCGTCCAGCAGGTTGGCCACGGTCTCGTTGGCGTCGCCCTTGGTGTGGCCGATGAGGCCGATCGGGCCGCGCCGGATCCAACCGGTGACGTACGTCGACTGCAGGTGGGTTCCGCCCTCCTCGACGACCCGGCCGCCCTCGTCCGGGACGGTGCCGGAGTCGGCGTCCCACGGCAGCTTGGGCAGCTCCTCGGACAGGTACCCCACGGCCCGGTAGACGGCGGTGACGTCCCAGTCCTTGAACTCGCCGGTGCCCTTGACGTTGCCGGTGCCGTCGAGGGCGGTCCGCTCGGTGCGCAGGCCGGTGACCTTGCCGTCCTCGCCGAGGATCTCCGCGGGCGACTCGAAGAAGTGCAGGAACAGCTTGTGCGGCCGGTCGCCGATGTCGCGGATGGCCCAGTTCTCCAGGGTCTTGGCGACCATGTCGGCCTGCTTGTTGCCGCGCCGGGTCTCGATCGAGCCCGCGTCGTAGTCGATGTCCTCGGGGTCGACGATGACCTCGATGTTGGGGGAGTGGTCCAGCTCCCGCAGCTCCATCGGGGAGAACTTCGCCTGCGCCGGGCCGCGGCGGCCGAAGACGTGGATCTCCAGCGCCTTGTTCGCCTTCAGGCCGTCGTACACGTTCGGCGGGATCTCGGTGGGCAGCAGCTCGTCCGCCGTCTTGGCGAGGATCCGGGCCACGTCGAGGGCCACGTTGCCGACACCGAGCACGGCGACCTTCTCGGCCTCCAGCGGCCAGGTGCGCGGCACGTCCGGGTGGCCGTCGTACCAGGACACGAAGTCGGCGGCGCCGTAGGAGCCGTCCAGGTCGATGCCGGGTATGGACAGCGCGCGGTCGGCCATGGCGCCGGTGGAGAAGATCACCGCGTCGTAGAAGGCACGCAGGTCGTCCAGGCTGATGTCGGTGGGGTAGTCGACGTTGCCGAAGAGACGGATCTGCGGCTTGTCGAGCACCTGGTGCAGGGCGGTGATGATGCCCTTGATGCGGGGGTGGTCGGGGGCGACGCCGTACCGGATCAGGCCGAACGGGGCGGGCATCCGCTCGAAGAGGTCGATGGACACGCCGGGGTCGGCGGCCACCTCGGACTTGAGCAGGGCGTCGGCGGCGTAGATCCCGGCGGGGCCGGCTCCGACGATGGCTACCCGCAGCGGGCGCGGCATGATCAGGTTCCCTTCGAGCGTGAAACATCGACTCGTCGGGAAGCCTAAACTAAGGCAGCCCTAAGTTAGTACGCGGGTCCGGTCTATGACCCCATAAGTCGATCTTATGAGATGTCCAGTGGATGCTTATGGCTCGTGAGTGGCCGACGCTTGGTCGCGGCCATCGCGTGCGTCACGCGGGCCGGATCACCCGATGGATCGCCTGCTCGCCGGCGCCGTAGATCGACTCCTCGCGGATGGACGACCCCGGGCCCGGGGCGTGCACCATCATGCCGCCGCCGACGTACAGGCCGACGTGCCGGTCGTCGTCGAAGAACAGCACCAGGTCCCCGGGCTGGATGCCGGCGAGGGTGATCGGGGTGCCCGCCAGCGCCTGCTGGTGCGCGGCGCGGGGCAGCGTGACGCCGGCCGCCTTCCAGGCTCCCTGGGTGAGGCTGGAGCAGTCGTAGGAGTCCGGCCCGGTCGCTCCCCACACGCAGGGCTTGCCGATCTGTGCGCGGGCGAAGTCGATGGCCTTCGCGGCGGGCGTGAGGGGGCTGGGGGCGGGGGTGAGGGCGAAGGAGCCCGTGTCGGTGAGGGGGTCCGGCTCGGGGACGGGGGTAGGGGCGGCGACAGGGATGGGTGTGGGGGCGGGGATGGACTCGGGGCCGGGGACGGGGATGGACTCGGGGGCGGGGGTGGCCCAGGTGTCCTGCGTGGGTGCGGTCAGGGCGGCGGCCGGGAAAGGGGTGGACAGTTGGGCGGCGTACCGGGACAACAGATCCTGGGCAGCCGCGAGTTTGCGCCGGTTGGTCGCCTTGGCGTCCGAGAGGGAGGGGCGCTGGGGCGCGTTGACGGGAAGCATGGCCGTCCCCGACGCACCCGTGCCGAGGGGTGCCGGCGCGGTGAGTCCGAGGGGCTCCGCCCGGCCCGAGTCGGCCGGCTGCACCGCGTCAACGGCCGGCAACTCCGCGTACATGCCGGGGAGTTCCATGGATCGACCGACGGGAAGCTCCGCCGGTCGGCCGGGAGGCAGTTCCGCGGGCGCTGTGCTCGGCAGGCTTGTGGTCCCTGCCTTCAGCGCGAGCGGTGATTGTGCGCTCGGCTCCGCGGGGGAGTCGCCCGCCGTCAGCTCGGCCACCGCGCGGCCTCCGCCGCGTCCGGTGGACCCGGCGGGCAGGGCGGGCAGTCCGCCGGCCGGGAGCTCCCGCCCGGTGCCCGGGCGGCCGTCGTCCGAGCGGTTGCCGGTGCGGGCCGGACGCGCGGAGTTTTCGGGCAGCCGGTCGGCGGGCAGGACGGCCGGCATCGTCGGGCCGAGCTTCGTACGGGCCGCGTCGAACCACTGCCGGGCCACCGCGTCGAGCGCGGGATCCGAGGGCCGGCCGGGACGCTTGGCCAGAGGTACGCCCCGCCCGCGCGTGGCCACCGCCATCGCCCGGGTCGCGTTGTACATCCCCGTCGCGTTCTCGGCCTGGTTGTAGAGGGAGTCGATCCGCTGCCGCACCTCGTCGCGCTCCGGCCCCATGGGAGACGCACTCCTTCCTTGCCCCGTAAGGCAGTCGGGCCGATGTACCGGGAGTCGGTCGAGTCTCCCGTCCCGGACGTCGCTGCGGTCTCACGAGCAGCGGGAGCCGGGCGGCCTGCCGGGCGTCAACCTAGCCAACTTGTGTCCCTCGTGTGAAGGTTGAAGGGCGGAATGTCCGATACATATTTGTGATGTTCGCCGTGGTGTTCGAGGGGGAAGACTGGGCGCTCCATAGGGCGGGTCCGGCCGGCCGGGCGTCGTGCGGTGGGTGACTGCGGGTGGTGTGACCCGGTTTGCCTGTGAGGTCTGCGTGAATTCCCGATCCGGTTGAACACCGGTGCGCCGCCCCGCGTATGGGTGCGGGGGACCCCCATGCCCGGCCGCCGTCCGCACGACGTCCGACCGGCGCCCGACCGACCACGACACACAGGGGAACGACCTTGGAACGCAACCGGCGCAGACGCCCGACCGGCGTACGACGCGCGACCTTCGCCGCGGTCGCCCTGATGCTGGGCGGGGGTGGCCTCGTCGCGGCGAACGTCTACGCCTCGGCCACGGAAGGCGGTTGGGGCGGACAGTCCGGCCCCGACGCGACCGGACAGGTCAGGTCCGCGGGCATGGCGACGATCGACTGCCCCGACGTCGGCAGCAGGCTCACGGCGGTGCCGGACGGGGCCCGTGCGGACGTCGACCGTGAACTCGCCCAGCTGGACCAGCAGATCGCGGCGGCCTACCAGCAACTCCAGGGTTCGGCCCAGGCCGTCGCCCAGGACCCCGGCGCCGCCGACGAGCCGATCATGAACCCGCTGAAGGAGAAGCGGGCGGAGACCCTCGCGCGGATCGCCGACGCCATCGACCGGGTGGGGGACCGGCCGGAGGGGCTCGACGCGCTGGCCGCCTGCACCCTGCGCCCCGCCGAGAACGGCACGGGTACGGGCGACACGGGCAGCGGCGGGGACGGCGGCAGCGGCCAGGCCACCGCGAGCCCGGGCGACGGCGCCCAACAGAACGGCGGCCAGGGCCAGAACGGCGATGCCGGCGCGCCCGGCGCGGGCCAGGGCGGCAACGGACCCGTCGTCTCCGACTACGCCGACATCACCTCCGTACAGCCCAATGTGCCCAACCCGCCCCAGCAGGCCGACGCCTCGCGCGGCACCTTCACCTCCGACTGCGGCGTCAACGCGAACGGCCTGTTCAACTCGGACAACGTGATCGTGGCGCCCGGCGTCTCCAACGGCGCCCACCACTTCCACGACTACATCGGCAACCAGTCGAACAACGCCTTCGCCAGCGACCAGGACCTGGCGAACGCCAAGACCAGCTGCGTGGACCAGGGCGACAAGTCCACGTACTACTGGCCGGTCCTGCGCCTGCAGAACGGCACGCAGGAGCGGGACGCCGGCGCTCCGGGCGGCGGCACCGAGGGCAACGCGGGCCAGATCGTCACGCCGAAGCAGGTGACGCTGACGTTCGTGGGCAACCCGCGCGGCAAGGTCACGGAGATGCCGCGCCTGCTGCGCATCATCACCGGCGACGCCAAGGCCTTCGTCAACGGGCCCGGCAACGCCAACGCCTCCTGGAGCTGCACCGGTTACGAGGACCGGCAGCTGAAGGACAAGTACCCGCTGTGCCCGTCCGGCAGCGACGTCGTGCGCACCTTCCGCTTCCAGAGCTGCTGGGACGGCCGGAACACCGACAGCGCCAACCACCGCACCCACGTGGCCTTCGCCGCCCCCGACGGCTCCTGCCCGGCGGGCTTCGAGCCCATCCCGCAGCTGGTGCAGCGCATCGTCTACGACGTCTCCGCGCCGAGCCTGGACGACGGCGGGCGGACGGTACCGCTCTTCGCGGTGGACTCCTTCCCGGAGCAGCTGCACAAGCCGGTCACCGACCACGGCGACTTCATCAACGTCTTCGACGACGGCCTCATGCGCGAGATGGTCGACTGCATCAACTCCGGCCGCACCTGCGGCCCGCGCGGCGGCGACGACTCCGGTACGACGGCGAGCCCGAGCGCCGACCCGGGTACGAGCACCGCTCCGGACACGAGCACCGCTCCGACCACGGCACCCGCCTCCCCCGACCCGGCCCAGAGCCCCGCCGAGGAGCCGAGGACCGACCAGTCCAGCGCACCGGCCAACACCACCAAGCACGATCAGCGGGGCGGCGACGGCGGGAAGGGCACGAACCAGCAGCCCCGCAAGCCGTCCGCGTCCACCGACTCCGACAGGGGGCGGGGGTCCGCCTCGTCCGCCTCACCCGCCCGGTCCACAGGGTCCGGGTCGGGCGGAGGCGAGGTCGGTCAGGCCACCAGTTCCGCCCCGCCCCAGGCCGGCGGCGCGGGCGGGCAGACCACGCCCCCGCTCGCGCAGCCGGAGCCGCAGGCGGTGCAGGGAGGGCTCGCGGAGACAGGGGCTCACCTGTGGCCCGCGGCCATCGGCACGCTCCTGGCCCTGTCCGGCCTGATCATGCTGCTGCGGGCCAGGCGGCTGCGCTACTGACCCTGACCTCGGCCTGAGGTCTCGGACAGAGGCCTCGGGCCGAGACCTCAGGCGATCCGAAGGGTCCGCTTGGCCAGTTCGTACGCCGGCAGCATCGCCTCGTGCTCCTCGGTGTCCATCCCGCCGAGGTGCAGCACGACCGGGCCGTCGGGCGTGGTGACGGCGAGGGCACGCTCCTTCTTGGTCTCGTCGAGGAGCTTGCTCGTGTAGAGGTACTCGACCTCCACGCCGGAGAGGCCGCCGCCCGTCTTGACGGCGCGGTACTTCTCCTTGCTGACGTTGTCCTCGGCGGCGACGAACGCGCGCAGCACGGTGCGCGCGTCGGCGTCGCCCGGCTCACCGGTCCACACGCGCAGGAAGCCGATGTGACCGGCGGGCTTGGCGTCGATCTCGCAGGCGGCGGTGACCGGGCCCTGGCGCAGGAGGCTGTCGGCGAGGACTCCCGTGAGGTCGCCGTCCGGCCCCTTCGACGTCTTGGCCAGCTCCTTGTCGGTGTCGATGCCCTTGGCCTTCCAGTCTTGGGCGACGGCGAAGCTGACGGGCAGTTCGCAGGCCGAACCGGCGGCGCCGATCGTGCCGCCGCTCGCCGCGGCCGCCTCCGTCGCGCCCTTCGCCCCCGCGCCCTCCGCCGTGGCCGACGCGCTCGCGGACGCCTTCTCGTCACCGTCCGTCGATTGCGCACAGCCGCCCAGCACGGCGGTCAGCACCACCGCCTGGACCACTCCGCCCAGCATGGACCCCACCCTGACCTGCACCGTCGTCTCCCCTCCTGTTCAGGGCGGTCACTGTAACCGAGGGTGCCGACATCGCCGTACGCGCTATCCCGTACGCGACAGGGCCGGGCCGGGCTCAGGCCGCCTCGCGCCGGCAGTGCAGGAACAGATGCGGCTCGGGTCCGGCATCGGGGTGGGCCGGGGAGAACAGCGCGTGCTCCTCGGCCAGCACCGTCAGGCCCGCCGCGGCCACCAGCCGTGTGAAGTCCGCGCCGGCGAAGCTCGTCACCCGCACCGGCTGCCCCATGAACACCCCGTCGACGCCCTCCACATCGAGCGGCACCGTGGCCAGCACGGCGAGCCCGCCGGGCCGCAACGCCCGCGCCAGCCGGCCCACGACGGCCGACTGCTCGGCGCGGGACATCTGCAGCAGGGAGAAGTACACGCACACCGCGTCGAACGAGCCCTCGGCGAGCGGCAGTTCACGGATGTCGGCGAGCCGGAACTCGGCCTTCGGCACCTGGCGGGAGGCGAGGTCGACCATGACCGGGGAGACGTCGACGCCCAGCACGTCGTGCCCCGCCTCCGCGAGGGCCTGCGCGGTCGGCCGTCCCGTTCCGCTGCCCACGTCCAGGACCCGGCTGCCCGGCTCCAGCCGCTCCAGCAGCCACTGGAGGGAGGCCCGGTGCCCCTCGGAGGAGGCGAACGCCTTCTCGTAGTCGAGACCCAGCACGTCGAACACGACGGCGGCCGGTACCCGGCGGTCGTCCTCGGCCAAGACGGCTCCTCTCCTCCGTGCCGCAGGCGTCGGCATCTCATCCGTGCCGCGGGTGTCGGCATCGTCGCACCCCGGCCGGGTGCCCACAACGGTGCGTGGCGGGCACCATTTGCGGCTCGTGGCACCGGCAGGGCAGGGTGCGGGACGTGCCTACCCTGCTGATCGTGCATCACACCCCGTCGCCCAACTGCCAGGCGCTGTTCGAGGCCGTCGTCTCCGGCGCGACCACCCCGGAGATCGAGGGCGTCCGCGTGGTCCGCCGCGCCGCCCTGGCCGCCACTGCCTCCGACGTCCTCGAGGCCGACGGCTATCTCCTCGGCACCCCGGCGAACCTCGGCTACATGTCCGGCGCCCTCAAGCACTTCTTCGACCAGGTCTACTACCCCTGCCTGGATCAGACCCAGGGGCGGCCCTTCGGCTACTACGTCCACGGCGGCAACGACGTCACCGGCGCCGTCCGCGCCATCGAGTCCATCACCACCGGCCTGGGCTGGCGCCGTGCGGCCGAGGCGGTCACCGTCACCGGTGAGCCGGGCAAGGCCGATGTGCAGGCGTGCTGGGAGCTGGGGGCGACGGTCGCGGCGGGGCTGATGGCCGACGAGTGAGCCGGGCGCGGCCGGTCCGACGGCCGACGCGTGAGACCGACGAGGCTCCGCGGGGGCCGGCCGAGTGATCTTGGTGCCGTCGGACTACAGGAGCGGGGCGCGTGTCCGCTGCCTGGAGGGATGCCTGTCCGCTGCCTGGACGGATGAAGGTGCGGGCGCGGAGTCCCTGGCCGACGATGGGACCGAGGCCGCGCCCCGCCGGACGCGGCCGCTCTGTCGCACGTCGTCGAGTCGAGGAGCGTCGGATGCGAGCGGACGGCCACGCACGCGGGCGGCCCGGGCAGGACGAGCAGGACGCCCAGGACGCTCAGGACGCCCAGGAACTCCTGCGCCGATGCTCGCGGGACGTCGTCGATGTCGCCGCGGGCATCCGCGCGGTGTCCGCGCGCACCAGCGGCGCGCTGTTCGAGCCGTCCCTGACCGGCTCGGCGCGCCGGCGTCCCCGTACCGGCCTGGCCGTGCGGTGGGCGTTGCTGCGGGCGCTGACGAACAAGCGGGGCCTCGGCGGCTCGGCGATCACGGCACCCACGGGTTTCGGACATGTGCTGGGCACGGCCGGGGAGGTGCTGGGCCGGGAGAGCCTGGCCGCGCTGGTCGCGGTCACCTCGCTGCGGCTGAGGATCGCCGCCGTGCTGATCGACCACCCCGAGTTCGAACGCGACCCGGGCATGCGCCGGCTCGTCGACGCCGTCTCCGCCGACCGCGACCCGGAGGCCGTACGCGCCCTGCGCGCCCTGTTCCGGGACCGGGGCGCCCAGCGCGCGCTGTCCGGGCTCGCCCCGCTGATGGCCGAACTCCTCGCCGTCCGGGCCCTGTTGGACGAGGACCCGATGAACGACGAGACCGGCTGGGCGCCCGCTGCGGGCCGTGAGCCGTCCGCCGACCCGGTGTACGGCATCCGAGCCTCCCACCTCGTCGGCGCGGACCGGGTCGAGGGCGCCGCCGACGCCGTCGACCTCGCCGACCAGGAGAAGCAGACCATCGCCACCGAGGGCTCCTTCCTCGGCTTCCTGCGCAACATCGAGACACTCTCCACCGACGGGCGGATCCTCGTGCAGAACGTGCGCGGACCCGACGGTGTCGTCCGGTACGTCGTCCAGGCCCCCGGCATGGCACCCGGCCGCCCCCGCAACGACTCCCCGCAGGACTTCGTCGGCGCCTGGCGCGACCTCTTCACGGCCGACTCGCCCCACACCCGCTCGATCCAGCTCGCCCTCGAGGACTACGGCATCCCGCGCGGCGCCGCCCTCGCCCTGATCGGGCACGGCGAGGGCGGCATCGCGCTGATGAACCTCGCCCAGGACGAGGAGTTCTGCCGCGCCTACCGGGTCACCCATGTGGTTGCCGTCGGCTCCCCCCTCGGCGACGAGAGGCCCGCCGATCCGCGCACCTGGGTCGCGAGCGTCACCAACCAGCACGACATCGTGCCCGCCCTCGACGGCCGGGGAACCGGCCCCGCCTTCGACCCGCACCCGAACCGGTACGAGGCCGACTACACCGGCCCCACCCACGAGTTCCCGCTGTGCCACATGCTGCGCGAGTACATCGAGCACCTGCGCACCGTCATCCCCGAGGCCCGCAAGGACATCGACGAGGCGCTCACGCCCTACCGGGGCCCCGTCGTGCGCACCCAGGCCTACCGGCTCAAGGACCGCGCCCATCCCCCGGAGGGCTACCCCTTCCTCACCCTGCCCACCACCTCCGTCCCCACCACCGCCGGTCCGGTCGACGTCCCGGTGCGCTACTACGACTCCTCGGCCGCCCATCTCTGCTACGCGGTCGACGCCGACACCGCCCGGGCCCTGCTGCCCGACGTCACCTGGACGGTGCCCAGCAGACTCGGGCGGCACCGGGCGTTCGCGCTTCTGTCCCTGTACGAGCACCGCTGCACCACCATCGGCCCCTACACCGAGATCGCCCTGTCGGTCCTGGTGGACGACCTGTGGCGGCCCCGCCCGCTGGACCTCGCCGCCGACCTGCTGCGCCGCGTCGACCTGCGCCGCACCGGCAGCTACGTCCTCTCGCTCGCCGTCACCAGCGAGGAGGCCCGCACGGTCGCCCGGGAGATCTGGGGCCAGCGCGCCGTCCGCACCATCGCCGAGGCCGACCTCATGGGCCGGAACCTCCGCTTCACCTCGGCGGACCTCGGCATCACCGTCGAGGGCCGCCTCGGCCCCGGCCTCCGCTGCCCCGAGGCGGACCGGGTGCTGTACGGCAGGCGCGGCGAGAGCACCGTACGCACCCTCGTCCGCACCCACGGACCGCTGCGGCTGCACCCCGGGACCGGCGTACGGCCGCGCCTGGACACCGCCGCGGCCGAACCCATGGCCGGGCACCTGCGCCGGCTCGGCATCGACGGCGCCCGGCCCCTTTTCGTCCTGACCTGCCCGCAGTTCATGGCCCACCGCAGCGCCGGCGCCCTCCTGCCGCGCTGACCCTCCACCGCACGCGCGACCCCTACGAGCACCCGCGACCGCCCTCAGCCCGCACGACCCCTATCAGCACACGCGACCGCCCTCAGCACACGCGACCGGGAGCAGCCATGGTGACCGAGTCCACCCGAACGATCCCGTCGACCGGCGGACTCCTCGACCGGGTGAGCATGTTGCGCACCGACGCCGACCTCATGGACGGCTACGCCCGGCGCCTGCTCGCCACCGCCTCGGCGCTGAGCGACAGCGCTGTCGCACCCGAGTGGAGCCGGCCCACCCTGGAACGGCAGGCGGCCGCCTGTACCACGGCGGCTGAGCAACTGCGCACCGCCGCCGAGGCGTTGCTCGCCCACATGCGAGCCGGGGGCTGAGCCTCCTCGGGGACCCCCAGGCCGGCCCCGCGTCCCTGTGCGTCCGGGGCCGGGCTGTCGACGTTGGCACATCCGGGTGGTAGCGGCGCCCGTCCTGGGCCGAACGAGTTGTCGCGGACCGGAACCGGCGGTCCGCGCCCGGATAATCACCGCTCATGCACCTCGTGAAAGCAGGCGGCGCGACCCGGCGGGCGCCGGTGGCCGTCACCGGGCTGGGACTGGTCACCCCGGCCGGCGTCGGCAGGGACGCGACGTGGGCGGGCCTGTGCGCGGGTGACTCCACGGCGGCCGCCGACCCGGGCCTGGACGGGCTGCCCGTGGCCTTCTCCTGCCGGGTGCCCGACCTGGACGCGGCCGGCCTGCTCGGTCACCGGCTCAGCCGCCGCCTGGACCGCTTCACCACCTTCGCGTTGCTCGCCGCGCGGGAGGCCGTCGCCGACGCCCGGCTCGCCCCCGGCGGCTGGGACGGCGCCCGGGTCGGCGTCGTCATGGGCGTCGGCACCGGGTCCATGCAGGGCTGGCAGGCCGAGTTCGACCGGCTCGCCGGGCAGACACCGGAGCGGGTCTCGCCGCTGGCGCTGCCGCGCAGCGTGCCCAACATGGCCGCCGCCGAGATCGCCCTGGACCTCGGCGCCACCGGCCCCAACATGGTCGTCAGCACCGCCTGCGCCTCCGGCACCAGCGCGCTCGGCCTGGCCCGGGACTTGCTGCTGTCGGGCGCCTGCGACCTCGTCCTCGCCGGGGGCAGCGAGTCGGCGCGGCTGCGGATGACCGCCGCCTGCTTCGCCCAGATGCGCGCCCTGTCCCGGCGCGCCGACAGTCCCCACGAGGCCTCCCGCCCGTTCGACCGCGACCGCGACGGCTTCGTCCTCGGCGAGGGCGCCGCCGTCCTCGTCCTGGAACGCACCGAGGACGCCCGCGCCCGGGGCACCCGCCCCGTGGCCCTGCTCTCCGGCTTCGGCGCCTCCTGCGACGCCCACCACTTCACCGCCCCGCACCCCGACGGCGACGGCGCCGCCCGCGCCATCCGCGGCGCCCTCGCCGACGCCGGACTGGGGCCCGAGGACGTCGACCACGTCAACGCGCACGGCACCGCCACCCCGCAGGGCGACGCCGCCGAGCACAACGCGCTGCACCAGGTCTTCCGCCGGCCCCCGCCCGTCACCGCCGTCAAGGGCACCATCGGGCACGCCATCGGCGGCGCCGGAGCCATCGAGGCGGCCTGCACCGTCCTGACCCTGCGCCACCAGCTGATCCCGCCCACCGCCAACCTGGACACCCTCGACCCGGCCATGGACCTGGACGTCGTCACCAAGGTTCCCCGCGAGCAGCGGATACGAGCCGCCGTCAGCAGCTCCTTCGGCTTCGGCGGCCAGAACGCCGTCCTCGCCTTCACGGCCGTCGACTAGCCGCCGTGCCCCTCCGAACGCGCCCCAGCCGAAAGGAAAAGGTCCCGCCTTGTCGGAGTTCTCGGAATCCACCCCGCTGGCCGGCCGGTCGCGCACCTGGCCGAACGCCGAGCAGTTCATGATCGGCGTGTTCGTCGGCGTACCGTTCCTGGCGCTCCTCGCCGCCGGGCCGCTCGCCTGGCGGCACGGGCTGAGCCCCACGGACCTCGTGCTCGCGGTCGCCTTCTACGTCGTCAGCGGGCTCGGCATCACCGTCGGATTCCACCGGCACTTCACCCACGGCTCGTTCAAGGCCCGGCGGCCGCTGCGGATCGCCCTCGCCCTGGCCGGCTCGCTCGCCGTGCAGGGCCCCCTGATCACCTGGGTCGCCGACCACCGCAAGCACCACCGCTTCTCCGACCGCGACGGCGACCCGCACTCGCCCTGGCGCTACGGCCGCACGCCCCGCGCCCTCGCCAAGGGCATGCTCTACGCCCACCTCGGCTGGCTGTTCGAGACCGAGCACGCCGCGCCCCGCCAGTACGCGCCCGACCTCGTCCGGGACCGCACGCTGATGCTGATCTCCCGGAACTTCGGCGCCCTGGTCCTCGTCTCGCTCGCCCTGCCGGCCCTGCTCGGCGGGGCGCTGACCCGCTCCTGGCAGGGCGCGCTGACCGCGTTCTTCTGGGCCGGGCTGGTCCGGATCTGCGTCGTCCACCACGTCACCTGGTCCATCAACTCCATCTGCCACGCGGCCGGTTCCCGCCCGTTCCGCAGCCGGGACCGCTCGGGCAACGTGTGGTGGCTGGCCCCGCTGTCCTTCGGCGAGTCCTGGCACAACCTCCACCACGCCGACCCCACCAGCGCCCGGCACGGCGTGCTCACCGGGCAACTCGACGCCAGCGCCCGCCTGATCCGCTGGTTCGAACGCCTCGGCTGGGCGTACGACGTGCGCTGGCCGGACCGCCGCCGCCTGGGCGCCCGACGGCAGGAGCCGCCCGCCGAGAAAGCCGCGTAGGCAGCGGAACCCGCCGCCGGCCTGACCGGACGTGGCCGAAAAGGCGGGGAAAGGGACCGGAATTCGGCACAACTTTCGGCGTTGCGCCAAGCGCGGGAATTCCGGGGCGGGAAAGGGGAAAGAAAGGGAACCACGGGGGAGGAGTTGCGGTCTTACGGTCTGCCGACGCCCGGGATCAGCCCGGTCGCGAAGAATCCGGGGGAACGAGAAACATGTCCGTCCAGAGGCGCAAGACCTTGCTGACCGCCGTCGCCCTCACCGCCGGCCTCACCCTGGCCGCCGTCACGCCCGCCCTCGCGGGCAGCGGCGTCAGCCACACCACCCGCGCCGCCGCCGTCTCCTCCGCCCAGGGCGACCCGCGCAACGTCACCCAGCGGGTGGCCGACTTCTACGGCGCCTACATCGACTCCGTGTGGGCCAACGAGGACCCAGCGGCCGGCGCCGACGCCAAGGCACTGCGCGCCTTCTACCTCTCCGCGGCCGCCCAGAAGAAGATCGCCGCGTACGAGAAGAAGAACCACGCCGACGGCGTCCTGTTCGCGCAGAACGTGCCGGTGAAGTGGAAGGTCGTCTAC
This sequence comes from Streptomyces sp. NPDC047085, assembly GCF_040643735.1. Taxonomy (NCBI): domain Bacteria; kingdom Bacillati; phylum Actinomycetota; class Actinomycetes; order Kitasatosporales; family Streptomycetaceae; genus Streptomyces; species Streptomyces sp. NPDC047085. The sequence continues at coordinate 233,377 of NZ_JBEYUW010000006.1, forward strand.
ACCGGCTCCGGCGCGGGCCACGCCACCAGCAGGGTCACGCTGACCTGGAGCGACAGCAGCCACGCCCAGGTCACCAAGATCGACGTCCTGTCCGATCTGAAGACCCTGAAGATCACCGACCTGAAGCCGGCTCACTGACCGGCCTACGGGCGCGCAGTCCCGCCCCGCCCCCACTCGGGGCGGGGCTCGCGACTGCCCGGGCCCGGTCAGGCCCGGTCGTGCGGGAAGTACGGCCGCGGCAGCCGCATTCCGCGGTCGGCCATGATCTGCCGTACACGGTTGGGGTAGTCGGTGATGATCCCGTCGACGCCCATGTCCATCAGCGCCTCCACCGTGGCCGGGTCGTCGCAGGTCCACGGGACCACCTTGAGCCCCCGGTCGTGGGCCTCGGCGACCATCGCCGCGTCCGAGTAGAAGCGGAAGCCGGGGTCGCCGATCTTCCCGGACTGCGGGAAGCCGTAGTTGGGGGCGAGGGTCGTGACACCGGGGACGGTCGCGGCCGCCCTGACGAAGTCGCCGTCGTAGTCGTCGGCGTCGATCCCGCCGAGCCAGGGGGACGCGCCGGGCTTGCCGACCTGCAGGAAGTCGTAGTTGGTCAGCGCGACCAGCGGCCACTTCGGCGCCAGCCGGTGCATCTCCTTCAGCGCGCCCCAGTCGAAGGACTGGATGGTGACCTGGCGCTCGATGCCCGAGCGGTGGATCTCCTCGTACACCCGGCGCACGAACACCTCGCGCGGCGCGGTCTGTTCGGGCGCGCCCGCCTCGACCTTGGTCTCGATGTTCAGCTTGACCTGGTGGGCGTGGTAGCTCGTCACCAGGTTCAGGACGTCCTTCAGCTCGACCATCCGGAAGCCCTTGACGACCTCCTGCTCCGGGAAGCCGGGCAGCTGCTGGTAGCCGCAGTCCAGGGTCTTGATCTGCGCGAGGGTCAGGTCCTTGATGTACTTGCCGACGTACGGGTACTGCGGGTCACCGGGGGTGACCGGGCCGGTGTCGCGGCACTTGACGCCGCTGATCTGCCGGTCGTGGTTGACGACGACCTTCAGGTCCTTGGTGACGTGGGTGTCCAGCTCCAGCGTGGACACCCCGAGCCGCAGCGCCTTGCCGAAGCCCTCCAGCGACTCCTCGGTGGTCATGCCGAGGCCGCCGCGGTGGGCCTGGAGGTCGAAGCGGGCCGGGGGCGGGTCGTCCTGTGCCGCGGCGTGTGCGGTGACCGGGAGCGCGAGGGCCGGCAGCAGGGCCAGGCCGGTGAGCAGGGGGCGCAGGTGGCGTAGGGACATGCGCGGATTGTGCGCGGCGGACGGGACCGGGGGAGCGCTGAGCGACTGAACAGCGGCGCACGGGAAGCCGAACGTTGTCCGTGCGTGGGCTCAATCGCTGCGGCGGTGTCGAACGTGTGTTTGTCGTTGGGTGTGCGTGGGATCGAGCCGCGTCCGGCCCGCCCGCCCTCACCCCGTCCCCGACGCGGTCCCGGTGCCCTGTCGTACGGTCTCGCCGGGGCTTCCGCGGCCGTGGTGGCGGCGCCGGTCCCCGGCGGCGGCGCGGTGCACGGCGATGAGCGCGGCGTCGTCGCCGAGCCTGCCGCCCGCGTGGGCGAGCAGATCGCGGCGCAGATGGTGCATGAGCGCCTCGGGGGAGTCGTCGGTCCAGCGCGCGACCCGGTCGGCCAGCGGATAGAACCGGCCGTGCGCGTCGCGGGCCTCGACCACGCCGTCCGTGTACAGCAGCAGGGTGTCACCTGGCTCGAAGGAGAACACGTCCAGGGTGTGCTCGACGTTCCCGTGCACCCCGAGCGGCGGCGACGGGTGCAGGCTCGGGACGGTGACCGCGTGCCCGGGGCTCAGCAGCAGGGGCGGGGGATGGCCGCAGCTGGTCAGCATGGTGACCGGATTCTGGTCCGGGATCTCCACCAGCAGCGCGGTGGCGAACCGCTCGCCTGCCTCCTCGACGGGCTCCAGCTCGGCGGCGTACCGGGTGATGCTCTGGTCCAGCGCCGCGGCCAGGGCCGTCAGCTCGACGTGCCGGTGCGCGCTCTCACGGAACGCCCCGAGCAGCAGCGCGGCCTCCCCGATGGCGGACAGCCCCTTGCCGCGCACATCGCCGATCAGGACCCGGATCCCCTCGTCGTACTGGGTCGCCGCGTACAGGTCGCCGCCGATCTGCGCCTCGTCCTCGGCGGCCAGATACAGCGACGCGATCCGCAGCGGGCCGATCTGTTCCGGCAGCGGCCACATCAGCACGTGCTGCGCGGCCTCGGCGACCGTGCGGACCTGCGCCAGCTGGGCCTGCCGCCGTTCCCGTACGGCGCTGTAGACGACCACCATCACCGAGAGCACGGCGAGCGTGATGAGCTGCACGATGTGGTTCGTCGTGGTGAGCCCGCCGTGCTTGACGGCGATGAGCGTCTGCGCGGCCAGCGCGAGGGCGCTGACGAACGCGGTGGTCCGGGGGCCGGCGAACGAGGGGGTCAGCGCCGGTGCGATCACCAGGGCCGGGCCCAGGTGGATGTCCTTGGGCGTGCGCAGGTCCACCACCGTGATCACGACGATGAGCGCGATCGGGAGCAGCAGCAGCGCGTGGGCCGACCGCCAGGGCTGCCGCAGGCGGGCGACCCACTCCCGGGGGTTCATGACTACCAGCGTGCCCCCGGACCCGGCCTTCGGCACATGGAGGGCACGCGGCGCACCCCGCTAGCGGTTGACCGTCCGCATGCCGGCCTCGTCGTAGCGCTCGCCGTGCGCCTCGGGGAGTTCGGCGTCGATGCGGGCGAGGTCATCCTTGGTCAGCTCGATGTCGACCGCGGCCGCGTTCTGCTCCAGGTACGAACGGCGCTTGGTACCGGGGATCGGGACCAGGTCCTCGCCCTGGGCCAGCACCCAGGCGATCGCCAGCTGGGCGGGGGTGACGTCCTTCTCGGCGGCGATCTCCTTGACCTTCGCCGCCAGCCGGAGGTTCGCCTCGATATTGGCGTCGGTGAAGCGCGGGCTGTTGCGGCGGTAGTCGTTCTCGTCCAGCTCCTCGGGGGAGGAGAACCGGCCGGCGAGGAAGCCGCGGCCGAGCGGCGAGTAGGGCACGAAACCGATGCCGAGCTCCCGGCAGGCGGGCAGCACCTCGGCCTCCACGTCGCGCGACCACAGCGAGTACTCGCTCTGCACGGCCGTGATCGGGTGGACGGCGTGGGCGCGCCGGATGGTCTCCGCGCTCGCCTCGCTCAGCCCGATGTGCCGCACCTTGCCCTCGGCGACCAGCTCGGCCAGCGCGCCGACCGTCTCCTCGATGGGCACGTTCGGGTCGACCCGGTGCTGGTAGTACAGGTCGATGTGGTCGGTGCCGAGCCGCTGGAGCGAGCCGTGGATCGAGCTGCGGACGTGGTCGGCCGAGCCGTCCTGCGGGCCGACCGTGCTCATGTCGCCCGGAACCGCGTTGTCCAGCCGGTAGTTGAACTTCGTGGCGATCACATACTCGTCGCGGTGCCCCCGGATCGCCTCGCCCACCAGCGACTCGTTGGTGAGGGGTCCGTACAGCTGCGCGGTGTCGAGGAAGTCGATCCCCAGCTCCAGGGCCCGCCGGATCGTCGCGATGCCCTCGTCCTGGTCGGTCGTGCCGTAGAAGGCGGACATTCCCATGCAGCCGAGGCCGATGGCCGATACCTGGAGATCCCGCAGACTGCGCTGTCGCATGTCGTGTCCCAGCCTTTCCCGCACTCTCGATGGTCGTTCCCCGAGGCGCGAAGCCGCCCATCCATCTAGCGACGGATTCCGTCCACCGGCATCCCGTGACAGGGGCCGGGGCGGCGCGAGCCGTGCGCGCCGGGGGTGTCTGCGACGCTACGACTTGGAGCGCACTCCAAGTCAAACCGGGCCGCAGCGACGGCGGCCGGAGCGGGACGGCGACGCATCCGCGGGCGGCCGGGTTGCCTTGCCCGCACCCGATTCTTGTCACGGTGGCGCACGTGTGGTGGATCTTGACGCCCGGCTCCCCGCTCGCTGAACTGAGACGGCCGACCCGGGGCGGAAGCACCCATCCGCACCACGACGGCCTCAACGGGTGGAAGACGGGACACAGCCTCGTACGACGGAGACACCGGTAGCGGGGCAAAGGGGGAGCGATGTACGTGGCGGGGGATGGGGACCCGGAGCCGACGGGCCGTCGCGTGCCATGAGCCGCGACGGGCACGGAGAGCTGGTCCGCTCGGTGCTCACGCGCCTCGCCCGGTTCACCGGGCGCACACTGCGCGGCGAGTGGCATGCCATCGTTGTCGACCCCGTGCGGCGCCTCGCCCGCCGGGGACCGTCCGGACTGGTGCTGGCGGTCGTCGCCGCGTCCGGCGTCATCTTCTTCCACGACCTCGCCCAGCACCCCGCGGGCGCCATCTGGGTGCGGCGGCTCGGCGGCGTCACGGCCGACCTGCCGCTGTGGCTGTCCCTGCTGCGCACCCCGGTGTCGCTGTACGTCCCGGCGCTCGACCTGCCGGTGTGGGCGGGCATCACCCAGCTTGTCCTCGCCTTCGCCCTCGCCGAACTGGCCCTCGGCCGGGCCCGGACATTGGCCATCGCCTACGTCACCACACTGGCCGGCACCCTCACCGCGCGGGTGATGATCGCACTCGGCCCCGGCTGGTGGGGGCTCGGACTGCCGCCCGAGTGCGGCCGGGTCCTCGACACCGGTCCGTCCGCCGCCGTCGTGGGCCTGTTCACCTATCTGGCGGTGGTCCGGCGCGCCCCCGTGGTGTTCACGCTGACCGGCGGATCGATGGTGTGGGAGTCGATCGCCGTCCCCAACCTGGCCGGGCGCGAGCATCTGATCGCGGTGGGCGCGGCGATCGCCCTGGGACTCCTGCACGGCCGCCGCGCACGGGTACGGGCCGTCGTACGGTCCCTGCTACCAACGCGGAAGGACGCGCCCGTACCGGCGTCCGGGCCCGTACGTGCGATGACCGATCCCGCACCCGCGGCCGATCCCGCACCCGTGACCGATCCCCCACCCGTGACAGGGCGTGCACCCGCGACCGATCCCGCACCCGTGACCGCGTCCGCACCGGCAGCCCCGTCACGGCCGGCGCGCGCGCAGACGCCTCCGCAGCCGCGTCAATGTGACGCTTTTCGCACTTCGACACGCGCGGGTGCCCCCTAATGTTGCCGCGACGTAGGGCAGGGCATGGCTGACACCATGGTGCTCGTCGCCGGCAGGCTGAAGGGAATCCAGAATGTTCCGCAAGGTGCTGGTCGCCAACCGTGGAGAGATCGCGATCCGCGCGTTCCGGGCGGGCTACGAACTCGGCGCGCGCACGGTCGCCGTGTTCCCGCACGAGGACCGCAACTCGCTGCACCGGCTGAAGGCCGACGAGGCGTACGAGATCGGTGAACCGGGGCACCCGGTGCGGGCGTACCTCTCCGTCGAGGAGATCGTGCGCGCCGCCCGCCGGGCCGGGGCGGACGCCGTCTACCCCGGCTACGGCTTCCTGTCCGAGAACCCCGAACTCGCCCGCGCCTGCGAGGAGTCGGGCATCACCTTCGTCGGGCCGAGCGCGCAGACGCTGGAGCTGACCGGCAACAAGGCCCGCGCGGTCGCGGCGGCCCGGGCGGCCGGCGTGCCTGTCCTCGGCTCCTCCGCGCCCTCCACCGACGTCGACGAACTCGTGCGCGCCGCCGAGGAGATCGGATTCCCCGTCTTCGTCAAGGCGGTCGCGGGCGGCGGCGGCCGCGGCATGCGCCGCGTGGAGGACCCCGCCCAGCTGCGCGAGTCCATCGAGGCCGCCTCCCGCGAGGCCGCGTCCGCGTTCGGCGACCCGACCGTCTTCCTGGAGAAGGCCGTCGTGGACCCGCGCCACATCGAGGTGCAGATCCTCGCCGACGGCCAGGGCGGCGTCATCCACCTCTTCGAGCGCGACTGCTCTCTGCAGCGCCGCCACCAGAAGGTCATCGAGCTGGCGCCCGCGCCCAACCTCGACCCCGAGCTGCGGGACCGGATCTGCGCCGACGCCGTGCGCTTCGCCCGCGAGATCGGCTACCGCAACGCGGGCACCGTGGAGTTCCTCCTCGACCGCGACGGCAATCACGTCTTCATCGAGATGAACCCGCGCATCCAGGTCGAGCACACGGTCACCGAGGAGGTCACCGACGTCGACCTGGTCCAGGCCCAGCTGCGCATCGCCGCCGGCGAGACCCTCGCCGACCTCGGCCTGTCCCAGGACACGGTCCAGCTGCGCGGCGCCGCCCTCCAGTGCCGTATCACCACCGAGGACCCGGCCAACGGCTTCCGCCCGGACACCGGCCGGATCAGCGCCTACCGCTCGCCCGGCGGCTCCGGCATCCGGCTCGACGGCGGAACCACCCACGCGGGTACCGAGATCAGCGCCCACTTCGACTCCATGCTGGTCAAACTCACCTGCCGGGGACGGGACTTCAGGGCCGCCATCGGGCGCGCCCGGCGTGCCGTGGCCGAGTTCCGCATCCGCGGCGTGGCCACCAACATTCCCTTCCTGCAGGCGGTCCTGGACGACCCCGACTTCCAGGCCGGGCGGGTGACCACTTCCTTCATCGAGGAGCGCCCGCATCTGCTGACCGCCCGCAGCTCCGCCGACCGCGGCACCAAGCTGCTCACCTACCTCGCCGACGTCACCGTCAACAAGCCGCACGGCAAGCGCCCCGACCTGCTCGACCCGGTCACCAAGCTGCCGCCGCTCCCGGCCGGCGAACCCCCGGCCGGTTCCCGCCAGCGGCTGGTCGACCTCGGCCCCGACGGCTTCGCCCGCCACCTGCGCGAGTCGCCGACCATCGGGGTCACCGACACCACCTTCCGCGACGCCCACCAGTCCCTGCTCGCCACCCGCGTGCGCACCAAGGACCTGCTCGCCGTCGCCCCGGTCGTCGCCCGCACCCTGCCCGAGCTGCTGTCCCTGGAGTGCTGGGGCGGCGCGACGTACGACGTGGCGCTGCGCTTCCTGGCCGAGGACCCGTGGGAGCGGCTGGCCGCCCTGCGCGAGGCCGTCCCCAACATCTGTCTGCAGATGCTGCTGCGCGGCCGCAACACCGTCGGCTACACCCCGTACCCCACCGAGGTCACCGACGCCTTCGTGCAGGAGGCCGCCGCCACCGGCATCGACATCTTCCGCATCTTCGACGCCCTCAACGACGTCGGCCAGATGCGGCCCGCAATCGACGCCGTACGCGAGACCGGCACCGCGGTCGCCGAGGTCGCCCTCTGCTACACCGCCGACCTCAACGACCCGGCCGAGCGGCTCTACACCCTCGACTACTACCTGCGCCTCGCCGAGCAGATCGTCGAGGCCGGCGCCCACGTCCTGGCGGTCAAGGACATGGCCGGACTGCTGCGCGCCCCGGCCGCGGCCAAGCTGGTGTCCGCGCTGCGCCGCGAGTTCGACCTGCCGGTGCATCTGCACACCCACGACACGGCGGGCGGCCAGCTCGCCACCTACCTCGCCGCGATCCAGGCGGGCGCCGACGCGGTGGACGGCGCGGTGGCCTCCATGGCCGGGACGACCTCGCAGCCGTCGCTGTCGGCGCTCGTGGCCGCCACCGACCACTCCGAGCGGCCCACCGGGCTCGACCTCCAGGCCGTCGGCGACCTGGAGCCGTACTGGGAGGGCGTCCGGAAGATCTACGCGCCGTTCGAGGCGGGCCTCGCCTCCCCGACCGGACGCGTCTACCACCACGAGATCCCCGGCGGCCAGCTGTCCAACCTGCGCACCCAGGCCGTCGCCCTCGGCCTCGGCGACCGCTTCGAGGACATCGAGGCGATGTACGCCGCCGCCGACCGCATCCTGGGCCGGCTGGTCAAGGTCACCCCGTCCTCCAAGGTGGTCGGCGACCTCGCCCTGCACCTGGTCGGCGCCGGCGTGTCCCCGGCCGACTTCCAGGAGAACCCCGACCGGTTCGACATCCCCGACTCGGTGATCGGCTTCCTGCGCGGCGAGCTGGGCACCCCGCCCGGCGGCTGGCCCGAGCCGTTCCGCACCAAGGCCCTTCAGGGCCGCGGCGAGCCCAAGCCCGTACCCGAGCTGTCCGCCGAGGACCACGAGGGACTGGCGAAGGACCGCCGGGCCACCCTCAACCGGCTGCTGTTCCCGGGCCCGACACGGGAGTTCGACACGCACCGGCAGACGTTCGGCGACACCAGCGTCCTGGACAGCAAGGCCTTCTTCTACGGTCTGCGCCCGGCCAAGGAGTACGCCGTCGACCTGGAGCCGGGCGTGCGGCTGCTGATCGAGCTGCAGGCGGTCGGCGAGGCCGACGAGCGCGGCATGCGCACCGTGATGTCCTCGCTCAACGGCCAGCTGCGGCCCATCCAGGTCCGGGACCGGGCGGCGGCCTCGGACGTGCCGGTGACCGAGAAGGCCGACCGGGCGAACCCGGGCCATGTGCCGGCGCCGTTCGCCGGTGTGGTGACGCTGGCGGTGGCCGAGGGCGACGAGGTGGCGGCCGGGGCGACCGTGGCCACCATCGAGGCGATGAAGATGGAGGCGACGATCACCGCGCCGAAGGCGGGCCGGGTCTCCCGGCTGGCCATCAACCGGATCCAGCAGGTGGAGGGCGGCGACCTGCTGGTCGAGATCGCCTGAGACGAGCACACGCCGCGCCCGGGCCCCGTGGCCCCCGGGCGCGGCGCGCGGTCGTCGGGCTAGAGGCGCCCGGACGGGTACCGCAGGCGGGCGAGGAGCAGGTTCGGGTCCCGGCGGGTGAGGAGGGCGGCGCCCGGCACGTAGACGTTCCGGCCGCGTACGGCCACCGAGGTCGGGTTGGACAGCCCGTCCCGCCCGGTCAGCACGACCGTGCGGGTGCCGTCGCGGCGCACCAGCACCACCTGGCTGCTGCGGTTCAGCGCGGCCAGCACGGTGCTGCCGCGACCGGGGAACGCGAAGTCGTCGATGCCGCCCAGGCCGGTGGCCCGCGTCTCGGCCGGGCCGGCGCCGCCGTCCGGGCGCACGGGCAGGCGCAGCAGCGTCTCCCGGTCGGTGTTCGACACCCACACGGCGTCGCGGTGCACCTTGATCCCGTTGGCGCCGAGGCCGACGGCGGGCGGAGCGGGCAGCGGGCGCAGGGACGCCCCGGTGGCCCACGCGGTGGCCGTTCCGCCCGATCGCGGGACGCGCCAGACCATGCCCCGCACCGAGTCGGCGGCGTACAGCACGTTCCGGCGCTCGTCCAGGGCCAGGCCGTTGGGCAGCCCGTCCGGCGGGAGCTTCGCGATCTGCACCGGTGTGCCGCCGTCGCCGGGGATCCGCCAGACGCCCGTCTTCGCCGTGCCGGTCGCGTAGTTGACGTACAGGGTGCCGTCGTGGGCGCGGGCGATGCCGGTGACGACGGCGCTGTGCAGGAGGGGGGTGTCCGGGTTCCGCTCGGCCGGCAGCGTCGCGAGGACACGGGTGCTCCCGTCGAGGGCGACGTGGGTGACCTGGCGGGCGAGGGCGAGGGTGAGGTCGGCGGAGCCGTCGCCCTCCAGCGCGATGTTCTCGGGTGTCTGCCCGGCGGCCAGGTCGAAGTGGGCGACGATGTGCGGGTCGGTGACGGGCGGCTCGTGGCCGGCGGCCGGGGCGGCCGCGATCACACCGAGCGCGAGGGCGGCCGTGGCGGCGCTCGCCAGGCGCGGGAGTCGGGGCATGTGACCTCTCTTCGGACGGCGCACCGGGCGCCGGCGTGCGGGTCACACCAACATGACGCTCCGCCGGTCGCCGCCCGTGGGAGCCGTGGCCGAGGGGTCGCCCGCGCGGACCACGCCTCGGCGCCGTACGGGGCGCGCCCGGTTGACGACCGGCGCAGCGGTCAGTCCCAGAGCGGGTAGACCATGACCTGCTTGAAGCCTTCCGGACGGGCTTCGGTGGTGTAGGTCAGGCTCATCCGCGTGAAGTGCTCGACGCCAGGGTTCTTCTTCCACGGCGCCGGGCGGTCCAGCCGCACCGTCACGGGGTACGGGTGGAACTTGCCCGCGGCGCAGTACGGCTTGCAGTCGTTGACCAAGTTCACGCCCTCGGCGGTCGCCGTCCGGGCGTTCCACTGCTTCCAGTCGAGCTTGGTCAGGACGCTGTTGCCGTCGCCGCAGGCAAGGATGAAGTCCGTCGGGCGGACGTTGCGATGCCACATGCAGTCGACCAGCACCGGTTTCGGGGACGCCGCCTGGGCCGCCGTGGCGGCCGCGCCGGCCGGTGTGCCGGCCGAGGCCGTCGTCATCGCCGCTGTCAGCAGGGCTCCCGCCGCGAGGGTGACCGCTGTTCCCACCACTGATCCGCGCATGGCCGCTCCCACCCGTCGTGCTGTGAACGCGTGCACTCGACGCTACGACCGTCCGCCCGGATCCACCAGTCGCGCAGGTCGCGCCGCGTGTCAGCCGTGCGAGACGGTCAGCTTGTAGAACGCGACGCGGGCTCCCTTCGTGGTGCTGTCGGAGGAGGACTGGTTGTAGGAGCCGGCCTTGAAGTACTGCTTGTACGGTTTGAACGACGAGGGGATGGGGTAACGCGTGGTGCTGCCGTTGACGGTGAGTTCGATGGTGTTCCCGCCGGTCACGGCGATGGTGTAGCTCCACGTCTTGCCGACGGACACGTGGCCCACGTCGTGCGGGGTCTGCCCGCCGGACGGCGAGTTCTCGGTGCCGAGCACGATGTCGCCGTTCGCGTGGTAGTACAGCTCCAGCAGCGGCTTGGTGGAGGAGCCGCCGGAGCCGAGGTGGATCTGGCCGACGCACACGTTCTTGGTCACCGAGACCACGCGCAGGGTCGCGCTCAACCGGTGCGAGCCGCCGAGCGGCCAGTCGGCGGCGCTGCCGTCGCGGTTCATCTCGCGCAGCTCGGAGCGGGCGTAGTTCGAGTTGGGTGTGGTCACGCCCTTCTCGGGCGCCCAGAACGTCATCGCGCCGTCCCGGGTGTCGGTGTAGAAGTACGCGTCCTGGTAGCCGTTCGCGCCCCGCAGCCGGGACGAGGGGATGGTGGTCGGGGAGCCGGGGGAGCCGATGGGCTCCTGGAGCTGCCAGACCGACAGGTCGAAGTTGCCGCCGGGCGCGACATGCGGGTCGGCCGCGTCCGCGCTGCCGCCGAGGGCGGTGAGGGCGAGGGCGAGGCCCGCGGCGGTCATCGCCGCGAGAAGCCGGGAACGGGTCATGTGGGGGTCCCTTCCGCCAGAAGGACGCGTTCAGCGTTCGACGTTCAGCACTGTGAACGCTGAACGCGTCCTTGGTCGTTCGGTGACCCGTGAAGCTAGAGGCCTGAACCAGACACGTCAAGAGGTCAGCAGGCGCCCTCGTCCTGCCAGGGGCCCCACTCCGCGCCGCTGGGTGCCTCGTTCTGGGTCCACCACTTGGCCTTCCAGTTGTGGTGGTTGTACGAGACCTCGTTCCCGTTCGTGTACACCGTCGTCGCACTCCAGGGCGTCTTGCAGCCGGTGCCCGGCGGAGTCGGCGTCGGGGTCGGGGTGGGGGTCGGCGAGGGCGTGGAGGTGGGCGGGGTGGCGCCCGCGAACTTCACCGAGTACTTCGCGAAGTCCCAGGAGTTCTGGGCCACGCTGGAGCAGGTCCCGGACGTACGGCCGCCGTTGTCGGCCGGCGTGCACTGGCGGTCGCGGTTCAGGGACCAGAACGTGAACCGGTCCATGTTGTGACTGGTCGCGTAGTCCAGCACGGTCTGGAAGTCGGCCTGGCTGAAGTACTCGCCGGTGTCGCTGCGCCCGTTCATCCCGGAGAAGCCCTCGTGGGCGTAGGCCGTGGCCTGGTCCCAGCCGAACGTGGACTGCAGGATCGAGTTGAAGTTGGTCAGCGCGCTGGTCTGGCTCGCCGCCCCGTTGAACCCGCCGTCGAAGGGCATGATGGAGAAGTTGTTCGGGGTGAACCCCTGCGACTTGGCCTCCAGCAGCATCTGCTTGCCGAACCAGCCGGTGCCGTCCGCCGTGCCGGCCGTGGTCACGGACACGTACAGGCCCGGGTTGTTCTGCTGGAGGATCTTCGCGGCGCCGATCTCGTTCTTGATGGCCGCCGCGCTCTCGTACTCCGGCTCCTCCAGGTCGAAGTCGATCGCGTGCAGGCCGTACTTGGTGATGACCTGCTGGTACGCGGCCGCCGTGGACGCCGCGTCCGAGCAGGCCTGGCCCAGCTTCGTGCCGCCGTAGCCGCCGATGGAGACGGAGACGTCACCGCCCTTGGCGCGGATGGAGTTGATCACCGACTGGACGGCGGTGTCCGAGGAGACCGGGGCGGTGCCGCCCCAAGTGGGCGAGCAGCCGCCTCCGTTGGGGGCGAGGACGAAGGCCAGCTGGAAGGCCTTGAGTCCGGTGGCGTCCATGATGGCGCCCGCGTCCGGCGGGTCGTTGTCCAGCGGCATCAGATACGGGGCGGCGGCGTACCAGCGGTTGCTGAGCGCGGTGGTCGCGCCCGAGGCGCTGGTCGCGACGAGCGCGGTCGTGCCCGCGGCGGCGAGGGTCACGGCCGCCGCCGCGCTCAGACATGCGTGCAGACGTCTCACTGACGGCCTCCAGAGGTGTGGGGTGGGGGAGTTGCCCCAGCCTCCGGGAGCTGTCGCGCTCACGTCAATGGGTTGGTCTAGTCCAAATCTCGCTTTGGACTAGACCATGCGATTTCTTTACCCACCTGTCCTTACATGAGGCGCAGAGCGAACCCCCGGACGAGCGGGAGGCTCGGCGTGGTGACCGTCGTGACCCGGGTGTCCGCGTCGTACGACCAGACGGAGTCTGGGAGTTGACGTCCGTCGAGGAACACCCGCGCCGGCGCGGAGTCCCCGTGCACGGTGAACCGGTACGACCGCGCGTCCACCTTGCCCGCGTAGTCACCCGCGCTCGCTCCGACCGAGACGGTCGTCCCCTTGGCGTCGGAGCGCACCGAGACCCGCTGGGTGGCGGCCGCGCCCCTGGCGAAGTCACGCGTTACGCCGTCGTCCTCGTAGAGCGTGTAGTGGCTGGTGCCGTGGGCCGACGGGTACAGGTCCCAGTCCAGCTCGTGCCGGTCCCGGGTCTGCCAACTGGTCGTCCCCTTCGGCCACATGGGAACGATCGCGCCCGCGCGCACGAACAGCGGGAGCGTGTCCAGCGGCGCGTGGTACCCGTTCAGGGTGGTCGGCCCCTGGTAGGTGCGCCCCGTCCAGTAGTCGGTCCAGGTGCCCTTCGGCAGATAGATGCCGTCACGGGTGTCCGAGTCCTGGTACACGGGCGCGACGAGGAAGTCCGGCCCGGACAGGAACTCGTATTGCGCCTGCGCACCCAGCGTGTCCGGGTCGTCCGGGTACTCCAGCCACAGCGGACGCACCGCGCCCACACCCGTCTTCGCTGCCTGCGCCGACAGCGTGTACATGTACGGCAGCAACCGCTCCTTCAGCTGAAGGTACTTGCGGTTGACGGAGGTGTACGGCTCCCCGTCCAGCCAGGGCTGCTGGTCGGCGGGCTTCTTGGTCGTGAGGTCGGAGGCCCAGCCGTCCATGGTCATGATGGCCGGCAGGAACGCCTTCCACTGCAGGTCGCGGGCGTACATCTTCGCGTCGTGACGGTAGATGCTGCCCACGTCACCGGTGTTGTAGGCGATGCCGGACATCGTCGCCCCGGCGTACGTCGGGATCTGCCAGCGGATGTAGTCCCAGGACAGCTTCTGGTCGCCGCTCCACAGCACCCCGCAGCGCTGGGCGCCCGCCCAGGACACGGGCAGCCACACGAACCCGCGCGCGTCGCTGTTGTCCTCGATCCCCTTCTTGGCCGCGTCGCAGGCGTCCAGCGCGAACTTGTAGCCGTTGCCCACCCAGGCCACGTCCAGCTTCGCCACCCGCTGGCCCGCCCTGACCTGGTCGGCGAGCTTGTCGATGCCGTCCTGGGTCCACAGGCCGAGCTGGGCGTGGTGGTCCTGCAGGCCCTTGGCGGTCTGCTCCAGGTTCTCGTACCCGCAGCCGTAGCCGTCGTTGACCAGCATCCAGCCGAGCGGCATCTGGTGCTCGGTGTAGCCGTCGGCGATCTTCAGCGCGTCCAGGGTGTGCCGCTCGCCCCGGTTGGCGTTGTGCAGATAGCAGTCGGAGTCGCCGGGTTCGAGCCCGTACACCGGCGGCATGAAGGGCCTGCCCGCCAACGCGGTGTGTGCGCCGATGACTTGCTTGGCGTCACCGAGGAAGTAGTAGGCGTCCAGGCGCCGTTCCTGCTGGCCCGTGGTGACCGGTTGGCCGAAGGTGTACACGCCGGGCGCGAAGGTGTTGCGGAAGACGCCGTAGCCCGCGCTGGAGAGGTAGAACGGCTGGGAGTTGTTGTAGCCGCCCTCGTTCCAGTCGAAGCTGTTGGCCACGTACATCGTCCGCCCTCGGTGCGAGAAGCTGCCGTTCTGCTCGCCGCCGCCGAAGAACTGCTCGTCCGTACCCCGGGTGAGGCTCTGCCGCATGCCCCCGGTGGACCAGCGCAGGGGCTTGGCCTCCTGCCAGATCCGGGTGCGGTTGTCGGGCTTGTACAGCCCGAAGCGGAGCGGCTTCTTGTACACGCGCAGGACGGCCTCGGGGGACCGGATGCCGTAGTAGTCGCCCGCGTCGAAGGACGAGGTGCGCCGCTGGAGCGCGGGCTGCTCGCGCACGATCGCGGTGCCCGCCGGGTCGCTCAGCGAGCCCGACGGGTCAGCTTGCAGACGGAGTTGACCTCCCGTCAGGAAGTCGGCACGGGCGGTGAGTCCGCCCGCCTCGATCCGGTAGCTCCCGTCGCCGCCGGAGAAGGACGTGAGATCGCCGGCGTCCGTGGTCGCGGGCAGATACGCGGTGCCCGTGAAGGAGTTGTCGTGCACGTCGTACGGCACGACCACCACGTGGTACGTCCCGGACGCCCGCGGGATCACCGTGGCCTCGGGGTCGGCGGTACCGGCGCTGGAGGCCACCTGCTTGCCGTGGTCGTCGAAGACGTACAGGTCGAAGTCGTCGGCGGGCCGCTCCCAGGTGATGGAGAGTGGGACGCCGCCCTCGGGGTTGTCGTCCCAGTAGCCGTCGGGCACCGAGACGGTCAGGTCGAAGCGGTCGCAGACCTTGTTCACGGGGTCGTCGGAGGCGGCGGGACAGCTCTCGGTGCCACCGAGGGTGCCCTTGGCGTAGACCGGGCTCTGCCAGCTGACGCTCGCGTGACCGGGGTCGAGCACGGCGCCGGCCGCTGTGTCGGCGGCGGCGGGCGCCGGGGCGGCGAGCACGGTCCCGGCCAGGGCCGTCGCCAGCCCCAGCGGAACCCAGGCGGGCCACGGCACACGATGTCGGAGTCTTCGCACGGCGGAACAGCTCCCCTCGCACCAACGCGGACTGACTGTTCTTGCGATGTCTGCTCGTAAGCGCTCGAAATGAGCGTCATTCGAGCAACTTCACGCACGAAGCCTCAGGGTTGAAGCAGGTTCATGTCAATAGCGCCGTACGGATGGCGGTCGGGCGCGGTCCGGCTGACGGCCCGGCACGACGAAGGCCGGCCCCTCGCGTCTCGTGGGGCCGGCCTTCGTGTGGTTGACGCTCAGTCGGTGTTCCTCCTGAGCACGATCTGGGTCTGCGTGGTCTGCCCGACCAGCCGGTCCCGGTCGTCGCGCAGATCGGTCTGCACCACCAGGAGGGTGCCGCCGAGGTGCAGCGGGCGGGCCGTGGCGTGCACGTGCCCGGAGGTGACAGCCCGCAGGAAGTTCGTCTTGGACTCCACCGTCGACGTACCGGACGCCCCCTCGGGCAGGTTGAGGTAGGCGCACACCGCGCCGACGCTGTCCGCCAGCGCCATCATCACTCCGCCGTGCAGCGCACCGCCCGCCGTGCACAGGTCCCGGGACCAGGCCAGGCTCCCGACGGCACGCTCGCCCGTGGCCTCGTGCAGTTCGATGCCCAGCCCGGCCGCGAACGGCATGGCGGCCAGCAGATCACCGGGCTTCGGGACGACCGGCTCGGAGGAGGACATGGCGTACCGCCTTTCGTGGGTGCCGTGATTGGCTGTGATGCCGCGATGCCGTGCTGCGGTGGTCCGCGGACGGTGATCCACTGTGGTGCCGCCGGGCGGAGCGCGCCAGTCAGTCCTCGGACGAGTCCTGGATCATGGCCAGGGTCAGTACGTCGCCCCCGATGCCCCAGCCGCCGTCGGCGACCTCCTCGACCAGCACCATCGTGGCGGCGCGGGCGCGCTCGCCGTAGATCTCGACGTACAGCTCGGTGGTACGGGTGACGATCAACTCCTTCTGCTTCTCGTCCAGGCTTCCGGCGGGGACCTTGAAGTTGGCGAACGGCATGATGATTCTCCTTGCTTGACGGTGTGTCAGGGCGATGTCAGAGCGAGCTGCCCGCGGTGAGCAGATCCTCGAGTCCGGCACGGCGGAAGAAGTCGGCGCGGACGCGGTCGGCGACCGCCGAGACCACCTCGCTGCCGTCCCGGCTGGGGTCGACGTGAGTGCGCAGCGGCCGGCTGCCGGCGGGCAGGTCCACCAGGCGTACGACCGTCTCGGCGACCTGCGCCACGTCCGCGTCCGGCGGGATCAGCGCCGCGAGCCTCTTGTCGAGGCCGGCGAGCAGCGTGCCGTAGCGCTCGTCGTAGGCGGCGGCCCGGTCGGTGTCGGCGGGCGTGCCCGCGTGCGCGAAGTGGTTGGTGCCAGAGGTGAACGCTCCCGGGACGACGATCGCGGTGTCGATGCCGAACCGGATCAGCTCGGCGGCGTAACTCACCGCCAGCGCGTCCATCGCGGCCTTCGCGGCGAAGTACGGTGCCAGGAACGGCGGACAGCCGCCCCGGGTGCTGGAGCTGCCGATCCACACCAGCAGTCCCTCGCCCCGCTCCCGCAGGTGGGGCAGCGCGGCCCGGTTGACACGCTGGGCGCCGAGCACGTTGACGTCGTACAGGTCGGCGAGCTGCTCGGGGGTGAACGCCTCGGCGGGTCCGCTGACCATGTGGCCCGCGTTGTGGACCAGCACGTCCAGGCGGCCCTCGGCGGCCAGGATCTCGGCCACGGCCGTGTCGGCGGAGTCCTGGGAGGTGACGTCGAGCTCGACCGCGCGCAGGGCCACGCCGTGCTCGGCCGCGTACCGGTCGAGCTCGGCCACGGCGGGTGCGTTGCGGGTGGCCGTCTGCCGGATGCCCGCGTAGACGGTGTGACCGGCGTCGGCGAGCGCGCGCACGGTCAGCGCGCCGAAACCGCTGGAGGCGCCGGTGACCAGGACGGTCCGGGGTATGTCGGTGGGCATGATTCCTCTTGGGAGTACGGGGAGTACGGGGAGTGAGGTGAGAACGCGGAGTACGGGGAGACGGGGAGGCGCGGGGGCGAGTAGGCGCCGAGGAGAGACGGGGAGCTGTCAGACGATTCCGCCGTTGGCGCGCACGACCTGGCCGTTGACCCAGTGGCCGGCCGGGGAGGCGAGGAAGGCGACCACCCCGGCGATGTCGGCGGGCGTGCCGAGCCGCTCCAGCGGGGGCTGGGCGGCCAGCTTGGCGATGGTCTCCTCGTCCTTGCCGTCCAGGAACAGATCGGTGGCCGTGGGCCCGGGAGCGACGGCGTTCACGCTGACGTCCCGGCCGCGCAGCTCCCGGGCCAGGATCATGATCATCGCCTCGACCGCGCCCTTGCTGGCGCTGTAGGCGCCGTAGGAGGGGAAGGACAGGCCCACCACGGAGGTGGAGAAGGCGATGAACGAGCCGCCCCGGCGCAGCGTCCGGGCCGCCTGCCGGGCGACCACGAACGTGCCGCGGATGTTGGTGCGGTGCAGCGCGTCCAGCTGCGCCAGGTCCAGCTCGGCGATCGGCGCGAGGTACATGCGGCCGGCCGCGTGGACCACGACGTCGACTCCGCCGAACTCGCGGGCGGCGGTCTCGAACAGCTCGGCGACCTGCGTCTCGTCGGCGACGTCGGCGCGGACGGCGATCGCGCGGCCGCCCGCCGCGGTGACGTCCTTGACGGCGGCCTCGGCCGCGTCGCGGTTTCCCGCGTACCCGACCACGACGGCGTAGCCGTCGGCGGCGAGCCGGGTCACCGTCTCGCGCCCGATACCGCGGGAGCCGCCGGTGACGATGGCGACGCGAGGTGCCGCGGTTTCCCGCGGTGCCGAGGTTTCCTGCGGTGCCGAGGTTTCCTGCGTTGACATGGGAACTCCTGATGCTGGAGGGGCCGGTTCTGCTCGTGTCTCCAGCCTGCGCGGCTTGTCCCGTGCCAGCCACGGCTCGGCTCACCCTGGGGTCGGCAACCCCTGGCTCCGGGCCGCCGCGGGAGTGACCATGGGGACGTGAACCATGCCGAGCTCGCCGCCTTCCTGAAGTCCCGCCGCGACCGGGTCCGCCCCGCCGACGTCGGCCTGCCCACCGGGCCCCGCCGCCGGGTGCCGGGCCTCAGGCGCGAGGAGGTCGCCCAGCTGGCCGGGCTCTCCGCCGACTACTACACCGAGCTGGAGCGCGGCCGGGGCGCCCAGCCCTCCGCGCAGGTCCTGGTCGCGCTCGGCCGTGCGCTGCGGCTGAGCGGCGACGAACGCGACCACCTCTTCCACCTCGCCGACCGCCCCGGGCCGGCCGCTCACGGCACCGCGGTGCACGCCCAGCCCGCCCTGCTCGGGCTGCTGGACCGGCTCACCACCACCCCGGCCCAGATCATCAACGACCTGCACGAGAACCTCGCCCAGAACCCTCTTGCCGTGGCGCTGGTCGGCCCGGCCCCGGCCACCCGGGGACCCGAGGCGAGCTTCGTCTACCGCTGGTTCACCGACCCCGGCGCCCGTGACCTCTACCCGGTCGAGGACCATCCGCACCACTCGCGGGTCTTCGTCGCCGACCTGCAGGCGGTGGCGGCCCGGCGGGCCAGGGACCCCGAACTCACCCGCATGGTCGCCACGCTGCGCCGCCGCAGCGAGGAGTTCGCCGCACTCTGGGAGCAGCGGGACGTGGCCCTGCGCCGGACCGACCACAAGCGGATCGTCCATCCCCTGCTCGGCGTCATCGAGCTGGACTGCCACAGCCTGTTCAGCGAGGACGGCCGCCAGCGCCTGCTGTGGTTCAGTGCCCCGCCCGGCACCGAGGGCGCCGCACAGCTGGAGCTGCTGTCGGTCATCGGGACGCAGGACTTGGCGGCCGGCACGGAGTGATGGGGCAGCCCCTCCAGTCGTCCCCACTCCGCACCCGTGCCCGGGGACCCATGGCCGGTCATCGGTCGCCCCGGGCACCCTTAACAGCCTGCGTGGTGTTTCGCGACGTTTGACCCGTCGCGACTGACCGTCAGCAGTCGCGCAGCCCGGCGTCACCTGGGACACGCAGGAACTGCTGCGGGCCTGCGGGCTCGGCATCTTCGAGTTCGATCATCTCGTGCAGGAGCAGCGGCCGTTCGTCCCGCACGTCACCGGCACCTTCGCCTCACCGGTCATCGACGTGAAACCCGGCGACGGCACCTACGCCAAGTGGCTGCGCGGCGCCTACCCGGGGCTGGCCAAGACGACGCTGAAGAAGGAGCGCCGGCTCGGGCGGGACATCGGTGAGGTGCGGTTCGAGTTCGACGAGCGAAGTCCGGCGCCCTGCGCACCCTCATGCGGTGGAAGTCCGCCCAGTACCGCAGGACGGGACGCATGGACCGGTTCGCGCGGCCCTGGATCGTGGACCTCGTGGACCACCTGTTCCACGTCCGCGAGGAGCACTTCACCGGCGTGCTGTCCGTGCTGTACGCGGGTGACCGCCCGGTCGCCGCCCACTTCGGCCCGCGCTCCGGCACGGTCCTCGCCGCCTGGTTTCGACAAGGAGTACAAGGACTGGCTCAAGACCCGCGAACTGCGCGCCGGCGAGGGCTTCGCCGCCCGCACCCACCCCGTGGCCGTGGTACAGCGGCTGTGGCGCCGGCCCGTGCGCGGTCCGCGCAACACGGTCCTGGCCCACCCCCGGCTGCGCGAGCCGGCCGACCGGCTGCTGAGGACGGTGGGGGAGGTGCGCAGCCGGGGCCGTTCGGCCGTGCCGGACGCCGCAAAATCACCGGCCGAAGCGGGCAGTTGACGGGCCGGATCTCCCTCAGTGGCAGGTTCTCGTCAAAGATTTAGCCAAGCGGCGGACGTTCCCGCCTTCCCGTGATCGGGTCTCCTGCGTCGGCAGTGTCGATCCCCATCCGGGAGGTCCTTGGTGTCCGTGCCAACCCGCAGAAGACGGTGGTTCACCGTCTGCGCGATCACCGCGTCCGCCGCACTCATCGCGATACCCCCGTCCGCCGCCTCCGGCCGCGGCGGCGCCGGCCCGTTCGGAGTCCGTACCCTCGGCCAACTCGCCAAGGAGCGCCAGCAGTCGGTAGGCGCCATGTCCCCGCATCTCCAGGCGAAGGACGACGACGGCGGCGAGGCGGACGAGATCGCCGAGGGCGCCGACCAGTACGCCGAGGCCCGCACCTCACCCGGTGTGGTCGCCCCCGGCGCGTACGGCGCCGCCTGGCGCGACCTGCGGAACTTGCCCTCCACGAAGGGCAGTTGGCGTCACGTCACCGGTCTGCCGTACAACTCCGACGACGCGCGCTACCGCGACATCGACTCCAACTCCAGTGGCGGCTCCGGCAACGTCACCGGTCGTATGGCGGCCATCGCGGCCGACGACGACGGCTATGTCTACGCGGGCAGCGCCGGTGGCGGCGTGTGGCGCTCGCGCAGCGGAGGCGGCCACTGGAGGCCCATCAGCGACCGGCTGCCCGCCCAGTCCACCGGCGCCCTCGCCGTCGACGGATCGGGCCGGCTGTGGCTCGGCACCGGCGAGGCCACCACCAACGCGGACGCCTACCTCGGCAGCGGCGTGTACGTCCTGCCCGACCCGCACGAGGGCACGTTCTCCCCGCACCGCCGGGTCGGCGGCGACGAGCTGGAGAGCACCACCATCCACCAGCTGCGCTTCGGCGGCGGCAAGGTGTGGGCGGCCACCAGCGAGGGCGTGTGGAGCCACTCCACCAAGCGGCTGAGCGGCGCCTGGAAGCTGGAGTACGCCCCCAACCCCGACTATCTGCGCGGTGGTTCGAAGGCGGGCGACCCGGCCGCCCCGTACAAGAACATCACCAACGACATCGCCATCGACCCCAAGGACCCCTCCAAGGTGGTCCTCGCCGTCGGCTGGCGCAGCGGTGACGACTACAACGGCTTCTTCACGAAGGTCCGCGGCGTCTGGACGCGGATCACCAGCGGCCTCGGCGACCTCCCGGCCGACGCCGACGGCGTCGGCAACGTCACCTTCGCCCGCTCCGCCGACGGCTCCCGCTACTACGCCATCGACCAGTCCCCGGAGCAGCTCAATACCAATCCGGACAGCGGCCTGGAGGGCATCTTCGTCTCCACGTCCGGCTCGCCGACCGGCCCCTGGACGAAGATCGCCGACTACAAGGGCCTGGCCGCCGACAACTCGGCGCTGACCTCGCCCGGTTACATGCCCGGCGTCCAGGCCTGGTACAACCAGTTCCTCACCGTCGACCCGAGCGACCCGCGGCACGTCTACGCCGGCCTCGAAGAGGTCTACGAGACCAAGGACGGCGGCAGCACCTGGTCCACCGTCGGTCCGTACTGGAACTTCGGCTTCTCCTGCTGGAGCATCGACCCGGCCAAGCAGAGCGGCGACTGCAACGCGACCACGCACTCCGACCAGCACGGTGTCGCCATCGGCCGCTACCACGGCAAGAGCTGGGTGTACGTCGGCAACGACGGCGGTGTCTACAAGCGCCCGGTCCACGGCGCCCAGGACGCCGACGGCCACGCCACCGACTGGACCTCCCTCAACGACGGCACGATCGACACCCTGCAGTACTACTCCGTCGGCATCGGCAAGGACCTCGACCACGGCGGCCTGACCGTCACCGGCGGCCTCCAGGACAACGGCCAGTCCGTCCTGCGCAGCGACGACAAGGTGATGGGCTCCAACTTCGGCGGTGACGGCGGCGACACCCTCACCGACCCCGCCAACGGCTGCAACATCGCCGAGGAGTACGTCTACCTCGCCATCCAGGTCACCCAGAACTGCGCGGTCAACGACGGCAGTTGGATCACCGACCCGGCCAAGGCCACGTCGTACGGGGTCGCCCCGGCCGACAACGCCACCGGCGAGGCCCGCTTCATCGCCCCGCTCGCGGCCGACCAGAAGAACGCCTCCACCTGGATCGCCGGCGGGCGCCACGTCTGGGTGCAGACCCACGGTTACGCCATCCGCAGCGGCTCCGAGTGGACCGCCGTGCACGACTTCGGCGCCGGACGCGTCGCGACAGCCGTGGCGGCCTCGGGCGGGAAGATCTACGCCGCCTGGTGCGGACCGTGCAACAACCAGGGCTTCGCCCGGGGCATCGCCGTCGGCAACGCGGACGGCACCGGCTGGCACGACATCGCCCTGCCGGTCGACGGGACCGTGCCCAACCGCTACCTCAGCGGCTTCGCCGTCGACCCGAAGAACGCCGACCACGTCTTCCTCGCGGTCAACGGCTTCTCCCGGCACTGGACCGAGGGTCCCGGCGCGGGCGTCGGCCACGTCTTCGAGTCCAGGGACGGCGGCACCACCTGGAAGGACATCTCGGCGAACCTGCCCGACGTGCCGACGAACTCCGCGCTCGTGACGGCGGACGGCGGCCTCGCCGTCGCCACCGACCTCGGCGTCGTCTACCGCGCGCCGGGCCGCACGACCTGGCAGCGCGTCGGCGACCTTCCGGCCGTCGCCGTGCTCCAGCTCAAGACCAGCCCGAGTCGCGGCACCCTGTACGCGGCCTCCCACGGCCGGGGCATCTACGCCATCAAGCTGCGCGACCTCGACTGAGCCTCCCGCGGCCCCGCGAACGGGTGACCCCGGCACCTCCGGGGTCACCCGTTCCGCGTGTCCGGCGCGCGCACGCCGGAGAAACCGATCGCGGCGCGCCGACGGCCGCAGCTCCCCTGAGACGCGGCCGAATGTGGTGCCTCGGGTTGCCCGCCGCGCCCCGCATGCCGTACGTCTGCCGAGTCAACGCGACGGAACGGTGGGGTGGACCGATGGCACGCATCCTGGTGATCGGCGGCGGTATCGCGGGCACGGCGGTCGCGCTGGGCCTGCACAAGGGCGGCCACGACGTCGCCGTGTTCGAGGCGCACCCCGACACCGCCGAGGATCTCGGCGCCTTCCTGACCCTGGCGACCAACGGCATGCGCGCCCTGGCGCAGTTGGACGCCACGGACACCGTCGCGGCCGTCGGTTTTCCGCTGATTTCCCTGCGCCTGCTCGACAGCCAGGGCGCAGAGGTCACGCGCGCACCGCTCGCCGGCGCGGGCGACCCCGCCCTGCGCTACCGCTGTCTGCGCCGCGGCGAGCTGAACGCGGCGCTGCAGGCGGAGACGGTCCGGCGCGGCGTACCCCTGCGCCACGGCACCCGCCTGGTGTCCGTGGCCGACGGCCCCGACGGCGTCACCGCGCATTTCTCCGACGGCACCACTGCCACCGGAGACCTCCTGATCGGCGCCGACGGCTTGAACTCGACCGTGCGCCGGCTCACCGTCGCACCCACCACGCAGCCCCGGTACGCCGGCCAGCGCGTCTACTACGGCTACACGGACGGGGACGTCGCGGCCGAGGGCACCGGCGCCATCACCATGGTGCGGGGCACCGAGGCCGCCTTCGGGTACGCGGTCTCGCCGGCGGGGGAGACGTACTGGTTCGCCCGCGTCCTGGGTGACCCGCTGCCCGCCGGCGGCCCGGACCACGGCACGGCCGCCGAACGGCGCGACGAACTGCTCCCGCTGCTGCGCAAGGACGCCGCGCCCGCCGCGGACATCGTCGCGGCCTGCGCCGACCGGGTCATGGTCACCAACGCGACCGAGATGCCGCTCGGCATCCCCTGGCACACGGGCCGCGTCCTCCTCGTCGGCGACGCGGCGCACGCGGCCTCCCCGGCGACCGGTCAGGGCGCCTCGATGGCGCTCGAGGACGCCGTCGTCCTCGCCAAGGCCCTGCGCGACACCCCCGATCCGCGGTCCGCGTTCGCCCGCTACGAACAGCACCGCCGCCCCCGCGTCGAACTCAACATCACCGTCAGCGGCGCCATCTCCCGCGGCACCCACACCCCGTCACGCACCGGTTCCACCGCCCCGGGCGCCTCACGCGAGGACGACACGCTGATCCGTCAACTGGACTGGGAAACACCGCTCGTCGAGGAACGCGATCCGGAGGCCTGAGGGGCGCGCCGCCGCGAAAGTGCAAGAGGCGGCGCATGGGAGTCCATTGCCGACGTGACCGCCGGGCCCGGATCGTTCCGGTGCAACCGGCCCTTCGGCAACAAGGAGCACTCGTGCGACTCTTGAGCAGAGCGGGCGGCGCCGTGGCCACGGCCGTCGCCCTGGTCCTGGGCGGCGGCACGGCGGTCCCGGCGTCCGCGTCCGCCCCCGGCGCCGCCGCGACGTACAGCGTGACCGTGGGGACGCCGGTGCCCTTCGCCCACCCCACGGACACCCCCGCCACCCCCTACGTCGACCGCGACGGCACCTTCCACTACCAGCAGTCCGCCGCGCTCTACGGCGCCAAGGACCCCCGCACCTGGGACTTCTACACCGGCAAGGACTTCGACACCGCCGCCTTCGACAAGAAGCTGAGCACCGCGGTCAACCCCGCGAACAGCGCCGACCGCAACGACGACACCACCTGGCGGTGCAACAACAGCCCCACCGGCCGTGAGGCGACGTACGCCCCGGCAGGCTCGGGCTACGCGCAGAAGAACTACTGCGACCTGTCCGGCGTCTGGATCGACCCCGACACCGGCGACTGGTACGGCCTGGTGCACAACGAGTTCACCCCGCAGCCCTTCGGCGACGGGCTGCACTACGACGCCATCGACTACGCCGTCTCCACCGACCGCGGCCGCACCTGGACCATCGAGGACCACGTCCTCACGTCCCCGTACAGCACCGAGCGCGGGGACACGACGGCCTTCCCGAACCAGACGTACTCCTACGGCGACGGCGACCAGCGCCTCTTCGTGGACACCGCCTCCGGCTACTTCTACGCCTATTACGGCTCCCGGATCGTGGACAAGAAGGGCGGCTGGAAGGCCTTCTACGAGCACGTGGCCCGCGCCCCGATCTCCGCCAAGATGGCGCCCGGCTCCTGGCGCAAGTGGTACGACGGCTCCTGGTCCCAGCCCGGCACCGGCGGCCGGGAGAGCAACATCGTGCCCGTCGACACCGACCACCCCACCGGCTACACCCCCGCCTCCGCCGAGTACGACCCGGCGAACACCGGCACCGCCGCCGAGCAGATCGCGGCCGGGAAGATGCCCCCGACCTCCCCGCTGTTCGTCATGAACATCGCCTACGACGCCTACCTCGGCCTGTACATCGGCGAACCGCAGGCCGTCGACCAGAGCGGCAACTCGTCGCAGTACTTCTACGCCACCGACGATCTGGCCTCCCAGCAGTGGCACCTCATCGGCGACACCGGCGCCTACACGAACGCCTCCTGGTACCGCTGGTTCCTCGACAGCGCCAACCGCACCAGCTCCGCCGTCGTCGGCAGGACCTTCCGCTCGTACTGCGCCTTCGGCTGCCACCACGACGCCTCGGGCGAGTACGTCGACGTCACCATCGACACGGCCGCGCCCGCCGCGCCGCCCGTGGACAGCGGCCGCCGCTACCGCATCGCCAGTGGCGCCGGCAGGGTTCTGGCCCAGGCCTCCGGCGGCTCCGCGACGACGTCCGTCGCCGCCTCCACCGGCTCGCTCCGCGAGTCCTGGGTCTTCACCCCCACGGGCGACGGCGCCTTCACCCTCGCCAACGCCGCGACCGGCCGCCTGCTGGGTGTCGACTCCGGCTCCACCGCCGGCCGAGCCTGGGGCGCCCGGCCGACCGTCACCGCGGCACCGTCCGGCGGACCGGCCGTCGGCCAGCAGTGGTTCCTGATCCCGAACGCGGGCGGCGACCACTCCTACCGCCTGGTCAACCGCTACAGCGGCCTCGTCCTCGCCCTGTCCGGGACCTCGACCCGGCGCGCCGAGACCACAGTGCCCCGCAACTGGACCGACTCCAGCGGCAGTTCGGTCGGCGGCGGCCGCACCGCGGCCGAGCAGACCCTGTCCCTCACCCCGACCGGGCAGGCCGCCAGGCCATGACCGGACCCGGGCCCGCCGCCCGGCGGGCCCGGTGCCTATCCTGCTCGCATGGTGATCGACAACGCGGAGAACCGGGAGTCCGACGCCCAACTGGCCCTGAGGGCGGCGCGGGCGGGCGCCGAGGTGGTGCGCGCGATGTACGGGGCATCCCTCCCGCGGTTCGAGAAGTCGGCCGGTGACTTCGCGACGGCGGCGGACCTCGCCGCCGAGACGGCCATCGTCGAGGTGCTGCGCGGTGCGCGGCCCGACGACGCCGTCACGGGCGAGGAGAGCGGCAGCACCGGGGCCGCGGGGGCCCACCGGCGCTGGCTGGTCGACCCGCTGTGCGGCACCCTCAACTACGCGGTACGGAACATGCTGGTGGGCGTGAACGTGGCCCTGCGCGTGGGCGACGAGATCACGGCGGCCGCGACGGCCGACCCGTTCAGCGGCGAGGTGTTCTGGACCGACGGCGACCGGGCCCGGGTTCGCAACATGCACGGGAGCGCGGACGAGGACGCTTACGGGGACGCGGACGAGGACGCTTACGGGGACGAGGAGTTGGCGCCCACGCCGGAGTCCCGGCTGGTGGACGTCAACCTCGATCCGCCCTTCCCGAACGCACCCGGCTTCCGGGCGGTCCGGCTCCTGGCCGACCCCGGCTTCGCGCAGCGGTTCCGGCCCCGGGTGGTGTCCACGACGCTCGCGGTCGCCTGGGTGGCCGCCGGCCGGCGCGCCGCGTACGTCACCGACGGCGACCTGCGCGACAGTGTGCACTTCGCGGCCGGGATCGCCCTGTGCCGGGCCGCCGGCTGCGTGGTGACCGGCATCCACGGCCAGCCTCTGCACACCGGCGCGGGCGGGCTGATCGTGGCCGCCGACGACGAGACGCACGGCGCGCTGCTGAGCATGATCAAGGGGCAGTTGCCACACGGCAGTTGAGACATCAGTTGAATCATTTGGCTTCCGAAGGCTTGCCGCCGGCTTGGCTCATCACTTAAATCAAAGCATGAACTAAGCCATGGGCTTGGTTGCTTGGTTGCGTGACCCCACACCCGCAGGGAGCCGCCGGAATGAGACTGAGATCCCTGGGCATCGCGCTGGCCGCCACCGCCGCGCTGATCGCCCTGCCCGCCAACCAGCCACCGGCCGTCGCGGCCGACACCCCGCTGTCCCAGGGGAAGACGGCCACCGCGTCCTCCGAGGAGAACGGCGGCACCACTGCCGCCAAGGCCGTCGACGGCGACACCGGGACCCGCTGGTCCTCGGCCGCCGGCGACGACCAGTGGCTCCAGGTCGACCTGGGCGCGACGGCCACGGTCACCCAGGTGGTGCTGAACTGGGAGACCGCCTACGGCAAGGACTACAAGGTCCAGATATCGAAGGACGGCACCACCTGGACCGACCTGAGGTCCGTCACCGGCTCCGACGGCGGCGTCGACACGCTCGACGTCTCCGGCCAGGGCCGCTACGTGCGGATGCTCGGCGTGCACCGCGCCACTCAATGGGGCTACTCCCTCTGGGAGTTCCAGGTCTTCGGCACGGCGAGCGGCACCCAGCCCGCCTGCGGCACCGCGAACGCCGCCCAGGGCAGGCCCGCCGCCGCCTCCTCCACCGAGAACGCAGGCACCCCGGCCTCCGCCGCCTTCGACGGCGACACCGCGACCCGCTGGTCCAGCCAGGCCTCGGACCCGCAGTGGGTGAGGGTCGACCTGGGCTCGGTCCAGAGCCTGTGCAAGGTCGACCTGAACTGGGAGACGGCGTACGGCAAGGACTTCCAGATCCAGGCCTCCACCGATGGCCAGAACTGGAGCACGCTCAAGAGCGTCACGGGCGCGACCGGCGGCACCGCCTCGTACGACGTCAGCGGGTCGGGCCGCTACGTCCGCGTGTACGGCACCGCGCGCGGCACCGGCTACGGCTACTCCCTGTGGGAGGTCGCCGTGCACACCGGCTCCACCGGCGTCCCGCCCGTCCAGGGCGGCGGCGACCTCGGCCCGAACGTCATCGTCGTCGACCCGTCGACGCCCAACCTGCAGCAGAAGTTCGACGACGTCTTCGCCCAGCAGGAGTCGAGCCAGTTCGGCACCGGCCGCTACCAGTTCCTGCTCAAGCCGGGCACCTACAACGGGATCAACGCCCAGATCGGCTTCTACACCTCGATCTCCGGCCTCGGCCCGAACCCCGACGACACGCAGATCAACGGCGACATCACCGTCGACGCGGGCTGGTTCAACGGCAACGCCACCCAGAACTTCTGGCGTTCGGCGGAGAACCTGGCCATCAAGCCGTCCAACGGCACGGACCGCTGGGCGGTCGCCCAGGCGGCCCCGTTCCGCCGCATCCACGTCCAGGGCGGCCTCAACCTCGCCCCGAACGGCTACGGCTGGGCCTCCGGCGGCTACATCGCGGACTCGAAGATCGACGGCACGGTCGGCCCGTACTCCCAGCAGCAGTGGTACACTCGCGACAGCTCGGTCGGCGGCTGGACCAACGGCGTCTGGAACATGACGTTCTCCGGCGTCCAGGGCGCACCCGCGACCAACTTCGACAGCGGCCCGTACACCACCCTGGACACGACACCGGTCTCACGCGAGAAGCCGTTCCTGTATCTGGACGGCTCCGCCTACAAGGTGTTCGTCCCGGCCAAGCGCACCAACGTCCGCGGAGTCTCCTGGCCGGCGAACGCGGGCACCTCGATCCCGCTCGACCAGTTCTACGTCGTCAAGCCGGGCGCCACCGCCGCCACCATCAACCAGGCCCTCGCCCAGGGCCTCGACCTCCTCTTCACCCCGGGCGTCTACCACCTCGACCAGACCATCGACGTCACCCGCGCGAACACCGTCGTCCTCGGCCTCGGGCTCGCCACCCTCGTCCCGGACAACGGCGTCGACGCGATGCACGTGGCCGACGTCGACGGCGTCAGGCTGGCCGGCTTCCTGATCGACGCGGGCCCGGTCAACTCCGACACGCTCCTGCGGATCGGCACCCCCGGCGCCATCGCCGATCACTCCGCCAACCCCACCACCATGCAGGACGTGTTCATCCGCATCGGCGGCGCCGGACCCGGCCTCGCCACCAACTCCGTGGTGGTCGACAGCAACAACGTCATCGTCGACCACACCTGGATCTGGCGCGCCGACCACGGCAGCGGCGTCGGCTGGGACACCAACCGCGCCGACTACGGCCTGCGGGTCAACGGCAACGACGTACTTGCCACAGGCCTGTTCGTCGAACACTTCAACAAGTACGACGTGTACTGGAACGGCGAACGCGGCCGGACGATCTTCTTCCAGAACGAGAAGGCGTACGACGCCCCGAACGCCGCCGCCATCACCCACGACGGCATCGTCGGCTACGCGGCCTACAAGGTCGCCGACTCCGTCACCGCCCACGAGGCATGGGGCCTGGGCAGCTACTGCAACTACACGGCCGACCCGTCGATCGTGCAGGCCCACGGCTTCCAGGTGCCGGCCACGGCAGGCATCAGGATGCACGACCTGCTGGTGATCTCCCTCGGCGGCAAGGGCCAGTACGCCCACGTCGTCAACAACACCGGCGCCCCCACGTCGGGCACGGACACGGTCCCCTCCAAGGTGACCCAGTTCCCGTAGCGGTTCCCATGGCGCCCCGAACGGCGTAGCAGGGCAGGCGCCCGGGGCGGGGTGCCGGTCAGATGGAAGCGTTCCATCGTCTACTAGTGAGGCAACTCATGCGTATGCGCAGCTTTGCTACGACCGCCGTTCTCGCCGGTACCCTGGCCCTGACGGGTGCCACGGCAGCCCACGCGGCGGACCCCGACCCGACGGTCGGCGTGACGGGCAACAGCCCGGGCGTCCTCTCCGGCGACGTGATCCAGATCCCGGTCGACATCCCGGTCAACGCCTGCGGCAACTCGCTCAACCTCCTCCTCGCGCTGCTGAACCCGACCAGCGGCAACACCTGCATCAACAGCGGCTGACAGCGGCCCGTGCGCCGGTTCCCACGCGTGGGGACCGGCGCACGGCTGTTCGGAGAACGGCCCGTTCAGTCCCGTGCGGCGCTCGACGCCTCTCGGGTGGACGGCACCGGCTCGCGTTCCGGGGCGGAGCGGGAGCGGCCGCGGCGGCGCAGGAGCAGGCGTCTGGCCGGGCGTTCGACCGCCTCGTACAGGACCCAGGAGAGCGCGAGGGAGAGGGTGAAGGCGGCGGTGGTGACCGCCAGGCCGGCCAGGATGCCGAAGTGCGGTTTGCTGCCGAGCAGGTTGGTGCCCGCGCGCAGGACCAGCAGATGGATCATGTAGAAGGCGAACGACAGTTCCCCCAGCCGCACCATCCGCCGGTGCCGCCACAGCGAGGGCAGCCCCTTCAGGTCCGCCACGGCCGCCGCGGGGATGAGCACCGTGAACCCGGCGAGGGTGCAGACGGTGGCCGGATAGCCCGGGGTGACCTGGGGGACGAGGAAGTAGCCGATGATGGCCAGCGCCAGCGACGCCTCCAGTCCGGGCCCGCGCCACCGGCCGAGCAGCACCAGCCGCGCCGTCACCGCGCCGAGGACGAACTCGGGCAGCCGGGCGGCGGGCAGGGAGTACAGCGACTCGCTCGTCCAGTGGTGGGCGTCCGCCCGGGCCAGGACCAGCACCGACACCACCGCCAGGGCGCCGAGCGCGACCGTGCCCCGGGCGCCGAGCCGGCGCAGCAGCAGGAAGAGCAGCGGGAAGGCGGCGTAGAAGAACGCCTCGCAGGCCAGCGACCAGCTGACCGGGTTCAGGGTCTGCCACCAGGGGTGCCACCAGGAATGCAGCAGCAGAGCGTTCGCCAGTGTCTGTGAGGGCGTCGGCTTCGGCTGACGGGCCAGCGTGTACGCCATGAGGAACGCGACCCCGAGCGTCACCAGGTGCACCGGGTAGATCCGCGCGATGCGCCGCCGCCAGAAGCCGAGCGCGCGGTCGTGCGGCCGGGCGGACCACGTCAGCACGAAGCCGGAGAGCACGAAGAAGAACGAGACGCCCGTGGCGCCTGCCCCGAATCCCCAGAAGACCAGGTGGCCGGCGTAGCCGCCGAAGTAGCCGAAGTTGTTGACGTGCAGGCCGAAGACGAGAAGTGCCGCCATCCACCGCAGTCCGGTGAGGGACGGCAGGGACGGCGCCGCGGCGGACGGGGAGGATCTGGACGTGGCCGGGGTCGGGGCCGCGCCTGTCCGTGTGGGCGGCGTCCGGGTCTCCCGGGTCGTCGCCGTACTCATCCGATCACCTGCCGCAGGAGGTACGCGTGGGGCATGAAGGGGAACGTTGCCCGTTCGCCCCCTCTCATTCACGTCACGTTGCAAAGGTCACACTGCTGCCGAACGACGCAGCCCCCGGTATGCCACGGATGGCCCGGCCCGGTGCACCCGTACGAGTGAGGGCCGCCGGCGGTCCCGGTCCGCTCGGCGAGGTCTCTCACGAGCCCGTATGAACTAAGTTCAAGTGAGCACTTGCACTTTGTTCAGGTGGGCTCTAGAGTCCTCTTGTACTTAGTTCAAGCGGTGTTCCGGCGAATGGGAGGGGTCATCATGACGCAGCAGGCGCTGTCGGAGTTCGTGGCGGCGACGGCCAAGGAGTACGGGGTTCCCGGTGTGGCCGTCGGGATCTTGATGGACGGTCAGGAGATGTATGTCTCGCACGGCGTGACGAGCCTCGACCAGCCGCTCCCGGTGGACGAGAAGTCGCTGTTCCCGCTCGGGTCGATCAGCAAGTCCTTCACCGCCACCGCGCTGCTGCGCCTGGCGTCGGAGGGCCGGGTGGAGCTGACCGCGCCGGTGCGCCGGTACGTCCCCGAACTCCGGCTCGCCGACGAGCGGTCGGCGGAGCGGATCACCGTGCTGAACCTGCTCAACCACACCGCGGGCCTGGAGTGGAACCTCATCGGCACCGATGCCGAGGACCTCTCCCTGTCGGCGTTCGTGGAGCGGATGGTCGGCCTCGACATCATCGCGCCGCCCGGCACGCGGGCCTCGTACAGCCAGGCCGGGTACAACCTCGCGGGCCGGGTGATCGAGAAGGTCACGGGTCTGCCGTTCGAGCGGGCCGTGACCTCGCTGGTCCTGGAGCCGCTGGGCCTGACCGGCACCTGCTACGACCTGGACGACGCCATGGCCGCACGGTTCGCCCGGGGGCACAACCGGGACGAGGACGGCACGGTCCGGCCCGTCCAGCCGTGGACCGTGTACCGGGGCGGCGGGCGCGCCAACAACCCCGGCGGCGGTGGACTCGTCTCCTGCGTCGGCGACCTGCTGCGCTGGGCCCGCTTCCACCTCGGCACCGGAGAGGGCGTGCTGCCCGCCGAGGCGCTGCGGAGCATGCGGACGCAGACCGTCGAGCTGCGCGGCAGCACCCTCGGGGACGCCTTCGGCATCTGCTGGTTCCTGCGGGACGTGGACGGCGTCCGCACGGTCGGGCACGGCGGTTCGGGCCACAGCCACTTCGCCGAACTGCTGCTCGTGCCCGAGCGGAACTTCGCCGTCGTCGCACTCGCAAACGGTGGACCGGACGGCTACCAGTTCAACCAGTCGGTGGCCCGCTGGGCCCTGGAGCACTGCCTCGGCGTGGTGGACCGGGACCCCGAGCCGGTCCCGTACGACGAGGCGCGGGCCCGGCAGGTCGTCGGCCGCTACGAGATCGGCCCCATGAACCTCGACATCGCCGCCGACGGCGGCCGGCTGACGCTCGCGGTCGGGATCAAGCCGGAGATCCGCCACGCGTCGGACACCGAGATGCCGCCGGACTACGCGGCGGCCGGCCTCGGGTTCCTGCCCGGCGACGGCGACGAGTACATCATCACGGAGGGCGGCCTGAAGGGGCAGCGCGGCTTCTTCACCTTGGACGACGACGGCACGGTCACCGGCGTCGACCTCGCGGGCCGGCTCTTCAGTCGGGTCCGGGAGACCTCTTGACCGGGGCGGCGGGCGTGGGACCCGGCGACGGCTCGTGGAGCCGGGCCGGGCGCGCGGTGGGGAGCCAGGCCGGGCGACGCCCTATGGACAGGCCGCACATGCGCTGGAAGCATTCCCGATCATGAATCGGAGTGTGCGTGTGCGGCCCGCCGAACCCGCTGACCACGACCAGGTCATCGCCGTCGTGGACGAATGGTGGGAGCGGCCGATCCGCTCGGTGCTGCCCCGGCTCTTCCTGGACCACTTCCACCGCACGAGCCTGATCGCCGAGGACGACGCCGGTCTCGCGGGCTTCCTCGTCGGCCTGATGTCCCCGTCGGCGCCCGACGCCGCCTACATCCACTTCGTCGGCGTGGCACCACGGCTGCGCGGCACGGGACTGGCCCGCCACCTCTACGAGCGCTTCTTCGAACAGGCCTCGGCCCAGGGCCGTACCCACGTGAAGGCGATCACCTCCCCGCAGAACCGGGGATCCATCGCCTTCCACACCGCGATGGGCTTCACGGTCACTGGCCCCGTCCGCGACTACGACGGCCCCGGAGTCGACCGGATCGTGTTCGAGCGCCAGCTGCCCGCGGTCTGACCTCCCCGACGCGGCGCTCACCCGTTCGGAGGACCCCTCGGCTTGCCGTGCCCGCGCGGCGGAAGCGCGGCCACATGATGCGTACCGGGCGCGTGATGCGTACAAGACGCGCGAGAGTCATGCCCAGGAAGCGTGTGCATAAGCAAATTCAGGTCTGCGGGCAAGAGGCCAGAATTGCATCGTTCGTTTTCTTGAATCCTTCGTGTTTATGAGGGTAGGTTCGGCCCCATGACCGCATCCGAGACTCCGACCACCGCCGAGGAGCTGCGCGGTGCCGGCCTGCGCGTGACGGCGGCCCGCGTCGCGCTGCTGGAGACCGTCCGGGGCGGTGACCACCTCGGCGTCGAGGCGATCGCCTCCGGGGTCCGCGAGCGCGTGGGCCACATCTCTTTGCAGGCTGTCTACGAGGCCCTGCACGCGCTCACCGCGGCGGGCCTCATACGCCGTATCGAGCCGGCCGGCAGCCCCGCCCGGTACGAGGGACGCGTCGGCGACAACCACCACCACGCCGTGTGCCGCTCGTGCGGTGCCGTCGTCGACGTCGACTGCGCGGTCGGCGAGGCACCCTGCCTGACCGCGTCCGACGACCGTGGCTTCGCGATCGACGAGGCCGAGGTCGTCTACTGGGGCACCTGCCCCGACTGTTCCAACGGCCGCAGTTTCTGAGCACCGATTCTGAGCACCGATTTCCGTCCAGTTCGGAAGGATTGCCATGACTGAGAACTACGACGCACTCGCCGCGAAGACGGAGGAGGGGAGCGGCGGCTGCCCCGTCGTGCACGGGCGTGCCCCGCACCCGACCCAGGGCGGCGGCAACCGTCAGTGGTGGCCGGACCGGCTCAACCTGAAGATCCTTGCCAAGAACCCGGCCGTGGCCAACCCGATGGACGAGGGCTTCGACTACGCCGAGGCGTTCCAGTCCCTCGACCTTCCGGCCGTGAAGCGGGACATCGAAGAGGTGCTCACCACCTCCCAGGACTGGTGGCCGGCCGACTTCGGCCACTACGGCCCGCTCATCATCCGCATGGCCTGGCACAGCGCGGGCACCTACCGCATCAGCGACGGCCGCGGCGGCGCCGGCGCCGGCCAGCAGCGCTTCGCGCCGCTGAACAGCTGGCCCGACAACGCCAACCTGGACAAGGCCCGCCGTCTGCTGTGGCCGGTCAAGAAGAAGTACGGCAAGAGCCTGTCCTGGGCCGACCTCATGATCCTCGCCGGCAACGTGGCGCTGGAGTCCATGGGCTTCACGACCTTCGGCTTCGGCGGCGGCCGCGAGGACGTCTGGGAGGCGGAGGAGGACGTCTACTGGGGTCCCGAGACCACCTGGCTGGACGACCAGCGCTACACAGGCGACCGCGAGCTGGAGAACCCGCTCGGCGCCGTCCAGATGGGCCTCATCTACGTCAACCCGGAGGGCCCGAACGGCAACCCGGACCCGATCGCCGCGGCCCGCGACATCCGGGAGACGTTCCGCCGCATGGCGATGAACGACGAGGAGACCGTCGCCCTGATCGCCGGCGGTCACACCTTCGGCAAGACCCACGGCGCGGGCCCGGCCGACAACGTCGGCGCCGACCCCGAGGCGGCCGGCCTGGAGGAGCAGGGTCTGGGCTGGAGCAGCACCTACGGCACCGGCAAGGGCGCGGACGCCATCACCTCCGGCATCGAGGTCACCTGGACCACCACGCCGACCCGGTGGAGCAACAACTTCTTCGAGAACCTGTTCGGCTACGAGTGGGAGCTGACGAAGAGCCCCGCCGGCGCCCACCAGTGGAAGCCGAAGGACGGCGCGGGCGAGGGCACGGTCCCGCACGCTCACGACTCCGCGAAGAAGATCGCGCCGAACATGCTCACGACGGACCTGTCGCTGCGCTTCGACCCGATCTACGAGCCGATCGCCCGCCGCTTCTACGAGCACCCCGAGGAGTTCGCGGACGCCTTCGCCCGCGCCTGGTACAAGCTGACCCACCGTGACCTGGGCCCGAAGTCGCTGTACCTCGGCCCGGAGGTCCCGGAGGAGACGCTGCTGTGGCAGGACCCGCTGCCGGAGCGCGAGGGCGAGCTGATCGACGACGCGGACGTCGCGTCCCTCAAGGCCAAGCTGCTCGACTCGGGCCTCACCGTGTCCCAGCTGGTCTCCACCGCCTGGGCGTCCGCGTCCACCTTCCGCGGCAGCGACAAGCGCGGCGGTGCCAACGGTGCCCGCATCCGCCTGCAGCCGCAGCGCGGCTGGGAGGTCAACGAGCCCGACGAGCTGGCCCAGGTGCTGCGCGTCCTGGAGGGAATCCAGCAGGAGTTCAACGCCTCCTCCGGCGCCAAGAAGGTCTCCCTCGCCGACCTCATCGTCCTCGGCGGTGTCGCCGCGGTGGAGAAGGCCGCCAAGGACGGCGGCCACGAGGTGGAGGTGCCCTTCACCCCGGGCCGTGTCGACGCGACCGAGGAGCACACGGACGCCGAGTCCTTCGAGGCGCTGGAGCCCGTCGCGGACGGCTTCCGCAACTACGTGGGCAAGGGCAACCGCCTGCCGGCCGAGTACCTGCTGCTCGACAAGGCGAACCTGCTCGACCTGAGCGCGCCCGAGATGACCGTCCTCGTCGGCGGCCTGCGCGTCCTGGGCGCCAACCACCAGGGCTCGCGCCACGGTGTCCTCACCGAGACGCCCGGCGCGCTGACGAACGACTTCTTCGTCAACCTGCTCGACCTGGGCACGACCTGGAAGTCGACGTCCGAGGACGCGACCACGTTCGAGGGCCGTGACGCGGCCACGGGCGAGGTCAAGTGGACCGGCACCCGTGCCGACCTGGTCTTCGGCTCGAACTCCGAGCTGCGCGCCCTCGCCGAGGTCTACGCCTCGGACGACGCGAAGGAGAAGTTCGTGAAGGACTTCGTCGCCGCGTTCGACAAGGTCATGAACCTCGACCGGTTCGACCTCGTCTGAGCCGTCCGAGCACAGTGCTGAGCACAGTGCTGACGGCCTGAACAACCGTCCGAAGGCGTCCGGTCCGGCCCGTGAGGGTCGGACCGGACGCCTTCGCCGTGCCGGGGGCGGCCGGCCTCAGTGGCCCAGCACCGCCACGCCCGCCTGTGCGTACTTCTCGTCCAGGTCGCCGGACGGGGCGCCCGCCACGCCGATGCCCGCGACCGGGGCGCCCTTGGCCGTGACCGGGGCACCGCCGCCGAGGAACAGCGTGCCCGGGATGTCCTTGAGGTTCGGTGCCTGCTCCAGCCGCTTGGCCAGCTCCGAGGTGGGCGCGTTCCAGGAGACCGCGGTGAACGCCTTGCGCTCGGCGGACTCGTACGACTGGGGGCCCGCGCCGTCGCCGCGCAGGGTGACGATCGTGTTGCCGTTGCGGTCGACGACCGCCACCGACACCTGCCGGCCGTCCTTCTCGGCGGCGTCCACCGCGGCCTGCGCCGCCTCGGTGGCCGCGTCCAGGGTGAGGTGGGTGCTCTGCGTGAGGTCGCCGCCCCGGACGGACACGGCGGCGGGAGTGATGCCCTCGGAGTCGGCGGCGTTGGCGGCGACCGTACCGACGACACCCGCGCCGACGACGGCGAGGGCGGCACCGCCGAGCAGGACGCGGCTACGGCTGGACGGCTTCTTGCGGCTGGGCATGACAGGGCCTCTCTGCGGTGGACCGGCAGTGGGATGCGGGGGCGGTGTCGCTCCCACATCGATCCTCGGCCCGGATCCGGCCCTTCCCCGTCGACGGACCGGTGGTCCCGGGGGTCATCCGATCGGATGACCCCGCCCGCCGGGGACCAGGGAACAATGGAAGGTGTTTGCCCAGTTCAGCGCAGAGACGGGGCAGAGACGGGGCTCAGAGAGAGCGCAGAGACGGAGCCCGACGTGAGGGAGCGAGCGAGGATGAGGGAGGAGCCGCCGGCAGCCACGCCCGAGCGGGACGACACCCGCGCCCTCACCATCGTCATGCACACGGCGTTCTTCGTGCTGCTGGCCGCGTCCCTCGCCCGCTACCTGGCCCGGCACGCCGAAGGCCCGCGCACCCCCTGGGTCATCGCCCTCTCCGTGCTGCTGGCCGTGCTGTACGTGCTCGGCCCGGCGATCGGCACCCGCCCCACCCTGCGCCGGCTGACCTGGCTGGGCCTGGTCGTCGCCGCCTGGGCCCTGCTCGTCGTCCTCGCGCCCAGCTTCGCCTGGTGCGCGGTCCCGCTCTTCTACACCGGTCTGCGCACCCTGCCGCCGCGCGCCGCCGTCCCGCTCGTCGCGCTGCTGACCGCGCTCGCGGTCGCGGCCCAGCTGAGCCTCGCGGGCTGGCCCGACCCCAATCTGCTCCTCGCGCCCCCGGCCGT
This sequence comes from Streptomyces sp. NPDC047085, assembly GCF_040643735.1. Lineage (NCBI taxonomy): Bacteria > Bacillati > Actinomycetota > Actinomycetes > Kitasatosporales > Streptomycetaceae > Streptomyces > Streptomyces sp. NPDC047085. The sequence goes on from NZ_JBEYUW010000006.1 coordinate 271,178, forward strand.
CGCCGCCGTCGCCACCACCGTCTATGTCGTCATGCAGCGCCAGTCGGCCCGCCGCGACACCCTGATCGCCGACCTGGTCCGCACCCGGCGCGAGCTGGCCGCCACGGAGCGCCGGGAGGGCACCCTCGCCGAACGCGAACGCCTGGCCCGCGAGATCCACGACACCCTCGCCCAGGGCCTGTCCAGCCAGCGGATGCTGCTGCAGGCCGCGGACCGGCTCTGGGACACCGCCCCCGACACGGCCCGCGACCACGTCCGTACGGCCGCCTCCATCGCCGAGCGCAGCCTCGCCGAGGCCCGCCGTTTCGTCCACGACCTGACCCCGGCCGACCTCGCCGAGGGCGGCGGCCTGCTCCAGGCCCTGCGCGCGGTCGCCGAACGCGAGACGACGCCCGCGCTCACCGTCCGCGTCCACACCGAGGGCACCCCGCCTGCCGCGCTGCCGGCGCCCGTGGAGTCGGCCCTGCTCCGCATCGCCCAGGGCGCCCTGGCCAACGTCCGCGAACACGCGAACGCCGCGACGGCCACGCTCACCCTGACCTGCCTGGACGACCAGATCGTCCTGGACGTGACCGACGACGGCCGCGGCTTCGACACCGGTGCGGTCCCGGCCGGCGGGGACCGCGGGCACGGCCTCCCCGCCATCCGCGCCCGCCTGCGCCAGCTGGGCGGCACCCTGACCATCGAGTCGGCCCCCGGCGAGGGCACAGCACTGTCGGCGGCGATCCCGTTGGAGCCCAGATGAGCGAGCCACCCAAGACGGCCGAGACACCCCAGACACCGGGTACGGCAGGCGGCACGCCGCCCGTGCGCATCCTCGTCTGCGACGACCACGCCGTCGTACGCGCCGGACTGCTCGCCCTGCTGCACAGCGCGCCGGACATCGAGGTCGTCGGCGAGGCGGGCAGCGGCGAGGAGGCCCTCGCCCTCGCCCGCAAGGTGAACCCGGACGTCGTCCTGATGGACCTGCAACTGGGCGCCGGCATCGACGGCGTGGAGACCACCCGCCGTCTGCGGTCGACCGCACCGGCCCCGCACGTGCTGGTCCTGACGACGTACGACACCGACGCCGACGTCACCCGCGCCGTCGAGGCGGGCGCCACCGGTTACCTGCTGAAGGCGGAGCGCCCCGAGGACCTCTTCGCGGCCGTCCACGCCGCCGCCCAGGGCCGCCCGGCCCTGTCACCCCCGGTCGCCGACCGCGTCATGTCCCGGCTGCGCGATCCGCGCCCCACCCTCACCCCCCGCGAACGCGACATCCTCGCCCACCTCGCCCGCGGCCTGGCCAATCACGCCATCGCCCGCGCCCTGTTCATCAGCGAGGCCACGGTCAAGACCCACCTACGCCGCATCTACGACAAGCTCGGCGTGGACACCCGGGCGGGCGCGGTCGCGGTGGCGAAGGAACAGCGGCTGCTGCCCTGAGCGGATGCGCTGCTGTGGCGGTGCGGCGCCACCGCGCGCAGCGTGGGAGGGAGGGGCGAATGTCCCGAGCCCGGTGCCATGGCAGGAAGAGGTGGGACGCATGGAGGCGGAGGTTGCCCGGCCCAGGGTCGTGGTCGGCATCGACGGGTCACCGTCCTCGTACGCGGCGCTGCACTGGGCCGTGCGCTATGCCCGGCTCCTGGGCGGCACCGTGGACGCGGTGTCCGCCTGGGAGCTGCCGGGCATCTACGGCTGGTCGGCGCCCGCGGTGGACATGGACCTCGACGAGCAGCAGGCCCGGGATCAGATGACCCGGGAACTGACCGAGGTGCTCGGCTCCGAGGCGGTCGCCTCGGTACGGCCACTGCTGGTGCACGGCAACGCCGCCGACGTCCTGCTGAGGGCCGCCGAGGGTGCCGAGGCCCTGGTCGTCGGCAGCCGGGGCCGGGGCGGATTCGCCCGCGCCCTGCTCGGTTCCGTCAGCCGGCACGTGACGGACCACGCGAGCTGTCCGGTGGTGATCGTGCGCCCAGGGGCGGAGCCGGGCACGGACTGAGACGCCCCGCCGGGGCGGTCGTGGTGCTGTGCGGCCGGGGGAGCGAGCACCGCAGCCCGTTCGGCGACGCCGCCCCGGCCGGGTCGGTCGGCCGTGCGGCTCGGGCCGAACGGCCCCTGTCCCCGCCGGCGCCCGCACCGCCACGCTGGAACCGGATCGCTCCCCCAGGGAGGTGGACACCACGCTCCTGCCCCGCACCACCACGTGATGTGCCCCGCAGACCGGCCGACCACCGACGACGACTTCCGGAGCCTCCCATGCCGCAGGCCGCCCACCCGGACGCCCCCGCACTCACCGACCACGCGCTCACCGACGAGGAACTGCGCACCCTGGACGCGCACTGGCGCGCCGCCAACTATCTGTCCGCCGGCCAGATCTACCTCCTGGCCAACCCTCTGCTGACCGAACCGCTCCGGCCCGAGCACATCAAGCCGCGCCTGCTCGGCCACTGGGGCACCTCACCCGGGCTCAACCTCGTGTACACGCACCTCAACCGTGTGATCAAGGCGCGCGGGCTGGACACGCTGTGCGTGTGGGGGCCGGGGCACGGCGGGCCCGCCGTGGTCGCGGGCTCCTGGCTGGAGGGCAGCTACAGCGAGACGTACCCGGACGTGAGCCGGGACGCGGCCGGCATGGAGCGGCTGTTCCGGCAGTTCTCCTTCCCGGGCGGAGTGCCCAGCCATGTGGCCCCCGAGACCCCCGGCTCGATCCACGAGGGCGGCGAACTCGGCTACTCCCTCGCGCACGCCTACGGCGCCGCCTTCGACCACCCGGACCTCCTGGTCGCCTGCGTCATCGGGGACGGCGAGGCGGAGACCGGACCGCTGGCCGCGTCCTGGCACTCCAACAAGTTCCTGGACCCGGTGCACGACGGAGCCGTGCTGCCGGTCCTGCACCTCAACGGCTACAAGATCGCCAACCCGACCGTGCTGTCCCGGCTCCCCGAGGCCGAACTCGACGCGCTGCTGCGGGGATACGGACACGAACCCCTGTACGTCACCGGCGACGACCCCGCCGCGGTGCACCGCGCCCTGGCCGGCGCCCTCGACCAGGCACTGGACCGCATCGCGCTGATCCAGCGGACCGCCCGCGAGAGCGGCGACGGCGAGCGCCCGCACTGGCCGCTGATCGTGCTGCGCACCCCCAAGGGCTGGACCGGCCCGGCCGAGGTGGACGGAGAACCCGTCGAGGGCACCTGGCGCTCCCACCAGGTCCCGCTGCCGAACGTGCGCGAAAACCCGGAACATCTGCGACAGTTGGAGCAGTGGCTGCGCTCGTACCGGCCCGAGGAACTGTTCGACGCCGACGGGCGGCCGGTCGCGGACGTCCTCGCCTGTGTCCCCAAGGGAAGCAAGCGGCTCGGATCCAGCCCCTACGCCAACGGCGGCCTGCTCCTGCGCGAACTCCCCCTTCCGCCCCTCGACGCCTTCGCCGTCCCCGTCGACAAGACCGGCTCGACCCTGCACGAACCCACCCGTGTCCTCGGCGCCTTCCTCGAACAGGTCATGAAGGACACCGGGCCCCGCCGGGACTTCCGTCTGGTCGGCCCCGACGAGACCGCCTCCAACCGGCTCCAGGCCGTCTTCGACGCCAGCGGAAAGGCCTGGCAGGACGCGGTGCTCCCGGTCGACGAACACCTCGACCGGCACGGCCGGGTCGTGGAGGTCCTGTCCGAACACCTCTGCCAGGGCTGGCTGGAGGGCTATCTGCTGACCGGCCGGCACGGACTGTTCTCCTGCTACGAGGCGTTCGTGCACATCGTCGACTCGATGGTCAACCAGCACATCAAGTGGCTGAAGACCGCCCGCGGACTGCCCTGGCGCGCTCCCGTCGCCTCGCTCAACTACCTGCTCACCTCCCATGTGTGGCGTCAGGACCACAACGGTTTCTCCCACCAGGACCCCGGCTTCGTCGACCACGTCCTCAACAAGAGCCCCGAGGTCGTACGGGTCTATCTGCCCCCGGACGCCAACACCCTGCTGTCCGTGGTCGACCACGTCCTGCGCAGCCGCGACTACGTCAACGTGGTCGTCGCCGGCAAACAGCCCTGCTTCGACTGGCTGTCCCTGGAACAGGCCGAGGCCCACTGCGCGCGCGGCGCCGGGATCTGGGACTGGGCGGGCACTGAGGACGGCGGCGAACCCGACGTGGTCCTCGCCTGCGCCGGGGACGTCCCCACCCAGGAGGTGCTGGCCGCCGCCCAGTTGCTGCGCCGCCACCTGCCCGGGCTGGCGGTGCGCGTGGTCAACGTGGTCGACATGACACGGCTGCTGCCGCACGAGGAACACCCGCACGGGATGACCGACTCCGAGTACGACGGCCTGTTCACCACCGACAAGCCGGTGATCTTCGCCTACCACGGCTACCCGTGGCTGATCCACCGGCTCGCCTACCGCCGCACCGGGCACCCGCACCTGCATGTGCGCGGCTACAAGGAGTCCGGCACCACGACCACCCCGTTCGACATGGTCGTGCGCAACGACCTCGACCGCTACCGCCTCGTCATGGACGTCATCGACCGGGTTCCCGGCCTCGCCGTGCGCGCCGCCGCCCTGCGCCAGGCGATGGCCGACGCCCGCACCCGCCACCACGCCTGGATCCGCGCCCACGGCACCGACCTGCCCGAGGTCGCGCACTGGAGCTGGAACATCTGAACGGTTCACACCGGAGAGGTGAGGAGCGCCATGAAAGGTTTCGTCTTCCAGGGCCCGGGAGAATCCGCCTGGCAGGACGTCCCGGACCCGGCCCTCAAGGAGCCCACCGACGCGATCGTCAAGGTCGACGCCGTGACCATCTGCGGGACGGACCTGCACATCCTCAAGGGCGACGTGCCCGAGGTGCGCACCGGAACGGTACTCGGACACGAAGCCGTCGGTGAGGTCGTCGAGGCCGGCGCCGACGTGCGCTCCGTCCGGCCCGGGGACCGGGTCCTCGTCTCCTGCATCACCTCCTGCGGCCGCTGCCGCTTCTGCCGGGAGAGGCGGTACGGCCAGTGCCGGGGCGGCGGGGGCTGGATCCTCGGCCATTTGATCGACGGCACCCAGGCCGAGTTCGTCCGGGTGCCCTACGCCGACCTGTCCGTGCACCCGCTGCCCGGCACCGTCCGCGGCGAGGACGCCGTGCTGCTGGCGGACATCTTCCCGACCGCGTACGAGGTGGGCGTCCTCAACGGCCGGGTACGCCCCGGTGACACCGTGGCCGTGGTCGGCGCCGGGCCGGTCGGGCTCGCGGCGATCGCCACGTCTCGCCTGTTCTCGCCGGAGCGGATCATCGCGGTGGACCTGACGCCGGCCCGGCTGGAGGCGGCCCGGCGGTTCGGCGCGGACGCGGTGGCGGACGTCCACGAGGCGCCCCGCCAGCTCGTGGACGATCTCACCGACGGGCTCGGAGCGGACGTCGTCATCGAGGCGGTCGGCGCCCCGGAGAGCTTCGAGCTGTGCACGCGCATGGTCCGCCCCGGTGGCCACGTGGCCAACATCGGCGTGCACGGCAAGCCGGCCACGCTGCACCTCGAAGACCTGTGGATCAAGGACGTGACGATCACGACCGGGCTCGTGGACACCTACTCCACGCCCACGCTGCTGCGGATGGCCGTCGCCGGCCGGCTGCCCACGGCCGGGATGGTCACCCACACCTTCCCGCTCGACCTCATGGAGGAGGCGTACGAGGTCTTCGCCAAGGCCGGGGAGACCGGCGCGCTCAAGGTGGTGCTCGGCGGAGAACAGCATGCGGAAGTGGCCGTTCCGACGGCCTGACGCGCGGTGGCGGAGGCGCGCGGAGTGTGGCTCAGTCGTCGTCCGCCGCATGGGATACGACATGGTCGTACGGGGTTCCGGCCGTCGGCGAATTCGACGTTTTCGGCGCCCTCGTACACCAGGTTTCGTCATCCACTCAGCGGACGCCCGGATGGAGGTGCAGGATGGTGTCGTGACGCTCACGGGCACGTGAGAGGAGGCGGCGACCATGACAGGGACACCTCCCACGTCGGGCACGCGGGTGCGGCTGTGGCGCTGGAAGCGCAACCCCCTCAAGCGGCACTGCGACGTCATCGAGGCCTGGATCGTGCTCGTCACCTGGTTCCTCGCCATCGCGGCCGGCGTGTTCGCGGGCCAGGCCGCGGCCCACTCCATGGACTCGGCGTTCTCCGCCCGGCGGGCCCAGGTGCATCCCGTGTCCGCCGTCCTCACCGACGACGCGGTGCGGACCCCGCCCACCGAGAGCGGGTACGAGGACGGCCGGGTCTGGGCCGCCGTACGGTGGACGGCCCCGGACGGCACCGTGCACAAGGACCGCGCCAAGGTCGTCCCGGGCGCCCCGGCGGGCACCTCGGTGACGGTGTGGGCCGACCGTGCGAACCGGATGGTCTCGCCACCGGCCACCGCCTCGGAGGCCCTGCTGCAGACGGTGCTGGCCGGTGTGCTGGTCGCACAGGTCGCGGGCACGACCGTCTGGGCCGGAGGACGCCTGGTCCGGGCCCGGCTGGTCCGGCGCCGGCTGGCCGAATGGGACGCGGAATGGCGGCGGGTCGAGCCCGAGTGGCGGAACCTGAGCGGGGGCAGGGGCTGATCACTTCGCCCTGGGAGCCTGCCCGGTCGCGCCGGGCAGGCGTCCCGGCGCGCGTCAGCCGCGCAGTGCCTCGAAAGCCTGCCGTGCCCCGATCCCGATCGCGAGGTCGATGTCCGGAGCCAGGCCCGCCCGCCGGTCCGCGCGGGTGAGCGCGGCCATCGCCACCCGGTCTCCGGAGTCCGCCTCCACCACACCGATCTCGTGCCGCAGATGGAGGAAGGTGCCCGTCTTCCCGCTGTACCGCAGGGAGTCCGCGCGCAGTTCGCTCGGCAGCCGGTGGGTGAAGACCTGATGCCCCAACAACCTGCGCAGCTCGGCGGTGGCTCGCGGGTGGGAGATCTCGTCCCGCCACACGCGCTGCAGCAACTCCACGAGGGCCTCGGCGGTGCCGGTGTTGGTGTAGGCCGGGTCGAGCGTGCGGATGGTGTGCCGCCCCGCCCGCTCGTCACGGACGGCCAGCTCCAGGGCGAGGGAGAAGTCGTCGCCGGCGGCTCCCGCCGCGCACTCGTACATGTGGTTCATCCGGTGCCGCAGCCGGATGCCCGCGCAGCCCCAGGCGCTCAGCCGGGCGTCGACGTCCGCCACCGGCACCAGGTCGAACAGCGCGTCCGCCGCCGCGTTGTCGCTGACCGAGAGCATCAGCAGGACAAGATCGGCGACGGCCACGGTGGCCGCATGCCGGAAGGCCGCCAGCCCCGTGGGGCCGACGCTGCTGGTGGCCGGGTCGACCGTCACCGGATGTGCCGGGTCGAGGTTCCGGCCGCGATACGGTCCAGCACCACGAGGGCGAACGGGACCTTCACCACCGACGCGAGGGGTACCGACTCGCCGACGTCGAAGCCGAGTTGTTCACCCGAGTCGATGTTCCGGGCCAGGAACGAGCCGCGCACGCCGAGCGCCGCCCAGTCCTGGGCGATGGTGTCGGCGACGTCGAGGAGGGCGCCGTCGGCGGCGACATGGAGGGGGTGGCGGTGGGCCGCTGCCGCGTTCATCCGCGTGCCGCCAGCCGCGACCGGACGTCGTCGTCCATGTCCCCGGGCCGTGCCGCGCCCGGTACGGCGGCCGCGGCACCGGCGGCCCCGGCCAGCGCCGTCATCAGCCAGTGCGGCACCCGCGCCCCAGGGCCCTGACCGCCCGCCGCGCTCACCTCGTACCCCCGGTGCAGTGCGGCATCCCCGAGCGGGGCCCAACTGGCCCCGTGCCGTCGCGCGAACGACTCCGTGCACAGCAGCGTCGCCCGCCCGGCCAGGGTCTCCGCGAGTGCGGTGGCCGCCGGTCCGGCCGGCCGGACCAGGCCCTCCGGCAGCCCGGCCCGGGCGGCGGCGCACCCCAACCGGTCCTGCGCGTACGGCGCTTCGTCCTCCGGCAGGGTCAGGATGGGCAGCGGGCCGGGCTGTTCACCGGCCGCCGCCCGGCTCCGGCGCGGTCTGAGGTCCTCCAGGTGCACCGCGCGGCGGCGGGCACTCTCCTCGAGCGTACGTGGCGGCTCCCCACCATCAGGCTGGGGTGCCGACGCCAGTCCGAGCGGCACCCGGAGCGCGCCCTGCTCCGGAGCGACGCGGACCAGCGCGTAGGCCAGCGAGCCGTCGACCAGCCCGGCGACCCGCTCCTGCGGCGGCAGCTCCCGTACGCCGAGGGTGATCCCGCGTTCGGTGCCGGCCCGGATGACGCGGGCCAGCGCCGCGGGCGCGCAGTCCGCGGGCACCCCGACGGCACACACCTGCGCCCGCCGGGCCGACCGGGCCACCTGCCCGAGCCGCTGGGCCCGTTCCAGCACGTCCCGCGCGTACGGAAGCAGCAGCACGCCCAGTTCCGTCGTCGTCACCTGCCGCCGCGAGCGGTCGAACAACAGGCCCCCGAAGTGGGCCTCCAGGGTCTTGATACGGCGGCTGAGGAGCGGCTGAGCGATGCCGAGAGTCTCGGCCGCGCGCGAGAAGCTCGCCTCGTCGGCGGTCGCGACATACGCCTCGAGGTGCGCGAGGAGATCCATCCAGCAGTCATATCAATAAGTTCTGACACCTTCAAAGATCACTCTTGGACATGAGAGGAGTCCGGCTGTTTCGCTGTTCCCGTCGAAGATCCACCGAGCGCGCTCTGCCCGACGACCGACGACCGACGACCGGGAGAACTCCGCACATGACCAGTCCCGCCCCGCTGCCGCGCCGCCGCCTCATCAAGGCCGGTCTCGCCCTCACCACCGCCGCCGTGGTCACCCCTGCCGTCATGGCGCCGACCGCCTCGGCGGCCCCCGGCGCCACCCGAACCGAGTTGAGCGATCTGGAACAGCGCTACGGCGCGCGCCTCGGCGTGTTCGCCCGCAACCTGCGCACGGGGGAGACCGTGGTGTACCGCGCGGGGGAGCGGTTCGCGATGTGCTCGACGTTCAAGGCGTTCGCCGCGGCGGCCGTGCTGCGCGACCATGCCGACTGCGCACCCCTGGACCGGGTGATCCACTACCCGCCCCGGGACATCCTGCCCAACTCGCCGAGGACCGAGGAGAACCTCGCCACCGGCATGTCGGTGCACGACCTGTGCGCGGCCGCGATCCAGTACAGCGACAACGCGGCCGGCAACCTCCTGCTGCGCGAGATCGGCGGCCCGGCCGGCCTCACCCGGTTCTTCCGGTCCCTCGGCGACCGGGTGAGCCGTCTCGACCGCTGGGAGACCGACCTGAACACCGCCGTCCCCGGCGACCCGCGCGACACCACGACCCCGCAGGCCCTGGGACGGAGCTTCGAGCGTCTGACCCTGGGCCGGGCCCTGCACCCCGCCGACCGCGAGCAGCTCGTCACCTGGCTGAAGGGCAACACCACCAGCAAGAAGCGGTTCGGCGCCGGACTGCCCGAGGAGTGGGTCCGCGGGGACAAGACCGGCACCGGCGACTACGCGACCGCCAACGACATCGGCGTCGCCTGGACCACCCGCGGGACACCCCTCGTGCTGGCCGTACTGTCCACCAAGGCCACGAAGGACGCACCTGTGGACGACGCGCTGATCGCCGACACGGCCCGCGTCCTGGCCCGCACGCTCGCCCCCGGCGAGTAGCGCCCCAGCCGCCTGCCGTCCCCGCGCCGGCACGACGTCGGCGTCCCGCCCCGATGGCAGGTCGTCGATGAGTGCTTGGGAGCCGCAGACATAGGTGCTGACAGTCTGCCGGGAGCCCGCGGCCGGCGTCGTGTGCGTTTCGGGCGGAGAGGGCAGGATTCGAACCTGCGTGGGCCGCGTGGGCCCGACCTCGAGACGTGCTCGCTGGTCCCCGATCAACCACTCCGGGCACCTCTCCCTGTTCCCGGCTTCCGGTTTCCCGTGCCGTTCACATGCACAACAGTGCCAGGAGCCGCTGACCGCGGGCTGACGGACCGCTGACGCGTCCGGTCAGCGGCCCCGGTGCACCACGTGGCCGCCCGTCACCGTCAACGCGACCGGCGCGTCGGCCAGTTCGTCGCCGGGGGCGTGCACGGGGTCCACGGCGAACGCCGTCAGGTCGGCCCGCAGGCCGGGTGCGATGCGGCCTGCCAGGGCGGACTCGCCGGCGGCGGCCGCCGCGTGGCTGGTGCAGCCCTCCAGCGCCTGCAGCGGCGTGAGGCCCGGCCGCTGCGCGGCGGCGCCCTTCGGCCGGCGGGCCGTCGCCAGGACGGCACGCGCGTCGTAGTGCGCGATGGGCCAGTCCGAGCCGAGCGCGACCGTGGCCCCGGCCTCCCGCAGGTCCCGCAGCCGCCAGGCGCGGCCCGACCGGTCGGCGCCCAGGCGCCGCGACCACTCGTCGGTGCCGTCGTCCCGGGTGTAACCGGTGTGCGGCGGCTGCAGCGAGGCCGCGACGCCCAACTCCACGAAGCGGGGGAGCAGTTCGTCGGGGACCGTCTCGATGTGCTCGATCCGGTGCGCCCCGCGCCCGCCGGGACCGAGCGAGGCGACGGTGTCCAGGACGTGCCGCACGGCCGCGTCCCCGATGGCGTGCGTGGCCGTACGAACACCCGCCGCGTGCAGGGTGCGTACGGCGGCGGCGTACGCCTCGGGGTCGGGCCAGAACGCGTCCGTGCCCTGGCCGTGGCAGTCGGGGTGCTCCAGCCAGGCCGTGCCGCCCTCGACGGTGCCGTCCATGAAGAACTTCACTCCGCCGACCAGCCAGTGCCGGCCGCCCCTGCCCTGCAGCTCGATCAGCTCCCGCAGGGCGTCGTCGTCCGCGCCGGGCATGCACCAGGGCGCGAACCGCAGCCGCACCGGCAGCACCGTCTCCTCGGACACCGCGGCCATCAGGTCCAGGTCGCCGCCGTCCATCACATGGGCCCCGGTCAGCCCGGTGGCGGCCATGGCGGACAGCAGCTCCAGCAGCCGGGCGCGCCGGTCGGCGTACGACGGGCGCGGTACGACGTCCGTCACCAGGTCCATCGCCGCATGCTCGACCAGGTGACCGGTGGGCCGTCCCCCGGCATCGCACACCACCTGGGCGCGCTGGGCGAAGGAACGCGGTCCGGTCACGCCGGCGGCCGCCAGGGCCGGGCCGTTGACGAGGGCCGAGTGGCCGTCGTACAGGCGCAGGAAGGCGGGGGTGGAGCCGAGGACGTCCGCCACGAGGTCGTGGTGGACGGGCCGGCCCTCGAAGGCGTTGTGGTCCAGACCGTGGCCGACGACCCAGCCGTCCACCCGCTCCGCGCCGGCGAGCGCCGCGCGCAGCCCGGCCAGATCACGTACGCCGGCCAGATCCGTGCCCGTCGCCATCTCCAGCCCCCACACCGGATGGCTGTGCGCGTCGACCAGGCCGGGCACGAGGTGCGCCCCGGTCAGATCCACCACCTCGGTGCCGGACCCGCGCCAGTCGCGTACGTCGTCCCGCTCGCCCACCGCGGTGATCACGCCGTCGTGCACGGCGACGGCCGAAGCGGTGGGGCGGGCGGGATCGAGCGTGCGGACCTGGGCGCCGATGAGGATGAGGTCGGCAGCGGGCATCGGGGGAACTCCTGTACGGATGAGGGTCATTCGGCGGGAGCGGCGGCCGCGGTGGGAGCGGTGGAAGCGGCGGGTTCGGCCGGTTCGTCCGGCTCGGCGGCGAAGGCGTCGTACACCTCGGGGCGTCGGCGGCGCAGCCACCGGGCCAGCGGGAGCCCGAGGACGAAGACGGCCGGCGCCACGGCGACGAGAAGCGTGTTCACGGCCGGTGAGGCCCCCGTGAAGAGGTCCATGTGGGCCACCACCAGCACGATCGCGGTCGCCAGCAGGGTGGCGGCGACGACGGGCGCCACCATGGTCCGCAGGCTGCCCTCCCGGTGCCGGACGCGCCGGAAGTAGCAGGGCACCGCGATCGCCGCGAGCAGCTGCAGCAGCAACAGGCCGATCATTCCCGGGGTGTTCACCCACAGCAGCAGCTGCTGGTACGGGTCGGCGTCCGCGGCCCAGAACGCGAGGACGACGACCGCGCCGAGGACCGTCTGCGCGATGCCCGCGACGTACGGGGAGCGGTGGCGCGAGTGGATCCGGCCGAGCCGGCGCGGCAGCACGCCCTCCTCGGCCAGGGCGAGGGCGTAGCGGTTGATCGCGTTGTGGAAGGCGAGGAGCGAGGCGATCACGCTGGTGATGATGAAGACGTGCATCAGGTCGGCCGCCCAGCCGCCGACGTAGGTGGTGATCGCGGTGAAGAACAGCCCGGCCGGGTCCTTGCCCGCGGCCCCTACGACCTGGTCGTCGCCGAAGGCCTGGACGGCTACCCAGACGATGAATGCGTAGAACAGGCCGAGGAATCCGACGGCGAGGTAGGTGGCACGCGGCACCGTGCGCTCCGGGTCACGGGCCTCGCGGCGGTAGATGACGGTCGACTCGAAGCCGGTGAACGCGGCGAAGGCGAAGGCGAGGACCGCGGCGGTGCCGGGCACGAACACGTGCGCCGGGGCCAGGGAGCCGAGGGACAGTCCGTGGGCGCCGCCATTGATCAGGACCCCGCCCGCGAGCAGGACGAGTATCCCGGTCTCGGCGACGAGCAGCACGCCGAGCACCTTGGCGCCGAAGTCGATGGAGCGGAAGCCGCCGTAGCCGATCAGCAGCAGACCGGCGAGGGAGACGGGCAGCCAGGGGACGTCGCTGCCGGCGAGGGAGTGCAGGGTGTCCCGGGTGGCGGAGGCGAGGAGGCCGTAGACGCCGATCTCCATGCCGTTGTAGCCGACCAGGGCCAGCAGGGCGGCGCCGATGCCGACCGGGCGGCCGAGGCCCCGGGTGATGAAGGCGTAAAAGGCGCCGCCGCTTCTGACGTGGCGGCTCATGGTGGTGAAGCCGACGGCGAAGACGGCGAGGGTCAGACCGGCGAGGAGATAGCCGACGGGGGCGCCGATGCCGCCCAGCAGGATGGCCAGCGGAGCGACGCCGGCCATGACGGTCAGGGGTGCGGCGGCGGAGACGACGAAGAAGGCGACGTCGGCGGTGCCGAGGGAGCCGGAGCGGAGCGTGGCCGTGGCGGACGGCGCTCTCTCCTCCGGGATCTCGGACGTGGTCACGGACATACGGGGGAGCCCTTCTGGCGGCGGACGGGAGGGGTCCGGGTGGCGGGGCAGCAGGGGTCGCGGGCGTCGGCGGCCGGAGCGGGGGTGCGCGGGACCATGCCGACGTCTCCGGGCGCACGGGGGATGACGAGCGGCCCGGGCCGTAAACCTAAAGGCTTTCGGTTTCCGCAATGTAACCTGCCGTTGGGCATCCGGGAAGACCTCAGGGGGATCACTGACCATGGGACGGCCGCGCACACCGCTCCTCGACCGCGAGCGCATCACCACCACCGCGCTGCAACTGATCGACGAGAGCGGCGACTTCAGCGTCCCGCAGATCGCCCGGCGGCTCGGCGCCCAGACCGGGTCGGTGTACCACCACGTCGACGGCCGGGACGGCATCGTGGAACTGCTCCGGGAGCGCGTGGCCGCCGCGATCGACCCCGCCACCCTCGACCTCACCCCGTGGGACACGGCCGTCGAGGCCTGGGCCCGCTCCTACCGTGCCGCCTTCGCCGCGCACCCGCGCGCGATCCCGCTGCTGATGACGTCACCCGTACGAGCGCCCCGGGTGCTGGAGCAGTACGAGCGGGCGGTGACCCTGCTCATGTCGGCCGGGTTCGACCGGGCCGAGATCATGCCGTTGATCATCGCGCTGGAGAACCTGGTCCTGGGCTCGGCCCTCGACCTCGCCGCCCCCGAGGCGATGTGGGAACTGACGGACCGGACCCCGACCCCCTGCCTCGCCGAGGCGCTCGCCGCGGTGGGGGAGGGTCGCGCCGACCGCGCCTTCGAGGTCGGCCTCACCGCCTTCATGAACCACGCGCGGGCCCTACGGGAGGGTCGGCAGCGCTGAGGGCGGCCGCCGTCGGATCAGGCGGGCACGCCGAGTCGCCGGCTCGCCCGCGCCGACCCGGCGACCGGCGACCACGCAGAGTGATCTCAGGCCCGGCTATGGCCTCCATAGCCGGGTTTCCCAGTACCGGCAGTAACATGATCCCCTTGTTCCGGGTGTACCAGTCAGTCAACTAGGCGCCGTCCCGGGAGGGCGCGCGCCCTCCCCGGAGATGGTCATGTCCTCTGTCGACGACGCGTTCGAGAACGCACGTTTCACGTACGAGCAGCACATGCAGACGTGCCGCCAGTGCCACGCCGATGCCGCGCCCTGCGCCGTGGCCAAGCACCTCCTGCGGATCTACAACAACGCCCGCAGGGACCTGCTCCGCGCCTCTGGGCCGGGAAACCCGACGGCCTAGAGCGGCGGATCCTCGAGGAGTTCCAGCAGCGTGCGGGCGCTCTCCGTGGCCGCGGGAACGCTCGCGGCCGCGCCCGGGAACAGGCGGCCCCAGGCGCGGACCCGGCCCAGGGCGCCGAACCGCCACGCGAGCCGCACCCCACGGCGGAGCTCCGCCGCCGACCGGCCGGCTCCCGTCCACGGCTCCAGATAGGCGTCCCGCAGCCGCGGCAGCACGTCGGCTCCGTACCGCTCGCAGGCCCGTCGGGCCGGGACCCACAGACTGCAGAACGGGTGGGAGACGACGGCGTCGCCCCAGTCGAAGAACGTGTACCGGCCCGGCTCCGGGTTGAACAGCTGACCGTCGTGCAGGTCCGCGTGGTCGAGGGAGTCGGGGATGCCCAGCGCGGCCAGCTCGGCGCACCAGTCCACGAGTTGGGGCCGTAGTCGGCCGAGCCGCGCCCGCTCATCCGTGTCCAGCGCGGGGCTCGCGGCGAGCAACTCGTCGAAGGCATCGGGCAGTTCGAGGGTACGGACTCTCGTGACGCCCAGCTTCTCGATCTCCTCCGCGTGCGGGATCAGGGCGCGCTGCATGCTCGCGTACTGACGGAGCAGGTCCTCCCACGCGTGGGGCGGTACGGCGTCCCGTACGAGCACGTCCCTGAAGAGGTCGCCCCCGTCGGGCAGCAACGACCAGCCACGCCCGGCGTCGACCGCGAGGGGTTCCAGAACGTGCTCCGGAACCCAGCGGGCCAGCGCGGCGCTCAGCGCGCCCTCGAAAGCGCTGTCGGGCGGATTCGCCTTGAACCAGACGGCCTCCCGCCCGGCCACGGGCACCCGCACCAGAACCGACCACGGCCGCAGCCGCACGTGCAGGCCTCCGGTGGCCCGCAGACCGTGAGCGGCGAGCCCGCCGGCCACCCAGTCGAGGGCGGCGGCCCGCCAGGTCTCCTGCTCCCAGGGAGTGACCGCCTCCTGGTACCGGCCCCGGTCCACGGCCGCTGACGCATCGAGTCGCATCGCGCCATCCCAGCATGGCGAGCCCGGGGCTGACCAGCGGTTTTTGCCTGTGGGAACGGGTTCTCCGGTGAGCAGAGGGGGCGGCCCATGCCTGGACCGCCCCGTCGTGCGGAGAGGGCAGGATTCGAACCTGCGTGGGCCCCGTGGGGCCCGACCTCGCGACGTGCTCGCTGGTCCCCGATCAACCACTCCGGGCACCTCTCCCTGTTCCCGGCCTCCGGTCTCCCGTTGCGCCGTTCACCTGCATCAGAGTGGCAGCGGCGGCTGACGGCGCTCTGACGCGGGCCTGACGCGAGCGACCTCCGACGTCACAGGCGGCCGAACCCCCTTCAGCGCACGGGGAATCCGAAGGAATAGCCCTGCTGCTTCAGCCAGGGCAGCAGGGTGCGCAGGGCGGCCACGGTCTGGGAGCGGTCGCCGCCCGCGTCGTGGAAGAGCAGGGTCGGACCGTTGGTCACCTCGCCCTTGACCGTGGTGACGATGGCTTCGGCGCCGGGCCGCTCGAAGTCCTTGGAGTCGACGTTCCAGCCCAGCGGCCGCATGCCGTGGGAGGCCGCGAGGTGCCGGCTGTACGGGGTGAACGCGCCGCCCGGCGCGCGGTAGTACAGCGGTCGTACACCCCCGGACGCCCGCGTGATCTGACGCTCGGCGTCCAGGATCTGCTGGGACTGGTACGCCTGGGACTTGGTGTCCATCGTGGTGTCGTGCGACACCGTGTGGTCGCACAGCCGGTGCCCGGCGGCCACCACCCGCTTGACCAGATCCGGATGCGCCTGGGCCTGCGTGCCCACCATGCAGAACGTGGCCTTCACGCCGTTGTCCCGCAGCACCTGGAGCACTTGGGGGGTCCAGACCGGGTCGGGGCCGTCGTCGATGGTGATGTTGACCGCGTGGTCGCCGCGGTCGGAGGCGTGCACGATGGTGGCGGACACGGGTGCCGCCTTCGGCGCGGCGGCGCGGGGCGACGCGCCCGACCGGTGCCCGGGCGTGGGGCCGGCCTGCGCCGTCCATACCGACGTGGCAGCCGCCAGCGCCGTCACCCCGACCGCCGCCGCCATCACCCGGCCGTACCATCCCCGCCCCGCGTGCCGCGCCATGTCCGCCCCGTTTCTCGCCTGTTGGTGGGTCCCCGTGCAAGGCAGGACGGGACAGAGCGGCCTGGGGATCCCGTTGTTACCGATCGCGGACAATTCCGTGGTCCACGGGTTCACCACCATGCACCGCCGCACCGGGGGACCAGCAGTTCCCGGCGACCACGCGCAGCCTCGCCGGCTACGCGCTGGGCGCCTGACACCGGACGTGCTGCGGGCGCGGGACGCGGACCGGGCGATCGACCCGTCCGGTGCTGAACGAGGGGGATGGTGTGCCGGTCGTGGGCACCCCTCACGGCCAGTCGGCGATCTCCCCTCCGCCACCGGTGTGCGGGGGCGGAGCCGGTGAGTGCGGAGTCGGCCGGCCGACCCACGGCGGTGGCACGGGCGTATCCGTGCGGGATGCGTACAGGGGAACGAACGCGGTCGGCGGGGCTGGAGGGAGCGGTGCGGGGACGGCGCGGTCCTGCGGGCGGCGGCGAAGCAGCCACACCACGGCTGCCGCGTAGAGCAGGATGCCCACGACGTCGAGTGCGACCACCGGCCAGGTGGCGTCGGCCGCGGTCTCGTCGCTCGTGAGTCCGTCGACGGTGGCCGCCGAGGCGGCGAAGGCGAGGAGGTTGTTGACCGTGTGCAACCCGATGGACGCCTCCAGACCGCCCGTGCGCCAGGTCAGCCATCCCGCCGCGGCCCCGAAGACCACGAGGTCGGCGAACCCCCAGGGCGTGCCCCAGCCATGGGCGGCGGCGAACAGAACGGCCTGGGGCAGGAACGCGAACCAGGGCGAGCGTATGAAGGCGCCGACGGCCTGCGTCAGCCAGCCTCGGAAGACGTACTCCTCGGCGGCCGCCTGCAGGGGAACCAGGACGACGAGCATGGCGAGCGCGGGCCCGAAGACCGTCCAGCCCGCCCACCGGAACTCCTCGCCGCCGTCGGCGGGCAGCAGGAGCATGCCGCCCATCGCCAGGGCGACGATCGGCAGGCCCGTCAGCACGCACAGGATCAGCCAGCGCCATCTGAGCCGCCCGGTCACGGAGGAGACCGTGCCCGCCGGGCGCTGCCCGATCCAGCGCACGGCCAGCAGCACGACGGGGGTCGCCAGGGCGATGAGCAGCAGGCCTACGGCGGTGTCCGGGACGGGCCCGAACTCCGCCCATCCGTCGGGGTCCTCGGGGTACCCCTTCCGGGAGCCCCACTCGTCGAGGACGGCATAGAGGACAACCACGGTGATCACGTAGACCACGGCCACGACCAGGGTCCCCACCAGCGGGCGCCACCAGCGGTGGTGGCCCGAGAACCGGGCGAGTCGGTGGTACGGCAGGGGTTCGGGCAGCGGTGGAATCGTCATGACAACACCTTCCGCGGTGGCACCCGGCCCTGCCGTCGCCCTGCGGCACGAACGGTGTCTCTATCGCTGGGTAGGGATCGGTCTCGACCTCAGGGCCGGTGCCTGGCCTCCGGTAGGACCTCTACGCTCGTCGCCGAGATGGAGACAATACGCAACTGGCTTCTGCCCCTGGCGCTGGCAGCCGGACAAAGTGCGCTGATGTGGACCGGTTTGGGTCCGGACGAAGCGCCCGGCCTGCCGAGCGTGATCGCCGTCGTGTGTGCCCTGTCCCTGGAGACGGTCGCGTTGGGCCGACGCCGGCAGGCACCCGTACGGGCTCTGGCCGGGGTGCTGTGTGCCTACGTCCTGGGCACGGTCTCCTGGCCGGACGGCTACCTCGGCCTCGGCACGCTGGTGGCCCTGTACTCCGTCGCCGTCCACTGCCCCGTACCGGTGACGGTCCGGGCCGTCGCCGGGCTCGTGGGCGTCGAGTGGGGAATCTCCGCCGTACAAGAGGGTTTCCTTGTCTCGCTCCTGACGATGGCGGTCTCGCTGTCCGTGTACGTCCTGTGCGCGGGACTCGGCGAAGCGCGCCGCCAGTGGCTCGGCGGCCGGCTGACAGCGGCCCGCCGGATCGCCGGAGCAGAGCACGCCCGCCGGACGGCCGGCCATCATGAGCGCCGGCGCCTCGCCCGCGAACTGCACGACGTGAGTGCCCACCACCTCACCTCGGTCGTCGTCACCGTGGACGCCGCGCACAGGCTGAAGGACAGCAGGCCGGAACTGGCCGCCGAGGCCCTGTCGTTCGCGGAGCGCACCGGCGGCGAGACCATGGCGGCGTTGCAGCGACTCGTCGGTCTCCTGCGGGACACCGACTGTCCGGGCCAGGGGATCACGAGCGCCGACATCGAGGAACTGATCGCGGGATTCGGCCGGTTGGCCCGACCCGTCGACGCCCACATCCCCGAGGACCTGACCGGCCCCGCCGCCGAGGCGATCCACGGAATCGTCCGCGAGGCCCTCACCAACTCCCTGCGCCATGCCCCCGGTGCCGCCACCCGTGTGCGCCTCCACCGGGCGAACGGCCTGCTGGAACTGACCGTGGAGAACGCGTCGCCGCGCACCTGCCCACAGCACGACACCGGCGGCCTCGGCGCGGGACGCGGCGTGGCCGGCATGCGGGAACGGGCCGCAGCGGCCGGCGGCGAGCTGACCGCCGGCCCCGTCCCCGGCGGCGGATGGCTGGTCCGTGCGACCTTGCCCGACACTGCCGGCCCCCGGCATCCACCCGGGCCCGTATGGCGCCGCGACGTCCTGCGGGAGCAGCGGCTCGCCGATCCCGCCCTGGCCCTCACCGCGATGATCCTGCCGGTGGTCACCGCCCTCGCGGTCACGGAGGACTGGTCGGAACGGACCAGGCGCGCTTCGATACCGGAACTGCTCGTCGTGACGGCGCTGCTGGTCCTGCACGCGCTGCCTCTGGTGTGGCGCAGACGCGCCCCCTTGGCTTCCCTCGTCGCCGTGCTGGCCACGGCCTGGCTGGGGCCCGTGGCCGTCGCCGTGGTGCCCTTGCCGTCACGGGTGTCGCAGTTCCTCGTCATGGGCACGCTCGTGGAGTTGCTCGCGGTGTACGCCCTCGCCGCCTACGGGCGCGGGCCGTCCATCACTTGGCCGGCGGCGATCGCGGCGACCTTCGGCACGGCCTCGGTCCTCACGGCAACGGCCGCTGCCGACGGCGCGTTGGAGGGCGAACCGGTCGGCGGGTTCACCGTGGCGATGGTGGCCGTCCTGTGCGTTCTGCTGGCACCCCTCTATGCCGCCCTGTGTGGCGCGGGCCTCTCCGTACGACGCCGGCGCCTGCGCCTTCTGGCGAACGACGATTTCGCGCTCGCCACCTCGCTGCGGCACGCACAGTGGGCAGCCGAGGCCGAACGGCACCGGCTGGCGGTCTCGTTGCGCGAGGCCGTACTGCACCACACGGCGTCGCTCGTCGAACTGGCCCGGCAGGGACGCCTCGACGAGGTGGCCGCCACGGCCCGGGCAGCCCTCGCCGCCATGCGGGACATGCTGCACAGCCTCGACGACGCCGAAGGCCCCGCCGAGCGCCTCGCTCCGTCCCCGACCGCCGCCGACCTCGACACACTGTGCCGCACCTTGCGCGCCACCGGCCGCGACGTGCGGTTGCGGGGCCTGCCCGAGGCCGCACGGGACCTTGCGCCGTCCGTCCACGTCACGACGTACCGGATCGTCGAAGCGGCGCTCGGCGCGGGCGACCGGGGGCCGGCCCGGGTGACCCTGAGGCGGCGCCGCGGCACCGTGCACATCACGGTGACCGGCGTACCCCTCGCCGGCGCAGGCCCGGTCGCCGAACGCCTGCGGGTGCAGGTCGCCGCGGGCGAAGGACACATCGTGTTCGAACCAACCGGTAATGTACGGGTGTCGTTGCCGGCCGGACTCGGTCCGGCCCCCGTCCAGGAGGTGTCCCCGTCGCCCTACGCGTGATCGTCGTCGACGACCAGGCCGTGGTCAGGGCCGGCTTCGCCGCCATCGTGGACGCCGAGCCCGACCTCACCGTCGTCGGCGAGGCCGGAGACGGAGCGACGGCGGTGTCGCTCGCCGCCGCCGAGGCCCCCGATCTCGTCCTGATGGACATCCGGATGCCGGGTATGGACGGACTCACCGCCACCCGGCTGATCACCACGGTGGAGAACGGGCCGCGGGTGCTGGTGCTCACCACCTTCGACCTCGACGAGTACGTGTACGAGGCTCTGCGCGCCGGAGCCTCCGGGTTCCTGCTGAAGGATGCCCAGCCCGAGGACCTGCTGACCGCGATCCGCGTCGTGGCCGCAGGCGACGGCATCCTGGCCCCCGCCGTGACCCGCCGCCTCATCCACACCTTCGCACAAGGCGCCCCCCAGGTTTCCCTGGCGACCGGGGCCCTCGGTCAACTCACCCCGAGAGAGCGGGAAGTACTGCTGAAGATCGCTTCCGGTCTGACCAACGCCGAGATCGGAGCCGAACTCGGCGTGACCACAGGCACCGTGAAGACCCACGTGAACGCCCTGCTGTCCAAGCTCGGTCTGCGCGACCGGGTCCAGGCGACCATCCTGGCCTACGAGAGCGGACTGATCCGGCCCCGTACGAGCCGGCAGAGCTGACCGAGGGCCCGGTCGCGCCGGGATCAGTGAGCACTCGGGCGGCGGGCGTACACCTCGATCTCGATCTTCATACGGGGATCGGCGAGTCCGCACTCGAGCATCGTCGCGGCCGGACGGACGTCGCCGAAGCAACGCCGCAGGGCCGGCCAGCACGGTTCGAAGTCCGTGCGGTCGGGCAGCAGATAACGCACCCGTACCACGTCGGCGAAGCCGCAGCCCGCCTCGGCCAGCGCGGCCTCGATGTTGCGCAGGCACTGCTCGGCCTGCTCCACGACGTCGTCGGAGATCGTCATCGTGGTGTAGTCGAACCCGGTCGTCCCGGACACATGCACCCAGTCGCCGTCCACCACGGCCCGGGCGTAGCCGATCAGCTCCTCGAAGGTCGAGCCGCTGAGGATCGCACGTCGCTCTGTCATGCGCCGAACGCTAGGTGAGCTGCGCGGACACGTCCACCGCGTTCGGCGCCCCGCTGCCGGGGACGGCCCTCCCGCCGACTCTCGCGGCCGCCCGGTACGGCCTCCGTCAGCGGCCGTAGCGGCGGTCGCGGGCGGCGTACGAGCGCAGGGCCCGCAGCAGGTCGATCTGACGGAACGCCGGCCACAGGACGTCGACGAAGTGCACCTCGGCGTAGGCGGACTGCCACAGCAGGAAGCCCGACAGCCGCTGTTCGCCGGAGGTGCGGATGATGAAGTCGGTGTCGTGCCCGGCCGGCGAGTACAGATTGTCGGTGATGTGCTCCAGGTCGAAGTCCGCCGCCAGTTCCCGCGGGTCGCCGCCGGCGCTCATGTGCTTGTCGAAGGCCGCCTTGACCGCGTCGACGATCTCGCGGCGGCCGCCGTAGCCGACGGCCACGTCGACCTTGAGCCCGCCGCGGCCGTGCGTGCCGGCGGCGGCCTCCTTCAGGACGCGCGCCGTGTTGCCGGGCAGCAGGTCCAGCGCGCCGATGATCTCGATCTCCCCGGGTTCTTCCGGGGCACAGATGCGCTGGACGGTCTCCTCGATTATGTCGAGCAGCGGGCCCAGTTGATCGGCCGGACGGTGCAGGTTGTCGTCGGACAGCATCCACAGCGTGACGTGCTTGATGCCGGCGTCGGTGCACCAGTGGAGGAAGTCCGTCACCTTGGCGCCGCCGACGCGGTAGCCCTCACGGACGTCCTGATGCCCCGCGCCCCGGGCCCAGCGCCGGTTACCGTCCAGCATGATCGCCACGTGCCGTGGCCTGGGCAGGCCCTCCAGCTTGCGGTTCAGGCGTCGTACGTAAATCGCTTCCAACGCCGAACGCAGGGCTTTCCATGCCACGCCGATATCCCTTCTCCGACCCGTGATTGAGGGCGCAACGATAGTGCCACGCTTTGCGGGCGCGTCGCGAAGCCGCTCCTCCAGGAGGGCTGCGCTGCGGTCGGTCACTCGCCGGCCAGTGCCGCCCGTACGATCGCCGCGGCCGCCCTGCTCGCCGCGAGCACCGGCGCGGTGCTGCGTGCGGCGCGACCGAGCATGAACGCGCCCTCCAGCAGCGCGATGACCGAGCCCGCCGTCTCCCGGGCGGCGGGCTGGGGGATGCCGCCGTGCTCGTAGTAGGCGGCGAGGTGGTCCATCCAGCTGTCGAAGACCTCCGAGGTGGCCTGCCGCAGCACCTCGTTGGTGCTGGCGACCTCCATCGCCACGGTGGCGATGGGGCAGGGGTCGGCGAAGTCGAGTTCTTCGAGGGTGTCCGCGGCGGCGGTGAAGGCGTCGGCCGTGGCCGCGACCCGGTCCTCGTACGGCGTCATGAGCTCGCCGATCAGCCCCAGATACACGGCTCCCGACGTGCGGATCACCTCCTCGCCCAACTGGGCCTTCCCGCCGGGGAAGAAGTGGTAGATCGACCCGAACGGCGCCCCGGCGGCCTCCGCGATCTGCTTCATGCCGGTGCCGGTGTACCCCGTGCGCCGGAACAGCTCCGTGCCGGCGCTGAGGATGCGCTGTCGGGTCTCGTGGGTGCTGGGGGCCTTGCTGTCGCTCACGGGGGCCTCCGGGGGAGCCGTTGGTGTTCTGTCGCGCGTCCCCTATTCTGTCACTAGAACGATCTATCAAGTAGCTGCCGAGGCAGCCGACCGGATCGGAGACGGGGCCATGCCGCAGACCGGGCAGAGCGAGCAGACCGAGCAACTCGAGCACACTGAGCAAATCGAGCGCACTGAGCAGATCGAGTTGAGCGCGGGAACCATCGACTACCAGGACACCGGAGGAGAAGGGCCCGTGCTGGTCCTCGTCCACGGTCTCGGCTTCGACGAGTCGGTGTGGTCCGAGGTCGTGTCCGAGCTGCGGCCGGACTTCCGGGTGCTCGTCCCCGTCCTGCCCCTCGGCAGTCACCGGCGCCCGATGCGGCCGGACGCGGACCTGTCGGCGCACGGCATCGCCCGTCTGCTCGCCGAGTTCCTGGACCGGCTGGACCTGCGGGACGTCACGCTCGTCCAGAACGACACCGGCACCGCCCAACTCCTCGTCGGCGTACGGGACGAACGCGTCGCCCGCCTGGTCCTCACCTCCTGCGAGGCCCTGGACAACTACCCGCCCGGTCTCCAGGGCAAGCTGCTGCACCGGGCGAGCAGGATCCCCGGCGGTCTCTTCCTCCTCCTCCAGTCCTTCCGCTTCCCCTTCCTGGCGCGCATGCAGACGTCGCTCGGCGGCATGGCGAAGAAGCCGCTCCCGAAGGAACTGATCGCCCGCTGGTACGGCCCGCTGCTGACCAGCCGTGAGATCCGCGGCGACTTCGCCAAGTTCTGCGGTGACGCGGACCCGGACCGCTATCTGAAGGCGGCCCGGAACTTCCCCTCCTTCACCCGCCCGGCCCTCGTCGCCTGGGGTGCAGAGGACCGCATGATGCCGCCGGCCATCGGCCGCCGCCTCGCCGAACTCCTCCCGAACGCCCGCCATGTGGAGATCCCCGACGCCCGCACCCTGGTCCCGCTGGACAACCCCGGCGCCCTCAGTGCGGAGATCCGCCGCTTCGTGAAGGAGCATCCGCTGCCCGGCGAGGACTGAGAACAACGACCGGGAGAGCTCGGAAGATCCAAGGAGGGAAAAGGGGTGGCGGGAGCCGCTGTCCAGATGTACTGTCCAGAATTGGAAAGTTAGTCGAACGCCCGAGAGTTCGAACTCGAGTGCGCGAATCCGGGCTGGTCTGCGGGGGGCATCCATGGATCACGACGGCACGGCCGGCGCGGACGTCTCCGCCACCGTCGAGGCGGACGAGCACCTCGTCCACGAGCTGGAGAAGATCGCCGTCGCTCTGGGGCGCATGTTCCCGGGGCTGTGCGAGGTGGTGCTGCACGACCTGCGGGACCCGCAGCACGCGATCCGGGCCATCGAGAACAACCTGTCCGGCCGCCGGACCGGCGACTCCGCAACTGAGTTGGGCCTGGCCCGCATCGCCGACCCGCAGTACCCCAGCGTCATCCAGAACTACCCCAACCGGTTCCCCGACGGCCGCCCGGCGAAGAGCACGTCGATCGGGATCAAGAACAGCGCGGGCGACTACATAGCGGCCCTGTGTCTGAACCTCGACGTCTCCGTGCTGTCACCGGTCACGCTCGCCCTGTCCAACCTCGTCGCCACCGACACCGAACACCGCGACCAGCCGCTGGAGACCCTGCGCGACCGCAACGCCCGGGAGCTGCGCCAGGCGGTCGAGGCCCTCGCCGCGGAACGTGGCGGCACACCGCGGTCGTTGGGCCGGGAGGCGAAGAAGGCGCTTGTACGACAGCTGCACCGGGACGGCTACTTCGACTCACGCGACGCCGCGCAGGCCATCGCCGACCTGCTCGGCGTGTCCCGCGCCACCGTCTACAACTACAGCAAGTGAAGGACACGCCATGCCCGTCACCGCGCCCCTCACCCTCGACGACGTTCGCCAGGCCGCCGTACGCCTTAAGGGCGTCGCCCACCGCACCCCCGTCCTCACCTCCCGCACGCTGAACTCCCTCGTCGGCGCCGAGGTGTTCATCAAGTGCGAGAACTTCCAGCGGATCGGCGCCTTCAAGATCCGCGGCGCCTACAACGCGGCCGCCCAGCTCTCTCCCGAGCAGCTCGCCAAGGGCGTCGCCGCCTACTCCTCCGGCAACCACGCCCAGGCCACCGCCCTGGCCGCCCGCGAACTGGGCACCAGCGCCGTCATCCTGATGCCCGAGGACGCCCCCCGCTCCAAGATGGAGGCGACCGCCGGATACGGCGCCGAGATCGTGACGTACGACCGCTACACCCAGGACCGCACCGCCCTCGGCGAGGCCCTGGCCGAGGACCGCGGCCTGGCGCTGATCCCGCCCTACGACCACCCCCACGTCATCGCCGGCCAGGGCACCGCCGCCCTCGAACTCCTCGAGGACACCGGCGAACTCGACGCGCTCGTGGTGCCCGTCGGAGGGGGCGGCCTCATCGCCGGCAGCGCCACCGCCGCCAAGGCGCTGTACCCGGGCATCCGGATGATCGGCGTCGAGCCCGAGGCGGGAGACGACACCAAGCGCTCCCTGGAAAGCGGCGAGCGCGTCACCATCCCCGTGCCCCGCACCATCGCCGACGGTCAGGCGATCTCCACCCCCGGCGAGATCACCTTCGGCATCAACCGGCGGCTGGTCGACGCCGTCACCCTGGTCAGCGACGAGGAGATCGTCCGGGCCATGAGGTTCGCCTTCGAGCGCCTGAAGATCGTCCTCGAACCCAGCGGCGCCTCGGGCCTGGCGGCCCTCCTGGCCGGACGTGTCGACGACCTCCCGCGGCGGATCGGCGTCATCGCCTCGGGCGGCAACATCGACACCGAGCGGTTCGCCGCACTCGTCGGCGGCTGAGACGCGGGTCGGAGCCCGTACGCCCGGTGGCCCCTCGCCTCCCGGCCTTCCGGCCTTCCGGCCTCCCGGCCCCCGCACCCCCTGCGCCGAGCGGTCCGGCACCCGGGACAATCTTCGCCATGACCGAAGACAGGGGCGACGCCGAGAACCGCCTGGCCAGGATCGAGCGACTGTTGGAAAGCGGCGAGCGTGATCTGGTCCCCGCGTGGCGGCGGGTGACGCGCGGGGAGCCGCGCTTGGCGGTGACCGCCGTGATCGGGGTGGCGGTCGTCCTGCAGCTGGTGCTGCCGCACCGGCTCGCGCTCCAGCCGTTCTGGGTGCTGCCGGCGCTGGAGGTGGTGCTGCTGGCCGGCCTGATCGCCGCGAACCCCCGGCGGGTCGAGCCGCGCACGCGTCCGCTGCGGTGGCTGGGCCTCGGCCTGATCTCCGTCATCAGCGTGGCCAACGGCCTGGCGGCGGTCCGGCTCGTGGTGGAGCTGGTGAGCGGTCGCGCGGGGAAGGACGCGGTGCCGCTGCTGCTGACCGGCGGCGGGATCTGGCTGACGAACGTCATCGTGTTCGCCCTGTGGTACTGGGAGTGGGACCGCGGCGGTCCGATGGCGCGGGTCCTCGGCCGGCGGCAGCACGCCGACTTCCTCTTCGTGCAGATGCAGAGCCCGGAGCTCGCCCCGCCGGACTGGGAACCGGCGTTCCTGGACTACCTGTATCTGTCCTTCACCAACTCCACCGCCTTCAGCCCGACCGACGTGATGCCCCTGTCACGGTGGGCGAAGATGCTGATGATGCTGCAGTCCTCGGTCTCCCTGGTGACCATGGTCCTGGTGGTGGCGCGGGCCGTGAACATCCTGAAGTGACCTGCTGTGATGTCTCCCACCTGCTCTTGCCGTGGCGGGAAAGGCGTACCTACGTTCGGGTGTATGTCCTCCTTTGACCCCGTCCCTTCCGGTGAGCCGGACGACGAGTCCGCCGCGGTGAGCGAGTCCGAGCCGGTCGGCTTCGTCGTCGACCTGACCGCGCACGAGATGCTCCGGCGCACGCACGCCCTGGCCGCGCTGGGGCCCGACTGGGACCCCGTCGCGGCGCTGCGCGGCGAGGAGGAGGCGTACGACCTGCTGTACTCCGGCCTCGACGCGGAGCAGCAGCGCATCTACGACGAACTGGTCGCGGCCGGGGTGCTCCCCAGGCGCGGGGGCGGCGACGCCGCCGAGCACTTCGACGGCACCCGATCCCCGGGGTGAGACGGCTCAGGGCGCGGTGAACAGGGTCGGGAAGCGGGGGGCCAGCCAGGGCTTGGATCCCCAGGCGAGGACCTGACCCCGGGCGATGGCGCGCCAGGGGTTGAGCCGGCCCAGCGCGATGAGCAGGAACGCGGTCGGGTCCAGGAGGATCGTGCAGTCCGAGCGGTCCGCCGCCGGCCCCGGTGTCACCTGTACGACGCCGTCGGCCAGGGAGACGCCGAACGCCTCGCCCCCGCGCAGCCGGATCGTGTAGCGGGCCGTGAGACCGGCGGTGGCCGCGGTGTTCGTGACACGCGGCATGACCGAGAGCATGAACGGCATGCAGAGGCCCGCCCGCGGGCGGTCGACCATGTGCGGGCGGCCCAGGGCGCGCGCGAGATCGTATCCGTGGCCCAGCATGTGCGTGAGCAGGTACGACGCGAGAACGTCCCGGCCCATGGGGCCCAGCGGCGTGATCGGTGTACGGCCTTCGTCGGTGGTCCGCGCCATGGCGTCCAGGAACACCTCGGCCTGCTCCGCGATCATCGTCGCCAGCGGCTCCGCCCGGCGTTCCCCGAAGGCGGCGAGGGAGTCGGCGTTCGCCGCGGCCAGGCTCTGCGGGGTGCCGTCCCCGTAGGGGCGTTCACGCCCGGACGCGAGGTCGGCCATCAACTCGTTGGCCAGAGCCAGATGGGCGGCCGCCTCGCCGACGGTCCATTCCGACCCCGGTACGGGTACCGCCGTGTAGGACGCACCCCGCAACAGCGTGGCGATGTCCTCGGCGGTCGCCCGTATCGCCTGCCCGAGCCCTGCGGGCAAGGGCCCCTCGATGTCCTGCCGTTCCGTCGTCCGCACGCCGCCCGCCTCTCCCGCCTGCCGCGCCCCGTGCGCACGGGGCGCCGGGTACCCAACCAGACTCCAGGGCACCCGGCAAGCCCGCGGGTGGTGTGCGTTCCTCACCTCACCGTGCGCTCAGCGGCTGCCCGTCCAGTTGTGGGCCACGTCGATCACCAGGTGGTCGGGCAACTGGATGACCCGGAACGGCAGTCGGGCGCGGACCCCGAGGCCGACCTGCGTCTCTCCCTCGAAGCTGCCCGCGAACCGGGTGTCCCTGAACGTGCGGTATCCGGTGAGGTTCACGCCCGGCAGGGTGCGGCCCACCCGGCCCGGGTACGTGGCGGCGCCGGTCTCGGGGTCGTAGCTCGGCGCGCCGATGCGGACGTCGAGGACGGCCCCGCCGCCGACGGGGATGTACCGACCGCTGGCGGTCTGGTGGAGCCGGCTGACGTACCGGACGTAGTAGCCGAGGTGGTGGCCACCGCCGGGCACGTCGAACACCATGCGGTCGAAGCAGGCATGCCGACCGGTCCTGATGTTCTCCAGCGGCACGGCCCCGGCGGTGGGGCCGCCCTTGGCCCCGCTGCCCCAGCCGGTCGGACAGGCCGTCGCCAGTGCCGTCGCCTGTGCCGTGGCCGCCGGTGCGGCGCCCGCCGCGGACGATGCCACTCCCAGCCCTGCGCCCGCCATGACGAGCGCCGCTATCACTGCCCCAATTCTTCGCATGATGTCCCCCTTGGTCGAGTCATGCGCTTATGTGATGGGACACGCAGGTATGGCGAATGGTTGCATGTCGAGGTGGCTGAATTTCTGCGGTTTCGCCTCCGAGGGGAGAAGGCGTGCCGACTTCAACCATCCGCGTGATATACACATTCTCCACAACTTCCGCACGTCAGTCGGTCTGCTCCTGGGGGGAGTTCGGTGAGCACTACTGGCGCGGGCGGGCGGGTTCAGCCGGCCCATCTCGGGGACCCCTCCTGGATCGGCCCGTACCGGATCGTCGGCCGGCTCGGCGCCGGCGGCATGGGTACCGTCCACGCCGGCCTCACCGCCGAGGGGCTGCGGGTCGCCGTCAAGGTGATCCACCCCGCGCAAGCCCAGGACCCGGAGTTCCGGGCCCGGTTCCGCCGCGAGGTGCAGCTCTCCGCCCGTGTGCATGGCCCCTGCCTCGTACCCCTGCTGGCCGCCGACCCCGAGGCCGCGGCACCCTGGCTGGCGACCGCGTACGCCCCGGGTCCCACCCTCAGCCAGCACCTGGCCCAGTACGGGCCCCTCACCGGCGGCACCCTGTACGCCTTCGCGACCGGCACCGCCCAGGCCCTCGCCGCCATCCACGCGGCCGGCGTCGTCCACCGCGACGTCAAGCCGCAGAACGTCATCCTCACCCCTGCCGGACCGCGCGTCCTCGACTTCGGCATAGCCCACGCCGCCGACGGCACCAGCGTGACCCGCACCGGAGTCGTCACCGGCACCCCGGGCTGGATCAGCCCCGAGTACTACCGCGACGGCACCGCCGGACCCGAGGGCGACATGTTCGCCTGGGGTGCGCTCGTCGCCCACGCCGCCACCGGCCGCCTCCCCTTCGGCGCCGGGGCGCCCGACGCGGTGGCGTTCCGTGTCCTGTCCGGCGAACCCGATCTGGACGGCGTCCCCCGGGAGTTGCGGGAGATCGTGGCGACGGCCCTCGCGAAGCATCCTGGCGACAGGACACGCGCCGCCGCCGCGGCCGAGGAGTGCGCACGGCTGCTCGCCGCCGCGGCCACCCAGGTGGGCGGCGGCGCGGCGGGCCTCCAGAGCACCCGCGTCTCCGCCGACCCGGTCGCGGCCCAGTGGGAGATGCCCACCCTGGACGACCCCCGCTGGCACCCGCCGTCGTCGCCCACACGGAAGCGGACCGTCATCACCGCTCTCGTCGCGGCGGCCGTCGTCGGCGGCATCGCGGGCGGCGCCCTGGCCTTCCCGGGCGTCGGCGGCGACCGTGCCCGCGCCGCCAAGGCCGGCCCCACGGGCGGCGGTACGGCGTCCACGACCGTCACGCACGAGGACGGCGCCACCCCGGGCGCCGCGACCGCTACCACCCCAGCTGGGACGGCGGAGCCGGTGACCGACCCGCGCAGAGCGGCCGTTCCCACGGATCCGCTGGCCGGCGTGACCGACCCCGCCTTCACCCGCGCCGGGGACGAGACCCAGCCCGGCGACGACGAGTGGAGAATCAGCACCGCCGCGAGCACCCCGGCCGAGCAGCAGGTCGCCCAGGCCGTCCGGGACGGCATGAAGACCATGCTCGCCACCAAGAACATGGACTTCATGCAGCCCACGGTCACGTTCAACCGGCGCGCCCAGACGCTGATGGTGACCGGCGGACCGATCTCCCAGCTCCCCGAGAACGAGCAGGAGGTCTTCCGCAGGAGCGGGGAGATGGCCGCCTGCGTCGCCCTCGCGCGCCGGCTCAAGGACCACCCGACCAGCTGGCCGTACGGGCGCTACTCGGTTTTCTGGAAGGACTTCGACACCGATCCCGAGGCGAACATCCTCGGCTTCGGCGAAGCCACCGACGGCTGCTACACCCGGATCGCCGGGCAGTGGCAGGGAGACGAGGCCGGCCTGGCCACCGCCCGGATCCCGAGCAGCGACAAGGCCGAGATCCGCGTCGCCGACGCCATCGACAAGGCCGTCACCGCCGCGTGGCGGGCCCGGGCCGCCGAGGGCGACGGCCTGGAACCCTCCGCCGCGGACGACGAGATCAGCCTCGGCTTCGACCCCGTCGAGAAGGCGGCGTACGTGTGGATCGACGACTCCGCCGGACAGCTCGTCGGCCGCGCCCAGCGGGCGAACTTCCAGGACGTCGTCACCACCACCGCCTGCCCGAAGCTGGTCTCCGAGTACAGCAGCAACAAGGCGTGGCAGTACACCCGCTGGTCGGTGGCGGTGTTCGCCGGCAACAGCGGCGCCCCCGAATTCACGGGCTCGGGTGACTGCATGCCCTAGGTCCCGCAGAGGCGCTGCGGGACCGGGGTCACTCAGGGGTCCGCAGAGGTTCTCTGGACCGCGGGATCACTCACTCAGGCGGCATGGCGTAGTCCGCGAGTGATACGCAGCCGGAGTTGGCCAGGGGTATGCCTTCCAGATACGCGGTCGGCAGGTCGAACGCGTCGACCAGGTCCGACATGTGCGGGGCGAGGTCGTGGAGGACGTCGTCCAGGAGCTGGGGCAGGCCGCGTACCTGCTCGGGGGAGAGATGGCCGTGGGCCAGCAGGTCGCCGCTGTACGGGCCGATCTCCTGCAGCAGGAACAGCAGGCACAGCCGCTCCAGCAGATCACCGGCCTGGGGGTCGCCTGCGCGGGCGGCCGCGTCGAGGAAGGCGTCCGTCGCCTGCAGCCGGGCGTGCACCGACACCATTTCCAGGGCGGCGGACGAGGCGCCGTTCCACCGGGCCACCGGGTCCCCGGACGGGCCCTGGCGCAGTTGGGCGCGCGCCCGGTCCTGCCAGATGGCCTCGACCCGGGCCAGCAGCTCCCGCACGTGCCGGGGGTCCCTCAGCTGCCGTATGCCGCCGGGGGTCTCCAGGGCGTGCCGGGGCGGCTGGTGCGCGAAGAGCATCTCGGCGGCGGCCTTCACCCAGATCACCGTGTTGTCGCCCTCGGCGGTGACGGTGCCCTCGATGTACTGCGGGAACTCGGACAGCCCGTTGGCCGCGAACAGCCCCTGGGCGCCGCAGCGTTCCCGGCACTCGACGGTGACGGTGCGTGCCTGCCAGGTGATCCAGCTCTTGGCGATGGCCACCAGGCGCTCCGCGTCCGCGCGCTGCTCGGTGTCCCCGCCGGCCCCGTGGGCGGTCCAGCGGGCGAGCGCCGAGCGGTGCAGGAAGGTCATCGCGTAGGCGGTGGCGAGGCCCTGGAGCAGCGGCCGATGGTGGGAGCGGTGGGCGTTGACCGGGATGCGCTCGCCGGCCCGCGGCCCGCTGACCTGCCGGTGGTCGCCGTAGCGCACGGCGATGGCGAGTGCGGCCCGGGTCGCGCCGATGGCGGCACCGCTCATGCACAGCTTGCCCATCGTGACCCGGCCGATGGACTGCAGGAACCGCTTGCGCCGGTTGCCGAGGCTGCTGTGCAGCCGGCCGTCGGCGTCCAGCCGGCCGTGCGCGGACTCCAGCAGGGCGTCGCGCGGCAGGAGTACATGGTCGAACGAGGTCAGACAGTGGTCCACCGGGGCGCCCGTACGCATGGGCAGCCGGCGCACCCCGACCCCGGGCCGCAGTCCGTTCTCGTCGCTCAGCGGGGTCAGGAAGAGGAAGACGCCCTCGTCCCGGCCGTCGACCAGGAGGCGGGCGGCCACCACGGCGCTCTTCGGGCCGCCGGTCAGGCTGGTGTTGGGCATGAACTTCTGGGCGCCCGGGTGCGGTGTGTTCAGCACGAACCGGCCGGTGAGCGGGTCGAGTTCGGCGGTCGTCTCCAGCGCCGACGCGTCGTTGCCGTGCTCCAGTTCGGTGCAGAGGAAGGTGCCGATGCGTCGGAGCGTCGTGAAGTCCGACAGGTCACGGATGCCGGCGCCCGCGTGATCGAGCAGGGAGCCGAGGAACAGGTTGTAGTGGATGCTCGCCACCGTGCACAGGCCCCCGCCGCCGTCCACGATCGCCGCCCACTCGTGCAGTGCCGCCAACTTCGCCGGGTCGTCCGCGAGTTGTACGGCGTCCCCGGCGGTGTCGTTCACCAGCCGCAGCCAGTCGTAGGAGAGGGCCGCGCGTTCGGCCGGGCCCAGTCCTGGACGGTGGCGGAAGGTGTCCTTCGCGATGAGGTCGCGCCAGCGGCCGTGGACCTCTTCGACGTCGTCGCCGCTGTCGTCCTCGAAGAGGAGCCGGGTCAGTTCGGTGACGGGTGACGTGTCCTGATGAAGCCCTTGACGGGCGCTGAACTTCTCGGTCCTCGGTGCCGGGGGGAGGTCTATGGGGGGTGTCAGAAGGGTCATGGCCTGCTCCCGTAGTCGCAGATCCGGAAGGTTGGGATGCGCAACGTCAGAAGATACGGACCTCCCGGTTTGCTTATCAAGCAAAATTTCTGCCAGTCGGTTACCGACCCCTTGCATTCTGTGTGCACTTCCTGACCTGTCAAGTGACAGCAGATGACAGCTTCTTGCACAGCGACTCCGTCCACCGGCCCTGCTCGGGCGGGTGAGTTGGGCGTTGAGATACCGGGCGACACGTTTTATTGTGGCGGTCAGCGACGGGCCCGGACGCCCGGCAGAGGGTACGGAGGGGGTGTGCTCACGCTTGAAAGGCCGAGTTCCGGGGTGGCAGGATGCGTACCTGTCGGTCTCTTTTCGGTGCCGATCGGTCCGTGAAGCCAGTGCGGAGGGTGTGCCGTGGCCCTGCAGGAACGAGCGATCAGGACGAGGCGCAACATCCTGGTGGCCGCAGCCGACGTGTTCGCCGAGGTCGGTTACGAGGCGGCGACCATCTCCGAGATCCTGCAGCGGGCGAACGTCACCAAGGGCGCCCTCTACTTCCACTTCGCCTCCAAGGAGCAGCTCGCCCAGGCGGTGCTGACGGACCAGCTCAACTCCGTACCGGTCTCGCCACCGCGGGACCTGGTGCTCCAGGAGGGGCTGGACGCCGGTCTTCTCCTCGCCCATCTGCTCGGCGCGGGCGACCCCATGGTGCGCGGCAGCATCCGTCTGACCGTGGACCAGGGATCACCGCAGGACGGACTCGACCGGCGGGTGCCCATGGCGTCCTGGATCGAGCACAACGCCAAACTCCTCGCGCGCGCCAAGGCGAACGGCGAACTGCTGCCCCACGTCGACGTCGAGGCCGCGGCCAAGGCGTTCGTCGCCGCGTTCACCGGTGCCCAGGTGCTGTCCAAGATCATGAGCGACCACGCCGACCTGATGGACCGCGTGGTCGATCTCTACCGGCATCTCATGACCAGCGTCGCGGTCCCCGCGGTGCTCGTCCGCCTGGACATGTCCATGGACCGGGGCCGGCGGGTCTACGAGGAGGCCATGGCCCTGCGCCGGGAAGAGGACGGGGTCGGGGCCACCGGCTGAGCGGAACCTCCAGGGGTACGGACACGGCTGTCGGTGCGAGGAACGGGACGGCCCGCCGCGGGCACATCCCGGACCGGGGAGGGACGACCCTCCCTCGGGCACGTCGCGACGCAACAACGTGAGGCACGACCGAACCCAGGGAGCACACCGATGGAGAAGACCGCCTGCCCTTACACCTTGGACATCACGGGCCGCGACCACATGGGAGAGGCAGCCACGCTGCGCGCCCAGGGCCCCGCCGTCCAGGTCGAACTGCCCGGCGGAGTGATCGCCTGGGCCGTCGTCCAGCAGACGTACGTGGAACGGCTGCTGGCCGACCCGCGCGTCTCGCGCAGCGCCCGCCTGCACTGGCCGGCGTTCATCGAAGGCAAGATCACCGAGGAGTGGCCGCTCTACCCGTGGGTGGCGAACGAGAACATGCTGTTCGCCTACGGGGAGCACCACACCCGGCTGCGCCGGCTGGTGGCCGGGGCGTTCACCGCGCGACGCTCCGAGACCCTGCGCCCCCGCGTCGAGGAGCTGTCCGCCGAACTGCTCGACAGCCTGGCCGCCGTCGCCCTCGGCACCCCCGTCGACCTGCGCACCTCGTACGCGGAGGTGCTCCCGCTGCGCGTCATCTGCGAACTGTTCGGAGTGCCGCGCGGCGCCGAGACGGACGCCCTGTCCGCGGCCCTGAGCACGGTGTTCAGCTCCACCGTCTCCGCCGCGGAGATGGAGGCCGCGCGGATGGAGGCCTTCGGACGGCTCGCCGCCCTCGTGAAGACCAAGCGGCAGCAGCCCGGCGACGACCTCACCAGCTCGCTGATCGCCGCCCGCGACAACGACGACCGGCTCACCGAGGACGAACTGCTCGGTTCCCTCTTCATGTTCATCGCCGCCGGCCAGGACACCACCGCCACCCTGATCACCAACGCGGCCGGCGCCCTGCTCACCCACCCCGAGCAGCTGGAGCACGTCCGCGCGGGACGGGCGACCTGGGCCGACGTGGTCGCCGAGGCCATGCGGGTGCACACGCCCGGCGCGTACTCGCCGCTGCGGTTCGCGGTGGAGGACATCGACCTCGACGGCGTCACCATCCGCAAGGGCGAGTGCATCCTCGTCAACTTCGCGGCGGGCGGCCACGAGACCGACCGGCACGGCCCCGACGCTGACCGCTTCGACGTGCTGCGCACCGACCGCGACATCCTCGGCTTCGGCCACGGCCCGCACCGCTGCCTCGGCGCCCCGCTCGGCGAGATCGAGGCCGCCTCCGCCCTCGCCAAGCTCTTCGACCTCTTCCCGGACGCCCGACTCGCCTGCGCTCCCGAAGAGTTGGAGCCGCTGCCGACCTTCATGCTCAACGGATACCGCGCACTTCCCGTCGTGCTGCGCCCGTCGGCTTCCTGAGCGCACGGCGCGCCGACGGCAGGCGCCGGGGCTCTGGACGAGGAAGGCCAGGGCCCCGGCGGGTGAAATCCGGGTGAACACACCGCACGGACGGTTTGGTTGGAGGGAAGGAGTATGCCCCGGAGGCCGATTAAGCCCTGCTGTACTGGCAGTTTGTCACCATCCCAAGGGATTCCGGCCTGGCTTGCCGTCAAGTCTTGCCGCATCAGGCCCCGCTAAAACATACTGAACATGCGGTTAGATGCGGATCAGGGCGACGGGACGGCCAGACGGCCACCGGAGCCGGCCCGAAGGAGAGCGTCATGGTCAAGCAGGTACGGGCGGCCTTCACCCGCCAGGCCCTGGTCCGCGCGGCGGCGGAGGTCTTCGCCGACAACGGATACGCCCGCGCCTCCCTGCCGGCGATCAGCAGACGGGCCGGGGTGAGCGCGGGCGCCCTGCACTTCCACTTCCCGAGCAAGGACGAACTGGCCGGCGAGGTCGAGCGGGCGGCGACGCACGCGGTGACGGAGATGACGCGGCACTGCCGCCGCACCCGCGGCAGCGCGCTGAGCGCGCTGATCGCCGCGACCCACCAGTTGGTCGGCGCCTTCGCCGCCGACCCCGTCACCTGGGCGGGCTTCAGGCTGAGCGGTGACCCCGCGTGGCGGGACAGGGCCGGACTCCTTGACTGGTGGCACACCTGGGTGCACGACATGCTCCGCCAGGCGCGGGACGAGGGCGAACTCACCGACGGTGTCTCGACGGAGGGCGCGGCCGCAGCGGTCGTCGCCGCCACCGTCGGCTTCGAGGTGCTCGGCAGCCGGGACCGGGAGTGGCTGTCCACGGAGCGCATGACCCAGTTCTGGACGTTCCTGCTGCCGAGCCTCGCCGGGGCCCCCGAGGAGGACCTCACCCGGATGCTGAGCTACGGCATGGCCGAGGCCGCCCGCACCTGAACCGGAACACGAAGAACCCCCCGCCCTTGAATCCAGGGACGGGGGTTCTCTTCGAGCGCCGGGCAGGCCTTGCACCTGCATTTCCCCGCAGGAAGCGGGGCGTCTTTCCTTGGACCACCAACGCGTCGCGCCTCACCCGCACTTGGGTGCCGCGCTCAAGATCGAGCTTATCAGGCGGTTGCGGGCGACTTCGACCCGGGCGGACTCGATGTAGGCGGCCGGGGTCATGCCGAGCTCGGACGTGAAGATGCGGGTGAGCTGGCGCTCGCTGACGTGGGCGTACTCGGCGAGATCGGGGACGGTGAGGCGGCCGGTGAGGTGCCGCGCGAAGTGGTGCCGGAGGTCGTCCATGCGGCGTGTCGTGGAGACCGGTTCGATCGGGACGCTGAACGCGCGGTGGCCGAGATCGGCCGGATCCATGCCCGGGTGGCGCCCGTCGAGGGCGAGTCCGTGGTCGTCAAGACGACGCCCGACGCGTTGGCCGGTACCGGCCTGGGCGACCTGGTGGACGCGGCCGGGCACAAGGACGTGATCATCGCCGGGTTCATGACCCGCATGTGCGTGGCCTTCACCGCCGCCGGCGCGTTCCTGCGCGGCAACCGGCCCACGGTCGTCGCCGACGCCTGCGCGACGCGGCCTCTGACGTCGGGTGTCTCCGAGGTGTCCGCCGACCAGCTCCACCACGGCGCGCTCGCCACGATCGCCGACCTGTACGGCGTCGTGGTGCCGTCCGCCACGTCCCTGGACCGAGTGCCGGACCGGCCGCAGGGGTGAACCGCCCGCCGTGCCCCTGAGCGAGGGGCACGGCGGTTCGGCGGGTCCGGTCAGACCGTGCCGCTCTCGGCGATCGCGATCTTGGCCGACGTGGCGCCGCTGCGGCTGCCGAGGCTCTCGACCTTGTCGACGACGTCCTGGCCCTCGACGACCTCGCCGAAGACCACGTGCTTGCCGTCGAGCCAGTCCGTGACGACCGTGGTGATGAAGAACTGCGAGCCGTTGGTGTTCCGGCCGGCGTTCGCCATGCTCAGCAGGTACGGGCGGTCGTGCTTGAGCTGGAAGTTCTCGTCCGCGAACTTCTCGCCGTAGATGCTCTTGCCGCCGGTGCCGTCGCCGCGGGTGAAGTCGCCGCCCTGCAGCATGAACTGCGGGATGACGCGGTGGAACGTGGAGCCGGCGTAGCCGAAGCCGTGCTGACCGGTGGCCAGCTCGCGGAAGTTCTTGGCGGTCTTGGGGACCACGTCGTCGAAAAGACGGAAGACGATCCGGCCGGCCGGCTCGTCGTTGATGGTGATGTCGAAGTAGACGTTGTCGCTCATGGAGATCAACCTACCGCCGCTCGGCCCCGCCGCTTGCCAGGGCCCGGTCACGACGCGCTGTCGAGGGTGGGTCCGCGCGTGGCTCAGACGGCTGTGGTTCTCGATTGCAATCCTTATGGTAGGCATATGTGCTGCATTTTTTGATATTTGCTGCGCATCTGCAAACACATGAGGATGGGTTGGTGTCCCGGCGGGTCCGTCGCCGGGCTCACGGCATCACAGGCCCAGGGCGATGGCCATGCGGGTCAGTTCGGCCGTGCTGCTGATGTTGAACTTGGCACGAATGCGGCGGAGGTAGGCGTCGACGGTGTGCTTGGAGAGGCCCATGTGGCGAGCTGTCTGGAGGTAGGTCCGGCCGGCGGCGATGTGCCGCAGGGTCTCCCGCTCACGCGGAGCCAGCTCGGGGGTCGCGACCTCGGTGGTCGGTGCGGCGAGGCTGAGGCTCATGGGGATTCCTTCGGCGGATCGGCTCGGGTTCGCTGCTCGCATCGCGTGAGCGGGAGACGTTTGCCCGATTAGGACGATTTGCCCTGGTTTCTTCAGACTCCTCCGCGTTCTTCATGACAGCGTCCGTCGCCTGTCACAGGCGTGTCACAGGGAAGGGTGCAGCGTTTGAGTGCAAGAAAGGCCCTGGTGGCAGCGTTCTGATTGCGGAATGTGACCGAATTGGTCGATCTGGGTGACAGTCTGGGCGCCCTCGCCCTCGCCACTCGGCCTCGCCGCTCGCCATCGCCGGCAGGCCGGCCTGCCGGTCGCGCCCGCGCGCGGCTGAGGAATGTCACGCAAGCCAACTCAGATGACTGGCAGGGCAGTTGGCCCATCAAGCGTGATTGTAAGCTCGGCGGAGAGGGCAGGATTCGAACCTGCGTGGGCCGCGTGGGCCCGACCTCGAGACGCGCTCGCTGGTCCCCGATCAACCACTCCGGGCACCTCTCCCAGCTCCCGGCCCCGTGTTCCCGGGGGCCGTTCACATGAATCAGCATGCCCGGCCCCGCTGACGGCGCGCTGACACCCGATGTGATCCGGTCCATTGCGATCGCCGACCCTGGCCGCGAATCTCTCGTGGAACAAAGATCCGAAGAACTGTTATCCGGCGCTCGCCCAGCGGTCTCCCAGGCATCGGACAGACATCGGACCGCGTCGTGCGGCGTCGAGGACAGGGAAGCTTCAGATGAGGACACAGCACACGGTGGCGCCTACGGCACTGGTGACGGCTGCCCAAGAGGGTGACGTGGAGGCTCAGGACGCCCTCGTGAGTGCGTATCTGCCGCTGGTCTACAACATCGTGGGGCGGGCCCTGAACGGCTCGGTCGACGTCGACGACGTCGTGCAGGAGACCATGCTGCGGGCCCTGGACGCGCTCCCCGGGCTGCGTGCTCCCGAGAGCTTCCGCTCCTGGCTCGTGGCGATCGCCATGAACCAGGTACGGGCCCACTGGTACGAGCGGCAGGGCGCCCCCGGCACCGTGGAAGAGGCGACCGACCTCGCGGATCCGGGCGCCGACTTCGTGGACCTGACGATGGTTCAGCTGCAGTTGTCCGGCCAGCGCCAGGAGACCGCGCGCGCCACCCGCTGGCTGGAGCCGGACGACCGGGCTCTGCTGTCGCTGTGGTGGCTGGAGTGCGCCGGCGAGCTGACCCGGGCCGAGGTCGCCGCCGCCCTGGAACTGTCGCCCCAGCACACGGCGGTCCGCGTGCAGCGGATGAAGGCGCAACTGGAGGCGTCCCGCGTGGTGGTGCGGGCGCTCGACGCGCAGCCGCCGTGCGCGGAGCTGTGCGGCGTGCTGGCCGGCTGGGACGGCCGTCCGTCGGCGCTGTGGCGCAAGCGCATAGCCCGGCACGCCCGCGGCTGCGCGCGCTGCGGGGGCCTGTGGAGCGGGCTGATGCCCGCGGAGGGCCTGCTGGCCGGCCTCGCCCTGGTCGCCGCGTCGCCCGCGCTGCTGGCGAAGGTGCGCTCCGCCACCGGCGGGATGACCGCGACCGGCGGGACGACCGTCACCGGCGCCATGGCCGTGACCGGCTCGGCCTCCGCGCTCGACGCGTCCACGGGACCGGCCGCGGTGGGCCACGCCGCCTCGGGCCCGGCGGCCGGCGGGCACCGCGCCCCGCGCGGGCGGACGACCTCCCGCGGCGAGGCCCGGCGCCGCCGACGCATCCGGCGCCGGGCCGTCGGCGGCGCCGTGGTGGCGGCCTGTGTCGCGGGCGGCGGCCTCTGGTACTTCGGCTCCTTCGACGCGGGACCGGGCACCGGAACCGAGGACGCGACCGCCTCGCGCACCACCGGGGAATCCCTCACGGACCTCTCGGCGCCCGATGCCCTCGCGACCACGCCCTCGGCTTCGGCCTCCGTGTCACCGTCCGCGTCGGCCTCCAAGAAGCCGAAACCCTCCAAGTCCCCGCAGCCCACGAAGAAGACGGCGCCGACGCCCCGTCGGTCGGCTCCGGCGCCCCAGAGCGCGCCGCCGCCACCGCAGGCGCAGACGGCACCGTCGGACACGGTGGCGCAGGTGGTCGCGCTGGTGAACAAGGAACGGGCGGCCGCCGGCTGCGGACCGCTCACGGAGGACCCGCAGCTGGAGAAGGCCGCGCAGAACCACTCCGACGACATGGCCGCCCGTGACTTCTTCGACCACACCAACCCGGACGGCGCCGACCCCGGACAGCGCATCACCGCCGCGGGCTACCGCTGGTCCACGTACGGGGAGAACATCGCGAAGGGCCAGCAGACGCCCGAGTCCGTGATGGACTCCTGGATGAACAGCCCCGGCCACCGCGCCAACATCCTCAACTGCTCGTTCAAGGACATCGGCGTGGGCGTCCACCGGGGTGCGGGCGGCCCCTGGTGGACGCAGGACTTCGGCGCCAAGCTCTGACACCGCCCGGGGGACCCGGCGGAACGTGGGGCCGGCGCCCAGGACGTAGGCTCGTCGCCGTGACTGATCGGATAGAGAAGATCGTGGCGGAGCTGCCGGACCTGACGGAGGTCACCGGCGTGTGGGCCGTGGCCGCCGACCGTCTGGCACAGGGCGACGCCGCCTTCCCCGCCGACCTCGGCATCGCCGTCGCCCGGCGGTACGCCTCCGACGCCGGGAACATGTGGCAGTACCGCAGCGTCCTCGACCATGTGCTGCGGCTCCTGGCCCACCACTCCCGGCCCCGGGCACGTCGCCCAGGCCCTGCGCCTGGTGGCCGCGCCGGAGGTCGCCGGCAGAGGACGGGACCGCGCCACGGCGTCGCTGCTGGCGTCCAGCCACCCCGTCGAGGAACTGGCCGTGGCGTACACCGGGCACGCCTCGGAGGAACTGCGGGCGTGCCTGGTGCACGAACTGGTGCTCAGGGACGTCGCCGTGACCGAGACACCCGGCATCGCGGGCTGGGCGACCTCGCCCCACTGGAGCCATCACCCCCTGCGCCGGCTGCCGCTGGAGCGGTCCTCGGTCGAGGAACGCGTGGATCTGCCGAAATACGCCCTCCACGGCGAGAGTTACTCCATGCCGTACGGGGCCTGGGACGAACACGGCCTGCCGGTCGTCACCGGTGCCCCCGTGCCGCTGGCGACGGAGACGACGACGGCCGCGGACGCGCAGGCCATGACCGGGGCCGTGGCGAACTGGGCCGAGGAGTCCAACGGCCGCATGGAGGCGCGGGTCTTCGCGCTCGCGGACCCGCTGGCAGCGGAGTCGGTCCCGGCGGCCCTGCTGACGCTGGGGCTGGAATGCATGAAGGGCGAGGAGAAGAAGTCCACGCTCCTGGTGTCCCCCTGTCCGCCGGCCGAGGCATGGCGGGTGCTCTTCGCCGCCGCGTCCACCGGAGGGGCCTACAACTCCGGCCTGCGCGGCGCCTACGGGCGCCTGGCCGCGTGGCAGTCCCTGGCCGCTCTCGCCGGAGCCCCGCAGGACGCCCCCTTCGCCGAGGCCGAGTCGCTCGTCCGGGAGTCCACCTGGTACGGCTTCGACGCCGAGACCGCGTGGTTCGACCAGGTGGCCTGGGACTTCGGCATCGCCGCCCTCGCCCCGGACGGCCGCAGGCTGGCCGTGCTGGCCGCCACGGACACCGACTGAGACGCCCCGGTCCCGGCCACATCGATCGGGCCGCCTGCATGAAAGGGCGGAACCGCGGGGGTGTACGTCAGTTGGGCCGGGGTGCGTCGCCCGGAGCCGACGGCAGCGCGAGGTGGGCGAGGTCGCCGGGCGGCGGTGTGGTCACCGGCCACAGCGGAGCCGCGCCCCCGTCGGCGACCGCGGCCGGCGCGTCGGTGAGGTTCATGCGTTCGCGCAGCCGGCCGTAGAAGTCCATGGGGCCGAGGCGGACTGCCTTGAGCCGGCGGGGAGCGGCGTACACCCCGATCCAGTCCCCGGGGTGGAGCACGCCGCGCAGCTGTCCGTCGATGCTGACGGCCGCCTCGCCCGACCGTTCGAGCACCCGCAGCGCGATCGGCTCGTCCGGGGCGGCCAGGACCGAGCGGTTGAACGCCATGTGCGGGGCGACCGGCGTGAAGAGCAGCCCTTCCGCGCGGGGCGAGACGACCGGACCGCCGGCGGCGAAGCTGTACGCCGTCGAACCCGTCGGCGTGGCCACCAGCAGCGCGTCGGCGGAGTAGCTCGCGAGGAGCCGGCCGGCCAGATAGACGGCGACCGACACCTGTCGGTCCCGGGCCAGCTTCTCCACGACGATGTCGTTCAGCGCGGTGACGTCCAGCGCGACCCCCCAGTCGCTCCCGGTCTCGCACTCGGGGCGCACCCGGGGCGGGGGCAGCATCGGCCCACGGCCGTACCGGACCAGGGCCTCCACGTTCTCCGGCACGACCAGCCGGCACGACGCGCGCATGGTGAGCAGCATCCGCTGCTCGATGTTGATCCGCTCGCTCCGTACGGCGTCCAGGGCGGCGCGCACCGCCGTTGCCGGGACTTCCGTCAGGAAGCCCACCCGCCCGAGGTCGACACCGAGCACCAGGGCGTCGTTCTCGGCCGCCAGCCGGGCCCCGCGCAGGAAGGTCCCGTCGCCACCCAGCGTCACGATCAGGTCGGGATCGCCCGCGGCCTCGACCTCCTGCCGGGCGCTGTGCCGCTCGCCCGGCTGCCACACGTCGATCTCGGCGCACCCCACGGCGTGCTCGGCGCACCACTCGCGCACGGTCCGCGCGGCGGCCACGGCCTCCGCCCGCCCGCTGTGCACGACCAGGCCGACACGGCTCACTGTCATACCCGCACACCCGCCTCCCAGCCCGACCGCCCGGAGTGCCATCCTCGCCGCGGAACGAGCCGCCGCCGCGCACGCCACGCCGCCGGACGGATCCGACCGGCCGTCCGCGGACCGCGCCCCTGCTCGTCCCCCGTGCCGCGCAGCCGATCCGATCCGGTCCGCGCCGGTC
This sequence comes from Streptomyces sp. NPDC047085, assembly GCF_040643735.1. Taxonomy (NCBI): domain Bacteria; kingdom Bacillati; phylum Actinomycetota; class Actinomycetes; order Kitasatosporales; family Streptomycetaceae; genus Streptomyces; species Streptomyces sp. NPDC047085. Next base: position 313,952 of record NZ_JBEYUW010000006.1, read on the forward strand.
CGGCCTGCCCCGATCCGCCGCGGCCGGGTCCCATCCGCGCCGCTCGGGTTCCGTCCGGCTCAGGTTGCGTCCCGCTTCCCGCGCCGCTCGGGTTGCGTCCGCCCTCGGCGCCGCTCCGGTCCCATCCCGTCCGCCCCGCCCTGGTCCCGCCCCGTCCGTGCCGATTCGGCCCGGGTTTTGTCACCGCCATGTCACAGGCGATCCGGCGTGGAACCCCGGCTCGCGCGGCCCTGTCTCCCTCGGTGACCACCGGCTCGGAGCCGGTCGACCTGTGCACTTCGGACATCGGGGGACCCCATGCAGTACGGCACCACCACGCGCGCCACCGTCTCGGCCATGGCCGTGATCGCGGCGGCACTGGCACTCACGGCATGTCAGTCGGACGGCGACGGAACGGCCACCAAGGCGCCGACCACGACCCCGACCACCGCCGCGTCCTCCCCGGCATCCGCTTCCCCCACGGCACCCGCTACCGCGACCCCGTCGGCGTCCGGCGGCGGCGCGTCCACCGCGAGTGCCGCCCCCGCCTCCCCGGCGTCCGCCACCTCGGCCGGCACCGCGCCGACGTGCGCGGCCGCGGCCCTGGAGACCTCGGCGTACCAGGCCGCCGTCCGCCCGGACGGCACCGGCACCGGAGCGGCGGTGATCCAGTTCAAGAACGTCTCCGCGAAGCCGTGCGTGCTGCGCGGGCACCCGACGGTGGCCGGCGCCGGCAACGGCTCACCCCAGCACAACACCCCGCTCACGGTGACCCGCACGGGCTCCGCGGCCGACGTGAAGGTCGCGCCGGGCGGCAAGGCCTGGGTGAAGCTCACCTTCGTGCAGGTACAGGGCGAGGGCGACGGATACTGCGCGTCGGGCGCGAAGCCCGCCGTGTACCCGACGCTGGTGGTCGGTCTGACCGGTTCGGGCGCGCATCAGGTCGCCCTGAACGACGGCCAGTTCGCCGAGTGCGACAACAAGGTCACCGCGACCGCGGTCTCGGCGGTGAAGCCCGCCTGACCTGGCCGGGAGGCGGCTCAGCGGGCGGTCGTGGAGGAGACGGCGGCGCGAGCCGCCCGTTCCACCAGGGCGACGCCCTCCGGCATCGACTTGTTGCCGTCCGAGAGGACCGCGACGAGGTAGTGGTGCCCGCCGCTGGTGATCCGGCCGACGCTGTTGACGTCCCACAGCTCGGTCGTGTTCCGCTGCAGCCACCCGTTCTTCAGCGCCCAGCCCGAGTCGGTCGCCGCCGAGACGCCCCAGGACTGATCGGCGGCGATGCGGCTCATCAGCGTGCGGAGGTAGGTGCGGGAGGCGTCGGTCAGCGCCGGCTTGGCTCCCGCCTTCGCGGTCGGCCCGCTGTCGAAGACCGCGCGCAGCAGTCGTATCTGGTCGCTGGCCGTCGTCCGGGTCAGACCCCACTTGGCGCCGGGACCGCCCTTGGTGGAGGTCAGGCCCAGCCGCTTGTTGGCCGCCTCCAGGCCCGGGGCGCGACCGATCTTCCGCCACAGGGCGTTGGCCGCCGCGTTGTCGCTGCGCTTGATCATCGCCTCCGCCTGAGTGCGCTCGCGCGCGGTCAGCGGGTGCCCGGAGTCCTGCGCCTGGATCAGTGCGGTGGCGAGGATGTCGACCTTGACGATGCTCGCCGTGTCGTACGGGGTGTCGTCGCCGTAGACCGCGGGCGTGCGGCCCGCGCCGTCCAGGTCGAGGACCGCGGCCGTCACCCGTGCCTTCCCCTTGGCCTGCACCGACGCCCGGAAGTCGGCCGCGGAGGCAGCGGCGGAACCGGAGCGGGCCGACGCCGTGGCGGCGGAAGCGGGCGCCGCGTGGAGCGGGCTCGCCGCGACCAGCGCCGCCGCGGCGAGGACCCCGGACGCCACCGCACGCCTGCCCGTGGACCCGGCCTTCCGGGGGTGCCGCGGTTGCTTGGAGGGGCGGGGCAGGAACGGCATGTGGGGGCCTCAGTGGTTCGGGGACGGGGACACGCGACAGCGAACGTAAACAAAACGCCCGCCCCGCGAAGTGACGGCCGCCACGACAGGGCCCCGTATGCCGGAATTGTGAGCAGAGCAACAGGTGCGGAGGTGAGCCGAGCGTGACCGGGACTCGCACGGCGTGACCTGGCGGTGAGAGTGCCGACCGGATGCCGAGCGCGCCCTAGAGGGGTCGCCCGCGTCCGATGAGAGCCGAACGCGCCTCATCGGAGGGGACGCGGGGAGAATGTGACCAGAGAGACGGACCTGCTCCGGGAGGCGTCATGGGCACATCAGCGGAACCTGGGGAGCCCAGGGTGTCGGGCCTGGAGGTCAGGTCCATCGACTACGTCCCGCTGAACGAGCGGCACGGCAAGCTCTGGCACCTGGGGCCCCTCTGGTTCATGTCGAACGCCCAGATCGCCACCCTCGCCGTGGGGCTGATCAGCATCACCGAGGGCGGCAACCTCATCTGGTCGCTCCTCGCGATCGTGGCCGGGACCGTCATCGGCACCTTCTTCATGGCGTTCCACTCGGCCCAGGGACCGCAGCTCGGACTGCCGCAGATGATCCAGTCGCGGCCCCAGTTCGGCTACGTCGGTGCCCTGCTGGTGTGGCTCTTCGCCTACGTCCAGTACGCGGGATTCAACGTCTTCAACACCATCCTCACGGCCGACGCCCTGCACACCACGGTGCACGGCAGCGTCAAGCTGTGGGTGGTCCTGGTCACCGTGGTCGCGCTCGTCATCGCCCTGGTGGGCTACGACATCATCCACAAGGCCGAGCGCATCCTGACGTACACGTTCCTCGTCGTCTTCGGGATCTTCACCGTCGGCGTCCTGGTCAACCTGCACTATCCGGCGGGCTCGTTCGACCTCGGCGGCTTCAAGTGGACGCCGTTCCTCGCCCAGTTCGGTGTGGTCGCGGGCTACCAGATCAGCTGGGCCATCTACGTCTCCGACTACTCGCGCTATCTCCCGCCCGACGTGACGGTCCGCAAGACCTTCTACTGGACCTACTTCGGCTCCGCGCTCGGCGGCATCTGGCTGATGGTCCTCGGATCGCTGCTCGCGGCCTGGGCCGGCAAGGACTTCGAGACGATCGCGTCGATCAACGCCGCCGGTGACAAGGTGTTCGACGGATTCGGCGCGGTCGTGCTCCTCTTCGCCGCGCTGGGCCTGATCTCCGTCACCGCGCTGAACATGTACGGCGGTTCACTGACCCTCATCAGCGCCATCGACTCGTTCAAACGGGTACGGCCCACGCTCGGCGTGCGGACGCTGACCATCGGGCTCACGGCGGCGCTCTCCCTGGTCGGCGCGCTGGCCGCCACCTCCGACTTCCTGCAGAACTTCAACAACTTCCTGCTGCTGGTGCTCTACCTGTTCATCCCGTGGACCGCGGTGAACCTCATGGACTACTACGTCGTGCGCCGCGGGCACTACGCCGTCGCCGAGATCTTCAACCCGCACGGGATTTACGGGCGCTGGGGCTGGCACGGGATCATCTCGTACCTGGTCGGCTTCGCCGTCATGATCCCGTTCTTCTCCGTCGGGACCCTGTACGTCGGCCCCGCCGCCGAGGCGCTCGGCGGAGCCGACATTTCCCTGTTCATCGGGCTGCCGGTCTCCGCCCTGCTCTACTGGTGGCTGACCCGCTCGATCGACGTGGAGGCCGAGACCCGCGTGGCCGAGGCGGAGGCCGAGGCACTGGAGCGGGCGGCCCACGAACACCGGGAGCCCTGACGCGGGCACCGCGGGAGTTCGCCGGGGACCGCCCGCGCCGGGGGCGCCTGCAGGGTCCTGCCCGGGCAACCGCCTTGTTCTAGCGGGCGGTTCCGAAGTCCTGCGTCCAGTAGCTGCCCGGCTGGGCGAGGCCGACGCCGATCTCCTTGAACGAGCAGTTGAGGATGTTGGCCCGGTGGCCCGCGCTGGTCATCCAGCCCTCCATGACCTGCTCCGGGGTGGAGTAGCCGTACGCGACGTTCTCGCCGTAGGCGCTCCAGTTGTAGCCGGCGCTGGTGATCCGGTCGCCGGGGGAGGAGCCGTCGGACCCGGTGTGCGACATGTTCTGGTGGGCCGCCATGTCGGCGCTGTGCGCCTGCGCGGCCTTCGTGAGGGTCGCGTTCAGTGTCAGGGCCGAGCAGCCGACCTTGCTGCGCTCGGCGTTGACGAGCTGCACGATGCGGGCGACGGTCCCGGACGCCGTGGCCGTGGCCTTCGGGGCGCTCGGCGTGGCGGTGGCCTTCGGTGCGCTCGGCGCCGCGGGGGCCGGGGTGGGAGCGCTGGGAGCGGTGGTCCTCGGCGTGCTGGGAGCGCTGGGGGCCGCGGTGGTCGTGTGCGGGCGCTTGTGGTGCTTGTGCTTGTGGTGCTTGTGCGGGTGCTTGTGGTGCTTGTGCTTGTGCGGGTGCTGGGTGTGCTGCGGGACGCTCGGGGGAGCGGTCGGGGTCCCCGGCGCCGACGGCGTGGCCGCGTCGGCCTCGGTGCCCCACCAGGCCTGGTTCCAGTGGGACGCGGGGCTGGCGTCGTACCACTCCTGCGGGCTCACCGGCTGCCCCGCCGCCGTGGCCGGGGGTTCCGTGCCGATCCCCCAGTCGGTGCTGGCCATGGCGGCGGACGGTATGCCCACGGCGCTCACGGCTACTGCGGCGATGACCATCCGCCGGTAGTGCTGCTTCTTGCGGTGCTTACCCATGCGTGACCTCACTCGGTAGTCGCCGAGCGCCCCTTCTGCGGCTGCCCCTGCGCGCACTCCGCCGCCTGCTGGGCTGCGGAGCCCTCCTGCGGTGGTCATTCTTAGGACGCCTTCACAGCGAGTGCAAAGGGCGCTTCGTACTACCTCTGCTCGTAGACCGGAGTGCCCCTTGCGCAGGGAGAGAGGGCGTGCTGCCCCGTCACGCGACCTCTTCGTCCGCACCTGTCACACCGTCAGAAGCCGTCAGAATTTGCAAAAGCGAGCGAAATTGCCGGGCGAGTGGAATGCCGTCGCGTCCGGCGCGAGTCGCGCCGGCGCCAAGACGGACAAATCCCATTTGTCGGCAGAGGGTCACCTACTATCCGGCACCCTTGATCGAAGTTCCCGTGTGACGGATGTCACGGAACCAAAGGCCGATAAAGCCTGTCCGGACGTACTTCGGCCCTGGGGTCCGGCCCGGCGGGACGGCTCAGCGGGGCACATCCATGCGCTGCGTGCCCACGACCGACAGCAGGCGCAGCGCCTCCTCGGACCGTGAACCGGGAGTGGCGGTGTAGATCACGAGGTGCTGGTCCCGGTCGGTGATGTGGAGGGCGTCGCAGTTGACCGTCACCGGGCCGACCAGCGGGTGCTGGAAGGTCTTGCACAGGGTGGGCTCGGCGGACACGTCGTGGGAAGCCCACAGGCGGGTGAACTCCTCACTGCCGGCGAGGAGTTCACCCACCAGCTCCGCCACCTCGGGGTCGTCGAGATAGCGGGCGGCCGTCGCGCGCAGACCCTGTGCCGAGACGCGGGCGAAGTCCTCCGCGTCGGACACCCCGTACAACCGGCGCCCCTCGGGGTGCGGCCCGAGGAAGGCCCGCCGCACCAGGTTGCGCTCGCGCCGAGGTACGGCCGAGAAGTCCTCCATGAGGGCGGCCGCCAGATCGTTCCAGGCGAGCACCTCGTACGTCGCGGACGTCACCATCGCGGCGGCCTGCGGGAGCCGCTCCAGCAGGTCGAGGATGCTCTGCCGTACCTCGCGCGAGGGCCCGGGCGGCGGCCCCGGCGGTGCGCCGGCAAGGTGGTGGAGATGATCGCGCTCGGCGTCCGACAGACGCAGGGCCCGGGCCAGCCCGGCCAGCACCTCCCGCGACGGCCGCGGGCCACGGGCCTGCTCCAGCCGCGTGTAGTACTCCGTCGAGATGAACGCCAGCTGGGCCACCTCCTCGCGGCGCAGCCCCGGGGTGCGGCGGCGCGGACCGGCGGGCAGTCCCACGTCGGCGGGGGCGATCCGCTCGCGCCTGCTGCGCAGGAACGCCGCCAGTTCTCGTCTGTCCACACGTCCAGTCTGCTCGGGGCCCGCGCGGCGGATCCAGGTATCGCCGGTGCCTGGATGAGCCCCCGGGACCGGCGCAGGCTCGCTGCCATGAACGACACACCCACACCTCGCACCGAGACCGCCACCCCCGCCTCCGCCCCCCTGGGTCTGCTGGCCGGCAAGGTCGCCTTCATCACCGGAGCCGGACGCGGCATCGGCGCCGCCGCGGCACGGCTGTTCGCCCGGGAGGGCGCCCGGGTGCTGCTCGCGGCGCGCACCGAGGCACAGCTGAAGGCCGTCACCGAGGAGATCCGGGCGGCGGGCGGAACCGCGGACTTCGTCGTGTGCGACCTGGCCGACGCGGCCAGTGTGCGCGCCGCCGTGGACCGTACCGTCGCCCTCTACGGCCGCCTCGACGTCGCCTTCAACAACGGCGCGACCATCCAGCGGCCCGGCCCGCTGGACCAGCTTCCGGAGGCCGACTTCGACCACGTCTACGCCGTGAACCTCAAGGGACAGTGGCTGGCCATGGCCGCCGAGGTCGCCGCCATCCGCGCCACCGCCGGGACCGGGGCCATCGTCAACAACTCGTCCGTCGGCAGCCTGCGGGGCAACCCCGAGCTGCCCGTCTACGGCGCGATGAAACGGGCCCTCAACAGCCTCACCGAGTCGGCCGCCCTCACCTACGGCTCGGAGGGCATCCGCGTCAACGCGATCGCCCCCGGCCACACGGCGACCGAGATGATCCGCGCCTGGGAGGCGGAATCGCCCGGCCTCGTCGAACGGCTCACGGCGCTCACCCCGCTGCGCCGCGCCGCCGACCCCGAGGAGATCGCCCAGGCCGCCGCCTGGCTCCTGAGCGACCGAGCCTCCTTCGTGACCGGCACGGTCCTGCGAGTCGACGGCGGCGCCCGGGCCTGAGTGGGGGGGTGATGCGGGGCGGGGCTGTCCGGCGCGGGCCTGAGCAGGATGCGGGGCTGTCCGCTGCGGGCCTGAGCAGGATGAGGGGCCGCCCGGCCCGGGCCTTGTGCGGCGCGGCGAAGCTCCGGCTTGCCGCGCCGCACCGCGCGGGTGCCCGCGTGCCATGGTGGAGTGTGATCGACACCGACGCCGAGTCTCGTCGGCAAGGCCGCCGGCCGGGCTACAAGGCCGCGGCGGCCGTCTTCGCCGTAGGGATGATGGGCACCACGCTGCCCACGCCGCTGTACGGGCTGTACCGGCAGGAGATCGGATTCTCCGAGCTGATCGTGACCGTGGTGTTCGCGGTCTACGCCGTGGGGGTCATCACCGCCCTGCTGGTCGCCGGTGGCGCCTCCGACGTCCTGGGCCGGCGCCCGGTGCTGACGGGCGCGCTGGTGCTGGCCGCGCTCAGCGCGGTCTGCTTCCTGGCCGAGGGCGGACTGCCGCTGCTGTACACGGGGCGGGTGCTGTCGGGGTTCTCGGCGGGGCTGCTGAGCGGCACGGGCACGGCGGCCGTGCTCGACCTGGCGCCGCCCGACAAACGAGGCCGCGCCGCCCTCGCCGCCACCGCGGCCAACATGGGCGGCCTCGGACTCGGCCCGCTCCTGTCCGGCCTCCTCGCCGAGTACGCGCCCTGGCCGCTGGCCCTGCCCTTCCTGGCCCATCTGGCGCTCGTCGTCATCGCCCTGGTCGTCACCTGGCTCCTGCCGGAGACCGTGCACCACTCGGGCCCACGCCCTTCGTTGCGCCCCCAGGGCATGACGGTCCCGTCGCAGGTGCGCGGGGTGTTCGCACCCTGCGCGCTGGCCGCATTCGCGGGCTTCTCGCTGCTCGGCCTCTTCACGGCCGTGGCCCCCGCGTTCCTCTCGCAGACGCTGGGGGAGCACAACCTCGCCGTCATCGGTGCCGTCGTCTTCTGCGTGTTCTGCGCCTCGACCGCCGGCCAGTTGCTCATGGGGCGGCTGGGCGCGCACACCGCCCTCCCGTGGGGCTGCGCCGTGCTCGTCGCCGGCCTCATCCTCGTCGGGGCCTCGCTGGCGGCGACGGCCTTCCCGGTGCTGCTGGTCGGTGCGGTGACGGGAGGCATGGGTCAGGGCATGGCGTTCCGGGCCGGGCTCACCCTGGTGGGTTCGGCGGCCCCCGAGGAGCATCGCGGCGCCACCATCTCGGCCTTCTTCGTCATCGCCTACCTGGGCATCTCGCTCCCCGTCGTCGGGGTCGGCGCCCTGGCGGTGACGCTGGGCGTACGCGACGCCGGCCTGGTGTTCACGGCCTGCGCGATCCTGCTCGTCGCGGCCGTGGGCGTCCAGGTGCGACGGAACCCGCCCCGATGACGGTGCCCGCCCCACCCGCTGACCGCCCCAGGCCCATCCAATGACCGGCCCGGCTAGAGACGGACCGTCATCTCCACGCTCACCTCGTCGCCCGCCGAGAGGCTCTGCGGGGCGCGCACCGCGCTCTTCAGCGGCAGCAGATAGGCGCCGTCCTTCGGGAAGAGCGAGGTGCTGAAGGCGACCTCACCGATCCGGGCCTCGACGGGGATCACTCCCCAGCCGTAGCTGGCCATCGCGGCCACCTCACGGATGTCGGCCGACTCCTGCTCGGGCACGGGGACGAAGTAGTACGGCGCCGGGCCGCGCCACTCGATCACCTCACCGGCGAAGGCAAACTCCACCATCTCAGCTCCGTCCCCCCGGTCCGGTCGGCCAACTCCCGCGCATGCGGCCCAGGATAGGGCTGCCGCGCCCGGCCGCCCCGGCGAGCCCCCGCCTCGATGCCCGCCCGCGGGCGCCGAGCCCGATCCGCCGTCCGCGGTCGGGTTCGGCGCCGCCGGCTTCCGCCGCCGCTACGCGGCGAGGCGCTCCGCCAGGGCCTTCGCCTTGGTGGCCGCCTCCTGGAGGGCGCGCTCACGGGACGCCTCGAAGAGGGGCACGAGCTCGGCCATGGCCGGGTTGTGCGGAGCCATGGTCAGTTCCGGAACGATGAAGTCGACGTCGAGGCCGAGGAAGTCGGCGAGGACCGCGTTCAGGTAGTTCTGGACGTACTCGTAGGACTCGCGCGGGGTGCCCGGCGCGTAGGAGCCGCCGCGGCTCGCCACGACGGTGACCGGGGTGCCCTTGGCGGAGGGGGTCTCGCCCGCCGTACGGCCGAACAGGATCACGTTGTCCAGCCACGCCTTGAGGGTCGACGGAATCGTGAAGTTGTACATCGGGGCGCCGATGAGGACCGCGTCCGCCTGCTCCAGCTCCTCGATCAGCCGCACGCGGTCGGCGAAGGCGGCCGCCTGCTCGGGCGTGTGGGCGGCCGGGTCGGCGAAGCCGGCGGTGTGGGCGGCGGCGTTGATGTGCGGGACGGGGTCCACGGCGAGGTCCCGGTAGACCACCGTGCCGCCGGGGTGCTGCTCCTGCCAGGCCGTGCGGAAGGCGTCGGTCACGGCGCGGGACGCGGACGCCTCACCAGGGAGGAGGGACGAGTCGATGTGCAGGAGGGTGGCCATGCGTGTCTCCAAGGAAAGGAGCCCGCGGAGAGCGGGCTGAGGTTTCGTACCTAGCTATGTCTAACACAGGTACTTACTTTTTTTCATCCCCCTACGACGGGGTAGTACCCTGGTCCCATGGCGGCGGTGGAGCGGACGCACGACGCGTCGGAGTGCAAGCGTGTGGACGACGGCATCACGCGCGTCTTCCAGGTGCTCGGAAAGCGCTGGAACGGCCCGATCCTGGCCGTGTTGCAGGGGGAGCCGACGTACTTCGCCGATCTGCGCCGGGCCATCCCGGGCATCAGCGAGCGCATGCTCTCCGACCGGCTCGCCGAACTCGGCGCCGCCGGACTCGTGGTGCGCGAGGTCGACGAGGGGCCGCCGCTGCGGGTCTCGTATCGACTGACCGCGCAGGGAGCCGCGCTGGAGCCCGCGCTCAGGGAACTCGGCGCGTGGGCGAAGGAGCATCTGCCGGACGCACCGCCCTGCGCGGGCTAGCGACGGCCTTTGCAGGGCGTGCCGCACCGGCGAGACTCGCCACCCGGGTCAACGGCCCCGTGGGTCAGTCCAGTTGACGGCCGGCCGAGCGGCGTGCCGGATCCGGTGCTCGTACCGTGGTGGTGACCCGGACGAGACAGGGCGTGCGCGGTGTCGAGCCGAAGCCGAAGTGCACCGGCGGTTCGACGGGGGCCAGTGAGCCGAGGTCCCGTCCCTCGAACCTGGCGGTCGCGGCGGTGACCGGACGCAGGTCGTGGGCGCCGTACCACTCGTGCCGGCCGGCGCCCGCGGTGCCACAGGTGTGGACACCGAGCAGCAGACGGGCGGCGGGGCCTGTGAGGGTCGCGTAGGACGGGCGCGCGCAGACCGGACCCGGGACGGCTCGGAGCAGCACGCCCAGCGCGCCCCGCCGACCGACGGTGAAGGTCAGGTCCAGCAGGGCGCCGGCCACGACGGTCCAGTGGTTCCCGGCGACGCCCACCCGTACGGGCACGACGCGCACCTCGTCGAAGCCGTACGTCCCGGCGATGAAGCCGGCCGTTCGACGGGTCGGGGCCAGGAGAAGCCGGTGGCCGTCGGCGCGTTCCAGCATGACGTCGCTGAAGGGGCCGAACGGCGAGCGGGCCCAGTGGCCCAGGACCAGGCGCGTGCGGGAGGTCGTACCGAGGCCCGCGATCCATCCGTCGAAACGGAGGGAGACGGGCCGCCGCTCGGGGGCGCCTCGTCCCAGGTCGCGGGTGCCATGGGACCGGGCCGTGCGCATCGCGCTCATCCGATCCCGGTCATCGTGGTCGTCCGGGTGCGCGTCCGTGCCCGCCGTGCGGCCCCTCGGCGCGCGGCGCGCCGCCCGCCGCGTGGTCGTGGGCGGGCTGCGACGGCCGGGAGGCCCCCAGGCGTACCCGGTGGACCCCGTCGCAGAAGTGCACCAGGGGCTCGGTGCCGGGCGGGGGCAGCCCCACCGCGCGGGTGAGCGTCTCTTCGAGAGCCTCGACGCGGGCGCTGCGCAGCGGGAAGGGCATGTGCTCCACGGGGGTCTCCCAGATGACCCCGAGCCGCTTGGTGAAGGCGCGCCAGCGCGAGGTCAGCCACACGTCCCGGTGGGCGGGGGCGATCGGATCGCCGGGGCGGACCGTCAGGCGGTACGTGGATCCGGTGCGCCGCCGGGAACCGGTGTACGTCACGACGCCGTCGCGCTGCGACACGCTCAGCCGTCCGAGGTGGTACGGAGCGCCCACCGCGCAGGCGGCGAGCATCGCCGAACAGCCCGCCTCCAGGGACAGGAACCACAGTCCGTCGCGCCCGCCCCGTCGCCGCACGTAGGTGCGCAGATTGGTCTGCGGGAAGGGGGGCAGGCCGGGCACGGCCGCCGGGAGCACGGACGGGCGCAGGTCCGCCATGACGAACGCCGTGAGGCTCACCCACGCGGCATCGTCGTACGTGTCCACGACCAGGCCGTCCGGTACCAGCCGCTGCACCAGCTCCGCCGGGTAGGGCCAGTGGACGAACGTCTGGGTCAGCCAGCCGGCGCGCAGCGCGGGGAGGTACACGCGCCGCTCCGGCCCGTACGAGACCACGCGCACCGAATGCCCCGGTGCCGGACCGTGAAACGCCGTGAGGGTGGGCACCGGGCCCGACGGCGACATGTGTGCGGCACACCCACTGCCTCCGCCGCCACAGTGTGCGTTCGCTCCGTGGCCGGACCGGCGCGGTGGGCCAACGATGTACGCCCAGCGCGTCCGCACGCGCGCCGCGCCTGCATCCCGCAGCCCCGTAGCCCCGTAGCCCTGCAGTCCCATCCCCTCGTACCCGTACCCCTCGCACCCGGGAGGCCCCGTACCGATGCGCCCCAGCCGACGCAGCACCCTCTTCTCCGCCGCCGTGCTCGCCGCGGCGGCGCTCACGCCAACGACCTCGGCCCGCGCCGACGACGTACGCGCCAACAACGCCGGCACCGGCCGGCGCCGCGTCAGGGTTCCCGGCGCCGAACGGCAGGAGTTCTCCCGGCACGACGACCTGACCACGAGCGCCCTCATCGGCACGCCCTACACCGACGCGGCGGACTGGGCCGGTCTCGCCGCCAAGGACACCCAGAACCCCTCGGGCGTGCCCGGCGTCCAGATCGACGGCTATTTCCCGGGCTCCTCGCGCCTCAACACCCTGCACGGCTGGAACCACGACGCCCAGTTCGTCATCCGGCTGCCCGACAGCTGGAACGGCAAGCTGGTCGTCACCGGCGCCCCCGGCGTCCGCAAGCAGTACTCGATGGACGAGCTCGTCTCCGACTGGGTGCTGGCCCAGGGCTACGCGTACGCCTGCACGGACAAGGGCAACACCGGACCCGACTTCTACACCGACGGCGAGCGTCCCGGCGACGCCCTCGTCGAGTGGAACCGGCGCACGACCCAGCTCACCCTGGCGGCGAAGGCGGTCGTCGCGCGGTACTACGGCCACGCCCCGCGCCGCACGTACATGACGGGCATCTCCAACAGCGGCTATCTCACCCGCTGGCAGCTGGAGAACCATCCCGAGCTGTACGACGGCGGCGTCGACTGGGAGGGCGCGCTGTGGCGGCCCGAGGGCCCGAACCTGCTGACCTTCCTGCCCACCGCGGTCGCCCGCCAGCTCGGGCGGGCCGGTGACGCGGACATGTACGCGGCCGGGTTCGCCCGCGGCTCGGAGTTCCTGTGGCCGTACCACGAGAAGGTGTACTGGGGCCTGACCCAGAAGATCTACCGTGCCGAGTTCGACCCCGGCTACGACCCGGCCTGCCCCGGTGCGTCGGCGGGGACGACGGCCGAGCAGATCCTCGCCCCCTGCCCCTCCGACGCCGCCTACGACTACGCCGCGCGCCCCGGCACGGTTCGTGACGCCGTCGCACGGGTCTCGCTGACCGGCCGCATCGGCAAACCCATGATCACCCTGCACGGCACGCTGGACGCGCTGCTGCCGATCAGCGTCCAGTCCGACGTCTACGCGCGCATGGTGGCCGCCCGGGGCCGGTCCCGGCTGCACCGGTACTACCGGATCGAGGGCGGCAACCACGTCGACAGCCTCTACGACGCCTTCCCGGACCGGCTCCAGCCGATCCTGCCCCACTACCGCGCCGCGTTCACCGCGCTGACGGCGTGGGTGGAGCGTCACGAGGAACCTCCGGCGAGCCGGACCGTCCCTCGCCCGGCGTCCGGCGGCCCGGCCGAGACTAAGTAGTGCAGTGCGTCGACTGAGTGCAGGGCTTCGGCTCAGTGCAGGGCTTCCGCACCCCGCGTCAACGCGTCCCGCGCCGCGTCGAGCGCCTTGGCCCGGTCCTCGGGGACGAGGCCGATGCGCGTACGGCGGTCCAGGAGGTCGGACGGGTCGAGGGCGCCTTCGTGCAGGGCGGCCCAGAGGAGCTCGGCGCGGGTGACGGGGTGTCCCGGCAGGACCGGTTCGGCGAGGGCCGGATCCCGTTCGGCCAGGGCGTGGACGGCCGGGGCCTCGGTGCCGTGACGACGGACCAGGCGGCCCGGCGCGCGCAGGGCGCGGAGGCGGTCCGGGGCGGCGGCGCCGACGAGGGGCAGGGCGGCGGTGGGGGAGGGGCCCGCGGGCAGCCGGTGGGCCTCGATCGCGGCGTCGACCGCGTCCTCGGCCATCCTGCGATACGTGGTCAGCTTGCCGCCGACCACGGTGATCACTCCCTCGGCCGAGGTGAGCACCGCGTGCCGGCGTGAGATGTCGGAGGTGCGTTCCTCAGTGCCGCCGCCACGGCCGTCGGGGCCGTCGTGGTCCGAGGTGTCCAGCAGGGGGCGCAGTCCGGCGAAGGCGCCGTCGACCTCGTCGCGGCGTACCGGCGTGTCGAGCACAGAACCGAGTACGTCCAGCAGGAAGCCGATGTCCGTCTCCGGCACCTCCGGCTCGTCCGGGATGTCGCCCTCGACGGGCTCGTCGGTGAGTCCGACGTAGGTCCGGCCGTCGCCCTGGGGCAGGACCAGGGCGAAGCGGTTGGTCTCGCCGGGGATCGGGATGTGCAGGCCCGCCGGCAGCGCGCCGAGCCGTTCCGAGCGCAGGACCAGATGGGTGCCGCGGGAGGGGCGGATGCGGATGCCGTCGACGAGGCCGCCGGCCCACACGCCGGTGGCGTTGACGACGGCCCGGGCCCTGATCTCCCCTTCCTCGCCGGTGAGTTCGTCGCGGATCCGGGCGCCGGTCGCGGTGAGTTCCAGCACCCTGACCCGGGTAAGCACCCGGGCGCCGCGGGCGGCGGCGGTGCGGGCGAGGGCGGTGACCAGCAGGGCGTCGTCGGTCACCTTGCCGTCCCAGGACAGCAGACCGCCGCGCAGGCCGGCCGCGCGGACCGAGGGCGCGAGGTGCCGGGCCTCGGTCGCCGACAGCCGGCGGGGCGCGGGCAGCACCTGGCGGGGGGTGCGGGCGGCGAGCCGCAGCATGTCGCCGGCCCGGAACCCGGCCCAGGCGAGGGAGGCCTGGCCCCGGGACACCAGCGGGGTCAGCGGCAGCACGAAGGGCTGCGCGGCCACCAGGTGCGGGGCGGTGCGGGTCATCAGCACGCCGCGTTCGACCGCGCTCTCGTGCGCGACGTCGAACTGCGCGGAGGCCAGGTAGCGCAGCCCGCCGTGGATGAGCTTGGAGCTCCAGCGGGAGGTGCCGAAGGCGAGGTCGTGGGCGTCGACCGCGACGACGTCGAGCCCGCGGGCGGCGGCGTCCAGGGCGGCGCCCGCCCCCGTGGCGCCGAGCCCGACGACCAGGACGTCGGCCACCCTGCCGTCGGCCGCCGCGGCCAGGTCGCGGATGCGCCGGCCGGCGCTGAGGGACGAGCCGGGTGCTGCCCCGGTGTGCTCGTCCCGGTTGCTGGTGGGGCTCATGGCGTGAGGGTCCTCTCCAGAAGGGTGCGCAGTTCGCCGAGCAGCGCGTCGGCGTCGAGCTCGGGGTCGTCCTCGTCGGTCATGGTGCGCAGCGACAGGGCGAAGGACTGCACCGTCAGCAGCAGGGCGCGGGCCTGCCGGTCGGCGTGGCCGGCGCGCACCGACCCGTCGGCGTGGCCCTCGCGCAGCCCCTCGGCCAGCAGGGCGAGCAGGGCTTCCTGGCTGGCGCCGCGCCGGTCGAGGACGTAGGGCAGGAGCAGTTCGGGGTCGACGTCGACGATCTTGCGGAAGAGGGGGTGGGCGCGGAACGCCCGCACCCCCGCGACCAGGCCCTCCACGATCCGCGTGCGCGCGGTCATGCCGTCCGTGTCCTCGGGCATGGCCCCGGTGGCCACGTCGAGCCACTCGCGGGTCATCAGGTCGCCCACCAGGGAGCGCAGATCGGGCCAGCGCCGGTACAGCGTCATCCGGGAGACGCCGGCGCGGCGGGCCACGTCGGCGAGCGTGGTGCGGCGGACGCCGACGGCCAGGACGCAGTCGCGCACCGCGTCGAGCACGGTGTCACTGTCCGAACGGTTGTGACGAATAGGCGTCATGTGTCACAGTGTAACGCCCCGGGGGCCGGGCGGGCGATGGCGCCGCACGAAACCGAGCGAACCGACCGTGTGAGGACGACCGTTCAATGGACATGCTGTGGAACGGCTGGGGCGACCCGGCCAAGGCGGCACCGCTGCCCGACGCGGTGACGGGCCTGCTGCGCGACCTGCTCGGCGTCAAGCCGCGCGGCGCCGAGCCGCTCGCCCTCACGGACATCCCCGTGCCCGGGACCACCGCCGCCCCCGCGGCGCTGGACGCCCTCGCCGACGCCGTCGGCGGCGCGGACCACGTCCGCACGGACGCGGAGAGCCGGATCCGGCACACCCGCGGCAAGTCCACCCCCGACCTGCTGCGCATCCGCGCCGGCGACACGGCGGACGTCCCGCAGGCCGTGGTCCTGCCCGCCTCCCACGACGAGGTGCTCGCCGTGCTGCGCGCCTGTGCCGCGCACCGGCTGGCCGTCGTCCCCTTCGGCGGCGGCACCAGCGTCGTGGGCGGCCTCGCCCCCGAGCGGCGCGACTTCGTCGCCCTCGACCTGCGGCGCATGAACGGCCTGCTCGACCTCGACCCGGTCTCCCGCACCGCCGTCCTGCAGCCGGGCCTGCGCGCCCCGGAGGCCGAAGCCCTGCTCGCCGAGCACGGGTTCACGCTCGGACACTTCCCGCAGTCCTTCGAGTGGGCCACCATCGGCGGCTTCGCCGCCGCCCGCTCCAGCGGCCAGGCCTCCGCCGGATACGGGCGCTTCGACGAGATGGTCCTCGGCCTCACCCTCGCCACCCCCGAGGGGACCGTCGAAACGGGCCGCGCCCCGCGCTCGGCCGCCGGACCCGACCTGCGCCAGCTGATCCTCGGCTCCGAGGGCGCCTTCGGCGTCATCACCTCCGTGACCGTACGCATCCGCCCGCTGCCCGAGCGGCGCGTCTACGAGGGCTGGCGGTTCGCCTCCTTCGAGGCGGGGGCCGCCGCGCTGCGCCGGCTCGCCCAGGACGGGCCCCGGCCCACGGTCCTCCGGCTGTCCGACGAGACCGAGACCCTCATCGGCCTGGCCCAGCCCGACGCGATCGGCGCCGGACTGGACCAGAGCGACGCCGGATGCATGGCGATCACCGGGTACGAGGGCACCGCCGAGGAGACCGAGCGGCGCCGCGAGCAGGCGGCCGCCGTCCTGCGGGACTGCGGCGGCACCCTCGTCGGGGCCGAACCGGGCGAGCGCTGGGCCCACGGCCGCTACTCCGCCCCCTACCTGCGTGACGCCCTGCTGGACGTGGGAGCCTTCGCCGAGACCCTGGAGACGGCGACCTTCTGGTCCCGCGTCCCGGACCTGTACACCGCCGTGCGCACCGCGCTCACCGACACGCTGACCGCGGCCGGCACCCCGCCGCTGGTGATGTGCCACATCTCCCACGTGTACGAGAACGGCGCCTCCCTGTACTTCACCGTGGTCAGCGCCCAGGGCGACGACCCGGTCGCGCACTGGACGCCCGCCAAGCACGCGGCCAACGAGGCCGTCCTCGCCGCCGGCGGCACCATCTCCCACCACCACGGGGTGGGCACCGACCACCGCGACTGGTACGTCCGCGAAGCAGGGCCCCTCGCCGTCGAGGCGCTCCGCGCGGTCAAGCGCCGGCTCGACCCCGAGGGCCTGCTCAACCCGGGCGTCCTGCTGCCCACGGATTGACCGTACGCTTCCCGCACACCGAGTGGTCCGCCGGCCGGCCCGTGGCCCTGGTCCGGCCGGCCGATCACTCCTCCCGTCGTCCGTACTCCTCGTCCGTCCTTCTCGCCCGTCCTTCCTTCCCATCCGTCTCCCGACCCGTCAGCGCCCCGGAGGCACACCGATGCGACAATTCACCGCCATCGTCAACCCCACCGCGGGCGGCTCCACCGGGGCGTCGACGCTGCTCCAGGTGGCCCGGCTGCTCCGCGAGCCCGGCGCCACCCTGGAGACCGAGTACAGCCACAGCCTCGCCCACGCCCAGGAACTCGCCCTCCGGGCCGGGGAGAGCGGCCGGGTGGTGCTGGCGGTCGGCGGGGACGGCATGGCCGGCGGCATCGGCGGGGCGCTCAGCGGCACCGGCGCCGTCCTCGGCCTGGTCCCCGCCGGCCGCGGCAACGACTTCGCCCGCGCACTGGAACTGCCCCACGACCCCGAGGCCCTGGCCGGCATCCTGCTGCACGCCGAACCCCGGCGCGTCGACACCATCGAGGTGGAATCGGCCGTCCACCGGCGCACGGTCGTCCTGGGCAGCGTCTACGCCGGCGTCGACGCCCTGGCCAACCGGTACGCGAACCAGGCCCGCCTGCTGCGCGGCTCCGCGTCCTACTACGCGGGCGGACTGCGCGCGGTCACCGGCTGGCGGGCGGCGGACTACCGGGTCACCGTCGACGGCGAGGAGCACACGCATCGCGGCTACACCGTCGTGGCCGCCAATTCCCCCTACTACGGCTCGGGCCGGATCATCGCGCCCAGCGCCAAGGTCGACGACGGGCTCCTCGACATCGTCATGATCCGCGAGGCGCCGCGCCGCCTCTTCTTCACCCTCATGAACGAGCTGAAGACCGGCGCCCACGTGCACCGGCCCGAGGTCCGCGTCCTCCAGGGCCGCGAAATCCGCATCGAAGCGTCCCGCCCGGTTCCCTACGGTGCCGACGGCGAGGTCGAGGCCACGCTCCCGGTGACGGCCCGGGTCCGCCCGGGCGACCTCGCCGTACTGTGCTGAGGCCGTGCTGAGGCCGTCAATCCGCCGAGGCCGTACGCGTCCTCTCTGCCGAGGCCGTACGCGCCTTCTCTGCCGAAGCCGTACGTGCCGTTTCTGCGGAGGCCGTACGCGGCCTCACGGTGTCGCTCCCAGGGCGACGAGGTCGGCCCAGCGGGTGATGCCGCCGGGGCGGACGCGTATGCCGTGACGGGTGGCCAGGGCGTGGACGATCTCCACGCCGCGGCCGTGCTCGTCGGGGTCGATGCCCGAGGGGCAGTGGCCGGCCGCGAGCGCGGGGCCCGCGTCGGTGACCTCCACCCGCAGGGTGCCGAGCCCGCCCTCCCGGACCCAGGACAGCCGCAGCAGGGCCGGGGGCAGGGCGTGGACGATCGCGTTGGTGAGCAGTTCCGACACCACCAGCAGCGCGTCATCGACGATGTCCGCGCACACCTCCCAGTCGGCGAGGATCCGGCCGACTTGCCGGCGTGCGGCCGGGACCGCCCCGGCAACGGGAGGCACCGAGCACACGTGTTCGCATGCCTCCCGGACCGGCGTGTTCAGCTGTACCGCCATCTTGTCTCCATGGGGTGAGCCCGCCCTCCAGGGTTTCCAGAGGGCGACCCTGCAGGTCAGGCGCTGGGCCTCCGGCACATTGCCGGAACCTGGGAGCACGTTAAAGAGACGAATCGGAACGGTCAATGAAGCCGGGTCGGCATTGCCGAACGCCCGAGCTCCCGCCGCATCCCGTGTGCGCCATGCACGCCAAGCGAAGCGGCTGCGGCGGTAATAGGCTCGCCATATGGCAGGCCCAGTCCAGTCCATCGAACGGGCGGCGGCGATTCTGCGCCTGCTCGCCGGGGGCCCCCGCAGACTGGGGCTCGGCGAGGTGGCGGCCTCACTCGGGCTGGCCAAGGGAACCGCCCACGGCATTCTGCGCACGCTCCAGCACGTGGATTTCGTGGAGCAGGACGCGGCGACCGGAAAGTACCAGCTCGGAGCCGCTCTCCTGCACCTCGGCACCAGCTACCTGGACGTCAACGAGCTGCGGTCGCGTTCGATCAACTGGGCCGACGCCCTGGCCGCCCGCAGCGGGGAAGCGGTGCGCCTCGGCACGCCCCTGGAGGGCAAGGTCCTCGTGGTCCACCACGTCTTCCGCCCGGACGACTCCCTGCAGACCCTGGACGTGGGCTCGCTGCTGCCCCTGCACGCCTCCTCGCTGGGCAAGATCCTGCTGGCCTTCGGGACCGCGCCGCTGGAGCCGGTCCTGGAGTCGGGGATGGAGGCCTACACCCGGCACACCCTGGTCACCCCGGACGACCTGGCCCGGGCGCTCGCCGAGGTCCGGGACCGGGGCTGGGCCGCCGAGATCCAGGAGATGAGCATGGGCGAGGCCGGGCTGGCCGCGCCGATCCGCGGGCACGGCGGACTCGTCGTCGGCGCCATCGGGCTGTCCGGCCCGGTCGAGCGGATCTGTGACAGCCAGGGCCAGCCCCGGGCGAATCTGCTCACCCTGCTCCGCGAGGCCGCTCGGGCGATCTCCAGAGACCTGGGTGCCGCGCGCTGGTAGACCTCACCGCTCCCTCCGCAACCGACCGGAAGGCAGACCTGATCATGGTTGAACGGTATGTGATGTCCATCGATCAGGGCACCAATTCCACCCGTTGCATTCTCTTCGACCACCGGGGACGGCTGGTGACGGTCGCCCAGCGGGAGCACCAGCAGTATTTTCCCAAGCCAGGATGGGTCGAGCACGACGCCATCGAGATATGGAACAACCTGCAACGCGTCGTACCCGAGGCGCTGACCGCCGGCGAGGTCGCCGCCGAGCAGGTCGCCGCCATCGGCATCGCCAACCAGCGGGAGACCACGGTCCTCTGGGACCGGCACACGGGCGCCCCGGTCGCCCGGGCGATCGTCTGGCAGGACACCCGTACCGGCCCGCTCGTCGAGGACCTCGGACACGATCCCGGAGCGGAGTTCTTCGTGGAGCGGTGCGGCCTGGCGCCCTCGACCTACTTCTCGGCGCTGCGCATCCGCTGGCTGTTCGACAACGTGAAGGGCCTGGAGGAGCGCGCGAAGGACGGCGACGTGCTGTTCGGGACGATCGAGAGCTGGCTGATCTGGAATCTCACCGGCGGCGCCGACGGCGGCCTGCACCTGACCGACCCCACCAACGCCAGCCGCACCATGCTGATGAACATCCGCACCCTCACCTGGGACGACGAGCTGCTGGCCTGCTTCGGCGTCCCCCGGCCGATGCTCCCCGAGATCAGATCCTCCGCCGAGATCTACGGCGACGCCCGCTCCCTCGTCCCCGGCGTCCGCATCTCCGCCGCCCTGGGCGACCAGCAGGCCGCCCTCTTCGGCCAGACCTGCTTCTCCCCGGGCGAGGCGAAGTGCACCTACGGGACGGGCAGCTTCCTGGTGCTCAACACCGGCACCGATCTGGTCCGGTCCCGGCACGGGCTCCTGACGACCGTCGCCTACCGGATCGGGGACCAGCCGCCCGTCTACGCCCTGGAAGGGCCGATCGCCGTCACCGGCTCCCTGGTCCAGTGGTTCCGCGACCGGCTGGGGCTGATCAGCAGCGCGCCGGAGATCGAGACACTCGCCCGGACGGTCGAGGACAACGGCGGCTGCTACATCGTCCCCGCCTTCTCCGGCCTGTTCGCCCCCCGCTGGCGCAGCGACGCGCGGGGCGTCATCGTCGGCCTCACCTCGTACATCACGAAGGGACACCTGGCCCGGGCCGTCCTGGAGGCCACCGGCTGGCAGACCCGGGAGGTCGTCGACGCGATGAACGCCGACTCCTCGGTGCCGCTGCGGGAGCTGAAGGTCGACGGCGGCATGACGGCGAACAACCTGCTCATGCAGTTCGTCGCCGACGTGCTCGACGTCCCCGTCGTACGGCCCATGGTCGCCGAGACGGTCTCCCTCGGCGCCGCCTACGCCGCCGGACTCGCCGCCGGCTACTGGCCGGACCTTGAGGTCCTGCGCCGCAACTGGCACCGGGCCGCCCAGTGGCTGCCCGACATGGACCCGCAGTTGCGGGAGGCGGAGTACGAGGACTGGCAGCAGGCCGTCGAACGGTCACTGGGCTGGGTCCGCACGCCTCGCTCTCCCTGAGTGGGCGGGTCCATCGGCAAGAGCGGTGGTCGGGGTGGTCCGGCCACTGGTGGGGTGGCCGGGCCAGTGTCGGGGGTGGTCAGGGCAAGATGCGGCACAGCAGGGCCGCGGGCCCGGGACTGCTGCCGACCCGGGTCGTGAACGCGATCCCGGCCGCGTACTCGTTCGCCGCGCACTGGCCCTTGTAGCTGCCGTAGGCGAAGTCGCCACCCGCCCCGTCGGCGGGCCGGTTGTCGGACCGGTCGAACCACACGGTGCGGCTCGCACCCGACAGCGCCACGCGCCCCGGAGCGCACAGGGCCGCCGAGACACGCGCGCCGCGTTCGCTGTAGCCGATGAGGAACGCACCGGACGGGCACTGGAACTTGGTGTAGCCGGACGCCCAGTCGCCGCCCCCGGGAACGTAGCGCTCGTCCGTGACGACCGTCTGGCCCGCGCCGGAAGCGCGCAGATCGGTCACGTCCGTGTCGGTGCACAGACCGCGCCCGGAGGTGTGGCTCAGACCGACGAGTCGCAGCCCGTCCGGACAGGCGGCCTTGTACGCCCCCACGTCCCAGTCCCCGGCGGCCCGCACCCGCACGGACTCCACCGCGTCCCCGTGGTCGGTGCTGAGCATCCGCCAGACGGGCACCGCCGCCACGGGACCGGACGTGCCCGGCGCCGTCATCAGGTGCTGCCAGGCCGTGGCGCGCCAGTCGGCGGAGTCGAGGATGCCGGAGCGGTGTCCCGCGCTGTCGTAGCGCAGCAGGGCCCAGTCGTCATGGCCGTCGAAGCCCACCAGCGGCCAGTACGCGAAGTCGGCGTCATGGTCGGCGAAGTAGTCGGTGACGTTGCCGAACCAGGTGCGGGCCGCCGTGTTCGTCTCCCCTGACCCGATCCCGAACTCGCTCACCCAGACGGGCGCCGTGTAGTGCCGGCCGGACTCCTCGACGAAGAACGCCTCGTCGTCCAGCGCCGCGGACAACTCCGCACGCGTCAGGTCCTGGTAGCGGGCGTCGTGGGTCTCGCCCAGGCCCGTGGCGCCGCTGTGGTGCGGGCCGGTGTAGCCGTAGAAGTGGGCGGAGTAGACGAGCTTGTGGGCGTTGACCAGGGTGTGCGAGAGCGTCCGGGCCGGGGTGAGGACCGGCCGGCCGTGCGGGAGCCCGTCCACCGGCACTCCGGTCCAGTTGATGCCCTCGATGACGATGAGCAGGCGAGGGTTGCCCTCGGTGAGGATGCGGTCGGCGGCCAGCTGGGCCGCGGCGTACCAGTCGTGGTTGTCGCCCATGCCCCAGTTGGGATCGTCGAGGACGTCCCGGCGGACCTCGTTGTACAGGTCGGCCCCGACCACGCGGGGGACGGAGGCGTAGCGGCGGGCCATGAAGACCCAGTCGTCGGCCCACTGCTGGGTGGACTGCCCGCTGTTCCAGCGCTCGTTGCCGTCGACCCCGCAGCACCAACGGGACGTGTTGGTGTGGTTGTTGAGGATGACGGCGAACCCGCTCTGGCTGAGCGCGTCGACCACGGCGTCGTAGACCTCGAGCGGAGTTCTGCCGCGCAGCTGGGGGTTGGCCGCGAGGGCCTCGTCGGGGACGGGAGCCGTCGCGTGGATCATCTCGTTGGAGAACGGTAGCCGGATGGTGTTGATGCCCAACTGATGGAAGTCCGCCATCAGTTGGGGCAGCGGAACGCGGTCGAGGCCGAGAGGTATGCCGTGCGAGTCCTGACCGGCGTGGTGGTTCGCGGGATCGCTGACGCTTCCGCTCCCGGTCCACGAGCCCTGCGCACCGTCCCAGTTGGCGCCCTTCAGCCGGAAGCGGTTGCCCTGGGCGTCGACGACGTAGCGGCCCCGGGTCGACAGCGGCGCGGACCAGGCGGCCGGGTCCGCCGCCGCGGCGGTGTGCCGGGTGGAGGAGGGCGGCGGTGGCACGGCGAACGCCGCGGTGGACAGGGCGGGCATGGTGGACAAGGTGGCCATGAGCAGGAGGCCGGCGGTGGTGGCGGCCAGGCGCGGCGCGGTGGGGGCCATCGGCATGGGGGCAGCCCTTGCGGTCGGGGGGGTGGCAGGGGTGACGGCCGGGAGACCTGCGCCGCCCGGCTGCGCGAAGTCTCCACCACCGTGCCCGTTGTGCGGAAGGGATCGGGGGCCTGGCTTGCCTCCAACTCCCCGCTGTGGGAGGGAGGTTGCCCGATGCAATGCCGGGGGCGTGGGCGTGGGCGAGGCTGGGGCCCGGTCCGCACCGCCGCCCCGACCTCGCCGCCCGCTGCCCACGGCGGCGCCGCCCTCCTCGACCACGCCTCCGCGGTCCGATCAGAGGCGGGTGCTGGTGCGGGGGCCCTGGTACTGCTCGTCGGTGACGTGCTCCAGCCAGGACACGTCGTCCGTCTCCCACAGGGCCAGGTGGATCATGAACCGGTCGGGTCCGGCGCCGTGCCAGTGCTCCTCGCCGGCCGGGGTCCAGATGACGTCGCCGGGGTGGGCCTCGACGATCTCCCCGCCCCGGGACTGGATCAGCGCGATGCCCTCGACGATGTACAGGGCCTGGCCCATACCGTGGGAGTGCCAGGCCGTGCGGGCCCCGGGGGCGAAGCGGACCATGTTGGCGCGGACCCGGGAGGGGTCCTCGCCCCGGTGGATCACATCCGCCCAGACGTCGCCGGTGGACCACTGCTCGGGCAGCTTCATCGTCGGCGGCTGCTTGAGAATCTCCATGATGCTGGTTGCTCCTGGTAGTCGACTGGTGGCCGATCGGTTCCGGCGTCCTGACGCCGTCGTCCCGGACCCGGTCACATCCGCCGCGCGGCCGGTCGGCACCTCCCGCGGCACGATCCAGAAAACCGCAGTTCACGGGGGCGAGGAAGGACACGCTGATACCTGTACTGACAGGGCACCCCAGCACCACCCGGCCGGACGTAGCCTCGATGACGTGGACCACCGCACCGAGATCCGGGACTTCCTCACCACCCGACGCGCCAAGATCGCCCCGAGCCAGGCCGGGTTTCCGGCCCACGGTGGCCGCCGCCGCGTCCCGGGACTGCGCCGTGAGGAAGTCGCCCTCCTCGCCGGGGTCAGCGTCGAGTACTACGCCCGTCTGGAACGCGGAAACCTCAGCGGCGTCTCCGAAAGCGTCCTCGACGCCCTCTCCCGCGCCCTCCGGCTCGACGACGCCGAACGCGCGCACCTCTTCGACCTGGCCCGCACGGCCAACACCACCCGCCGCGCGCCGCGCCGCCGCCGGTCCGAGCAGGTCCGGCCCGCCCTGCAGGCCCTCCTGGACGCTATGACCGAGGCTCCCGCGTTCGTCCGCAACGGCCGCCTCGACCTGCTGGCCACCAACCGCCTCGGCCGCGCCCTGTACGCGCCGGTCCACGACGACCCCACGCGCCCCGTGAACCTGGCCCGCTTCCGCTTCCTCAACCCCCGCGCCCGGGACTTCTACCCGGACTGGGAGGCCTCCGCCCACACCACCGTGGCCCTGCTGCGCACCGAGGCCGGCCGCGACCCGTACAACCGGGAGCTGACCGATCTCATCGGTGAACTGTCCACGCGCAGCGAGGAGTTCCGCACCCTCTGGGCGGCCCACAACGTGCGCCTCCACCAGACCGGCGAGAAGTCCTTCCGCCACCCCGCGATCGGCGACCTCACCCTGTTCTTCGAGGCCATGCCCCTGCCCGCCGACCCCGGACTCACGCTCACCGCCTACAGCGCCGTACCCGGCACACCGGCCCACGACAGCCTCAGACTCCTCGCCAGCCACGCCGCCACCGTCGACCGGAGCGAGGAGTCCGCCGCCTCTCGGTGAGCGTTTCGCGCCCTCCGCGAGGGAGAACGGGGCCTTGCGGGGCGTCGACGCGCTCGGCCATGCTGCCGCGATGACGACTTCCCTGCTCGCGTTCGTCGGCGCGGCGTTCCTGATCGCCATGGTTCCGGGACCCAGCACGGTCGTGATCCTGCGGCGGGCGGTGACCGACGGCCGGCGCACCGGCATGGCCACGGTCCTGGGGAACGAGTGCGGGGTGCTGCTGTGGGGCCTCGCCGCGGCCTTTGGTCTCTCGGCGCTGCTGCTGGCCTCGAACCTCGCCTACGACGGCATTCGGATCGTCGGCGCCGCGGTGCTGGTGTGGATGGGAGGGCGGGCCCTGTGGCAGGCCCGGCGAGGCGGCGAACTGCCGGACGAGGAACCGGAGCCGGCGCCCGCGGTGTCGCTCGGGCGGGCCTGCCGGCAGGGCCTGGTCACCAACTTCGCCAACCCCAAGGCCGGCGTCTTCGCCGTCTCCTTCCTGCCGCAGTTCGTGCCGCACGGCGCACCCGTCCTGCCGACCCTGCTCGCCTTCTCGGTGATCTGGGCCGTCGTCGACCTGATCTGGTACTTCCCGCTGGTCTGGCTGGCCGGGCGCGTGGGCGGAGTGCTCCGACGACCGTCCGTGCGACGCCGTATGGAACAGGTGTCCGGAGCGGTCCTGGTGGGCCTGGGCGTACGACTGGCCGTCGAGGCGTAGCGCACCTCGCGCACGCCCGGTGCGGGGTCGAGGAGCCCCGCCACCGCTCGTGAGGCATCGGCATCTGTGCCAAGCTCGATGCATGACTCCCGCAAACACGACGGACCCCGACGGCACCACGCTGTACTACGGTGACCTGTCCGCGCCGCACGTGCTTCAGGTGTTCATCGACATGCGCGACCGGGCGAGCGCCCGCGTCGCGCAGACTTTGCTCGACACCATCCGCAAAGCAGCCGACGAGGGCACGCTCGTCGTCAAGTTCCACTTCGCGGGGACGATGGACGACACCGTCGGCGGCAGCGGTTCGCAGCGTGCCCTGAGCGCGCTGGCCGCGGCGAGCGACGTGGGTCAGAAGCAGTTCCTCGACTATCTGGCGGCCCTGTTCGCCGCCCAGCCGTTCCCGCCCGGTGACGACCGGTTCGCCGAGACCTCGGTGCTGCTGTCGGCGGCCGACGGGGTGACCGGGCTGCGGTCCCCCGACTTCGACCGGAAGGTCACGGACGACACGTATCTGACCTGGGCCGGGGAGTCCATCGGCACCTTCCCGTCCTACGGCGTGGTGGGCGCACCGGCCGTCTGGTACGACAAGGAGGTCATCCCCGTCGTCACCATCGACGGAGACGTGGACATCACCCCGGGGACGTTCCTGGCCCGGATCCAGAAGTGACGGCCCGCCGTCCTGGGTAGGCATCGGACACCCGGCCGCGCACGCGGCCGGACGTCCGGGACGTGAACAGGGAAGGGGTGGGCCGCCGATGACGTTCGATCAGGCTGCCGGTGGCGCGGTGCAGGCGGTCGTGGTGTACGACGGGCGCCTGCTGCTGGTGGCGCGGAGGGACGGCTGGGAGCTGCCCTCGGGCACTCCGGACCCGGCCGAGTCGGCGAAGGTCACCGCGGAACGCGCCGTCTACGAACTCACCGGCTACCTCGTCGACGGCTCCCAGACGCTGGAACCCCAAGGGACGGCGCAGGCGGACGCGACAGCGGCCGTGGTCTGCCAGCTGCTGAGCCAGTCCCCGTCCGGAGGAGGCAGCCTGACGCCGGATCAGCTTCGCTGGGCCCCGTTCAAGGAGGCGGTGAACGCCGCCCCCTTGCCCGCGGCCGTGCGCCACTTCCTTCAGGGGCACTCGCCCGCCTGAGCCCCGGCAGCCCCGGCGAGGAACCGTCGGCGGTCGACGATCGCCCGGTCGATCTCACCGGTCGCGACCAGTTCCCCCGAGCTGTCGACGGCCCGCACCGTGAACGTGAGCCGCCGGCCCGCCCCGCCGGGCGCCGGCTCGGCGGTCACCTCCACCAGGCCGCCGACGCGCGTGGCACGGAGGTGCGCGACGCGGACCGCGGTTCCCACGGTCGTTTCGCCCGTGCCGGTGAACGGCGCGGCGGCCCGTACAGTCGCCGCCTCCAGCCACGCGATCAGCCGCGGGGTGGCGAGCACGGGCACATCACCGCTGCCCACCGCCGACGCGGTGTCGGCATCGGTCACTTCATGGCGCATCTCCTCACGCTAACGCGTCAGCGGTGCAGGAGCCGCTCCAGCAGCAGGTAGGCGCGCTGTTCGGCGGCGGGAAGGGCCGCGGGATCGATGCCCGCCGGCCACAGCTCGCCCGCCGCCGCGCCGTCATGGCCACCGCGACCCCGGCGAGGACGCGAGCCCGGCGGTCGTAGGGCAGGGTGCGTCCGAACGTCGTGGTGAAGGAGCCCAGCATCGCGTACACGGCGAGATCGGGGCGCCCGGCCGCCACGGCGGGCAGCGCCGCGAGCGCCATGGCCAGCGCAGCCCGCACGGCGAACGGGAACGCCCCGTCCACCCGGTGCCACTCACTCTGGTCCGGTTCCCGATCACCGGTTCGCGTCCCGCTGCCGCCGCCGACGGCTCGCCGGGCCGGGCTGCGCCGGGGCGGCTACCGTTCTGCCGTATGGGCAAGTGGAAGCCGCTGTCCGCGGTCCCCCGGCTCGCCGGCTCGGTGGTCGTCGGAGTGCTGGTCGGTGTGGTCGTCGGCGTGGCGACCCACGCACCCCTGGGCGCCCTCGCCGGGATCGCCTCGGGGGGAGTCGTCTTCGTGGCGTCGGGCTGGCTCGTGCTCTGGCCGATGGACGCCGAGGCGACCCACCACAACGCGCGGCGTGAGGACTTTCCGCCGGTCGCCGAGGAAGCGGTGGTGGTGACCGCCGCTCTGTGCGGACTGGTCGGGATCGTGCTGCTGCTCCTCGCGAACCGTACCGGCGGCCCCAACCACGCCGCGGCGGCGACCGCGCTCGGCGGTGTGTTCATGGCGTGGGCGTCCCTGCACCTCATGTACGCCACCCGCTACGCCTACCTCTACTACGGTCCGGCCGAGGGCGGCATCGATTTCAACTCCGAACTGCCGCCCGCGTACCGGGACTTCTTCTACTTCAGCTACAACCTCGGCATGACCTACCAGGTCTCCGACACCTCCGTGTCGAGTCCGCTGATCCGGTCGATGGTGCTGCGGCACACCCTGCTGTCCTACGTGTTCGGCACCGGCATCCTGGCCACGACCCTCAACCTCGTCGTGGGAATGGTCTCCGGCTGAACCGGCCGGCCGCGCGGGGCCGGATCAGCGGCCGGGACGGCCCGCTAGTGACCGGGCAGCCTGACGACCTCGACGGTTGCGCCGGCCGGCACCCCGCCCGGGGGAACCACGGCGAGGCCGTCGGCGAGTGCCAGGCCGCGCAGCATCGCCGGGCCGCCGAACGGCAGCGGGGTCGCCTCGCCGCCCGTGCCGTGCACGGGCAGCAGCCGGGTGTCCCGCGGGTGTCCCGGAAGCGCGGCGGTGGCGGTCGTCCGGCAGGGCTCGGGGGTCGCGTGGCCGCCGAGGGCGCGCAGCAGCGGTACGGCCAGGGTGACCATCCCGGCCACGGCGGCCAGCGGGTTGCCGGGCAGGCCGACCAGGTGGCGGGCCCGGCCGTCGGCGGTGGCGGGCAGTTCGGCCAGCAGCATCGGGTGCCCGGGCCGTACCGCGACGGAGTCGACGAGCAGTCGGGCGCCCAGCGCCCGCAGGGTGTCGTGCAGGAAGTCCACCGGCCCGGCGGCGGTGCTGCCGGTGGTGATCACGACGTCGGCGGGGGAGCGGCCCACCGCTTCCCGCAGCAGGCCTGGTTCGTCCGCGATCCGTTGATGGCCGATCAGTTCGGCGCCGCAGCCGTCCAGCCAGGGCGGCAGCAGCGGGCCCAGCGCGTCCCGGACGCGTCCGCCGCGCGGCACGCCCGAGTGGAGCAACTCGTCACCGAGGACGAGGAGTTCGGCACTGGGGCGGCGGTGCACGGTCAGCCGGTCGTACCCGCTCGCAGCCGCCAGGCCCAGGACGGCCGGGGTCACGGTGGCCCCGGACGGGAGCAGGGGCTCTCCGCTGCGGCACTCCTGGCCGAGCGGCCGGATGTCATGGCCCTCGGGTGTCGGTCCCGGGCCGGGCGAGCGGTCGTACAGGGTGTCCTGCCGCGGGTCCGCCGCTCCGTGTTCCCGGCGCAGTACGGCGGTCGCGCCGGGCGGCACCGGGGCGCCGGTGGCGATGGGGACGGCCGTGCCCGGCGCGAGCGGCCCGGGCGTCTCACCGGCCAGGACGCCGTGGCCGGCCAGCTGCCAGGGCCCGGGGCCGGACACGGCCCAGCCGTCCATCGCAGAGGTCGCGAAAGGCGGCAGGTCGGTCAGCGCGGTGAGCGGTTCGGCCAAGGCGTGCCCGAGCGCGTCGGCCAGCGTGCGGGGCACGGCGGGCAGCGGCTGTCCGGCGGCCGCACGCGCGGTCGACCTGGCCTGCTCCCAGCTGTGCGGTGCGCGAGCGGTGTGCTGTGGCGAGGTGTCCCCGGCGGCGTTCGTCCGTGCGGCCGTCACGGGGCCGTCGTACCGTTCTCGTGCTCGCCCGATCGGCGTTCAGCCGGCCGTGTCACCTGTCGCAACTCGCTCATGTCGGCGTCGGGATCGTTGCCCTGATCGTTCTCGGTCGAGGCGATCGATTCGCGCATCCGGCTCACCTTGTGGTCCTCATGATCGTCCTCGTGGTCGTTCTCACGGTCCTATCCTTGTGTCGAAGGGTGCTGGTCCGCGCGACAGCGCGCGTCAGCCGCCGATGGCCGACATGGGGCGGTCCGGGCGGCGGAAGCCGGCGCTGCCGATGGCGTGGCCGGGGGCCTTGCCCGCGAGGCAGGTGCGCCAGGCCGCCTCGAGTTCCGTGTCGTCGGCGCCGCCGCGCAGCAGGGCCCGCAGGTCCGACTCCTCGGTGGCGAAGAGGCAGTTGCGCAGCTGGCCGTCCGCGGTGAGCCGCACCCGGTCGCAACCGCCGCAGAACGGCCGGGTGACACTCGCGATGACACCGACCACGGCGTCCGTGCCGGCGATACGCCATTCCTCGGCGGGGGCGTTGTCCTCCCTCCCGACCGGGACGAGTGCGAAGCGCGCGCCGAGACGGTCGAGGATCTCCTCGGCCGTGACCATCCGGTCCCGCTCCCAGGCGCCCTGCGCGTCCAGTGGCATCGACTCGATGAACCGCATGCGGTAGCCGTGCTCGACGGCGAAGGCGGCCAGGTCGGCGATCTCGTCGTCGTTGACACCCCGCACCGGAACCGCGTTCACCTTGACGGGCGTCAGACCGGCGGCCCGGGCGGCGTGCAGACCGGCCAGCACGTCGGGGAGCCGGTCGCGCCGGGTGAGGGCGGCGAAGTGTTCCGGGCGGAGCGTGTCCAGGCTGACGTTGACCCGGCCCAGCCCGGCCTCGCGCAGGGCGGTCGCGCAGCGGGCCAGGCCGATGCCGTTGGTGGTGAGGGACAGCTCCGGAGCCAGGGGCAGGTCCGCGAGGCGGGCGACCAGAGCGGGCAGGCCGCGGCGCACCAGCGGTTCACCGCCGGTCAGCCTGACCTCGGTGATGCCCAGCCGCTCGGTGGCGATGGCGACCAGGCGCACGATCTCGTCGTCGGTGAGCACCTCCTCCCTGGGCAGCCACGCCAGGCCCTCGGCCGGCATGCAGTACGTGCACCGCAGGTTGCAGCGGTCGGTCAGGGACAGACGCAGGTCCGTGTGGATCCGGCCGAAGCGGTCCACCAGGGGGCGCTGGTCGGAGTGCGGTCGGGGCACGGTCCTGCCTTCTTCCTCTGCTGCCCTCAGGCGGTCGGATTACCGTCCGCCGATCAGCGTCGACCAAATTCGCGGCGGAGTCAAAGAGGGGTGGTTGATGGGCCGATAGGTGCCGTTTATCTACGCTCGCAGCGTGATTCGAGACACCCGCCGGGCGTGCGTCGTGCCTGGTGAGCAGCTCTGGCCTGGGGGAGAGAGGCTCAGATAAACGGCGCTTATCACGTCATCGAAATGGCCTCTTTGACTTTTGCCGTCTCGTCAGCGGAGGCTGCCTTCGCGGCGGATTCGGAAATCGCGGAGCGCGATGGAGGACCGCTGACGGACGCGCACGGCAGAAAGAGGCGGACGACACCATGAGCAGCGGCATCGAGGACCCGGCCGACGATCTGTCGGTCACGCCCCCCAAGACCTGGGCGACGGGTGTGCCCGCCGTGACCCACGCGCTGCGGTACTCGCTGAGCCAGACGTCCCCGCGGCGCACCATGCTGACGCTGCTGAACATCAACCAGGCCAAGGGCATCGACTGCCCCGGCTGCGCCTGGCCCGAGCCCGCGCCGGGCAAGCGGCACATGAACGAGTACTGCGAGAACGGCGCCAAGCACATCAACGACGAGGCCACCTCGCGCCGCGTCACCCGCGAGTTCTTCCGTGAGCACTCGATAGCCGAGCTGGGCACCATGTCCGACTACTGGCTCAACCAGCAGGGCCGGCTGACCGAACCCATGGTCAAGTGGCCCGGCGCGACCCACTACGAGCCGATCGGCTGGGAGCAGGCGTTCGAGGTCCTCGCTCGGGAGCTGAAGCAGTTGGCCTCCCCCGACGAGGCTCTCTTCTACGTCTCGGGCCGCCTCAACAACGAGGCCGCCTTCCTCCTCCAGCTCTTCGCCCGCGCCTACGGCACCAACAACCTGCCGGACTGCTCCAACATGTGCCACGAGTCCAGCGGTTCCGCGATGTCGGAGACCCTGGGCGTCGGCAAGGGCACCGTCTCCCTCCACGACCTGGAGACCTCCGACCTGGTCTTCGTCGTCGGGCAGAACCCGGGCACCAACCACCCGCGCATGCTCTCCTCCCTGGAGGAGACGAAGCGCAATGGCGGCCAGGTCGTCGCCGTCAACACGCTGCCCGAGGCGGGTCTGTTGCGCTTCAAGCACCCGCAGCGCCCGCGCGGCGTCATCGGCAAGGGCACGCGGATCGCCGACCAGTTCCTGCACATCCGGGCCGGCGGCGACCTCGCCCTCTTCCAGGCCCTGAACCTGCTCCTGCTGGAGGCCGAGGACGCCGCCCCGGGCACGGTGCTCGACCACGCCTTCATCGAGAAGCACACCACCGGTTTCGCCGAGTTCGCCGAGCACGCACGCAAGGTCTCCTGGGAGCACGTCCTCGACGCGACCGGCCTCTCCCGCGAGGAGATCGACGAGGTCTTCCAGCGCGTCCTGAAGGCCGAGTCGATCGTCGTGTGCTGGGCGATGGGACTCACCCAGCACAAGCACGGCGTCCCCACCATCCGCGAGGTCGTCAACTTCCTGATGCTGCGCGGCAACATCGGCAAGCCCGGCGCGGGCGCCTGCCCGGTGCGCGGCCACAGCAACGTCCAGGGCGACCGCACGATGGGCGTGTGGGAGCGGATGCCGCAGACGTTCCTGGACGCCCTGGGCAAGGAGTTCGGCTTCACCCCGCCGAGCCGGCACGGCCTGGACGCCGTCCACGGCATCCGCGCCATGTACGAGGGACGCGCCAGGTTCTTCCTCGGCGTCGCCGGTAACTTCGTCCGGGCCACGCCCGACAGCGAGGTCACCGAGCAGGCGATGCGCAACTGCCGTCTGACGGCGCACATATCCACCAAGCTGAACCGCTCCCACACGGTGTGCGGCGAGACCGCCCTGATCCTGCCCACCCTGGGCCGCAGCGACAAGGACATCCAGGCCACCGGCGAGCAGTTCGTCACCGTCGAGGACTCGATGAGCGACGTGCACGCCTCCCGGGGCAAGCTCCCGGCCGCCTCCCCGCACCTGCTCAGCGAGGTCGCCATCGTCAGCCGGTTGGCCGCCGCGACCCTCGGCGACCGCTACGGCATCCCGTGGCGGGACTTCGAGGACGACTACGGCACCATCCGCGACCGGATATCCCGCGTCGTACCGGGCTTCGAGGACTTCGACGCCCGCGTGTCGAAGCCGGGCGGCTTCAACCTGCCCAACCCGGCCAACCAGGGCGTCTTCAACACCCCCAGCGGCAAGGCCGTCTTCACTCAGAACGACTTCACGATGCCGCACGTGCCCAAGGGCCACCTGCTGCTGCAGACGCTGCGCTCGCACGACCAGTGGAACACCGTCTGGTACGCCCCCGACGACCGCTACCGCGGCATCCACAACGCCCGCCGGGTCGTGATGGTCAACCCCACCGACCTCGAACTCCTCGGGTTCGCCGACGGCGACATGGTCGACCTCGTCGGCGTCTGGCACGACGAGAGGGAGCGCCGCGCAGAGAACTTCAAGATCGTCGCCTACCCCGCCAGCCCCGGATCCGCCGCGGCCTACTACCCGGAGACCAACGTCCTGGTCCCGCTCGACAGCGTCGCCGACATCAGCAACTGCCCCACCTCCAAGGGCGTGCTGATCCGGCTGGAACCCGCCCGGGTCACGACGGCCGCCGCACCGGCCGACTGAGCGGCCGCATCCGTACACGGCCGGTCACCATCGCCGACCTTGGGCCGATCTCCCTCGGCCACGAGGTCACCTACAGTGGATTTCTCAGACCGGAGAGGAACAAGACCATGGGACGAGTGACCGCCCGGCGCAGGGTTCTCCGCATCCGCGACGGCGTGATCTCACACCGCCCCGACACCCTGGCCGCCGAGGAGCCGATGGAGATCCGGGTCGGCGGACGCCCGCTCACCGTCACCATGCGTACCCCCGGCGACGACTTCGACCTGGCCGCCGGCTTCCTGGTCAGCGAGGGCGCGGTCCACACCGCCACCGACGTGGCCGGAATCCGCTACTGCGCCGGCGCCACGGCGGACGGCGGCAACACGTACAACGTGGTCGACGTCGTCCTAGGCCCGGGCGCCCAGGCACCCGACGCCTCCCTGGAGCGCAACTTCTACACGACGTCCTCGTGCGGCCTGTGCGGCAAGGCCAGCCTGGACGCGGTGCGCACCACCGCGGCCTGGACCGTGGCCGAGGACCGGCTGAGCGTCGGCCCGGAGCTGCTGGCCTCCCTTCCCGACAAGCTGCGGGCGGCCCAGAAGGTGTTCGACACCACCGGTGGCCTGCACGCGGCCGGCCTGTTCTCGGCCGAGGGCGAGCTGCTGTGCCTGCGGGAGGACGTGGGCCGCCACAACGCGGTGGACAAGGTCGTCGGCCACGCCCTGCGCGAGGGACTGCTGCCCCTGCGCGGCACCGTGCTGATGGTCAGCGGCCGCGCCTCGTTCGAGCTGGTGCAGAAGGCGGTCATGGCCGGCATCCCGATGCTCGCCGCCGTCTCCGCGCCGTCCTCGCTGGCCGTGGACCTGGCCGAGGAGACCGGCCTGACCCTGGTCGGCTTCCTGCGTGGCGACTCGATGAACGTCTACGCCGGCGCCGAGCGCCTCCAGCCGCAGCCGGTCGCCTGAGCGGCGCCCATGGCTGCGGCCCGGGGAGCCACGTGGGGCCATGACAGGCACGTGAGCCCTACGGCAGGGCGGAATACCCGGGCAGGCGCTCCAGCGCGGCGGCGACATCGGTCCGCCCGGCGATCTCCGTCAGGGCGCGGGCCATGACGGACCCCGGCCGCTGGGCGGTGGTCACCAGCCCGACCGGAACGGTCCAGGCGGGTTCGACCAGCGGAACCGCCCGCATCCCGTGCGGGACGCCGAACACATGGAGCCAGGCGTGCGGCACGACGCTCGCCCAGCGGCCCGTCCTGACCTGGGCGAACAGCGCCGCCACGGAGTCGGTCTCGACGCGGGGCGAGGGGCGTGCCCCCGCCTTCGCGAACACCTCGTCCAGCACCCGGCGCCCCTGCATGGCCTCGGTCAACAGGCACAGCGGCAGCCGTGACGCCTCCGCCCAGGTGGCCGTCTCCCGGTGCGCCACGTGAAGCTTCCGAAATCGCGGAAATCGCCGAAATTGCCCGCAGGATCCGTGGGCAGATAGGTGATTCCGGCGTCGAGCTCGAACCGCTGGAGTCGACGGAGGATGTCCTCCGACCGGAGATCCGTCGCCACCTCGACGGTGACCAGCGGGTGCGCCGTACAGAACGGAGCCGTCAGCAGGGAGACGGCGGCGGACGCGGTCGGGACCGAGCCGATCCGCATCCGGCCGCTCAGCCCGCTGCGCAGCGCCCCGACCTCGTTCTTGAGGGCGTCGCGGTCGGCCAGGATCCGCTGCGCCCACACCACGATGCGCTCCCCTTCGGGGGTGAGGCCCTCGTACTTCCGGCCGCGCCGGACGAGCGGCACGTCCAGCTCCTCCTCCAGCTTCCGGATCCCTTCCGACAGTGCGGGCTGGGAGACATGGCAGGCCTGGGCGGCGCGCGCGAAATGGTGCTCCCGGGCGAGCGCGACCAGATATTCCAGTTGGCGAAACAGCACGTCATGGCTCTACCCGACGGCTCCCCGGAAAGCGCACCGGGACCGCCGCTCCCACTCTTCCGCTCGCCGGCGGGGACGACCGCGCGCCGACAGCCGACAGCGTTTATGTTCGTCGTGCATGCAGCCGATGAGGAGGCAGGATCCGGTATGGAACCCCAGCCCGTTGTCGTCCCGCCGGCCAGGGCCGCATTGTTTCTCGTGGTCACCATCTCGCCGGGCGGCGAGGAGACCGTCCGAGACCTGCTGGAGGATGTCGCGACCCTGAAGCGCTCGGTCGGGTTCCGGGTGCCCGATGCCGAGCTCAGCTGTGTCGTCGGGATCGGATCCGCGGCATGGGACCGGCTCTTCAGCGGTCCGCGACCTCAACACCTGCATCAGTTCGTGGACTTGATCGGCGAGCGCCACCGAGCCCTCGGCACCCCCGGTGACCTCCTCTTCCACGTACGGGGCCACCGCATGGACCTCTGCTTCGAACTGGGCCGGCTCTTCGTCGAACGGCTCAAGGGAGCCGCCACCGTGGTCGACGAAGTACACGGATTCAGGTTCTTCGACGACCGGGACCTGCTCGGATTCGTCGACGGCAGCGAGAATCCCGAGGGCGAGAACGCGGTCGAGTCGGTGTACGTCGGCGACGAGGACCCGGACTTCAAGGGCGGCAGCTACGTCATCATCCAGAAGTACCTGCACGACCTGGAGGCCTGGAACGCCCTGCCGCCGGAGAAACAGGAAATGGTCATCGGGCGGTCGAAGCTGGAAAACATCGAATTCCCGGACGAGGTGAAGCCCGCCGACTCGCATGTCACCCTCAACACGATCACCGACGAGGACGGAAACGAGCTCAAGATCGTACGCGAGAACATGCCCTTCGGAACCATCGGGAAGGGCGAATTCGGGACCTTCTTCATCGGCTACGCCCGGACCCCCGAGGTGACGGAAGAGATGCTGAGGAACATGTTCCTCGGCCGGGAACCCGGCCGGCACGACAGGATCCTCGACTTCTCGACGGCGGTCACCGGTGGTCTGTTCCACGTGCCGACCGCCACCTTCCTCGACGACCTTCCCCCGGCCCCGACGGCAGCCGAGGCACGGGCCGACGGATCTCTCGGCATCGGCGGCCTGAAAGGAGCCTGAGCATGACCACATCCGGCGTCGCGAACAATCTGCACCGGGAGCTCGCGCCGATCACGCCGCAGGCGTGGAGCGAGATCGAGGAGGAAGCCGGCCGCACGTTCCGTCGTCACGTCGCGGGCCGGCGGGTCGTGGACGTCTCCGGACCCGACGGGCCGGAGCTGGCGGCCGTGGGGACGGGACACCTCGAGGGCATCGAGGCACCGGCGGAGGGTGTCTCGGCGTGGCTGCGGGCGGCGCAGCGCCTGGTCGAGCTGCGCGTGCCGTTCAAGCTCGGCCGCGCCGCGGTCGACGACGTGGAGCGCGGCGCGAAGGACTCCGACTGGCAGCCGGTCAAGGACGCGGCGCGCGCCATCGCGTTCGCCGAGGACCGGGCCGTCTTCGACGGGTACCCGGCGGCCGGCATCGACGGGCTGCGCCACCGGACGTCCAACCCCGTGATCGCCCTCCCCGCCGATCCGCGCCACTACCCGGACGCCGTCAGCCAGGCACTGACCACGCTCCGCCTCGCGGGTGTCGACGGCCCGTACTCGCTGCTGCTCGGCGCCGACGCGTACACCGCCGTCAACGAGACGTCCGACCACGGTTACCCCATCGCCGCCCACCTCGGCCGCATTCTCGACGGCACGCTGGTCTGGGCTCCCGCGCTCGACGGAGGCTTCCTGATCTCCACGCGAGGCGGGGACTTCGAGCTGAGGCTCGGCCAGGACCTGGCGATCGGCTACACGAGCCACGACGACACCGACATCGAGCTGTACTTCCGGCAGACGCTCACGTTCCTGGTCTACACCGACGAGGCCGTGGTGGCGCTGAGCCCGGCGGCGGGCGAATGAGCCGCGACCGCGGGAGCACCCGGGGCCACCGGGAGCCGTAGACGATCACGACCTCTGACGGCCGGGGCATCCGCCGTTGACATTATGCAGGCAAACGCCTGCATAATTGAGGCGTGCCCACACCCCGCCTCCACGAGGAGTACGCCATGACCGACGGATCCACGGCCGTGCCGGACTACGTCTACGTCACCTACATCCGCGCGAGCGCCGAGCAGGTCTGGAAAGCCCTGACCGACGCGGACCTGACCGCCCGCTACTGGGGGCACGCCAACGTCTCGGACTGGCAGCCGGGCTCGGCCTGGGAGCATCGGCGCGTCGACGGATCGGGCGCCGTCGACGTCGTCGGCCGAGTGATGGAGAGCGAGCCCCCGACGCGCCTGGTCATCACCTTCGACGACGCCCCCGACATCGCGGCGACCAGGGAACCGTCGGTGGTCACCTTCCTCGTCGAACCGCACCAGGACATCGTCCGCCTCACCGTGACCCACGAGCACCTCCCCAACCGGGAGATGCTGGGCGGCATCTCGCGCGGCTGGCCGGCCGTGCTGGCGAACCTCAAGTCCCTGCTCGAGACCGGCGAGGTCCTTCCGCAGGCGCCCTGGGAGATGTCTCCCGCGCACACCTGAGCCGGCGGTCGCCGCCACCCCGCCGCCCCCTTCCACCTCGCCCCCTTCCACCCCGCGCACGACCGCAGAGAGAAGGCACGAAGACGTCATGGACACCACCACGCTTCGGGACGCCTACCGCGCGCTGCTGGACGCCGCCGCGACCGTCG
Source organism: Streptomyces sp. NPDC047085 (assembly GCF_040643735.1). NCBI lineage: Bacteria > Bacillati > Actinomycetota > Actinomycetes > Kitasatosporales > Streptomycetaceae > Streptomyces > Streptomyces sp. NPDC047085. The sequence goes on from NZ_JBEYUW010000006.1 coordinate 351,987, forward strand.
CGGACTCCGACGGCCCCCACCTCGTCCCGCCGCCCGGCGAGTGGAACGCCGACCAGATCCTGGCGCACGTCTCCCTCGTCAACGCCGCCACCCTCGCCGCCGTCTCCGACATCGCCGCGGGGGCGCACACGACGTACGACAACCGCGTCGCGCTCGACATCTGGACCATCGACCGGCTCATCGCGCTCACCGGCGGCACCGCGGGGCTCCGCGAGCGCATCCGCCTCCAGGCGGACGCCCTGTGCGCACTGGGCGGGCCCCTGCTGAGCGAAGCCGAACTCGACACACCGGTCCCCACCCGGCTGCTCTCCCACGACACCCTCCTCGTCGATCAGCCCATGCCGCTGAGGGACCTCGTCACCGGGCTCGCGGACGTCGAACTGCCCGGCCACACCCGACAGCTCCTCGCCCTCCTGCCGAATGGCACCGAGGCCGAAGCCGCGAACTGACCTCAGCGGTTCGGGGGGCCGCTCGACGACCGTTTCACCTGCGCCTCGACCCCTTCTGCAGAGTCGGTGCCGAGCCGGTGCCGAGCCCGTCCGTGCTCCGGTTGCGGGGCACTGGGCATCGCGGTTCAGTGAAAACCTGGTCCGCCGTGCACCGGGAGCTGCCATGTCGTCGATGTCGTTCGGTTCACCGTTCGGTTCCTCCGATCCCTTCAGTGAACTGTTCAACCGCTTCTTCGGCATGTCCCCGGCCACCTCGCCGCCCGCGGTGCAGCGCGTACCGATCGGACGGCTGCTGACGGAGTCCTCGCAGGAACTCCTCAATCTGGCGGCGCAAAAAGCGGTGGACGACGGAACGACCGACCTGGACACGGAGCATCTGCTCTGGGCCGCGACACAGGTCGATCCCTCGCGCCGGCTGCTCGCCCAGGTGGGGGTGAATCCCGACAACCTCGCGACCGAGCTCGCCGCGGTCCTGCCCCGCGAGGCCAGGCAGCCGTCCGCGGAGCCGGGCCTGACCCCGGCGGCCAAGCGCACCCTCGCCTCCGCCTTCGCCCACTCACAGGCGGCGGGGGTCTCCTACATCGGCCCCGAGCACATCCTCACCGCGCTACTGGACGACGTCGCCTCCGGCGCCGGACGGCTGCTGACCGCCGAGGGGATCGACGGAAAGAAACTGGCCGGCCTCACGGAGCAGGCGGCCCGCACGGAAGCCCCTGCCGCCGAGCGGAAGAAGCCGGCCACGACGCTGGACGAGTACGGGCGCGACCTCACGGAGGAAGCCAAGGCGGGCAGGCTCGACCCGGTGGTCGGGCGTGCGGAGGAGATCGAGCAGACGGTCGAGATCCTCTCCCGGCGCTCCAAGAACAACCCCGTCCTCATCGGCGAGCCCGGCGTCGGCAAGACCGCGATCGTGGAGGGCCTGGCACAGCGGATCGTGGCGGGCGAGGTCCCCGACACACTGAAGGACAAGCGGGTCGTCGCCCTCGACATGTCGGGCCTGGTGGCCGGGGCGCAGTACCGGGGCCAGTTCGAGGAGCGGCTGAAGAAGGTCATCGAGGACGTCCAGGCGGCGAGCGGCCAGATCATCCTGTTCATCGACGAACTCCACACGGTCGTCGGCGCGGGCGCGACCGGCGAGGGCTCCATGGACGCGGGCAACATCCTCAAGCCCGCGCTGGCCCGGGGCGAACTGCACGTCGTGGGCGCCACGACCATCGACGAGTACCGCAAGTACGTCGAGAAGGACGCCGCCCTGGAACGCCGCTTCCAGCCCGTGCTGGTTCCGGAGCCGACCGTCGAGGAGACCGTACTGATCCTCGAAGGCCTGCGGGACGCGTACGAGGCGCACCACCAGGTCCGCTTCGACGACGGGGCGCTGGAGGCCGCGGCCGAGCTGTCCGACCGCTACATCACGGACCGCTTCCTGCCCGACAAGGCGATCGACCTGATGGACCAGGCCGGTGCCCGGGTGCGGCTGCGCAGCGCCGGCCGCTCCACCGAGATCGTCAGCCGCGAGGACCGCATCGCCAAGCTGCGCCGTGAGCTGGACCAGGCGGTGGCGGCGGAGGACTTCGAGAAGGCCTCCACCCTGAAGCGGGAGATCGCCGAGGCGGAGGGCGAGCTGGCCGGGATCGAGGAGCGCCGCGAGGGCGTCGTCACCGTCTCGGCGGCCGACATCGCCGACATCGTCTCCCGCCGCACCGGCATCCCGGTCTCCCAGCTCACCGCCAGCGAGAAGGAGCGGCTCCTCAGGCTCGAGGAGGAGATGCACGCGCGGATCGTCGGCCAGGACGAGGCGGTCACCGCGGTCGCCCAGGCGGTGCGCCGCAACCGTGCGGGCATGGGCGACCCGAACCGGCCCGTGGGTTCGTTCCTCTTCCTCGGTCCCACAGGTGTCGGCAAGACCGAACTCGCCAAGACGCTCGCCGCGTTGCTGTTCGGCGAAGAGGACCGCATGATCCGCTTCGACATGAGCGAGTTCCAGGAGAAGCACACGGTCGCCCGGCTCGTGGGCGCGCCTCCCGGATACGTCGGTTACGAGGAGGCGGGCCAGCTCACCGAGAAGGTGCGCCGGCAGCCGTACAGCGTGGTCCTGTTCGACGAGGTCGAGAAGGCGCACCCCGACGTCTTCAATACGCTGCTCCAGATCCTGGACGACGGGCGCCTGACGGACGCCCAGGGACGCACCGTCGACTTCCGGCACTGCGTCATCATCATGACGTCCAACATCGGCGCGCATCTGATCCTCGATCACAAGGGCGATGTGTCCGAGCTGAAGGACCAGTTGATGGACGACCTGCGGGGCCGGTTCCTGCCCGAGTTCCTCAACCGCATCGACGACATCATCATCTTCCACGGCCTGTCCGAGGACGATCTGTCGAAGATCGTCGACCACCTGCTGGACCAGAGCAAGCGCCGGGTGCACGCCCAGGGCATGAGGCTGGAGGTCACGGAGGCCGCCAAGAAGCTGCTCATCGCACACGGTCACCAGCCGGAGTTCGGCGCCCGTCCGCTGCGGCGCACGATCCAGGCGGAACTCGACAACCGCATCGCCGAACTGCTGCTCAGTGGCGAGGCGGATCCCGGCGACACGATCGTCGCCGACATCGAGCACGACTCCCTGCACTGCACCATCCGCAAGGGCGACGCGGACGCCGAGAAGGCCGCGGAGCCCGGGGCCGCCACCGACAAGCCGGCCTCGGGCACGGCGGCCACGTAGGGACTTTCAGGGAGGATCCATGGGACACCACCACCATCACAAGTCCAACAAGCAGGTCGCGGGCGACCTGGACTTCGGACATGGACGCGGTATGCCGCGGCGCCCCAATGCGGCACAGCTCGACCGGCGCATCATCGAGGACCGCCGCGAGGCGGGCCTGCCCGTCTACGAGCAGCCGAGTCCCGACGCGCAGTACGAGGAGGGACGGGCCGAGGTCGAACGCCAGGTCGACCGCGGCGAGATGGAGACCGGCTCGTTCTCGCGCAGGCAGCGAGCACCCTATCCGCCGAGCCGCTACGAAGACTGACGCCGAACCAACAGGGTCAGCCGGACTCGGCTGACCCAAGACGCTGACCCAGGACGCGCGGTCGCCTTCCCAGGCGCCTGCCGTCAGTCGCCTTCCTTCAGCCGATCGACACCACGACCGCGGACGCGTGCCCCTCCGGCGTGTCGTACCGGACCGTGTCGCCGGGGCGGTGGCCGAGCAGCGCGCTGCCCAGCGGGCTGTGGGACGTGACCAGTTGCTCGTCCTCGGCGTCGGGCAGCTCACCGACGTGGAAGGTGTCCGTCGAGCCGTCCGGGAACCGGACGGTCACCGTGCTGCCCACGCCGACCTCGTCGGTCCGGACCGGGCCCGCCAGGTCCGCCTGGCGCAGCCGCACGGTGATCTGCTCGATCCGGTTGTCCAGCCGCTGGAGTTGATCGGCGCGCCGCAACTCGTCGGCCTCGTCGCCGCGATCGCCCACGTCGTCGTTGTTCTTGTCCCGCAGGGACGCGGCGACGAGTCCGCGCTCCTTGCGCAGGTCGGCAAGCTCGTGTTCGAGCGCGCGACGGGCGTCCACGCTGATCGGCTCGGGGTCACCAGTCATCCCTGCTCCTGTGGTACAGGCGGAATAGCTTGATAGAAAAACGATAATTGTCCGTTTGTGCGGCGTGCCAGTCGGACCACGCCCATGCCCCTGCCCGACCGGCCCGGCCTGCGGTGGAGGAGGCGAACACTCAGAGATACGGTACTTGTGCGCATTGTGCGTATCAGTGCGCATTCACGCGTATTGGTCTCCATCGTGACGTTCCATCCCCCCGCATCCGCAGGAGGTTCCCATGTCCTCGAAGCGACGCCGGAAGAAGAAGGCCCGCCGCAGCCACGCCGCGAACCACGGCAAGCGGCCCCAGTGCTGATCCGCGTCTCACCGCCCTGACGTTCGCCACGCGCGGTGGCGCGGCCCACGGACCTCAGTCGGACGCTGTGCCGTCCGGCTGAGGTCCGTGGCCTTTCTGGTGGCGCGGTGCGCCGGCCGTGCACGCACGGTGACGGTCCGGTGGCTTGCGGGGTCCAGGACTGGACCAAAACTTTGCCCACACCGGCGCGAGTTTCTCGTATGATCGGTAGTCCGCTCATGTGAGCGCGTATATCGGATGAATCCAGCCGCCCGGCGACGACGCCCTACGGCGGCTCTCCGTCCACCGTCGGCCCCTGACGGTCGCGCCCTCACGACTGAAGGGACTCCCCGCGCCGTGACCCCCATACGCCCCACGCCCTCCGGCCCCCGAGCGTTCGTCGTCATCGGCGGGACCAACCTCGCCCGTCGGGTCTGCGCGACGCTGCGGGAACGTGACGACACGGTCGTCCACCTGCTCGAACCGACCGACGGCGAGCTGCGCGCCGCCCTGCGCGACAGCTCCGACGGCGTCGCGATCCTCCTGCACGACGACGTCGCCGCCCTGCGCTACGCACTGGCCGTCGCGCACCTCTTCCCGTGCGTTCCGGTCGTCGCCACGGTCTTCGACCGCACCGTGGCGGACGAACTCAAGCGGCTGCTGCCGCAGTGCGACGTCACGTCCCCGGCGGACCTCGCGGCTCCCGCGCTGGCGGGCCCCTGCGTCGACCCGTCGAACCTCGCCGTGCGACGGGCCGGACGGGGAGTGCGAGCGGTACGCGCGCGGCACGACGCGCCTTACACGGAGGAATGGCATCCGCGCCGGCCGAGGCTGGGGCGCCGCCTGCAGCACATGGCCGGGCAACTGCGGCCCCACGACGCGGGCGCCCGGCTCCTGCTGATCGGCCTGTTCGGCATCCTCGCCGTACTGGCGGGGGACTGGGCCTGGCTCGTCCGCGACGGTCATCCTCCGGCCGAGGCCCTCTTCCACGCCGCCCGCGTCGTCGCCACGGTGGGCCCGGCGACCGCCCCGGAGGAGGCGAGCGGCTACCAGGTCATGTCCAGCGTCGCGATGCTCGCCACCCTCGTCTTCAGCGCCCTGTTCACCGCGGGTGTCATCGAGCGCATGCTCGGACCCAGGCTGATCGGGCTCATCGGGCCCCGCACCCTGCCCCGCTCCGGGCACGTCATCGTCGTCGGCATGGGGCAGGTCGGCATGCGGCTCTGCGTCGAGCTGCGGCATCTCGGCATCCCGGTCGTCGGAGTGGAGCGGGACCCGCACGCCTCGACCGCGCGGCTGGCCCGCTCCCTGGGCATCCCCGTCATGACGGGCCACGGCGGCGACCGGGCCGTACTCGAACGGCTGCGCCTCGGACACGCCCGGGCCCTGGCCGCCGTCGGCTCGGACGATCTCGACAACATCGCGGTCGCCATCGCCGCGCACGGCGTGGCACCCGGCACCCGGCTCGTCATCCGGGCCGGCGAACACGAGGCCATCGCGGAGACCAGGTCCCTGCTGCCCATGGGCACGATCAGGGACGTCACCAGCCTCGCCGCCGCCTATGTGCTGGCCCGGCTCCTGGGGGAGCCCGCCACGGGCGTCGTGGCACACCAGCACGACATCTGTGTGCAGACGGACGAGGACACGTTCGTCCACTGGCCCCTCACGGCCCGCGAGCACTGCCCGCACAGCAACGGGGCCGCCTCGTCGGCGCAGGCCGCACAGCAGGCGGAGCACGCGCGACGGGGATGATCCACGGGCAGGTTTCCCGCCGCGCGGGCGCGCGTGGCGGGGCCTGATCAACCGGCATAGCCTGGCCTAAAGCCTCGTACACCGGGCGGGAAGGGTGAGAGCCGTGAGCACCTTGGGCGACCAGGCGCGGACCCAGGCGGAGGATCAGCTCGAACCCCGGGTCGGTCCCCTTCCCGACGGCGAACCGCACTTCCACCCCTACCACCACCCGGCCGCGGGCTGGGGCGCCGCCAAGAGCGTGACCAAGTTCCTGGTGCGCGAGGGCGCGTTGATGGACGGGCCGCGGGCCATCATGAAGATGAACCACGAGAACGGTGGCTTCGACTGCCCCGGGTGTGCCTGGCCGGACGACACCAAGGGCCTGAAACTCGACATCTGCGAGAACGGAATCAAGCACGTCACCTGGGAGATGACCCACAAGCGTGCCGACCGCGAACTCTTCGCCCGCCACACGGTCGGCGAGATGTCCGAGTGGAGCGACTTCAAGCTCGAGGACCAGGGCCGGCTGACCGAGCCGATGGTGTACGACCCGGACACGGACCACTACGTCCCGATCACCTGGCACGACGCCTTCGAGCTGGTCGGGCGGACCCTGCGCGAGCTGGACGATCCGAACCAGGCCTCCTTCTACACGTCCGGACGGCTCGGCAACGAGGCCACTTTCCTGTACCAGTTGATGGCCCGTGAGCTGGGCACCAACAACCTGCCCGACTGCTCCAACATGTGCCACGAGGCCAGCGGACGCGCGCTGCAGGCATCCCTGGGCACCGGCAAGGGCACCGTCGACCTCAAGGACTGGGATGCCACGGACGCCCTGTTCATCCTCGGCGTCAACGTCGCCTCCAACGCCCCGCGGATGCTCACCGCGCTGGCCGAGGCCTTCCACCGGGGCGCCCAGATCGTGCACGTCAACCCGCTGGTCGAGGCGGGTGCCACGCGGACGATCATCCCGCACGACTTCCTGGACATGGCCACCTTCCACTCGACGCGGACCAGCACCATGAACCTTCAGGTGCGTGTCGGCGGAGACATGGCGCTGCTCCGCGGCATGGCGAAGGCCGTCCTGGAACAGGCGAAGACCGACCCCAGGGCGCTCGACCAGGAGTTCATCGACCGGCACACCCAGGGCTTCCAGGAGTACCGGGAGCTGTGCGAGGCCACGTCGTGGGACGAACTGGAGCGGCAGTCCGGGCTCAGCCGCTCCGACATCCTCAAGGCGGCCCGCGTGTACACGGACGCCGACCGCAGCATCGTCAGCTGGTGCCTGGGCGTCAGCCAGCACGAGCACGGCGTCGACACCGTCCGCGAGATCGTCAACCTGCTTCTGCTGCGCGGCAATCTGGGCCGCGAGGGAGCCGGACCGTCCCCCGTGCGCGGCCACAGCAACGTGCAGGGCAACCGCACGTGCGGCATCGACCACCGGCCGACCGAGGAGTTCCTGGACCGCCTCGCCGAGGTCTGCGACATCGATCCGCCCCGTGAGCACGGGCTGGACACCGTCGGCACCGTCCAGGCGATGCAGCGCGGCGAGATCAAGGTGTTCGTCGGCATGGGCGGCAACTTCGCCCTCGCCGTACCGGACTCCGCGTACAGCTACGAGGCGATCCGCAGCTGCGACCTCACGGTCCAGGTGAGCACCAAGCTGAACCGCAGTCACCTCGTCCACGGCAAGCAGGCGCTCATCCTGCCGTGCCTCGGCCGCACCGAGAAGGACCACCAGCGCTGCGGCGACCAGGCCACCTCGGTGGAGGACTCGATGAGCATGGTGCACCTGTCCGAAGGGATGAGGCGGCCCGCCTCGCGGCACCTGCTGTCGGAGCCCGCCGTCATCGCCGGCATGGCACGGGCCGCGCTGCCCGACAGCGCCACACCGTGGGAGTGGTACATCGAGGACTACGACCGCATCCGCGACACCATGGCGCACGTCCTCGACGGATTCGAGGACTTCAACCGCAGGGTGCGCCTCCCGCTGGGCTTCCGCATCAAGCAGCCCGCCCGCGAACTGGTCTTCCTCACCCCTTCCGGACGCGCGGAGTTCTCCCACGCTCCGCTGCCCGACGTCGTACCGGAGCCGGGCATGCTGGCGCTGGGCACCATGCGCTCGCACGACCAGTGGAACACCACGATCTACTCCGAAAACGACCGCTACCGCGGCATCAAGAACCTGCGCACGCTGGTCTTCATGAACGAGGACGACATGCGCGAACGCGGCATCTCCGAGTTCGACCCGGTCGACATCGTGAGCACGGCCCGGGACGGCACGCACCGCTCCCTGGAGGGCTACCTCGCCATCCCGTACGACATGCCCCGCGGGTGTGCCGCCGGATACATGCCCGAGATGAACGTGCTGGTCGCGCTCTGCGACTACAGCCGCCAGAGCGACCAGCCGATCATGAAACACGTCAACGTCGCCATCACACCCGCCACTTGAGCGGCGCGAACCAACACGACGCGGACACCGCCCTGCTCATGGCGGGACCGGTTCTCTGTTTGGAAGCTCGGGCCCTCCACCGGCAGACTCAGGACCATGAGATCCACGACGCCGCCCCGGGCCCGCCGGAGCGCGGCCACGTCGACGTACGGGCCACTGGACACGGCGTCATGACGTCGGCCCTCGTCGTGGGCGGCGGGCCCAACGGGCTCGCCGCCGCGGCCCTGCTCGCCCGCGCGGGCCTGCGGGTCACCCTCCTGGAAGCCGCGGACGAACTCGGCGGCGGCACCCGCAGCTACGAGGCCATCCTCCCCGGACTGCTGCACGACCACTGCTCGGCCATCCACCCCATGGCCGTCACCTCACCGGCGCTGCGGACCCTGGACCTGGAACGGCACGGCCTGCGCTGGCGGTTGCCGGACATCGACTGCGTACACCCCCTCGACGACGGCAGCGCCGGCGTCCTGCTGCGCTCCGTCGAGGAGACCGCCCGCATGCTCGGCGCCGACGGCCGCCGCTACCGGGCGCTCGTCGAACCGTCGGCGCGGCACTGGGACGCCCTCGCGCACGACGTCATGGGCCCCCTGCTGCGGATCCCCGACCACCCGCTGCTGCTCGCCCGCTTCGGTCTGCCGACCACCCTGCCCGCCACCGTCCTGGCCCGCCTCTTCACCACCCCCCGGGCGCGGGCCCTGTGGGCCGGCGTCGCGGCACACGCGTTCCGGCCCCTCGACCGGCCGCTCACCTCGGCGATCGGCCTCGGCATCCTCACCGCGGGCCACGCCACCGGATGGGCCGTCGCCGAAGGGGGCTCACAGTCCATCGCCCGCAGCATGGAGAACGTGCTGCGGAAGCACGGCGGCACGATCGAGACCGGCGTCCGCGTCAGCGACCACCGGCAGCTCCCGCCCGCCGACGTGACCCTGCTCGACCTCGACCCCGGCCAGGTCGCCGCCATTTACGGCGACCGGCTCCCGCACCGGGTGCGCAGCGCGTACCGGCGCTACCGGCGCGGCCCGGGCGCCTTCAAGATCGACCTCGCGGTCGAGGGCGGCATCCCCTGGACCAACGAGCACGCCCGCCGCACGGGCACCGTACATCTCGGGGGCCCGCTCGCCGAGGTCGTGCGGGCGGAGCGGGACGTGGCGGCCGGACGCATGCCCGAGCGCCCCTTCGTCCTGGTCGGCCAGCAGTATCTGGCCGACCCCGCACGGTCGGTCGGCACCGTGCACCCCGTCTGGGCCTACGCCCAGGTCCCCCACGGCTACGACCAGGACGCCACACCCGCGATCCTGCGGCAGCTGGAGCGCTTCGCCCCCGGTGTCCGCGAACGGATCGTGGGCCAGAACGTCACCCGCCCGGCCGACTTCGCCGCCGCCAACCCCAACTTCGCGGGAGGCGACATCCTCACCGGCGCCGAGACCGTCCCCCGACTCCTCCTCGGCGCCCGCCCCGCACTCGATCCGTACTCCACCGGCCTGCCCGGGGTGTTCCTGTGCTCGGCCGCCACCCCGCCCGGCCCCGGCGCCCACGGCATGTGCGGCGCCGGAGCCGCCGCCGCGGCCCTGCGCCACCTCGGCATCCGCGCCGACTGACGATCGGGCCGTCGCCCGACCGGCTGCCGGGGGCGGCCGGCGGCCTGCCGGAGCACGGGTGGCCGTCCCCGGTGCCGGGTCAGCGGGCGGCGAGCAGCTGGAGCGTGTCGATCACGCGGTTGGAGAAGCCCCACTCGTTGTCGTACCAGGCCACGACCTTGATGTGGCGGCCGTCGACGCGGGTGAGGGCCGAGTCGAAGACGGACGAGGCCGGGTTGCCCGTGATGTCGGCCGACACCAGCGGGTCCTCGGAGTACTCGAGGATGCCCGCGAGCGGTCCCTCCGCAGCGGCGCGGTAGGCCGCCAGCACGTCCTCGCGGGTCACGTCGCGGGCGACGGTCGTGTTGAGCTCGACGATCGAGCCCACCGGAACCGGCACGCGGATCGAATCGCCCGACAGCTTGCCGTCCAGGTTCGGCAGCACCAGACCGATCGCCTTGGCGGCGCCCGTCGTGGTCGGCACGATGTTGACGGCGGCGGCGCGGGCGCGGCGGGCGTCGCGGTGCGGGCCGTCCTGCAGGTTCTGCTCCTGCGTGTAGGCGTGCACCGTCGTCATGAAGCCGTGCTCGATGCCCGCCAGGTCGTCCAGCACGGAGGCCAGCGGGGCCAGCGCGTTGGTCGTGCAGGAGGCGTTCGAGACGATCGTGTGGAGTTCGGCGTCGTACGCGTCGGTGTTGACGCCGAACGCGAGCGTGACGTCGGCACCGTCCGACGGCGCGCTGACGAGCACCTTCCGCGCACCGGCGTCCAGATGGGCGCGGGCGGCCTTGGCCGACGTGAAGCGGCCGGTCGCCTCCAGCACGATGTCGACACCCAGTTCGGCCCACGGCAGCTGCGCCGGCTCGCGCTCGGCCAGCACCTTGATACGGCGGCCGTCGACGACCAGCGTGTCGCCGTCGACGCTCACCGGCCGGCCGAGCCGCCCGGCCGTCGAGTCGAAGGCGAGCAGCCGCGCGAGGGTCGCCGGCTCCGTGAGGTCGTTGACGGCGACGACCTCCAGCGTGCTGTCGCGCTCCAGCAGAGCCCGCAGCACGTTGCGCCCGATGCGGCCGAATCCGTTGATGGCGATACGAGTCATGAGTGGTGTCCCTTCGGTTCGCCACCCAGATTCGCGGCCCGCGCCCGTGCCCGGCAGTGGCGCGAGCGCCACGGTTCGCAAGGATCGCGCCAGGGGCGGCGAGGGGCCGCGTGGCCGGGGCGGACGTGCCGCGTGGGCGGGGTGCCCGGGGGCTACGTGCCCCGGGTGAAGGTGCGCCGGTACTCGCTCGGGGTGGTGCCCAGGATGCGCTGGAAGTGCAGCCGCAGATTCGCGCCGGTGCCCAGACCGACGTCCGCGGCGATCTGCTCGACGCTGCGCTCCGACCGTTCGAGCAACTCGCGCGCCAGGTCGACGCGGGCGCGCATCACCCACTGCATCGGTGTGTACCCGGTGTCCTCGGCGAAGCGCCGGGAGAACGTGCGCGGCGACACCGCCGCGTGCCGGGCCAGCGCCTCCAGGGTCAGCGGGCGGCCCAGCCGGTGCAGCGCCCACTCGCGGGTCGCGGCGAACCGCTCGCCGAGCGGCTCGGGCACGCTGCGCGGCACGTACTGCGCCTGACCACCGCTGCGATACGGCGCCGCGACCAGCCTGCGGGCCGCGTGGTTCGACGCGGCCACCCCGAGGTCCCGCCGCAGGATGTGCAGGCACAGGTCGATGCCCGAGGCGGCACCGGCCGACGTGAGCACGCTGCCCTCGTCCACGAACAGCACGTTCTCGTCGACCTGGACCAGCGGATGCTTGGCCGCGAGCGCCCGCGCGTAGTGCCAGTGCGTCGTGGCGCGCCGGCCGTCGAGCAGCCCCGTGGCCGCCAGCGCGAAGGCTCCCGTGGAGATGGCGGCGAGCCGCGCACCCCTCTCGTGGGCGGCGACCAGCGCGTCGACCACGGCGCGCGGCGGGTCCTCGCGGTCCGGGAACCGGTAGCCCGGGATGAAGACGATGTCCGCCCACTTCAGCGCGTCCAGGCCGTGCGAGACGTGGTACGACAGCCCGTCCCCGCCGGTCACCAGACCGGTCTCGGCCCCGCACACCCGCACCTCGTACGGCATGCTCGCGCGCGTCGTGAACACCTGAGCCGGAATCCCCACATCGAGCGGTTTCGCACCTTCGAGGACAAGGACGGCGACGCGATGGAGACGGGAGGGTGGCACGGGGACCAGGGTACGGGGGAGCGGCGTCACACCAGCCAGCGGCCGTCGCGCATCAGCTCACGGTCGCGCAGTTCGTTCTCCTCGCGCCAGGCCTGGATACGGCGCGGTGTGATGCGGAACCAGCGGTAGCGCGTGGCCAGCGCGCGCGGGTCGAAGCCGGTGCGCGCGGCGAACCGGTCCCCCTGCCGGCGCGGCAGCGCGTCGATCTCGAGGACCTCGACCTCGCCCTCGATCATGGCGACGTCACGGGTGTGGCCCAGCGCCAGCCGGGCGGTCCGGGTGGCGGCCAGGTTCCGGCCGGTCGGGCTGTCGGCGGGGGTGGCCACCAGCAGCGCCTCGCCGTCCCGGTCGAAGGACAGCGGAACCAGGTACGGTGCGCCGTCCGGCGAGGCGCTGGCCACCCAGACGTCGACGTCGTGGGTGAGCCGGTGCTCGGTGTCGCGGCGGCGCTGGGCGCGGGTGCGGGGCGCGGAACCCGTCATGGTCACTCCTGCGGTCGTGGGGCGGTCGACCGCCCCGGTGCGTCGGACCGGGGCTGATCGCTGTGGTGACAGCCTCTCTCCACCGGGGTACCGGCCACCTCCGTGCCGACCACGGAAAGCCGTCACGGACAATGACTCGGTGTCGACTCCAGTGATCTCGGCTCGGGAAGCCGAAGTGCTCGCGCTCCTCGGGGAACACCTCAGCAACGCGGAGATCGCCGCGCGGCTGTTCATCTCGGTGCGCACGGTCGAGTCCCATGTCTCCTCACTGCTGCGCAAGTTGGAGCTGCCGGACCGGCGGGCGCTGTCCCGGCGCGCGCCCGCGCCGGCCCCCGCGGGGCAGCCGAGCCCGGCCCCCGCCCTGCCGGCGCCGCTGACCGCGTTCGTCGGCCGGGCACGGGAGCGCGGGGAGCTGGCCGAGGCGGTGCGGACACACCGGCAGGTGACCGCGGCCGGTCCCGGCGGGGTGGGCAAGACGCGGCTCGCGCTGACGGTGGCGGCGGACCTGGCCGGCGGCTTCGCCGACGGGGCGTGGTTCGTCGACCTGGTCCCGGTGACCGATCCGGGCCGGGTGGGGGCGGCGGTCGCGGCGGCCATGGGCGTCGGCGAGCAGCCCGGGCGCGGCATCGACGACGCGGTGGTCGCCGCGCTCGCGGACCGCGAGGCGCTGCTGGTGCTGGACAACTGCGAGCAGGTACGGGACGGGGTGGCGCCGTTCGTGGAGAGGCTGCTGGTGGCCTGCCCCCGGCTGCGGGTGCTCGCGACCAGCCGGGCCCGGCTGATGGTTCCGTTCGAGCGGGTCTTCCCCGTCCCGCCGCTGTCGCGGGCGGGCGGCGGCGATTCCGACGCGGTGGCCCTGTTCCTGGAGCGGGCGGCGGCGGTCGGCCGGTCGCCGGACCCGGCGGTACGCCCCGAGGTCGCGGCCCTGTGCGAACGCCTCGACGGCATGGCGCTGGCGATCGAGCTGGCGGCCGCCCGGTGGCCCACGCTCGGCCTCGACGGTCTGTCGGCCGGTCTCTCCGACCAGTTGCGGATCCTGGCCGGCGGCCCGCGCGTCGACGGCAGGCACCGGTCGGTGCGGGCGGTGCTGGACTGGAGCCACGACCTGCTGGAGCCGCGGGACCGGGCGCTGCTGCGGCGGGTGGCGGTGTTCGTCGTGCCGTTCACGGCGGAGGCTGCCGCCGAGGTGGCCGGGTTCGCGCCGCTGGGTCCGGCGGCGGTCGCCGACGGTCTCGGCAGGCTCGCCGAGCAGAGCCTGCTCACGGTGACCCAGTCCGCGGCCGGCACCCGGTACCAGGCGCTGGAGACCATCCGCCAGTACGGCATGGAGCACCTGGCCGACGCCGGTGAGCTGACCGACGTCCGCTCCCGCCATCTGGACTGGTGCCTGGCCGGTGCGACCGCCCTGACAGGAGCCGACGGCCCGGACGCGCGCGCCCGGTTCGACGACATGGCGGAGGACTTCCGGGCCGCGCTCGCCTGGGCCGCGGACCAGCCGGAGCAGCGGGCCCACGCCCACCGCCTCGCCCTGTCGCTGGCCGAACTGACCTTCACCTGCAACCTGTTGGGCGAGTCACAGCAGCGGTTCGAGCAGGCGGCCGCGCTGACCGACGACGCTCCTGCCGCCGCGGCGCTGCGGCAGGCGGCCGCGGTGGCCGGATGCCGCAGGCTCGGCGAGGACATGTTCCGGCTGCATCGCGCCGCCGCCGAAGCCGCCCGGCGAGCCGGCGACACCGCTGGTGCTGGCCGTGACCTGGCGGCCGCCGCCACCGTCGCATACCGCTTCTCCACTTCGTTCACGCGGATTCCCCCCGAGGCCGAGGTGACCGCCATGCTCGCGGAGGCACGAGAGCTGTCCGGCGACGACGACCCGGCTGTCGCGCTGGCCGAGGCGGCAGTGATCGCGGATGCTTTCGGCGCGCTCCAGGGGGATGCGGACAACACCGCGCAGGAGACGGTGGGATGTGCCGAACGGGCTGTCGAGCTTGCCCGGCGGGCGGGTGACCCGGTGGCCGAGTCGGCCGCCCTCGACGCGCTCTCCGGCGCCCGGAGCTGGGCCGGAGAGTCCTTCGCCGTCGCGGCTGCCGCCCGACGTCGGATCACCATCCTGGCTTCGGTACCGCGCACCCCGGCCAGTACGCACGAGTGGATGGACGCCCTCGCCATGGGCGCCGGAAACGCCCTCGGCGTGGGGGAGTTGCCGGGGGCCCGCCGGTGGGGCAGGCAGCTCGCCGACCATGCGCTGCTGGCCGAGGCGGGTCACCACGCCACGTCCTGGCTCCTGGTCGCGGACGCGTTCGCCGGCCATGCCGACGAGGTGCTCACCCGCAGCTCGAGATTCCGCGAGGCGTGGGAGCAGAGTGGCCGCCAGCGGTCGCTCTCCCTCGGCGCCGGGGCCGCGTCGGTCGCCATGATCCACGGCCTGCGTGGCGACCACGACGCGCGGGCGACCTGGCTCGCGATCGTCGACCAGGCGGACAGCGCGGTGCAGCACCGCCTCGGCTACGGTGCGGTCTTCGACGCCATGGTCCTGCTCCATCACGGGGACGCGGACGCGGCCCTGGAGCGGCTGGCGCCGGAGCCGGACCAGGTGTGGAAGTGGGTCTGCTGGGTCTGGCTGCACTGGTACGTGGCGCTCCGCGCCGAGGCGTCGGTACTCGCCGGACACCCGGACGCCCGGGACCGGATCGACGCCGCCCGGAGTGTGGTCGCCGGCAACCCGGTCGCCACCGCCCAACTGGACCGGGCGCAGGCACTGCTGGACGGCGACCTGCCACGACAACTCGCCGCCGCAGCGGCCTTCGAGGCGGCGGGCTGCCCCTACCAGTCGGCGCGCACGCTGCTGCTCGCCGGGAGCGACCACGCCGCCGCGGGCACGGCGGCACTCGCCGACCTGGGCCTCACGCCCGTGGACGTCGAGTGACCGCGGCACAAGGGCGGTTCAGCTCACCGCCTGCTTCACCAGCGCGGCGATCCGCGCCTCCACCTCGGGCGTCACCTCGGTCAGGGCGAAACCGGCCGCCCACATCGGGCCCTCGTCGAGGTTCGCCTGGTCGCTGAACCCGAGCGTCGCGTAGCGCGACTTGAACTTCTCCGCGCTCTGGAAGAAGCAGACGACCTTGCCGTCCAGCGCGTAGGCGGGCATCCCGTACCAGAGCTTCGGCGCGAGGACCGGCGCGTTGGCGGTGACGACGGCGTGGACGCGCTCCGCCATGATCCGGTCCGAGTCCTGCATCTCGGCGATCTTCGCGAGCACGTCCTGCTCCGCCTGTGCGGCCTTCTCCGCGCGAGAGCCGCGCCGAGCGGCCTTCTTCTGCTCCAGGGCGTGCTCCTTCATCGCCGCCCGCTCCTCGGCCGTGAACCCCTCGTACGTGCTGCTCTCCGTGCTGCCCATGGTCTCCCCTGTGGTCGTGCGTTCCCGATCGCCCTGGTGTGTCGTGTCGGGCGCGATCGCCGTGGCCACAGTCTCTCCCGCCCGAAGTACGGACCGCCTCCGTGCCGACCACGGAAACCAGCACGGATGCCGAGTCGCCCTGACACCGGCACTGGAGGGCGACTCCACGGTGATCGCGGTCGGCGCCCCGGGCGATGGCGGCTCGGGGACGGACCTCCGATCACCCCTGCCGGCACTGCGTCTGCAGGACCGCGGTCGGTGTCCGGCTCACGTACCACCCGTCGACACGCGGCACGAAGACATCGGTTGGCCAGCCCGCCGTCTCGACGGCGGCCTCGTACACGGCGTCGCCGAAGTCCACGATGGCCCGGTGCGGGTCCGGCAGTTCCCGGAGCGTGTCCCAGGGCAGCAGCACCAGACCGGCCTCCGGATACCACGCGGCACCCTTCACCCCCCAGGACCGGCCTTCCAGCCCGTCCGGCTGGGGCCAGATGTAGGCGTACATGCCGATCGGCGGCGCGTCGACGTCGCTGATCTTGGTGTTGTCGAAGCAGAACCCCACCGACAGGTACGAGTGGAGCTGGGCGTTCTGCATGAACGGCGGACGGCCGGGCGTCGGCGTCGCGGGCCGCGCCCGGAACCGTGTGGCGGACAGGTCGAAGCCGCCCCACATCACCCCGACCCGGGGCCGGTGTCCGAGGAAGGGTGCCTGCCACGCCTCCAGCCCGTCGGCGGCGAGGCTCAGCGCCTCCCACATCAGCCGGGCCGCGTCGCCGTCCCAGGTGCGGACGACCTGATCGTCCTCGAAGCTCGGCGGGGCGTCCGGGATCTCGCAGATCAGCGAGGTCCGCGGGCGCCGGATGCCGAGTTCGGACACGGCGGCGCAGAACGCCGAGTAGAACGCGGCGACCGATCCCTCGGCCAGCGACAGCCTCCGCGACTCACCGTCGGTCTCGATGACCACGTCCCCGTCGAGCAAGCGGTAGTGCACGCGGAAGGCCACGCCCCGCTGCCGGAACGTCGGCGTGCTCAGCCCCCGGGGCGTCACGTCCAGGACGATGTGCCCCCACCCCACTTCGAACGGCTCGTCGAGGGTGTACTTGCCCGCGACCTGAACGACGCGGTTCACATAGTCGACCATGGGAGCCAGGTCCTCATGGACCAGCGCCGGCCACGCGTCGGGACGTTCGCTCACGAAAAGCCTCCCAGCGTGTCGAGGGGAACGGCCGCAGGGGCATGAGCAGAGGCCCGCGCCCGCTCCCGGGGCCGGGCGGCGACGGACCGGCCTCGGCCGCCGAGCCTGCGGACCGCGTCCTCATTCTCGCACCAGGGCCGGGGGCCAGGCATGTTCTGCCGGATCGCCGCGAGCGTGTGACGATGACGCGCAGGCACCCGAACGCTGCCGCGACCTGTGGAGAGGCCGAACCAGACGCTGGGGCATGTCCCGCGGAGCGGTGCGACGGCCCGTGCCCCGGAGCGCTTGCCGACGCGAACTCCCCTTGGCCGGAAGGGGCTCGGCATGGCGTCCCCGGAAACGACCGGCACGGGCGTGGCAGCACCGTCCGGGACGAAGCCCCGTCGACCGGGCAGGACGGGCAGCAGGCACCACCTGATCACCGACATCGGCACCGGCCTGCAGGAGCGACGGCGGAATCCGGTCGAGTCCGGACGGACGGTCCTGCAGGCCGCGCACGGCCCTGCCGGTGCGCCTCAGCGGCGTCGCAGGCGCTTGTCGGTGAGGGGCGGGGTGGGGTCGATGTAGAAGTCACCGGGGTTGACATCGACGCCGGGCGGGACGATGTCGTCGATACGGTCGAGGAGGTCGTCGTGGAGTTCGACGTCGGCCCCGGCGAGGAGATCGGCGAGGTGCTCGGGCCGGCGCGGGCCGATGAGCACTGCGGTGACGGCTGGGTGGGCGCGGACGAAGGCGGTGGCCAGATGGGGCAGCGGCAGACCGGCCTCGGCGGCGAGGGCGGTGAGCTTCTGCACAGCGTCGGCCTTGGCCCGTACACCGGGCCGGGACAGGTCGAACGTCTTCGCCCCGGCACCGGCGCTGCGGTGCCCGGCAGTGGGGTCCCCGCGGCCGGAGAGCCAGCCGGAGTTGAGCGGCCCGAAGGTGAGCACGCCCATGCCATACCGCTGGGCGGTGGGCAGCACGCGGCTCTCCACACCGCGGGTGAGGATCGAGTACGGCGGCTGCTCGCTGCGGAAGCGGTGGTGCCCGCGCCGCTCGGCCGCCCACTGTGCCTCCACGATCTCCTCGGGGGAGAAGAAGGAGCCACCGATCGCGCGGATCTTGCCGGCCCGGATCAGGTCCGACAGGGCGGCGAGGGTCTCGTCGATATCGGTGTGCGGATCCGGACGGTGCATCTGGTACAGGTCGATGTGGTCGGTGTCCAGTCGGCGCAGGCTGTCCTCGACCGCTCGGTGGATCCAGCGGGCGGATCCACCGCGTCGGTTGGGATCGTCGCCCATGGCCAGCCCGAACTTGGTGGCCAGGATGACGTCGTCGCGGCGGCCCTTGATCGCCTTGCCGACGATCACCTCCGACTCTCCGGCGGAGTACACGTCGGCGGTGTCGATCAGGTTGATTCCGGCATCCAGTGCGGTGTGGATCATGCGGACGGACTCGTCGTGGTCCGTGTTGCCCATCGCGCCGAACATCATCGCGCCGAGCGCGTACTCGCTCACCGACAGCCCGGTGCTGCCGAGGATCCTGCGCTTCATAAGTACCTCCTGGTGTTGGACGGCTCTTCCAGCAGCCAAGCACCGTCCCCTGCCGCACTGGGAGGCCCGCCTCTACCGGGGGTCCAGCAGACCCCCTTTGGCGCGGCCATCACCCTGTCAACCCGGACGACCGTGGTGGCACGGCCCAGGAACCCGACACCGGGCTGCGGGATCTTCTGCGCTCGCGCCGCGCGAAGATCACCCCGGAGGAGGCGGGCCTGGGGCCCCGGGCCGGTGCCCGGCGGGCTCCGGGCCTGCGGGGTGAGGAGGCCGCACGGCTGGCCGGCGTGAGCGTCGATCACCAGTCCGCCTCGAACGAGGCCGGCCCCTGAACGCCGCCGGCCTGCCGAGGCGGGTGTGGCCTGGCCGCACCCGTACACGGCTCCTCGCGCTGGAGGAGCAGCCGGCACGCCCCGACCACCGGGGCTGCCCGCAGGCGGCTACCGCGATCGAGCACGCGGGTCATCCGGCGAGCGAGGTCGTCCGGCGTCACAAGCGGGAGATGACGGACTTCTTCCAGCGCCGGGCCGAACGTGGCGGCGCCCGCGACCCCGAGACGTCCGCTCAGTGACTGAGCATGGTGTTCGACGCCGCGAGCGCCCGCGCCGTCGTCCAGGCGGAACCACTGCACTGCCTCGCCGTCGAACGAGTCACCGTGGCCCGAGGTCTGCTTGCGCCCGCGGTACAGCGCGAGACGATGTCGTCGGGGCCGACGGGTCGGCTCAACTCGCGAGCCTGCGCAGGGCCTTCTCGGACGGCGATCCGGGTTCGACGGTGTACAGGCCGAGCGTCTGGTCGGCGTCGCCCATCGGAGTAAAGGCTTCGAAGCCGAGTGTCAGGTCCCCCACCAGCGGGTGACGGTAGTGCTTGACGCCGTGCCGAGGCAGGAACACCTCGTGCTCCGCCCACCAACGGCGGAAGTCCCGGTCCGCGGCGGACAGTTCGCCGACCAGTCGGGCGAGCCGGGGGTCCTGGGGATGATGGCTGGCATACAGACGCAGCATGCCCACGTTCTCCCGGGCGGTCTCGGGCCAGTCGACATACAGCTCGCGGGCCGCTTCAGTGAGGAACATGTAGCGGGCCATGTTCCGCTCCTCGGACGGCAGGGCGTCGAAATCCACGTACAGGGCGCGGGCCAGACGATTGGTGGCCAGAACGTCCAGGCGGTGTCCCAGGAGCAGAGCCGGTACGTCGGTGATGTTGTCCAGTGCCCGCAGCAGCCCGGGCCGTGCCCGCTGCGACGACACAGCGCGCGGCCGCCCCCGGGTGGCCGCGGCCAGGGCGAACAGATGATCACGCTCGGTCTCGTCGAGCTGCAGCGCGCGAGCCACGGCCTCCAGGACGGACGCGGAGACACTCGCGCACCGCCCGCGTTCCAGCCGCACGTAGTAGTCGACGCTCACCCCGGCCAGCTGGGCGACCTCCTCGCGCCGCAGTCCCGGCACACGTCGCGCCCCCAGATGCGGGGCAAGACCTGCCTGCTCCGGGGTGATGCGGGCCCTGCGGGTCCGCAGGAAATCCCGAAGATCCGTCTCGGGCCTGTGCTCACTCACGTCCTTCAGGCTAGCGCCGCCTGCCGGCCCCTTCCTCGGTACTTGAGGGGGTCTGCCGGACCCCCGGTCGGCCGGCCCCCGGGACAAGGGCTGCTCTTCCTGGACGTTGGCGGCCGGTGGTGCCCTGGATGCGTGACGACCCCGGCCGGCAGACCGGGGCAGATTTTCGAGAACGGAGAGACAACCATGCGACGGCTCCCACTGGGTTCAGACGGTCTCGCGGTGAGCACCGAGGGGCTGGGCTGTATGAGCATGAGCACGACGTACGGACCGAGCGACGAGCGGGAGGCCCGCGTCACGCTGCGGCGCGCCGTGGAACTGGGAGTGACCCTGTTCGACACCGCCGAGTCGTACGGGCTGGGCCACAACGAGCGCCTCGTCGGCCACGCCCTGGCCCCCGTCCGCAACGACGTCGTGATCGCGACGAAGGTCGGTTTCGGGTACACCGAAGACGGCCAGATGGCTGTGGTCGACGGACGGCCGGTTGTGGACGGGCGGCCGGAGCACATCGTGCGGGCGATCAAAGGCTCGCTGGGACGACTCGGGATGGAGCGGATCGATCTGGTGTACCTGCACCGGATCGACCCCACGGTGCCGATCGAAGAGACGATCTCGGCCATGGCGGGCCTGGTGAAGGCCGGACAGGTCTGTCATCTCGGTCTTTCCGAGGCGTCGGCGGCCACCATCCGGCGCGCACACGCGGTGCACCCGATCACCGCCGTACAGACCGAATACTCACTGTTCGAGCGTGGGGTCGAGGTCAACGGTGTCCTCGCCACCGTACGCGAGCTCGGCATTGGATTTGTGCCGTACTCCCCGCTGGGCCGCGGATTCCTGACCGGCCGACTCAACCCGGAGGACCTGCATGCGAGCGACTTCCGCAACAGCGATCCGCGGCTCCGGGGCGAGAACCTCGCCCCCAATCTGCGGATCGTCGACGCGATCGCGCGGATCGCCGCGCGGAAGGGAGTGACCCCCTCCCAGCTGGCCATCGCCTGGACCATCGCCCAGGGCGGCGTCCCGATCCCGGGCACGCGTCGGGTGCGGTATCTCCAGGAGAACGTCGCAGCCGCGGACATCACCTTGACCACCGACGAGCTGGCGGCACTCGATGTGGCCGCCCCGGTAGGCGCCGCCTCGGGCGACCGCTACGGAGCCGGAAACATGGAGCTCCTCACGCAGTGAGGGCGAGTGGGATGCCGGTGCCAATGTCGGTGATCAGGTGGTGCCTGCTGCCGGACCTCGTGCAGCCGGGGCGCACCCCGAGATCACCGATCCTGGAGTGATCCGACCACCTCGAAGATCATCTCGTGAGGAGTTCTAAGACCGTTCGGGCGCCCCGGTGACCAGCAGGATCGCGTCCACGAGGTCCTCCGTGGGGCTTCCGGTGGCCAGGTGCCGGAGCTGGAGACCCATCACCAGGGCGACCGTGGTGGCCGCGAGGCGCTCCGCGTCCGGGACACCGAGGGCGGTCAGGATCCGCGCGGCGAGCCGGTCGTAGGCCGTGAACGCCTCCGCCGCCGCCTCGCGCAGCCGCTCGTCGCGTCCGGCGTGGAGATACAGCTCGAACGGCGCGAGATGGGCACTGTCGAGCGCCGATCCGCATGCCACCTGCCCGGCCAGACGGGCCGCGTCCTCGATGTCGATGCCCTCGGTCTGGCACTGGTCGGCCAACTCGGTGAAGTGCCGTGCCTCCTCGCGCACGAAGTGCAGCAGACTCTCGCGCAGCAGCTCGTGCTGGGTCTCGAAGTGGTAGGTGACCGAGCCGAGGGAGACGCCCGCCACCTTGGCGATCCTCCGGTTGGTGAGCGCGGCGAGCCCGCCCTCGCCGACGATCTGCAGGACGGCCGTGATGATGCGCTGACGCGTCGGGACGGCGGCGGAGAGGTCGGCGTTCGGCATGGCCCGCATTCTTCCATCAGCGCTGGTCGGGCAGGGACTTGGGCGGACCGGTGTCGTACCGGGCCGGCGCGACGAGCGGCTGACGCTCGATCAGATCTCTTTCGCCGCCCCAGCTTTGTCGCATTGCGGCGGTGGACAGGGACCTCCGCCCTCCCTATTGTTCGTTCGAACGAACAGGACTGGAGGGTGTCGTGCGTATTGATGGGGCAACTGTGCTGCTCACCGGAGTCACCGGCGGGATCGGTGGCGCGCTCGCCGCGGGACTGTCCGCTCGGGGCGCGAAGCTCGTCCTCAGCGGCCGGCGCCGCGACGCGCTGGAGCCCCTCGCCGAACGCTACGGCGCCCGGACGATCCTGGCCGATCTCGCCGACGCCGACGATGTGCGGCGCCTCGCCGAGGAGGCCGCCGGCACGGACATCCTCGTCGCGAACGCGGCCCTGCCCTCCAGCGGCGACGTGCTCGACTACACGCCGGAGCAGATCGATCGCGCGCTCGCCGTGAACCTGCGGGCCCCCGCGATGCTCGCGCGCCTGCTGGCTCCCGGGATGGTGGCCGCAGGGCGCGGGCACATCTGCTTCGTCGGCTCGCTGTCGGGGATGGCGGCCACCAAGTCGTCGTCCCTGTACACCGCGACGAAGTTCGGGCTCCGTGGCTTCTCGCTCGCCTTCCGCCAGGATCTGTACGGCACGGGAGTCGGCGTCTCGATCGTCCAGCCGGGCTTCGTGCGAGAGCTGGGGATGTTCGCGAACACGGGGGCGTCGACGCCCGGCGGGGTGCGTACGGTCTCGCCGGAGCAGGTGGTCAAGGGCGTGGCGCGCGCGATCGAGCGCGATGTCGCCGAGATCAACGTGGCCCCGCTCGAACTGCGCTTCCTCACCAGGATCGCGTCGCAGTTCCCCGGGTTCTCGGAGCGGGTGCAGCGGCGGTCGGGGGCCGAACGGACCCTGAAGACGATCGTGGCGGCACAGCGCGCGAGCCGCTGAACGGAGCGGGCGGCCAGGCAGTCGGCCGGACGGCCGGGTCCCCTGCGCCTGCCCGGATGCCTTCCCCCGCGTCCTAGGTGTGTTTCCGGCTCAGCCGCAACGCGTGCAGGGCGGTGCCGAGGTCCGCGACGGCGGCGGGGTCGGTCAGGGAACGGCCCGTCAGTTCCTCGATGCGGCGGAGCCGGTAGCGCACGGTGTTCGGGTGGATGAAGAGGTGGTGCGCCGCGTCGGCGGCGACGCCCTTGGCGGTGAACCAGTGCCCGAGCGTCTGCAGCAGCCGCCCCCGTTCGGGCGCCGGGAGTTCCAGGACCGGTCCGAGGACGACCTCGACCAGGCGGGCCGACTCGGCGGGGGCGGCGGCGACCAGCATGGCGAGCGGGCTGTCGTCGAACAGGGCCACGCCCGGCCCCTCGCCCGGCAGCCCGGCCAGCGCCAGCCGGGCGAAGCGCAGCGCCTGCGGAGTGTCGCGCAGCGAGTCGAACCGGGGGCTGACGCCGACCCGGGCGTGATGGCGGCGGACCGCCCGGTGACTCACCGTCTCGGCGTCGGGATGGGTCAGCGCGAGCAGCCCGATCTGCTGGTCGGGCAGCAGCCGCCAGGCCGACGGGACACCCGTGCGGCGCAGGTCCGCCTCGATGCCGGGCAGCGGCTCGCCGCCCGGATCCGGCACGGAGGCGGCCACGACCGCGTACGGTCCCCGCTCCGGAAGACCCAGTTGCCGTGCCGTCTCCCACAGCGTCGTCCGGTCCGCGAGAGCGCCCGTGAACAGCGCCTCGACCAGGGCCGAGCGGCGCACCTCGCGCTGCAGGGCCAGCTCCGCGCTGGCCTCGCGGTAGGCGGCGGCGACGGCCTCCGCGTAGCAGCCGAACTGCGCCCAGATCTCCGACGACCCCGCCACCAGATGGGCGTCCGTGACCTCGGGATGCCGCTGGGCCTCGTCCAGCAGTTGCGCCCACAGGTACTCGAAGCCGATCCGGTAGGCGTGCAGCGTGTCCGCGAGCGGCACACCCTGCTCGGCCCGCAGCCGACCGGTTTCCTCCGCTGGTCGCACATCGGGTGCCGCGTCGACCGCGAAACGCCCGAGGATGTGGTCGGCGTTGGCCGTGCAGGACTTCCGCAGCGAGGCGAAGGGGATCAGCGACTCGTCGGCGTACGACTCGACCTCCGCGCGGATGCGCAGCGCCATCCGCTCACCCAGGTCGGGCAGCCGTACCCGCAGGGCCGCGCTCACTCCGGAGAGACTCATTCGTGCAGCGTACGGCCTGCTCTTTGTTCCTGGGAACAATCCACGGGCCGGTGAGCTGTTCGCGCGGCCATGGACGCCCCCCGGCGCGGAGGACACCATGCCGGGAGCGTCGGCGGGGACGGTCGGCGCGCAGTGAGCACGCATGCGAGGAGGCATCATGCCCAATCTGGCGGAATTCCTGGCGCGGACGGCGGCCCGGGGGCCCGAGAGTGCCGCGTTGCGGCTGGGCGCGGCGACCACCACCTATGCCGAGCTGGACCGGCTGAGCGCCCAGGCCGCCGCCCTCCTGCGCACCGAGGGCCTGCGCGCCGGCGACCGGGTCGCCCTCATGCTGCCGAACGTGCCCGAGTTCGTCGTCCTGTACTACGGCATCCTGCGCGCCGGCGGCATCGTCGTACCGATGAACCCGCTGCTCAAGGCGCGGGAGACCGAGTACCACCTGCGGGACTCCGGCGCTGTGCTGCTCTTCGAGTGGCACCAGGCGCCCGGCGAAGGCGCCCAGGGCGCGGCCGCGGCCGGGGTGCGGCACATCTCCGTCGAGCCCGCCGCCTTCGCCGCCGAGCTGGCACGGCTGGAGCCGCACCACGAGATCGCCGCCGTCTCCGACGACGACATCGCCGTACTGCTCTACACCTCCGGCACCACCGGCCGGCCCAAGGGCGCCGCGCTGACCCACGCCGGACTGCGTCACAACACCGAGGTCAACGTCGTCCACGTGCAGCGGCTGACGTCCGAGGACGTCATGGTGGGCTGCCTCCCGCTGTTCCACATCTTCGGGCAGACCTGCACCATGAACGTCGCCGTGTACAGCGGCGCGACGCTCGTCCTCGTGCCCCGGTTCGACCCCCAGACCGTGCTCGACACCATCGCCCGCGACCGCGCGACCGTCTTCGAGGGCGTGCCCACCATGTACGCGGCCCTGCTCCAGCACCCGGGCGCCGACGACATCGACGTGTCCACCCTGCGCATGTGCGTCTCGGGCGGCGCGTCCCTGCCGGTGGAGATCCTCCACGGGTTCGAGCGGCGCTTCGGCTGCATGATCCTGGAGGGCTTCGGCATGTCCGAGACCAGCCCCGTCGTCTCCTTCAACCACCCCGACCGGCCGCGCAAGCCGGGCTCCATCGGGACACCCATCCGGGACGTCGAGGTGCGGCTCGTCGACGACGACGGCAAGGACGTGGCCCAGGGCGAGGTCGGCGAGCTCGCGGTGCGCGGACCGAACGTGATGAAGGGCTACTGGAACCGCCCCGAGGAGACCGCCGCCACCATCCCCGACGGCTGGCTGCGCACCGGCGACCTGGCCCGGCAGGACGAGGACGGCTACCTGTACATCGTCGACCGCAAGAAGGACCTCATCATCCGCGGCGGCTACAACGTCTACCCGCGCGAGATCGAGGAGGTGCTGCACGAGCACCCCGCCGTCGCCCTCGCGGCCGTCCTCGGCGTCCCCGACGAGCGGCTCGGCGAGGAGGTGGCGGCCGCCGTCGTGCTCCGCCCCGGCGCCGAGGCGAGCGTCGAGGAACTCCAGGAGTACGTGCGGGAGCGGGTGGCCGCGTACAAGTACCCGCGCCGGCTGTGGCTGATGGACGCGCTGCCCATGGGCCCGAGCGGGAAGATCCTCAAGCGGGAGATCGCCGCGCCGGTACAGTGACCCCCCCGGAACCCGCCCTCAGAAGGCCGCGGGTTCGGCCTCGCCGTGAGGCGGGACGGCGATGTCGTCCCGCCTCACGCCGTCCGGCCGCCCATGGAGCAGCGCCGCGGCGCCGAATCCGAGTCCGGCCCCGAGCAGTTGGGCCGTGACGAACGGGAGCAAGGAGGCCGGCGCGATTCCGGCGGGAGTGTCGGTCAGGGCCCGGCCGACGGTCGTCGCGGGGTTGGCGAAGGAGGTCGAGGAGGTGAACCAGCAGGCCGATCCGATGTACGCCCCCACGGCGGCCGGCGTCAGCCGGGCACGCCCGGTGCGCTCCAGCCCGACGACGAGCAGGATCAGCCCGGCGGTGGCGACGACCTCCCCCAGCCACAGATGCCCGGCGGACAGATCATGCGTGGACCGTCTCACCAGCGGCCTCGCGAACATCGCGTCGGCCAGCACCGCGCCGCCGACCGCCCCCACCACCTGGGCCGGCACATAGGCGGCGACCTCCCGCACACCCGGCCCCGTGCCGGCGCGGCGGCCGCCGTACCACGCGGACAGCGTGACCACGGGGTTGAGATGGCCGCCGGACACCGGCCCCAGCAGGGTGAGCAGCACGCCCAGGCCGAGCGCGGAGGCGAGCGAGCAGGCGAGCAACCGCACACCGGCGTCGTCCGACAACTGGGCCGCCTGGATCCCCGAGCCGACGGCCACGGCCGCCAGCAGCCCGGTTCCGACCGCCTCGGCGGCGATGCGACGGGGGAGCGAGCCGGTCATGCGGTGTGCGGAGGGGGAGGAAACACGCTCATGAGAGGAGTCACGGTCATGAGAGGCAGTCTGGACACGCCCCTTGTCCGAGGACAGTGGAGGAACACCCCATCCTGACCTGGGTTGTTCGTCGATCCGACGGTGAGGGGGCGTTCCCGCCGGTCCAGAGGGTCGTGGGGGCGCGTCGAACTGGACGGACGTCAGTAGCTCTTCCACGCCGACGACATCTCCGTACTGCACGAGGTTTCCGCCCGGACCTGCGGCTGGTCCGGTGTGGGCGCCTCCCAGGCCGTCGTCAGCGACGCGGAACGCCTCGCCCTGCCCGTCGACACCGTGATCAGCGCGTCCTTCCAGCTCCGGGCGAGCCCGCTGTACGACCTCGTGCTCAGGCATCTGCGCGAACTGTGGCGCGCCCCGGCCCGGTTGGAGATCGACCCCGGTACCCCCGCCCTCGCGAGCGCGACCACCGACGCGCGATGTCGCCTCCACCACACCAGGGGCTCACGGTGGCCGCGGTCGCCGCACAGTGCGGCTCGGTGCGACCTCGGACGGCTCAGGGCCGAGGCACGGGGCAGGCAGGCGACGGGGGAGAGAGCCTGCCTGCCCCGGCGCGCGGCTCCCCTCCGGGGGGTCAGGGCGACAGAGGAGCCACGGGCCTCGCCAGGAGGCCATCCCCTACAGCGCAGCAAGCTCCCCAGGTGTCACGCGGCCCCGCCGGGGTGCGGCATCGGATCTCTTGTCGCAACGGGCTGCGGAGCTACGTCGCGACCGGCCGCGGCCGCCCGACCGCCAGGCGCCCCCGCTGGGCGAGGACGGCCACGGAGGCCGCGCACCCCAGACCGGTGGCCGCCAGCACGGTCCAGGTCAGCCAGACGGCGTCGTGCCGCAGCGCGAAGTCCCACAGCGCGCCGATGACCAGGTTGCCGAGGGTGATGCCCAGGCCGGAGACGGTGTTGTACAGGCCGTAGTGCGTCGCGACGAGGCGGTCACCGGACAACGCGACGATGGTGTCCATCTCGAAGGGATAGACCACCGCGGACCCCGCCGCGAGCAGCACCACCGCCACCACCAGCGCGCACAGCACCGACAGGGACGATCCCGGGGGAGTGAGCGCCAGCGGCAGGAACGCCAGCCCCATCGTCGCCAGGCCCCGCACCAGCGCCTGCTCCGACCGCCACCGGTCCTTCGCCCAGACCGTCAGGCGCAGTTGGCCCACCACGGCGACCCCGGCCGACACCACGAAGAGCCCGCTGGTGACGGCCGTACCCTCGGCGCCGAGGGCGTCGGCGGCGGCGAGCGGCAGCGCCAGATAGACCTGGAACGTCAGCACGTACGAGCCGATCATCGCCGTGGCGAACAGCAGGAAGGGCCGGTTCGCGGCGACCGTACGCCACTGCGCCACCACGCTTCCCCGCTCCGCGCCGGCCGCGTGGCCGTGGCGGCTGGGCAGCGACCGCCACTGGAGCAGGGTGAGAACGGCGAACACGGCCGCCGCCGTCGTGCACACGAGACGGAAATCGGCCGCCAGCAGCGCGAGTCCGACGAGCGGACCGAGCAGCATGCCCGCCTGGTAGTGGACGTTGAACACGGCGAAGGCGTCCACGCGCCGTTCACCCGCCTCCTCGGCCAGATACGCGCGGACGGACGGATTGAACAGCGCACCCGCGAAGCCCGTCGCCGCCGACGCGAAGACCAGGGCGGGCAGGTTGTCGACCCAGCCGAGCAGGGCGAAACCGGCCGTGCGCAGCAGGCAACCGGCCATGATCGGGGCCTTGTAGCCGAAGCGGTCGGCGAGCGTGCCGCCGATCAGGAACATCCCCTGCTGCGAGAAGTTGCGCACGCCCAGCACGAGTCCCACGGCCCAGGCGGCGAGGCCGAGACCATGGGAGAGGTGGGCGGCGAGATAGGGCATGAGCATGTAGAACGCGAGGTTGATGGCGAACTGATTGGCCATCAACAGCCGTGCCGGGGCCGAGAAGGAACGGATCTGCCGCCACAGCCGCTTCATCGGGCCGCCCCGTTCGGCGTCGTCGCCTTCGCCTCGGCCTTCGCCTCGGCCTTCGCCGTCCGCGCCGCCGCGTTGCGGGCGAGTGGATCCGTGATGTGCAGGCAGCGGGTCCAGCGGGTGACGGTCCGCTCGCCGGGGTGCTCGATCTCGTCGGGGTCGTCGGCGGGTGGCCGGTCCAACAGGCCGTGCGTACGGCAGTACGAGTCGTCGTAGACCGTTCCGACGTACCGCTGGGGCCCGTCGGGGAAGACGGCGACGATGCGTGCGTCGGCGGGCAGGGTGCGGGCCAGCCAGCGCGCCACCAGCGCGACGGCGCCGACGCTCCAGCCGCCCGTCGCGTAGTGGTCGCGGGCCAGGCGCCGGGCGGCCCAGACCGCTTCCGCGGCCGCCACCCAGTGGACCTCGTCGAAGAGGTCGTAGGCGACGTTGCGGGGGTGGATGCTGCTGCCCAGCCCCCGCATCAGGCGGGGCGCGGCGGGCTGACCGAAGATGGTCGAGCCGGTCGCGTCGACCCCGACGACCCGCAGGCGGGGAAAGGACCCGCGCAGCACGGAGGCGATGCCGGCGGAGTGTCCCCCGGTGCCGACGGAGACGACGAGAGTGTCGACACGGTCCAGTTGCGCGGCCAGCTCGCGGGCGAGCGGGGCGTAGGCGGCGACGTTGTCCGGGTTGTCGTACTGGTCGGGGTGCCAGGCGTCGGGATGCGCGGCGAGGAGTTCCCGGACGCGCCGGCGTCGCGCCTGCTGCCAGCCGCCGACCGGATGCGGGGACGGGACCGGGTCGACCTCGGCGCCGTGCGCGCACAGCAGACCGCTCATCCACGGCTCCATGCCGGGGTCGGTGACCACGGTCACCGGATGACCGAACGCGGCCCCGGCCAGGGCCAGCCCGAGGCCGAGCGTGCCCGAACTGGACTCCACGATCCGGGCGCCGGGCCGCAACTGCCCGCGCAGCCGGGCCGCGTGCACCATGTGCAGCGCCGCGCGGTCCTTGAGACCGCCGGGGTTGTGCCCTTCGAGCTTGGCCCAGAAGCCGCGACCGGGGGCCGTGAAGGGCTCCCCGATCCAGAGGACGGGGGTGTCGCCGACCAGCCCGGCCGGCGTACGCATCGGCTGCCGGACACTGCTCGGCGGCTGCGCGTCGGGGATGGCGGACATCGGGGCGGGGGAAGGGGGGTTCATGGCGTTCATGGGGTGCATGGGGTGCATGGCGTGCTTCTCCTGCGGCCGGTCAGCGGACGGCTGCCGGCCGTGGGGTAGGGAGGCAGTGGTGATCGGTCGCCGCGCCCGGGTGAAAGCGGGGAGGAGGAAGCGAGGGGCGCGGCCGAGCGCGATCAGGTCCGCGACACGCCGATCAGAGCCAGGGACCGGGCGATCGGCAGGCCGCCTCGGCCGGGAGGGGCCGCCGGCGACTGGCCGGGTCCCGGCGCGCGTACGGAACCGTCCTCGCCTCCGCTGGACGCGGTCAGGTGTGCCGACGGCAGGGCCGCGTCGGTGTCCCGCGGTGCCTGGATCGTCGGCTCGTCCTCGTGACAGCAGTGCTGGTCCGGGCCGTGCTCGGCATCGGAGTCCGCGGTGACGACGGCGATGGCGACTGCGGCGGCGGGGCCGGCCGGGAGGGAGTCCGCGGCCGGTGCCGGGCCGTGGGCGCAGGCCAGGAGATGCAACAGGGCGGCGAGGAGCACCAGGATCGCCGCACCGGCGCGAGACTCGGCGCGGCCGTCGCGGTACACCGGGCCGGCTCTCATGGACGCAAAGGGTAACCATACGATCGCGTGGGATGACGCAACCGATCGGGCCCGACGCGGGGATCAGTCGGAAAGGCGAGCACGCCCATGTGACCCGAACGAGTGAGTCGAGCAGGGCTGATCAACGCGATTCAACACGATCGACCCGATCGCGCGGATGTCCTCCGCCGCTCGGATGTGTCACCCGGTCACACTGGGCCGACGAAGTGCCGTATTCGACTGAACGACGCATTCGATGGAATCGCGCATTCGGACGCACGCGAAGGGAACTCGCTCGCCCATGCACATCGATCTGACGGGACGCACCGCCCTGGTCACCGGCTCGACGCAGGGCATCGGCGCGGCCATCGCCGCCGGGCTCGCCCGCGCCGGCGCACGCGTGGCGATCAACGGGCGCGACGAGCAGCGAGTGGCCGAGAGCGTCGGCCTGTTGGCCAAGGACGTACCCGGAGCCGATCTCGTACCCCTCGCCGCGGACGTGACGAGTGAGCAAGGCGCGGAGCGGGTGGCACAGGCGCTCCCGCGGGTGGACATCCTCGTCAACAACCTCGGCATCTTCGGCTCCGCCGACCCACTGGAGATCACCGACGAGGAGTGGCGGCGCTACTTCGAGGTCAACGTCCTGGCCGCCGTACGGCTGACCCGGCTGTACCTGCCGGGCATGACCGAGCGCGGCTGGGGGCGCGTCCAGTACATCGCCAGTGACTCGGCGATCGCCATTCCCGCGGAGATGA
The DNA here is from genome assembly GCF_040643735.1 of Streptomyces sp. NPDC047085. Classification (NCBI taxonomy): domain Bacteria; kingdom Bacillati; phylum Actinomycetota; class Actinomycetes; order Kitasatosporales; family Streptomycetaceae; genus Streptomyces; species Streptomyces sp. NPDC047085. The sequence goes on from NZ_JBEYUW010000006.1 coordinate 383,455, forward strand.
TCCACTACGGGATGTCGAAGACCGCCCTGCTCGCGGTGAGCCGCGGCTTCGCCAAGAAGGCGGCGGGCACCGGCGTCACGGTGAACTCCGTCATCGCCGGGCCCACCCACACCGGCGGTGTCGAGGACTTCGTGTACGAACTCGTCGACCGCGATCTGTCCTGGGACGAGGCCCAGCGCGCCTTCATGCGCATGTACCGCCCGCAGTCGCTGCTGCAACGGCTCATCGAGCCCGAGGAGATCGCCCACATGGTCGTCTACCTCAGCTCCGACCAGGCGTCGGCCACCACCGGGGGAGCCCTGCGCGTCGACGGCGGATACGTGGACGCGATCCTGCCCTGATCCCCGCCCGCACCAGGACGCCATGCGGGAAACGCATAACCCATGAGTGATCGGTGATACCTTCGACCCCGTGGGTATGAGCCTGGACGACCGAGTGCGGTCCGCGGTGGCCGCGCTGCTGCACGCGACCGGTGAGTCGCAGACCGATCTCGCCGGCGCCCTGGGCGTGAGCCAGGCCCAGGTGAGCCGCCGTCAGTCGGGCAGCGCCGCATGGAGCCTGGCGGACTGTGACGCGGTCGCCGCGCACTACGGCATCGACGCGCTGGACCTCCTGGCCGGCCCCACCCGGGCTACGGAGTCGCTGCCCGGTGAAGGCCGCCGTACTCCCGGCAGACACGCCACCACCGCACGCCCGGCCGCCGTTCAGGACGGGAGGTCGTGATGAAGGACTTCGACGCGATCGACGCCCTGCTCGCCGGCGCCAGACAGGAGGTCCCGCTGCCACCGGCCGGGCAGCGCCGCGCGCTGCGTGAGGAGCTGAACCTCTCGCGCGCGCAACTGGCCAAGGCCTTGAACGTCAGCCCGTCCACGGTCGGCGGCTGGGAGTCCGGACGGGACCCGAGCGGCGAAGTCCGCGAGAGGTACGCGTACTTCCTGGAGGGAGCCCGCGCCAGGCTGGCCGACCTCATGGCCGAGAAGGCGCGGGGCGACGAGGCACCGGCCGGGGAGGCGGGGGAACCGGCGGTCGACGAGGCGGCGGGGACAGAGTTCCACGAGTCCGTGGTCAACGGCCCGGCGGACGCCGAGGGTCACGTCGGCCATGACGACGACGTCGAGTCTCTCTCCTCCCCTCAACCCTGCGTGCTGTGCGGGCAGTTGGCCCGCCATCAAGTCGCCGGATTCCCCCAGCACCTGGACCCCGCCGAGTGCGGCACGGCCGGGCCCGCGCAGCCGGAGCCGCCGGTGCGGCGGCCCGGGCCGGAGCAACGCTCGCCTCGGCCTGCCGACGGTAGGGGCGCGGCGGCGACGGGGGTCAAGGTCGTACCCGTCGGGCGCCGCCTGAAGACCGCCGACGCCCCGGACCCGATCGGCTCCGCCGTCGCGGCCGCCCTCGCCCAGCACTCCGGTGACGTCGAGGCGGCAACCGCGGCGCTCGTGAAGCGGGCCATCCCGGACGCGATGACGCTGCTGGACGAGACCCGCAAGGGCGGGCGGTACGACGTCGTCGCCCACCCGTGGCTGCCCGACATCCTGCGCAAGCAGACCGCCCGCGGCGCCGACCAGATCTGGGAGGCCCGCCCCAAGTGGGCCAGGTCCGAACTCCCGCCCGGCGCCCACGAGGTGACCGCGCTCGACGTCAACGGCGCCTACCTCTCCGCGCTCAAGACCCACCTGCCGATCGGCCAGCTGGAGCACTCCACCGGCGACCACCACGACCGCCGCCGCGCCGGCGTGCACCTGATCACCCCGCCCGACTGGGACCACGACGCCCACCTGCCCAACCCCCTCGGCAGCAGGGACGAACCGGGCCCGCTCTGGGTGACCGAACCGACCCTGCGCCTCCTGCTGCGCCTGTCGGGCCCGAAGTACGCGTTGTGCGACCCGCCGGAGATCCACGAGTCCTGGACCTCCGGGGCCACGGAGAACCTGCTGGAGAAGTTCCGCGTCACGCTGAAGGACGCCCGCGACCGGGCGATCGCCGAGGACGACGAGGTGACGCTGGAGTACATCAAGGCCATGTACTCCAAGTTCGTCTCCACGATGGGGGAGTCGAACTACAACCGGGAGCTGTACCGCACCGACTGGATGCACCTCATCCGTTCCCAGGCCTTCGTGAACCTGTGGTGGAAGGCCCACCGGGCCTACGACGAGGGCCTCATGGTCGTCCGCGCGATGGGCACCGACGAACTGCACGTCATCGGCGACTGGCGCGCGGTGTTCCCCGAGGGACGCGGCGTCACCGAGGTGAAGGTCAAGGACGTCTACACCGTCGGCTCCGACGCCGACGCCCCCGCGTGACGCCGTAGATGATCGCCGGGCAGGTCACCCTCCGCTCGCTCACCTCGTACGATCGCCGGCCCGTCGGAATCGATGATCTAGGCGGCGAAGCCGATGTTGGTGACGTACTCGTACTGGCCCCATTCCGAGCCGAGGTCGACCACCGCGTCGCTGACCCAGGCGTCGTCGAGGGCCTGGATGTCGTCGTCGGCCCAGGCCCGGACGATGCGGTCCCAGTGGCGGACGTTGAGCGTGCGGTAGGAGACGACGCGCTGGCGTGGCCGGTCGACCTGGGACTGGTTGAGCGGGTGGAACTCGACACGGGTGCCGCGGCCTTCGCGGCTGAGGCGGGCCAGGAGGTAGCGGGCGACGTTGTGGCGGCGCACGGTGCGGTAGGCCGTCTCGATGCGTTCGAGGTTCTGCTTCGAGGGGCTGCGCCTGCCGTCCAGCCATGCCTTGAGCGTGCGGTCGGTGACGGTCAGGCCCGCCTCGCGGGCCGCCTGGCGCGCGTGCTCGGTACGGGTCAGGTAGTGCAGCCGGGCGAGCAGACCGCGCCGGGCCGTGATGGGGGTGGCGACGAACCCGGCGAGCGCGTCGAGCCGGCGCGCGACCGCCTCGTGCCCCTTGATGCCACGGGCGCCGTACTTGCCGAATTCGATGTTGCGCTCAGGCACGCGTGCTCCTCTTCCGCCGCCGACAATCTACCGGTTGCGGTCCGGCACGTGCGTGCATCGATCGGTGCGGAGAGGGCAGGATTCGAACCTGCGTGGGCCGCGTGGGCCCGACCTCGAGACGCGCTCGCTGGTCCCCGATCAACCACTCCGGGCACCTCTCCCTGTTCCCGGCCTCCGGTCTCCCGTCGTGCCGTTCACATGCACAACAGTGCCAGGAGCCGCTGACCCGGCGCTGACATGTCGCTGACCCCCTACGCTGCCCTCGGCATCGGTTCTTCTGGGGTGGGAGACGCATGTACGAGGACAAGGCGCCGGAATCGGTATGGCTTCCGAAGCGGCGGTGGCGCGCGCTGAAACCGGCGTGGCAGGCCCGGCACAACGGTCCCGCCGAGGCCGAGACGCTGGGCACCTGGCTGTACGACGGGTTCGTCGTCAGGGCTGCCTTCGACCGGCTGCGGGCCTTCGACACCGAGACCGGCGAGCGGCGCTGGACCTGGGAAGTGCCCGGCCGCGACGTGCTGTTGGCCATGACCGACGAGGTCGTGGACGGTGTCGGGCTACTGGCCCATCGGCCGGACGTCTCCGGCGGACGGGAGAAGGCCACGGTCACCGCCCTCGACGTGGCGTCGGGCAAGGAACTGTGGTCGGCGCGGCAGGACCTCGGCAGGCTCTGGCACAGCGGCTCCCGTCTCAGGTCCGGCACTGTCGCCCTGTCCGGGGGCCGGGCGATGGTCGCCACGGGAGCGAGCGTCGTCGCCCTGGACATCCGTACGGGCCGGCCGGCATGGACCGTGCCGCACGGCCCCGCCGACGAGGCCGAGATCGGCGCCGGAAGCGATCGGCTCGTTCTGGTCACGTCGCACGCGGGCACTGCCACCGTCAGGTCGGTCGCCGCCGCCGACGGCACCGTGCACTGGGAGAAGCCGCTGCCCGTCGACGGCCCCGTCGAGCGGGTACGGGTCGTTGCCGTGGACCCCCTGCTGCTCGCCGTGGAGGGCGAGGGCCGTCGTGGCCCGAACTGTCTGCTCCGGCTGGACGCGGACGGCAACAACGCCACAGAGATCTCGCCGCCCGGCGACCACGGCACCACAGTGCCGTACGCCACCTGGGTCCTCGACGACGCACGGCGCCTGGTCACATGGGCCGGGGACACGCTGATCACGTTCGTCAAATTGCCGCAACACGACTATCTGACCCATCTCGCCGGCTTCTCACTGTCGACGGGCCGGCACCAGTGGACGTGGGACGACGGCTGGGGCATCGACGCGCTGGCCTGCCACCGCGGCCATGTCGTCGCCCTGCGCCACTTCGAACACGAAAACGAGGGGCATGTCGACTGGAGCTGCACGGCGCACGTGCTCGACCCCGCCGACGGCCGTGTGGTGGCGCGGCGCCGCCTGCGGGTGACAGCGGACAAGCCGTACACGATGCATCTGCACGGCAACCGGATGCTCTGGGTCAGTAAGGAGAGCAGCCTCGGCACGCCCCCGGTGAAGGCCTTCGACTGGCGCTGAGCCGACGCGTGCGGGCCGGTGCCCCTCCGCGGGATCTGCCTAGCGCTGCCACGCCTGCGGGCCGCCGCCGCGCCACTCGATCCATTCCGCGGCCGCGACGTCCGACGCCTCCATGTCCGCCACCCCGGCCCGGGACAGGAACTCGGCGACGTCCAGCAATGTGTACGCCATCCCCACGAACCGGTCTCCGACGCGCACCCGGCGGCCGCCGTCCTCGGCGGGCGGGTAGATCACGACGGGGGGTGCAGAGGTCATGAGCCGAGCCTGGACCGGGGTGGCGGTGGACGCATGCCCGGTTACTCCACAGCGGGGTCCTCCTGCGCCCGCCGTACCGCCGCCTTGACCGCCTCCTCCAGTCTGTCCCGGTCCTCGCCGGTCGCCGCCACCTGCGCGGTGATCGCGGACTGCACGGCTTCGTAGGCCTCGCACCAGCGACCGCGCTGCGCGTCGTACGCGGCGCCGGTGAGGCCGGCCAGCTTGGCGCGTTCGATCTCGGCGGATCGTTCCAATGCGATCAGTTTGTCTGGAATATCTCCCACGATTGGATCGTATGCGGGTGACGGAGAGCCCGCGAACAGGTGTCGCGTGCGGGGCTGTGGCCACGAGGTCGGCATAGTGACGGTCCGCCTACCGGACTCGCAGGAGGTATCCCTTGATCGGCACCGACTTCCGTACCGGGTCACCCATGTGGATCGACCTCGGCAGCCCGGACACGGACGCGGCGGCCGCGTTCTACGGCGCCGTCTTCGGCTGGGAGTTCGTGTCCGCCGGGCCGGACGCGGGCGGATACGGCCTCTTCCAGAAGGGCGGGAAGACGGTCGCCGCGATGGGACGGCTGACCGAGGAGGGGGCCCGGTCGGCCTGGATCACCTACTTCCGCAGCGACGACATCGACGCCACCACCCGCGAGGTCGTGGCCGGTGGTGGCAGCGTGCGCGTCGAGCCGCTGAGCCTGGGCGAGGGGCGGCTGGCCCAGTTCACGGATCCCCAGGGCGCCCGGTTCGCCGTCCTGCAGTCCGCGAGGGGACTGGAGACGGTGTCGGACAACGACGCCCTGGTGTGGGTGGAGTTGCACGTGCCGGAGCCCGAGGCGGCCCTCCGCTTCTACCAGGGCCTGTTCGGCTGGCGCGCCGAGGAGTTGCACGCACCCGGCATGGCGTACTGGGTGGTCGGCGTCGGGGATGCCGACCAGGGGAACGGGTCCTTCGGCGGCGTGGCCCCCCTGCCGGGCGAGCGGGAGGAGCCGCGCTGGTTGCCCTACTTCGCCGTCGTGGACGTCGACGCGGCCGTCGCGGCGGCGCAGGGCGGCGGCGGGACGGTGGTCATGCCCGCCGTGGACGTGCCCGACGGCGGACGGGTCGCGTGGCTGGCGGATCCGGGGGAGGCGCTGTTCGCGGTGCTGAAGCCGAATCCGCACCAGGGCTGATCGTCGGCTCTCGCACGTACCACCCCGCCGACGGGGGCAATCCGCCGAGCTCGCTCGCCCGTATGGATACATAGGGATCGATCCTCATGAACCAGATCGCCGTCAGGGGAGAGCGGTAGCACCTCCGCTCGGGAACAACCGGAGTCACCATGAACTCCACCCACGCCACCGACATCACCCTGAGGGGAGTGGGCGTGTGCTGTGCGCTCGGCAACACGGCGCTGCACACGCTCCTGATCCCCGATCACCTTGAGGAGAAGTTCTACGTGGGCGTCCTGTTCGCCCTGGGCAGCGCCGCCATGCTGGTCGTGGCGGCGTCGCTCACCGCCTTCAGGCGGCCCATGGCCGCGTGGCTGGCCGGGGCGCTCGTCAGCGGCGGCATGATCGTCGGCTTCCTGCTGTCGCGCACCGTCGGCTTGCCGCACGGCTATTACGAGCCCGGTTGGGAAGTGCCTTACGGACCGCTCTCGCTGCTCGTGGAGGGCGTCTTCATTCTCGCTTTCCTCCTCTGGCTCGGGCTGGCCGCAGGGGTGGCCACGGCCCCCGAACCGCCGTACCGGGCGGCGAACGCGAGCCGTCGTACGCCGGCGGCCGGGCCTTCCCGCCGGGCTGAGCGGCGGATCGTCCGAGGTGGAAAGCCGGATACGCTGAGCAGGTGAACGAGAATCTTCCTCCCTGTCCCAAGTGCTCCAGCGAGTACACCTACGAAATGGACGCCCTGATCGTGTGCCCCGAGTGCGGCCACGAATGGGTTCCCGCCGAGAACGGTGCCGAGGCCGGTGACGCCGCCGGTGAGCGTGTCGTCAAGGACGCCGTCGGCAATGTCCTGCAGGTCGGCGACACCGTGGTGGTCGTGAAGGCGCTCAAGGTCAAGGGCAGCCCCTCGGGGATCAAGGCCGGGACCAAGGTGCGCAACATCCGCCTTGTCGACGGAGTCGACGGCCACGACATCGACTGCAAGATCGAGGGCTTCGGAGCCATGCAGCTCAAGTCCAGCGTGGTCAAGAAGGCCTGACCTCTCTCCTGCCTCCCCCTCGACGGGATCACCCAGGCATCAGCAGGATGCGGAATTGCAAAATTTCGCAATTGGTTAGATGCTATGTTGGCTGTGTCCGCAGGTAGCCGCGGGCACAGCCCTGGATCTCCGCCCCGGACGGGGCTCGTACGGGAAGCCGAGGGGCCTGTGTCCGTTCCGCTCTACCAGGCCAAGGCCGAGTTCTTCCGGATGCTGGGGCATCCCGTGCGGATACGGGTGCTGGAACTGCTCCAGGACGGACCGAAGCCGGTACGGGACCTCCTGGCCGCCATCGAGGTCGAGCCGTCCAGCCTGTCGCAGCAGCTCGCGGTGCTGCGCCGCTCGGGCATCGTGACCTCGACGCGGGACGGCTCGACGGTCGTCTACGAACTGGCCGGCGGGGACGTGGCCGACCTGATGAGGGCGGCGCGACGGATCCTGACCGAGATGCTCGCCGGACGCAGCGAACTGCTGGCCGAGCTGCGGGAAGGCGAGGTCACCGCCCGATGACCACCTCGTCCACCCCGTCCGCCTCATCCGCTCCGTTCGTGTCGCCGCGCCGCGCGTGGGCCCGTGTCGCCTCGCTGCTGCCCGGCCGTGCCGACCTGGACCAGGCGCGGCGCGATCCCCGGCGGGACCTGCTCGCCGGGCTGACCGTCGCGATCGTGGCGCTGCCGCTCGCGCTCGGCTTCGGTGTCTCCTCCGGGCTCGGCGCCGCGGCCGGCCTGGCGACCGCCGTCGTCGCCGGCGCCCTCGCCGCCGTCTTCGGCGGATCCAATCTGCAGGTGTCCGGCCCGACCGGCGCCATGACCGTCGTACTCGTCCCCATCGTCGGGAAGTACGGGCCGACCGGGGTGCTCACCGTCGGGCTCATGGCCGGGGTCATGCTCGTCGGCCTCGCCGTGCTGCGGGCCGGGAAGTACATGCGGTACGTGCCCGCCCCGGTCGTGGAGGGCTTCACCCTCGGCATCGCCTGCGTCATCGGACTCCAGCAGCTCCCGAACGCCCTCGGCGTGCCGAAACCCGAGGGCGACCGGGTCCTGGTCGTGACCTGGCGGGCCGTCGAGGCGTTCGCGAATTCCCCGAACTGGACGGCCGTCGCGCTCGCTGCCGCCGTGGCCGTGGCCATGCTGCTCGGCGCGCGGTGGCGGCCGACCGTGCCGTTCTCCATCCTGGCCGTGATCGCCGCCACCGTCGTGGCACAACTGGCCCACCTGGACGCGGCGAAGCCGATCGGCGACCTGCCGGCCGGACTGCCCGCACCCTCCCTCGCCTTCCTCGACCTCGGCTCGCTCGGCTCCCTCCTCGCCCCCGCGATCGCGGTCGCGGCGCTCGCCGCGCTGGAGTCCCTGCTGTCCGCCTCGGTCGCCGACGGCATGACGGTGGGCCAGCAACACGACCCGGACCGGGAGCTGCTCGGCCAGGGCCTCGCCAACATCGCCGCCCCGCTCTTCGGCGGCGTGCCCGCCACCGGCGCCATCGCCCGGACCGCGGTCAACGTCCGCACCGGCGCGGGCTCCCGCCTCGCCGCCCTCACCCACGCGGCCCTGCTCGCCGGCATCGTCTTCGCCGCGGCCCCGCTCGTCTCCAGGATCCCGCTGGCCGCGCTGGCCGGTGTCCTGCTGGCCACCGCGATCCGCATGGTCGAGGTGGGCTCGCTGCGGGCGATGGCCCGGGCCACCCGCTCCGACGCGCTGATACTCGTCCTGACCGCCGTCGCCACCCTGGCGCTGGACCTCGTCTACGCGGTCATCATCGGCCTGGTCGTGGCCGGCGCCCTCGCGCTGCGCGCCGTCGCCAAGCAGGCCCGCCTCGACCAGGTGCCGCTGGACCACGGCGACCACAGCGCCGAGGAACACGCCCTGCTCACCGAGCACATCGTCGCCTACCGCATCGACGGGCCCCTGTTCTTCGCCGCCGCCCACCGCTTCCTGCTCGAACTGACCGAGGTCGCCGACGTACGCGTCGTGATCCTGCGGATGTCCCGGGTCTCGACCATGGACGCCACCGGCGCCCTGGTCCTCAAGGACGCGGTGGAGAAGCTGCGGCGGCGCGGCATCCGCGTCCTGGCCTCCGGGATACGTACCGGCCAGCGGCAGGTCCTCGACTCGGTCGGCGCGCTCGACCTGCTGCGGAACGAGGGCGGGGAGTACGAAACCACACCGGAGGCGATCCGGGCCGCGCGCGATCACCTGGAGTCGAGCGGTGTCCTGGCGGCCGTCCCGGTCCGCAGCGGCACAGAGACGAGCGAGAAGGCAGCCCGATGAGCATCCGTCCCGACGTGCTCCGCATGACCGAGGTCTCCGGCCCGGAGGCCCTGTGGCTGCTGGAGGGCAGCAGCCTGGGCCGCCTGGTCCATGTGCAGCGGGAGCAGGCGGTCGTACGGCCCGGCCGGCACGTGTGGGAGTACGGCCGGCTGATCGTACGGACGCCGGTGCCGGCCACGGCGCTGCCCGCGTCGGTGACGTACCAGGTGGACGAGGTGGGAGCGGCGAGCGGCACCGGCTGGACGGTGACCGCGACCGGGCCCGCCGAGCTGGTCACCGACCCCGACGAGGCCGCCCACTACCGGCGCACCCTGCCCGGCTGGGTGTACGGGCCGCACGACACGCTCGTCCTCGTCCGCCCGCGGACGGTGGGCGGCTTCCGCTTCGCCCGGAGCACGGAGGGCTGATGTCCACGCAGCTCGAAGCCCTTCCCTACCGGCACGTGCTCACGCTGCCCACCGAGCCGTCCGCGGTCAGGATGGCCCGGGAGACCGCCGAGCTGGCCCTGACCGAGTGGGGCATCGGCCTGCGCCACCCGGCCGTCGGCCCGGCCCTGCTGGTCCTGAGCGAACTGGTCACCAACAGCGTCCGGCACGCCGCCGTCCGGTCCCCCCAGCTCACCGTCGTCTACGCGGCCGGCCGGGACTGTTTCGCCTTCGCCGTCCACGACCGCCACCCCTACCGGCCGCCCCTCCACGGAGCGGTCACCGCCACCGGCACCTCGGGCACCACGGGCGCCGGTCTCCGCACGGTGATGGAGCTGGTCCTCGGCCTGGGCGGCACCGCGGTCGTCCGCGCGGACGCCGACGGCGGCGGCAAGAGCATCTGGATCACCCTGCCCCTCTGACCAGCGCCGCAGGGTGGTGCAGTGGGTGATTCCGGTGCAAAAGACCTCACGATTCGGCCTGGGGGGTCGCACAGGCGAGGATGTGCACATGCTTGTGACGACTGGGTGGACACGAGAGGCCGGGAACCGGCCCGTGGGGCCGTGCCGCTGTGCCGGGGAGGGGACGGCCGGGTGAGTACGCCGCTCTACCGGCTGAAGGCCGAGTTCTTCAAAACCCTCGGTCACCCGGCCCGCATCCGCGTCCTGGAACTGCTCAGCGAGCGTGAGCACGCGGTGGCCGAGATGCTGCCCGAGGTGGGCATCGAGCCCGCGCACCTCTCGCAGCAGCTGGCCGTGCTGCGGCGGGCGAACCTGGTCAAGACCCGCAAGGAGGGCTCGACCGTGTACTACTCGCTGACCAGCCCGCATGTGGCGGAGCTGCTGCGGGTGGCGAGGACCATCCTGTCCGGGGTGCTGGCCGGGCAGGCCGAACTCCTCGCCGACCTGAAGGCCGTGCAGGGAGAGGCGAAGCCGCCGTCCTGACGGGCGCTCCGGACAGCCGTAGCCCGGGCCGCCGGGTCCGCATCGCCCTGGCCTCGACCGCCCTGGCCCGGAGCGCCGGTACGGCCGCGTCCGCCCCTGTGCGGGGTGTCCGCCGCCGTACCGGTGGCCGTCGCCGGTGCGCCGCTACGATCTCGGCCGGCGTTCCGGCTCCCGTGGCGCCGGCTTCTCCCGGGGCGGTGCCGTGTTCAGCTGCTCGGCGTCGAGGATCTGCTCGCCGTACAGATCCTGCAGCCAGTTGGTCTGGTAGATGGTGTCCAGATAGCGCTCGCCGAGGTCGGGCGCGATGGCGACCGCGGTGAGGCCGCGGGTGTCGTGCCGGGCCAGCCAGTCCGTCGCACCGCTGACCACCGTCCCCGTGGAGCCGCCGAACAGGAAGCCGCGCCGGGCCAGCCGGTGACAGGTGCGGATGGTGTCCGCCTCCTCCACCTGGATGACCTCGTCGACGTAGGACTCGTCGAGCAGCGGCGGGACCATGCTCATGCCCAGGCCGGGGATCATCCGGCGTCCCGGTTTGCCGCCGAAGGCCACGGAACCCACGGCGTCCACCGCGACGATCCGTACCGGGCGGTGCCATTCCCGGAAGTAGCGCGCGCAGCCCATCAGGGTTCCGGCGGTGCCGGCCCCGACGAACAGCACGTCCAGGCGCGGGAAGTGCTGGGCGATCTCGCGGGCGGTCGTGCGGTAGTGGGCCCGCCAGTTACCGGGGTTGGTGTACTGGCTGAGCCACACATACCGGGAGTCGGACTCGCACAGCCCGCGGACGTAGTCGATGCGCGTGCCCAGGAAGCCGCCGTTGGCGTCCAGGTCGGCCACGACGTGCACCTGGCTGCCCAGCGCCTCCATGAGCAGTCTGGTCGACAGGTTGCACCGGGAGTCCGTCACACACAGGAACTGGTAACCCTTGCTCGCGGCGATCATGCTGAGCGCCACGCCCAGGTTCCCCGACGAGGACTCGACGAGGATGGAGTCCTGCGTCAGGACCCCATCCCGCTCGGCGCTCTCCACCATCTCGTTCGCGGCCTTCAACTTGATGGAGCCGGCGAAGTTGAAGCCCTCGCACTTCAGGTAGAGGGGGTGTCCGAAGATCGACTTCAGGTCCACGAAGAGACGGCCTTCGTTGAAGTCATGGGGAGCGGATATGACGGGCACGGTGGTCCTCCTGGTGCCAGGGCTGAGGGTTCGCGGCCTCAGCCGTACCGGCGCAGGTCGTGGAAGAAGTCGTCGATGAGGCGCAGGTTCCCGGCCTCGGCTGCCTGGTCGTAGACGTACTTGCCGACGGCGAGGTCGAGGACGCCGAGTCCGAACGGCGAGAAGATCACGGGCCGGTCGGCCGGCGGGGCGGCCCGTCCGAGCATCACGTCGTTGAGCGTGCCGTTCAGGAAGTCGCGGTTGCCGGTGCGCTGTTCGACCAGATGCGGGGAGGTGTCGGCCTTCAGGCAGTGCTCGACGTCGTCCACGAAGTTCGCCGCGTGGAGCAGGACCTCGGGGGAGAGGTCGCGCAGGGAGATGTGCAGGACCACGGGGTTGTGGTCGAACCAGGCCGGGCTGGTGACGTGGGGTTCGCCCGCGACGGTCGCGAAGATCACCAGGTCGCTGGAGCGGATCAGGTCCTCGGCGCTGTCGTGGACGGTGACCTCGGCAGTGCTCCCGGCCTGCTTGAGGTAGCCGCAGAAGCCGGTGGTGCTGTCGGGTGACACGTCGTGCACGCCGATCGTGTCGAACGTCCAGCCGGTGCCGGCCAGGAAGGTGTGGATGTAGCGGGCGATCAGGCCCGTGCCGAAGAAGCCGACGCGGGTCGGGCGGGTCCGGGTGCGGCTGAGCCAGTCGGCGGCCAGCGCGGCGGAGGCCGCGGTCCTGGTCGCGCTGATGATGGAGCTCTCCAGGCAGGCGAACGGGTAGCCGGTGTCCGGGTCGTTGAGGATGAGGACCGCGGAGGCCCGGGGCAGCCCCGCCTTCACGTTCTCCGGAAAACTGGAGATCCACTTCAGGCCGTCCACGTGGACGGAGCCGCCGACCGACGCCGGCAGCGCGATGATCCGCGCGGTGGGGCGGTCGGGGAAACGCAGGAAGTACGAGGGCGGGTTGACCGAGTCCCCGGCGCCGTGCAGCCGGTAGGTGGCCTCGATCAGGTCCACGATCTCCTTCTCGCGCCCGCTGAGCGCCTGCTGCACCTGTTCACCGGAGATCACGGAGAACGTCGGTACCGAAGCCGGGCGGGCCGTGGCCCGCCGGGTGGAGGGGGACACCGTCTGGGTCATCGCCGGCCTCCTTCCGCGGCCGGGCGGCCGTCGGCCAGGCGGCGGGGCTCGGCCATGCCGACCAGGACCTGCCGCTCCCCTGTGAAGGGCTCTCTGCTGTGCGCGGTGCGGATGTTGTCGACGAGCATCAGGTCGCCGGCCTGCCAGGGTTCACGTCGGGTGTGCTGCTCGTAGGTCGTGTTGAGCAGCTCGACGACGTCCTCGCCGATCGGGGTGCCGTCCCCGTAGCGGGTGTTGAACGGCAGCCCGTCCTCGCCGTACTCGTCGACCAGGTACTCGCGCACCTCCGGCGTCAGCGTCCACTGGTTGAGGAAGGCGATCTGGTTGAACCAGCAGCTCCTGCCGGTGACCGGGTGCCGGACCACCGCGCTGCGGCGCTGCCGGGTGCGCAGGGAGCCGTCGGGCCCCCAGGTGGCGTCGATGGCGTGTTCCCGGCAGTAGCGTTCGATCTCGGCGCGGTCGTCGGTGCCGAACGACTCCTCCAGGGACGCCCCGATCTCGTCGTTGTAGCTGCGGGTCAGGATCCAGCCCTCGCGCTCGAACCGCTCCCGCAGATCTGCGGGCAGCGCCCGGAGCATCTCCTCCGCGTCGGCCACCGCCGTCGCCCCGCCCTGATCGGGCGCGGTCAGACACGCGAACAGCATCAGACCGGGAACGTCCAGCGTGTAGCTCAGCTCGTGGTGCATGCACATCGGCTGGTTGGCCGGCCAGGTCGTGGAGGCGTACAGCCCGGGCCCGTACGCCTCACGGGGCGCGAAGGCCTCCCGCTCCGTCATGAGACCGTCGGCCAGGCCCGCGAAGACGGCACCGACCTGGCCGATGTCCCGCAGTGCGAGGCCGCGGACGACGAGCGCTCCGTGCTCGGTGACCTGAGCGCGCAGCGACTCGCGGTACTGGGCCGCCCAACTCGCCGCGTCACCGGGGGACTCGACGTGCAGGATCGCTGGTCTGTCCGGCCGCAGCTCCACGTCGAGCGGTGCTGCCAGAGGTGAGGACGACATCTCGGTTTCCCTTCGGTTGCCCGTCTGCAGTCGGTACGGGGGGTCAGGAGGAGGCCAGGGGCGCGACGACACCCAGGACGGCCTGTGCTGCCTCGGCCGGCCGGGTACGCGGGAAGTAGTGGCCCCCGTCGGGGAGTTCGTGCAGGTCCACGTGGTCGGCCAGGAGCAGCCACTGCCGGTGGCGGTGGGCGTGGCCGACGGTGTGCGGGTCGTCGGCGGCGACGACCACTGAGACCGGGGCGGGCAGCTTCATTGCCGGCGGGGTTTCCAGGGCGTCACGGAAGTAGCGGTGCGCGGACACGCAGTCGTGCCGGTAGGCGGCACCGATGTGCTCGGCGTGGTGTGCGTTCAGTTCCGCGAGTTCGGTGTAGCCGCTGTCCGCGGTCAGCCGTGCGGCGATCTCGGCGTTGTCGAGGCGCGACAGCTCACCGATGGCGGCGCTGCGTTCGGCGACGGTGCCGAGCAGCTGCGCGGCGAGGAACACCCGCGTCACGTCCACGCCGTGCTCGTGCAGCCGCCTGGCCGTCTCGACGGCCAGGGCTGTGCCCGACGAGTGCCCCCACAGCATCACCCGGGTGAGGCCCCGCGCGGCGATCTCGGCGGTGACCCGCTCCGCCACCTCCTCGATGGACGCGAACGGCTCGTGGTGGGAGGCCAGGTCGTGACCGGGCAGGTCCACCGCGAGCACGGCCACACCGCTGCCCGCGAGCGCGCTCGCCATCGGCTGGTAGTTGACGGCGTTGCCCCCCGCGTAGGGGAAGCACACCAGGGCGCACTGCGCCGCACCGCCCGCCTGGGACAGCGGCTGGAGCAGCTCCGGGTGCTGGCGGCCCGTGCCGTCGAGCAGGGTGGCGAGGTCGGCGAGGACCGGGTGCCGGGTGATGTCCTTGAGGGACACCGCCCGGTCGAGCGCGATGGTCAGCTTGACCGCCGACAGGGAGGTGCCTCCGGAGTCGAAGAAGTGGTCCTTGCGGCCGATCTGCGGTTCGGGGACGCCCAGCACCTCGGCCCAGGCGGCCGCCAGTCTGCGCTCGGTCGGGGTGAGCGGGGCACGCTCGGGCTCCGCGGCGGCGTCGCCGGGCGCGGCCGGTTCCGCCTGCGCGGCCAGGGCGGTGAGCGCCTTCCGGTCGATCTTGCCGTTGCCGGTCAGGGGCAGGGCGGCCTGCCAGTGGAAGGCCGAGGGGACCATGTAGCCCGGCAGGGTGGCACCCAGGGCGTCGCGCAGCACGTGCTGTTCCAGCCGCGAGCCCGTGTAGAAGGCGATCAGGTGCTTGTTCTGGCCGGCCAGCTCGGCGCAGACCACCGCGCCGTCGCGGACCCCGTCCACCTTCAGCAGGGCGTTCTCGATCTCACCGATCTCGATCCGGAAGCCGCGGATCTTGATCTGGTTGTCGCGGCGGCCGAGGAACTCCAGCTTGCCGCCGGGGTGCCAGCGTCCCCAGTCACCACCCAGATACAGCCGCTCGCCCGGGTGGTACGGGTCCTGCCGGTAGGCCTCGCGGGTCCGCTCGGGATCGTTGACGTACCCCCGGCCCACACAGACACCGGAGAACGCGATCAGCCCGGGTGCGCCCAGCGGCACCAGCGCCAGCTGCTCGTCGACGACGTAGACGCGCACGTTGTTGACGGCACGCCCCAGCAGCACGCGCTCGGGTACGGCGTCCATGACCTCGTGGTTGGTGTCGTCCGACGTCTCGGTCAGGCCGTAGGCGTTGACCAGCTTGATCTCCGGCTGGATCGCGAACCAGCGCTGGATCAGCTCCCGTTTCAGGGCCTCACCGGTCACCGACACACACCGCAGGTCCGGCAGCGCGCGGGGGTGCTGCTCCAGATACGCGGCCACGACCTCCAGATAGGACGGCACGACCTGCGCCACGGCGACCCGGCCGCGGACCAGCGTGTCGACGAACCGCTCCACGTCCACGATCACGTCCTGGCCGACGAGCAGCGTCCGCCCGCCCACCAGCAGCGAGGACACCAGCTGCCACAGCGAGATGTCGAAGCACTGCGGCGCGGTCTGCGCCACCACGCATCCCTCGCCGATGCCCAAGTCGTCGATCTTGGCGTGGAGATGGTTGAGCATGCCCGCGTGCTCGCACATCGCGCCCTTCGGCTCGCCGGTGGAGCCGGAGGTGAAGTAGATGTAGGCCAGCTGATCGGGGTCGACCCGCACCCCGGGATCGTCGTCGGCGTGCGGTTCCCGGTACGCCGCCCCGATCAGCAGCTTCTCCGTTCCGGGGAGCGTGGTCAGCGCCTCGTCGAGGGTGGCGGTGCTGCCGTCCTCGGTCAGGACCAGACGGCAGCCCGCGCGTGACAACGTTGCCGAGATACGACCGGCCGGGAAGTGCGGCTCGATCGGCAGGTACGCACCGCCCGCCTTGAACACCGCCAACGTCGCGGCCAGCCAGTCGAGATGGCGCTCGGTGACCACCGCGACCACGTCCTCGCGTTCCAGCCCTCGCGCCAGCAGCGCCCGCGCCAGCCGGTTCGCGCGCGCGTTCAGCTCCGCGTACGTCCACTCCTGCTCGCCGTGCACGGCCGCCACCGCGTCCGGATGCGCGCGCACCCGCTGCTCGAACAGCTCGTGGGCCCGGGCGTCCGGCAGCTCCCGGCGGGGCCCGGCCAGCCCTTCCAGCTGCTCGCGAACCTCGTCCGCCGACAGCAGACTCTGCCGCGCGTGCTCGGCGTCCACGTCGGCCGTCATCAGCCGAAGCGCCGTCAGGTGGTAGTCGCCGATCCGGGCCGCGGCCGCGGCGTCGAGGACGTCCGTGCGGTAGCGCAGCCGCAGCCTCAGCCGGCCGTCCCGGTCGCACCAGCGCACCCGCAGCACACCGCCGGCGACCGGTGCGTCCTCGGCCTCCCGGGGACCGAACACCACCTCGTACGACGGCTCCGTCAGGCCCAGCTCCCGCCGCAGCTCGCCCACCGGGAACTCCCGGTGCTCCAGCACCTCGGCCTCGGCGTGCTGAGCGGCCGTCAGCAGCCCGCGCCAGGATCCGGGGGGAACCGTCAGGCGGCAGGGCAGCGGCTCGCCCCGCACCCCGGCGGCGTAACCGGTCACCACGTCCGGCTCGCCGGACAGCACGGCGAGCACCTTGGCGTGCGCCGCGAGGAGCAGCGCGCTGACCGGTACGTCCAGCTGGTGCACCAGCGTCCGTGCCGCCTCCGCCACGTCGTCGGGTACGGCCACCTTGTGCTCGGCCACGCCCGCGACCGGTTCCCGCACCCACCGCGGCACCGCACTCGTACCGCCCGCGGTCAGCGCGCGGCTCCAGAACTCCCGGTCCGCATCCCGTTGCGTTCCCATCGAATGGCCTTCCTCAACTCACGGTCGCCGCAGTGGCGTTGATCGAAGACGGTGACGTTTTCCGGCCGGCGCCGTACGGCCGGTCGGCCGGGTCCGGCATGTCCACGGCCGGGTTGCCGCCCCAGCGCGCGTACGAGGGGACTTCCTCGCCCTTCATCAGGAACGAGTCGGGTGCCAGCACCGCACCGTCGTCCATCGTCACGCCGTAGTGCACATGCGCGCCGACGCCCAGCGTGACGCCGGTGCCGAGGGTGGTGTGGTCCGACTTGTAGGTGCCGTCCTCCTGCGAGTGGCACTGGATCTTGCTGCCCGCGTTGAGCGTGCACTCGTCGCCGATGGCGGCGAGCGTACGGTCCGTCAGGTAGCAGCCGTCGTCGAACACCCGGCGGCCGATGCGCACGCCCAGCATCCGCCAGACGAGACACTTGAACGGCGTGCCGTTGTAGATGTTCAGGTAGTGGTCCGGCACCTTCCACAGGCGCTCGATCAGCCAGAAGGCCCGGTCGTAGATGGAGCACAGCTGAGGTTGCTGCCGACGGAACCGCATGATGCAGCGCTCCACCACGACGTAGTACAGGGTGGAGAACGCCAGGGTGATGGCCAGGTACCCGGCGATCACCACGTGTCCGAGCACGCCGTACAGGTCCACGGTGGCGAGGGCGAACAGCGTCAGCGCGAAGGTCTGCAGCCACCGCACGAAGAGCATGCAGGCCATCGAGCGGAGGTTGTAGCGGTTCTTGGCCGCGAGACGACTGCGGTGCGTCTCGCCGGTCCTCAGGTCGTCGAACCGCGTGTCCCGCTCCACCGACCGGGGAATCTCGAAGCACGGCGAGCCCAGCAGGCCCACGCCTTCGCGGATCTCACCGTCGAGGGGCACCATCACCTTCGTGGCGAGAAGACAGTTGTCGCCCGTCCTGCCGCCCGTGGGGTAGGCGATGTTGTTGCCCAGGAAGTTGTGCGGGCCGATCGTCGCCCGGGACACCCGGAAGGACGTGCTGGAGTAGTCCGCGTTGACGATGGAGAGCCCGTCGGCGACCATCGTCCCCCTGCCGACGGTGACCAGCAGGGGACTCTCGTGCTGCACCTCGGTGCCGAAGTTCGAGCCGGTCTGCTCGACCCGGGACAGGTCGTATCCGATGCCCCGCAGGTAGTAGACGATGTAGGAACTGTCACCGAAGAGCCAGGCGAAGAACTTCACGTTCGTCATGCGGGCCATCGCCCGGTGGACCGCGTACTGGAATCCGTAGAGCGGATACACCCGGTCCGGCTTGACGACCAGGCCCAGCAGCCGCGGCACGACGCACAGGGCGGCGAGCCCGAGGACGACGAAGCCGAAGAACAGGGCGAAGGAGAGGAGCAGCGCGTCGGGGATCAGCTCCGACCGCTTGACCTCGGCCAGCTGCGGGTCGAGCCGGTCGCCGAGCGCCGGGACCGCGCTGAACAGCATGTACATTCCGCCGATGGCCAGCGGTATGTACAGGAAGAACAGCTGAAGCACCGTGACGAGGCCGAACCAGGCGCGGCGCACGCTGCCGCAGTCGGCCGGCGCGACGCGCACGTAGTCGATGTCCGTGGGCTGCGCCGGGGTTCCGTGCCAGTGCTCACCGTCCGGGACCGCCTGGCCGCGGTAGAGCGAGGACGAGTGGCCGAGTTGTGCGCCGTCGCCCATCGATGTGTCGATGTCGAGGACGGTCTTCTCGCCGATGTACACGTCCCGTCCGAGCGTGACCCGGCCGATCTCGATATGCCCCGCGTGCGCCCGGTAACCGAGGAAGAAGGCGTCCTTCCGGATCACCGTGCCGGACCCGATCGTGAGCAGGTCCGTGGAGACCGGGACCGCGTGGGACAGGATCGTGACGCCCTTTCCGATCCGCGCGCCGAGTGCCCGCAGATACAGCACGTACAGGGGGTTTCCGATGAAAAGGATCATCGGATTCGCGTGCAAGAGCACTTTGACGAGCCAGAAACGCATGTACGCGAAACCCCAGACGGGAAATTCACCTGGTTTCCAGCGGCCGATGAGCAGCCATTTGGCGATGACCGGGAAAACGCACAGGGCCAGGAATCCGATGCCCCCGAACAGGAGCGACCGCAGATAGATGTCGACCGCGTTCGCACCGCTCGCGACCCAGTCGTAGCCGCGCGCGGTGACGAATCCGGCGACCAGCGAATAGACCAGGAAGGCGAGCAGTTGGAATGTTCCGCACAGAACGTGGTTGAGCCTGCTCGCCGGTGCCGGAAGCACCGCCGGGACCGCCGGCGGCGGGGAGACCGGTGAGGCGACCGCCTCGGAGGAGGCCTCTGCGAGGGCCGCGGCCAGGCTCTGGATCGTCGGGTGCCGATAGATGTCCCTCATGGACGGGGACGGCAGATCCGGGCGCTTTCTGACCCGGGCACAGAACTGAGCCATGACGAGGGAGTTGGCGCCGAGGTCGTCGAAGAAATGGCTGTCGACCGAAACGCTGTCCGCGGATATCAGGTCCGCGAGCGTTTCCGCGAGTTTCGCCTCGAATTCCGTCCTCGTCGGGCCGGCGTCGCTGCGCCGGATGACGGCTCCTGCGTCCGGCCCGGATATATGGACCTCGGGGGACTGCTCCACCATTCGATCTCCTGGAAGGACGTGCTCTTTCCTGATCACGATCCGTCGAAATCCAGTCTCTGCCCGCCACCGTCAGGCTGCCACTCCGAATCGATCACGGTGAGCGTGGGCAGGGCTCGAATGGCCCGTGTTCCCTGGTCACTCGCGGCATCGCGGCGTGCGCCGGATCACCCGAATGGTCGCCCACGGCACCGAGTGGCTCCCGTGTCCCTGTCGCTCCCGTGCCCCCGCCGCGCCCGTGTCTCCGTCGCTTCCGTGCCCCCGTCGCACGGGTGTTCTGTCGGTGTCGTGCCCCCGTCGCTCCCGGGTCCTCGTCCGCTCCCGAAGGCCCGGCCGATGCGGGGAGACCGGCCCCCTACACTGGGCGGGCGCATGTGTGTGGGCTGTGAGAAGTGGGCGGGAGAGGGCTGTGTCGGGGAGCGCCGGTGGTTTCGAGGATCCGTCCGCCGAGGTTCTCGCCGAGGCGGCCGCCGCGTTCGGACTGCTCGCCTCGTCGGCCCGACTGCACCTCATGTGGGCGCTGTCGCAGGGGGAGAGCGACGTCACGCATCTCGCCGACCGGGTGGGCGGCGCGCTGCCCGCGGTCAGCCAGCACCTGGCGAAGCTGAAGCTCGCGGGGCTCGTCTCGTCCCGCCGTGAGGGCCGACGGCAGGTCTACTACGTCGACGACCCCGACGTCGTGACCGTCGTGCGGGTGATGGTGGGCCAGCTGACGGCGCGTTCCCGGCACACCCTCGCCTCCGTGCGCGAACTGCGCGGGACCGGTGGCTGACACCACCGCCGCCTCCGGGCAGGACGCACGGACACCTGAACCGCCGCACGCCCCGGCGTCCGGGCGCGGGCACCACGCTCTCGGAGGGTCCCGGCCGGGACCCCCCGACCTCACCGTCCTCGAAGTTCTGCGCGCGCTGGACAGCGGCCCGCGGGGCCTGACGGAGGCACAGGCCGAGGAGCGGCTGGCCCGGCTCGGCGAGAACACGGCGCCGGACCGGCGGGACGCCTCCTGGCCGCGACGGGTCGTGCGCAGCGCGAGGGATCCGTTCACCGCGGTGCTGGGATGCCTCGGGCTGGTGTCGGCGGCCCTGTTCGCCTGGGGCACGGCCTCCGTGATCCTCCTGCTCGTCGTGGTGAGCTGCGTACTGCGCGCCTCCGGTGAGCGCCGGGCGGACCGGTCCACGGCCGCGCTGCGCGAGCTGGTCGCCACCACCGCGACCGTGCTCCGGCGGCCCGACGAGGCAGCAGGGCCGGTGGCCCGCGAGGTACCCGTGGAAGAGCTGGTGCCCGGCGACGTCATCCGGCTCGGGCCCGGCGACCTGGTGCCCGCGGACGTACGCCTGCTGCGGGCGCGCGGCCTGACCGTGCACCAGGCCGCGCTGACCGGAGAGTCCGCACCCGTCGCCAAGTCCGCCGACGACCTGCCCCGCGTGACCGGTGGCGAGGCGGGTCCCGCCGCTCGAGCGAAGCCGGGAGCGGGGGAGTTCGACCGGCCGCAGCTCTGCTTCCAGGGCAGCAGCGTGGCCTCGGGCAGTGCCACGGCGGTCGTCACCGCGACCGGCGCGCACACCAGGTTCTCCGCCGCGCACGGCGGCACGGCGGGCCCGCCCGAGGCGAGCGCCTTCGACCGTTCCGTGCACGGCATCTCCTGGATCCTGATCCGGTTCATGCTGCTGACCCCGCCGCTGGTGCTCATGGCCAACGCGGCGCTGCGCGGGCGCGGCCTGGAGACACTGCCGTTCGCCGTCGCGGTGGCCGTCGGACTGACCCCCGAGATGCTGCCGGTCCTGGTCACCCTGTGCCTGGCGCGGGGCGCGTCGTTGCTGGCCCGGACCCACGGGGTGATCGTCAAGCGACTGCCCGCCCTGCACGACGTCGGTGCCGTCGACGTGCTGTGCCTCGACAAGACCGGCACGCTCACCCAGGACCGGCCGGTCGTCGAGCGTGCCCTCGGCCCGGACGGCCAGGACGATCCCGCGGTCCTGCACTGGGCCGTCGTCAACGCCTGGTGGACGCTGCAACTCGCCGACCTGCCGGAACCCGACGCCCTCGACGAGGCGCTCCTGGACGCGGCCGACGAGGACGCGCTCTTGGCGTACGACGGTGTCGCGGCCGTCCCCTTCGACCCGGACCGCCGGCTCGCCACCGCCGTCGTCCGCACACCCGGCCGCCTCGGCGCGCACAACCTGGTCGTCAAGGGAGACGTCGAGGCGCTGCTGCGGCGCTGCGCCCTGAGCGACGGCGAGCGCGCGGACCTGCGCGGCCTCGCCGCCCGGCAGGCCGACGCCGGGCTGCGCGTCCTGGCGGTGGCCACCGCCGAGCGCTCCGCGCGCGGCCGCGACTACACCCCGGCCGACGAGCGCGGCCTCACCTTCCGAGGCCTCGTCACCCTGCGTGACGCGCTCGTCCCCACCGCCGCCGAGGCGCTGAAGGACCTCACCGACCGGGGCGTCAGCGTCCGGATCCTCACCGGCGACCACCCCGGCACCGCCGTCCGCGCCTGCCTCGACCTCGGCATCCCCGTCGCCGGGGACGGGGTGCTCGGGGACGGGGCCCTTGGAGACGGGGTCCTCGGGGCCGGGGAGCCTGGGGACGGTGTCCTCACCGGCGACGGCATCGACGCCCTCTCCGACGCCGAGCTCATCGAGGCCGTCGGCCGTACGACCGTGTTCGCGCGTTGCACCCCGGACCACAAGGCCCGCGTCACCCAGGCCCTGCGCGGCGCCGGCCACACCGTCGGCTTCCTGGGCGACGGGGTCAACGACCTGCCCGCCCTGCGCGCCGCGGACGTCGGCATCGCCCCGCGCGACGCCGCCGCCGTGGCCCGCGAGGGTGCCGACGTCGTGCTCGCCGAGAAGGACCTCACCGCGATCGCCCACGCCGTCACCGCGGGCCGGCACGCGGGCGGCAACATCGCCACGTACCTGCGCATCACCCTGTCGTCCAACCTGGGCAACGTCCTCGCGATGCTCTGCGCAGGTCTGCTGCTGCCGTTCCTGCCGATGCTCCCCGCACAGGTCCTCATGCAGAACCTCTGCTTCGACGTGGCCCAGCTCACCTTCGCCCACGACCGCCCCCACCCCTCCGTGCTGCGCCGGCCGACCGTGCTGGACCCACGGGAGCTGCTGCGGTTCATCACCCGCTTCGGAGTGCTCAACGCCGTCGCCGACCTGGCCACCTTCGCCGTGCTCGCGCTCGCCCTGCACGGCCCCGGGACGGGGGACGACCGAGCGGTGTTCCACTCCGGCTGGTTCACCGAGAACCTGCTCACCCAGGCCCTGGTGATGGTGCTGCTGCGCACCGGCCGTCGCACCGGCCGCGGCACCGGCCCCCGCATCAGCCGTCGCACCGGCCGTCGTAACGCAGAGAGGCGCGGGCCGGGCCCGGTAGCCCGGGCCGCGCTCGTGCTGGCGGCATTCGGTCTGGCACTGCCCGCGTCACCGCTGGGCCCGATGCTCGGCCTGACCGCCCTGCCCGGCGTGTACTACCCGCTGCTCACCGCGGTCCTGGTCCTGTACGCCGGGGGCCTCGTTGCGGCCAGGACCCGGTACGAGCGACGTGCTGGTGGCCGAGTGCGGGCGAATCGCCCCCATTGAGGCCCCTTTGACCCGGACCCCCGGCGCTGCCTCACGCCCGGCTCGGTCGACCTGCTGTACAAGGGTGCCTGCCGAGAGCGGGATGCGAGAGAGGGCACGACGAGAGAGGGCACGACATGTCCGAGTCGCGGGCGCCGAAGCGCCGACGCTGGTGGGCCGTGATCGTCTTCCCCTTGGTGGTGTACGTCATCGTGCGCGCCGCCAACACCAACCAGAGCGACACGCCGCCCGCCGCACGAGCGTCCACGCCGGCGCCGACCCCGTCGGCCGGCTCGGCCGCGCCCACCGCCTCGTCCTCGGCCTCGGAGGCCGCCACGTCGTACGACCCCGCCCACTACGCACCCCAGGTCCGCACCCGGGCCCGCGAGGCCGGCGTCAGCGCCCAGCTGCTGATGGCGATCCTCTACAACGAGGCGTACAAACCCCACGACCCGGCCCTCGAACGGGCCTGGCAAAGGTACAAACCGGACGCCGCCTTCGGCATCGCGAACATGCACCGGGCCACCTTCGACGAGGTCAGGAAGGGCCGAGACTTCGCCGAGCGCCGCTGGGAGGACCTGCCGGACGACCGGGACCTCGCCATCGAGGCCGCGGCCTGGTACCTGCACGACCTCGCGACCCAGCTGCCCGCGCGGTGGCCCGCCCCCTACAGCCGCAACGAGCTGCTGGCCCTCGGCTACAACACGGGGTCCGCCAACATGCTGGCCTTCGCCCGCGGTGTGCGGCCCGGCAGCCAGGCCCAGTCCTACCTCGACAAGCTGCGCGCCTGCTGGGCCAAGGCGGGACGGGCCGTCGGGGTGAACGGAAGCCTCTGAGCGACGCCCGAGACACCTTTGAGGCGCCTTTGACATGCCTCACCTGTGAAAAGCCCAGGGCTTTACGCTGTTCGGGCGATGGGTTTGTTAGATTGCGCAACTACGCAATCGAGGTGGAGTTCCGCTCCGCCTGCCTGTACATCGTCGCGCACGCCCGGTCGTACCCCGTCGGCCCCGCATGCCGCGCTCGAGCGATCATGGGAGCGGGACATGAGCGACCCGTGGGACGGCCCGAGGGGCCAGGCCACGCGCAGCCGCACCGCCCAGGTGCCCGGACAGCGCCTGGCCGAGCCCGACGGCGGACGTCCACCGGGCGGCCGCGCCGCGGCGCGGGCGGCCTCCCGCGCGGGCGGCTCGCGGTCCGGCGGCTCGCGCTTCGGCGGGTCGCGGTCGGGGCGCCGGGCCCGCAGGGCGGGGCGCGGCAGGCGGGTACTGCGGATCATCGGACTGTGCCTGTCGGTCCTGGTGCTCGGCACGGCCGGTGTGGGCTGGTGGTTCTACGAGCACCTGAACGGCAACATCAACAGCGTCTCGCTCGACGGCAAGGGTGGCGAGGAGAAGGCCGACGCGTTCGGCCGCACCCCCATCAACATCCTCGTGATGGGCTCCGACGGACGCACCAGCAAGACCGACTGCAAACTCGGCGGCGGCTGTTCGAAGACCGGCGTGCAGACCGGCAGCAACGCGGATGTGGAGATGGTCGTGCACATATCGGCCGACCGCTCCAACGCCACCGTGATGAGTATCCCACGCGACACCATGACACACGTCCCGGCCTGCAAGGACAGCAAGTCCGGCCAGTCCACGGCCGGCTACTACGGCCAGATCAACAGCGCACTGCAGTACGGTCCGGCCTGCCAGGTGGCCACCGTCCACCAGCTCACCGGCATCCCCATCGACCACTTCGTCAAGCTCGACTTCTCGGGCGTGGTCAAGATGTCCGACGCGGTCGGCGGGGTGTCCGTGTGCGTCAGTGACGACGTCTACGACACCTACTCGCACCTCAAGCTGTCCAAGGGCACCCACACCCTCAAGGGCGTCGCGGCCCTGGAGTTCGTGCGCTCCCGGCACGGCTTCGGCGACGGCAGCGACCTGGGCCGTACCGTCTCCCAGCACATCTTCCTCAGCGCGATGATCCGCAAGTTCAAGAGCGCGGGCACGCTCACCGATCCCGCGGCGGTCTACGATCTCGCCGACGCCGCCACCAAGGCGCTGACCGTGGACGACGGCCTCGGCACGGTGAAGAAGCTGATCGGGCTCGCCGACGACGTGAACAAGGTCCCCACGAAGCGGATGACCTTCACGACGATGCAGACGGGCACCGACGCGAGCGACAGCAACCGTGTGGTGGTGGGCCCCGGCGCCAAGAGCCTCTTCGCCACCATCGCGAACGACCAGTCGCTGACCACCGGTTCCGGCAAGAAGTCGGCTGCCGCCTCGGCCACGGCGAAGGCCACCGCCTCGGCCGTGCCCGCCTCCGAGATCGCCGTGACGGTCGAGAACGGCACCGCCATCACCGGGCGTGCCTCCACCGTGGCCACGGCCCTCATGGACAAGGGGTTCAGCTCCGGCACGACCACGGCCAACGCCCCCAGCTCCGCGACCACGACCACCCTGACCTACGGCGCCGGTGAGAAGGCCGAGGCCGGCACCGCGGCGAAGGCCCTGGGCCTGCCCACCTCGCATCTGAAGCAGGGCACCGGCACGGGCCTCACCCTGGTGATCGGCACCGACTGGCCGAGCGGCTCCACGTATCCGGGCGGCGACGCGTCCTCGTCGGCGCCGGGCGACACGAAGGCCGCGGTCTCCAACGCCCATGCCCAGACCGCCGACCAGGCCAAGACCTGCGCCAAGGTCAGCCCCTACAAGACGGTCGAGCTGGGCGGTGTGCCCATGACTCCCTCCCAGGCGTACGCGGCGGCACGCGGCAAGCCGGACTCCGATGCCTGAGGGCGGGCGGCGGGACCCTGGGTTGTACAGTTGCGCAAGATAGCAACCAAAGGCGATGAGTTCGGCAGCCGGCGCGCGTTCGGCGCGCACGGCCGTCCTGCGTAGAAAAGGGGTGGGCGCGATGCTCCGCAATGGACTGGAACCCTGGCACCTGCTGGTCGTGGCGATCGTGTTCCTCTTGCTGTTCGGCTCGAAGAAGCTGCCCGACGCCGCACGCGGACTGGGCAAGTCGATGCGCATCCTCAAGAGCGAGGCCAAGGCCATGAAGGAGGACGGCGTCGCCCAGCCCACCGCCGGCCCGGCGCAGAACCCGACCGCCACCGAGCCCACGCCGACCGCCACCGAGCCCACGCCGGGCGTCGCCGAGCCCGCACCGACCGTCGTCGAGGCGGCCTCCGCCGAGACGGTGACGGCCCGCCACACCCCCGCCGAGACCACCCCGGCTCACTGAGCCCCCTGAACGGCCTGCGACCCGGCGGCCATGCCGCCGGGCCACGCAGGAGAACGGGGTGGTCACACCCGGATGGGCGCGGGTGCCCGGAGCGACTGCCTCACTGGCTGTGTCCGGAGTGCGACTCCGCGCTCGGTGCGGAGGCGCTTGCGGAGGTGTCCGGTTGCGTCGTCGGCTTGCCCGCCTGGACGGTGAACGCGGCGGTGTGGACGGTGCCGTTGTGCTTGAAGTCCAGGAACAGGCGGTAGGAGCCGGTGCTGGGTGCCGTGGCCATGAAGGAGATGTCCGGCCCGGCCTTCGTCTCGCCGTCGCCGGGTTCGCCGTTGGGGTGTACGTGGAGGTAGGCCAGGTCGCCGGAGCGCAGGGCGACCAGGTGGCCGTAGGCGCCGAGGTAGGGCTGGAGGTCGCGTACCGGCCGGCCGTCCTTGGTCACGGTCAGCGTCAACTCGCTGCCCTTGGCGGGGGTCAGGCCGCCGTGGAGGCTGACCTCGTATCCGTCGACCTTGGTGGTGGTGCCGGGGGCGGGGAGTGGTGCGGGTGCGTAGGTGCCCGAGGCCGTGAGATCGGCGCCGAGGGTGAGACCTTCGCCGCCGCGGGGCGTGAAGTCGGCGAAGACCCGGTAGGCCCCGGCCTTGGGCAGCGTCACGGGGATGGACCAGGTGCCGTCGGCGTCGCGGGTCGGGTGCACGTGGCGGTAGACGGTCAGGTCGCGTGAGGCGACGATCAGGTGCAGTTCCTTGGTGTGCTCCTGCTGGTAGGCGGTGAGCGCGCGGCCCGTCGCGTCCCGCACGACCGCGAACCGCAGGTCGGTGCTCTTCCCCGCCTCGACGGTCGGGGTCTTCAGGTCGAGCGTGTAGCCCCCCTCGGATATCTGGAGTCCTCCGGGAGGCGCGGCCGGCGCGTGACCCGCGCCCTGGTGGTCGTCGTGCGCGGTGCCCGCGTGTTGGTCGTGTGCCGTGGTCTTCGTCTTGAGGGAGATCTCGTCGACGCCGCTGCCCACGGCGTAGGCGGTGCCGAAGGTCGCGGCGAGTGCGGCGGCGAAGACGGTGATCCGCAGTCCGGTGTTCATGGTCGGTCCTCGTCTCTTGGGTCGTCTCAGGGTCGTTCATCGGACGTCTCTTCTGGCCGCTCTGGGGGCGGCTCGATGGGCTTCAACATACCCATGGGGGGTATCAGACTCAAGCCGGGAACGTGGTTGCGTTCCATACGGGTGGGGGGTATAGATTGAATCCATTCGCCAGGTACCCCCAAGGGGTATTGGGTATCGGAATCGAGTACACCCCACGCGTTCGTGAGCTGCGAGGAGCAGACATGACCACCACCACTCCCGGTGCCGCCGAGGTCGAACTCGCCATCGGCGGCATGACCTGCGCCTCCTGCGCCGCCCGCATCGAGAAGAAGCTCAACCGCATGGACGGCGTCGAGGCCACCGTCAACTACGCCACCGAGAAGGCCAAGGTCACCTTCCGCGAGGACATCGCCGTCGCCGACCTGATCGCCACCGTCGAGGCCACCGGCTACACCGCCCGCGAGCCCCGGCCCGAGCCCGAGGCCGTCCGCACCGGCCCGGGGTCCGGCAGCGGCTCCGCCGGGACGGAGGCCGACGAACTGCGGCCGCTGCGGCAGCGGTTGACCACGGCGATCGTGCTCGCGGTGCCGGTGATCGCGATGTCGATGGTTCCGGCGCTGCAGTTCGAGTACTGGCAGTGGCTCTCGCTGACCTTGACGGCGCCGGTGGTGACGTATTCCGCCTGGCCCTTCCACCGGGCCGCCTGGACCAATGCCCGGCACGGCGCGGCCACCATGGACACGCTGATCTCGGTCGGCACGTCGGCGGCGTTCCTCTGGTCGCTGTGGGCGCTGTTCTTCGGTACCGCCGGCATGCCCGGCATGAAGCACCCCTTCGAGTTGACGATCGCGCGCAGCGACGGCGCCGGGAACATCTACCTGGAGGCCGCTGCCGCCGTGACCGCCTTCATCCTCGCGGGCCGCTACTTCGAGGCCCGCTCCAAGCGGAAGGCGGGAGCCGCGCTCAAGGCGCTGCTGGAACTGGGCGCCAAGGAGGTCACCGTTCTGCGCGGCGGCCGTGAAGAGCTGGTGCCCGTCGGTGAGTTGAAGGTCGGCGACCGTTTCCTCGTCCGGCCCGGCGAGAAGATCGCCACCGACGGCACGGTCGTCGAGGGCTCCTCCGCCCTGGACGCCTCGATGCTCACCGGCGAGTCGGTCCCGGTCGAGGTCACGGTCGGCGACGCCGTCACCGGCGCCACCCTGAACGCCGGCGGGCGACTGGTCGTCGAGGCCACCCGAGTCGGCGCCGACACCCAACTCGCCCGTATGGCGAAGCTGGTGGAGGACGCCCAGAACGGCAAGGCCGCCGCCCAGCGGCTGGCCGACAGGATCTCCGGGGTGTTCGTCCCCGTCGTCATCGCCCTGGCCCTCGCCACGTTCGGCTTCTGGCTCGGCAACGGCGCGGGGCTGACCGCCGCCTTCACCGCCGCGGTCGCCGTTCTGATCATCGCCTGCCCGTGCGCCCTCGGACTGGCCACGCCGACCGCACTGATGGTCGGCACGGGGCGCGGCGCACAGCTGGGCATCCTCATCAAGGGCCCGGAGGTGCTGGAGAGCACCCGCAGGGCCGACACGATCCTCCTGGACAAGACCGGCACCGTCACCACCGGCCGGATGACCCTGCTGGCCGTGCACACGGCCGAGAACACCGAGGAGAAGGACGTCCTGCGGCTGGCCGGTGCCCTGGAGCACTCCTCCGAGCACCCCGTCGCCCAGGCCGTCGCCGCCGGTGCCGCCGCCCGCGTCGGCACGCTGCCCGCCCCGGAGGACTTCGCCAACCTGCCCGGCCTCGGCGTCCAGGGCATCGTCGATGGCCACGCCGTACTCGTCGGCCGGGAACAGCTCCTCGCCGAGTGGGCCATGTCCCTGCCGACGGATCTGCGGCGTGCGAAGGCCGCCGCCGAGGCGGCGGGGCGCACGGCCATCGCGGTCGCCTGGGACGGCAAGACCCGCGCGGTCCTCGAAGTCGCCGACGCCGTCAAGGAGACCAGCCCCGAAGCCATCCGCCGGCTGCGCGCCCTCGGCCTGACCCCCATGCTCCTCACGGGAGACAACCGGGCCGTCGCCGAGGCGGTGGCCGCCGAGGTGGGCATCGACCGCGAGCATGTGATCGCCGAGGTGCTCCCGCAGGACAAGGTCGCCGTCGTCAAGCGCCTGCAGGGCGAAGGGCGTTCGGTCGCGATGGTCGGTGACGGCGTCAACGACGCGGCGGCGCTCGCCCAGGCCGACCTGGGCCTGGCGATGGGCACCGGCACGGACGCGGCGATCGAGGCCGGCGACCTGACGCTCGTCCGCGGCGACCTGCGGGTCGCGGCCGACGCCATCCGACTGGCCCGCAGGAGCCTGGGCACGATCCGGTCCAACCTGTTCTGGGCCTTCTTCTACAACATCTCCGCCCTGCCGCTGGCCGCGGCCGGACTGCTCAACCCGATGCTCGCCGGTGCGGCCATGGCCTTCTCCTCGGTCTTCGTCGTCGGCAACAGCCTGCGCCTTCGCCGCTTCCAGCCCGCCGACCAGTGACCGCCTCCTGAAGGCGAGCGCTTCCTGAAGAGGGCCAGGCACGGTCCATAGACGGACAGGCAAGGTCCATCACGCGGCCACTCCGATCACCGGGGTGGCCGCGACCGCCATGCAGCGCGAGCGTGGCGCCCCCACACCGTGAACGCCGTGATCTTCAAGGCCGGCATGGCCAGAACTCCCGCGACGGCCCACCCCGTCCAACGAGGCGCGGAGAGCACGGCGTCGGCCAGACCCAGATGCACGGCGACGAAGAGGACCACGAGAGCCGCGACCCCCGCCCAGGTGAGGTGCCCGCGCCTCGACGGAGGCGGAGGCGGTGGAGTGGGCGTGGGTACGGCATCTGCGTCCGCCACCGCGCGGGTGGCCGGAGACGCCGGCAACTGCTGCCACTCCACTCGTAGCTCCTCGCGCCGTCCGAATCTGCCGATGCGCGGTGCGCAGGCTGGTCCGGGTCACGGTGGACGGCCTACGGCCCTGACGGCCCTCCCGCCCTCGCGCGGCTCGCCGGCGCCGCGGCCGTCGTCACGGTCGGCGTGGTCACGGCTGCCGTCGTCAGGGTGGGCGTCGTCATGGTGGGCGTGGTCGCGGCGGGTGTCGTGGCGGTCGGTCCGGCACCGCCCGCGCGTGTCCTCGCGGTCGGTCCGCCACCGTGCGCGCGTGTGCGCGGCGGCCCACCGGGTACCGGGAACACACCCGGCACAGACCGGCCGGCCCACGGCCGGGTGCCGGCACCGGACCGAGCCGGAGACATCGCGGGAGGATGCGATGGAACTCGTGGAGGAGCGTCCCTACCGCTTCCGCATCGAACGGCACGGGGACATGCGGGTCCCGGGCGTCGTCTTCGCCTCCCGGGAGCTGCTGAAGGACGCCCAGCAGGCGCTCGGCCAGGTGGTCAACGTGGCAACCCTGCCCGGCATCGTCGGTGCCTCGTACGCGATGCCCGACATCCACTGGGGCTACGGCTTCCCCATCGGCGGCGTCGCGGCGACCGACGTGCACGAGGGGGGCGTGGTCTCGCCCGGCGGGGTCGGATTCGACATCTCCTGCGGCGTACGGCTGCTCGCCGCCGACTGCGACCGCGCGGAGCTGCGGCCCGCCCTGCACGCGGTGATGGACGGCCTGGACCGGGCGATCCCGCGCGGGGCCGGCCCCGGCGGAGTCTGGAAGCTGACCGGACCGGGACAGCTGGAGCGGATCCTCGAGGGCGGCTCCCGCTACGCGGTGGAGCAGGGGCACGGCGAGGAACGCGACCTGGCCCGCTGCGAGGACCGCGGGGCGGTGGCCGACGCGGACGTGGCCCGGGTCGGCCCACGCGCACGCGAGCGCGGGCTCGGGCAGGTCGGCAGCCTCGGTTCGGCCAACCACTTCCTGGAGATCCAGCAGGTCGCCGAGGTGTACGACGAGCAGGCCGCGGCCGCGTTCGGACTGGCCGACGGTCAGGTGTGCGTGATGATCCACTGCGGGTCGCGGGGCCTCGGGCACCAGATCTGCACCGATCACGTACGGGAGATGGACCGCGCGATGGCCCGCCACGGCATCACCGTGCCGGACCGGCAGCTGGCCTGTGCCCCGGTGGAGTCGGCCGAGGGACGGGCGTACCTCGGGGCCATGGCCGCGGCCGCCAACTACGGGCGCGCCAACCGGCAGCTGCTCACCGACGCGGCACGCCGGGTCTTCGAGCACGCCGCGGGAGTCCGGCTGACGCTGGTGTACGACGTCTCCCACAACCTCGCCAAGATCGAGACGCACACCGTGGACGGGACCCGCCGCGTGCTGTGCGTGCACCGCAAGGGAGCCACCCGCGCCTTCCCGCCCGGCCACCCCGACCTGCCCGACGATCTGAGCGAGGCCGGCCAGCCGGTGCTGATCCCGGGCACCATGGGAACCGCCTCCTACGTCCTGGCCGGCGTGCCCGGCGGGGGCGCCTTCGCCTCCACCTGCCACGGCGCGGGCCGCACGATGAGCCGCCACGAGGCCATGCGCACCGTCACCGACCGGCAGTTGCGAGCCAGGCTGGAACAGGTCGGCGTCGCGGCCCGCCCGCGGTCCTGGCGGAGCCTGCCCGAGGAGGCACCGGAGGCCTACAAGGACGTCGACGCGGTGGTCGTGGTCGGCGAAGAAGCCGGGCTGTGCCGCAGGGTGGCCCGGCTGGTGCCGATCGGGGTCGTCAAGGGCTGATGCTGATGCCGCGGAGGGCGGGCGCGGGCTGCGTGGAGGCGCGGCTCCGGCGGGACGGACGTCGGGCGTGAGGCGCGGGGTGGTTCACACGTCGTGGTTCATAGGTCGTCGTTCACACGTCGACAGTCACCGCGCAGGACCAGCCGTAGGCATCGGGCCCCACATGCAGCTGGTGCCACGACACACCCTTGGGCGGGGCGCCGGTGATCTCCACCGCGTCGAGGTCGGTGACGGCCAGCCGTACGGCCAGGCCGCCGTCGTCCTCGTTCGCCTCGGCCTCGACGTCGACCGGGATCTGGCCGTGCACCTCCAGCCGGTAGACGACCTCGTCCAGCAGGGCGGTCAGCAACTCGTCGTCGCTGTTCTCGTCCATTTCGACGTGCGCGACCGCGGTGGGGTGGACGCCGGTGATGTCCGCGAAGCACTCCACCAGCCCCAGAACCGCCTCCGCGAGACACCGCTCGCGACTCGGCCCCCATGCCTCGATCCGTACGTCGGCCGTGTGCGGCAGCGCTCGGTGCCCACTGGTGCCCTGCTGCCGGGCCAGCCTCTCGTCGCCCGTGTCACCGACCATGCCCTCCGTGTGCCCATTCACCCGCGCCGCACACGGTGCCTCCAGGCGGCCGCGGCCACGGAGGGGCCGTCACGTCAGGGGACCGTGCCGTCGGGGGCCGTGCCGGGCAGTGCCTGTTCGGCCCAGATGGTCTTGCCGCGGTCGTGGGGACGGGTACCCCAGCGTTCGGTGAGCTGTGCCGTGATGAACAGCCCCCGTCCGCCCTCGTCGCTGTCCAGGGCGCGCCGCAGCTGGGGGGCCGTGCTGCTGTCGTCGGTGACCTCGCAGGTCAGTGCCCGGTCGCGGATGAGCCTCAGCTCGACGGGGCCACTGGCGTACCGCACGGCGTTGGTGACCAGCTCGCTGACGATCAGCGCGGTGGTGTCCGCCAGCTCCGCGAGGCCCCAGTGGTCGAGCTGGTCGGTGGCCAGTTTCCGGGCCTTGGCGACGATTTCGGGCGTGTTGGGCAGCGTCCAGGTGGCGGTGTGGTCGGCGTCGAGCGCATGGGTACGGGCCAGCAGCAGGAAGGCGTCCTGCCGACGGTGCACGGCGGCCACCGCGTCGACGATCGCGTCGCAGGTCTCCTGCAGGTTCGGCCGAGGCGTCGCGACGGCCTGGCGGATGCGATCGAGGGGCAGGCGTGCGTCACTGTCCGGGCCTGCCGGGAGCATGGCCTGGTTGTAGAGAGCCAGCATGCACCCCTCCGGAAGGGTGCGTTCTGCGACGGTGTACTGCGCGATGCCCTCGCCCAGCGCCGGGCCTTCGGGGACGTCCGCGAGCTCTACGTCGCCGGCGGGGCGTATGACCGCCGGAGGAGGATGCCCCGCCCGGGCCATCGAGCAGCGGCGGGTCGTCGGATCGTAGATCACGTACAAGCAGGTGACGGGGCACAGCGGATCGGCCGGGGAGGCGCCGGGGACGTCCTTGGACGCCCGGGCCCGTGACGGCTTGCTCACCAGACCGTGCAACCGTTCCAGAAGCTCGTCGGGCGGCAGGTCCAGATCCGACAGGGCCGTGATCACTGCGCGGAGCCCTCCCGTGGCCACGACGGCCTCGGTGCCCTGACCGGCCGTGTCGCCCACGGCCAGCGCGACCCGGGCTCCGGACAGCGGGATCACGTCGGCCCAGCTGCCGCCGCCGGCCCCGGTGGGCAGGGGATTCCGGGCCGTCTCCACCACGCCGCACTCCCGCGCCTCGGGCGCCCACTGGCCGCGCTGGAGAAAACCCGCCACCGACCGTTCACGGCCGTAGAGGCGTGCGTTGTCCAGGCACAGCGCGGTGCTC
The DNA here is from genome assembly GCF_040643735.1 of Streptomyces sp. NPDC047085. Classification (NCBI taxonomy): domain Bacteria; kingdom Bacillati; phylum Actinomycetota; class Actinomycetes; order Kitasatosporales; family Streptomycetaceae; genus Streptomyces; species Streptomyces sp. NPDC047085. The sequence goes on from NZ_JBEYUW010000006.1 coordinate 417,594, forward strand.
GTGGCCAGCTGGTGCGCGAGCGACAGGTCCTGGTCGTCGAAGGCGGTCGCATTGCGCCGGCGGTAGAAACAGGCGAGCCCGAGCACCACTCCGCGGGCGCACATCGGCACCGCCATCATCGAGTGAGCCCGCGCCGCGAGCAGCCGCGCGGCGCTTGCCCGGTCCGCGCTCAGCCACGGCGCGTCCTGCGTCAGGCGGCGGACCAGGCGCGGCCGCAGGTTCGCCAGAGCGGCCCGGTGCGGGCTGCCGGGCGGGTAGGCGCTCACGTCCCCGGGGTGTGGTGCTCCGTGGTCGGCCGACTCCGCGTCGGGGCAGCCGCCGGCCCGCCGCAGCGTGAGGTTCCCGGCCACCGACCCCGGCGACGGGGCCCGGCCGCACAGGACGCAGTCCAGCACGTCCACGGTCACCGAGTCGGCCAGCTCCGGCACGGTCACCTCGCACAGCTCGGCGGCCGTACGGAACACGTCCAGGCTGGTCCCCACCGAGGCGCTGGCCCTGTTGAGCAGCCGCAGCCGCTGTTCCGCCTTGATCCGCTCGGTGATGACGGTGATGGAGCTGGCCAGACCGAGCACGGTTCCGTCGGTGTCCTGGAGTCGGAAGCAGTCCGCCGAGACCACGTGCTTGACGGACGGGTCGCCGGGGCTGCGTACCCGGCAGCGCAGGTCGAGCACGGGCTGTCCGGTCTCCAGCACGCCGCGGGCCAGGCTCTCGATGTGCTCGGGGTTCTCGACGCCGAAGGTGCGCAGCGCGTGGAGCAGCGACCAGCCGAGCATGTGGTCGACGGGGAACTCGTGTATCAACCGTGCGGCGGTGTTGACCCGCACCAGGCGCAGCCGGGTGTCCAGGATGTGCAGGCCGACCGTCGACTGCGAGAACAGAGCCGCCAGCACGGTTTCATCCAGGCGCGGCCCCGCGGGGCCGGAGGGGTGCTGTGGAGTACTCACGACGCACGCCTGCTCTTCCTTGCGGATGCGCGATCCATCCCGACAGATCGAGCAAACCACCGTCTGACCTCCGCTCGCCACCGAAGCCCGGGCGCATCGACGGCGTCGGCATGGGTACACGGACCCACGAAACACCCCCCATGAACCCTGGAATCGCCCCGATGTCCCTCCGACTGCTGATCCTCGATCACCCCCGCATCCGGATGATCTTCGAGCACCCTGTCATCGCCCTCGAAGTCGCGAGCCGCGGCCATCCGCACCGGCACGGAACGACGGCACCCACCGCGCCTTCCTCTGAGCAGAAGCCCGAGCAGAAGCCCTCCGAGCAGAAGCCCTCTGGGCAGGAGCAAGGGAACGAAGCCGACACCTAGAGGGTGACGGGGCCTTGGGGCCCTTCCTCGTCACTCCACAGTCGCCTCTCCACAGTTGGTTTCATGGTGCACCTACGTCTATAATCCGCTTATGCATAAGCGTGTTATGGATAATTCACCGAGTGCATCACACAGAGGGGCTGTCAGCCCGTTCAGGCAGCCGAAGGCGGTCTGGGCCGTCGCGTTCGCCTGCGTCATCTCGTTCATGGGCATCGGCCTGGTCGACCCGATCCTGCCCGCCCTGGCCGAGAGCCTGCACGCCACACCCAGCCAGGTCTCCCTGCTGTTCAGCAGCTATCTGATCGTGACCGCGGTGGCCATGCTGATCGTCGGCTCGTTCTCCAGCCGCTTCGGCGCCAAGCGCACCCTCGTCATCGGCCTGGCGGTCATCGTCGTCTTCGCCGCGCTCGCCGGCACGTCCGACTCCATCAACGGCATCGTCGGCTTCCGTGCCGGATGGGGCCTGGGCAACGCCCTGTTCATCGCCACCTCCCTGGCCGTCATCGTCGCCTCCGCCAGCGGCGGCTTCGGCGGCGCGATCATCCTCTACGAGACCGCGCTCGGCCTCGGCATAGCCGTGGGCCCGCTGCTGGGCGGCGAGTTGGGCGCCATCAGCTGGCGCGGCCCGTTCTTCGGCGTCGCCGTCCTCATGGCCATCGCCCTGGTCGCCACCCTCGCCTTCGTCCCCGACCTGCCCAGGCCGGCCCGCCCCACGTCACCGATCGCCCCGCTCAAGGCGCTGCGTCACCGGGGTCTGCTGACCATGGGTGTCATGGCGCTGCTCTACAACTGGGGCTTCTTCACCATGCTCGGCTACGCGCCGTACCCGATGAAGCTGAGCGCCCACCAACTCGGCCTGGTCTTCACGGCCTGGGGCCTGCTCGTGGCCGCCTTCAGCGTCCTCTTCGCCCCGCGCCTGCAGGCCCGTTACGGCACCGCCCCGGTCCTGTACGCCAACCTCCTGGGCCTGAGCATCGTGATGGCCGTCATCGCCGCGGGCGTCGACGACCCCACGGTGGTGATCGTCGCGGTCATCGTCAGCGGTGCCTTCATCGGCATCAACAACACCCTCACCACCCAGGCCGTCATGCTCGTCGCCCCGGTCGAGCGTCCCGTGGCCTCCTCCGCCTACGGCTTCCTGCGCTTCATCGGCGGCGGCCTGGCCCCCTACGTCGCGGGCAGGCTCGCCGACGCCACCGACCTCGGCGTCCCCTTCTACCTCGGCGCCGCCACCTTCCTCCTCGCCATCCCCGTGCTCGCGAGCGGCCACCGCCTGCTCCGCCAAGCCGAACAGCACGGCGGCGAGGGCGAGTCGGTGACGCCGACGCTCACCCCCGTGGGCAGCAGGGCGAACGCCGGCACCCCCGCGGTGGTCGTCGCCGTGGGCGCCCATGAGCGCGCCGGTGTCATCGTCGACGCCGCGGCACGGTTCGCCCGGGACACCGGCAGCCCGCTGGAGGTGGTGCACGTCCAGCAGACGGCCGTCGTCGAGGAACAGGCCGTCGACACCGAGGACTTCGAGGCCGCTCGGGCCGCCGTCACCGCGCACCTCGACCGGCTGGCGGCCCACGGCGTCGCCGCCACCGGCCAGGTCCTCACCAGCGTCGGCGACCACGCCGCGGCCGGCCGCGCGGTCGCCCAGCACGCCGCTGACATCCACGCACGCGCCGTCGCCGTGGGCCGCTCTCCGCGCGGACCCCTCGCCCAGTTCGCCGACGGCAGCTTCACCAGCGCGCTCACCCATACCGCCGACTGCACGGTCGTCCTCGTCGACCCCGACGACACGCCCCGGCGCCTGACCGCGGACAGTCTGCGAGAACTCCGCAGCGGCGCACTCTGACACCGGCGGCGGTTCAGCCCGGATCCATGGCGGACGTTAGTGTTCGGAGGCACGGGCAAGCGGGGGAGGGATGGGCATGGCTGAGCAACCGATCGACCTGATCCGTCTGGAGGGGGAGGGCAACAGCGTCGTCCTCCGGATCGAGGGGAAGGAGGAGCGGAAAAGTCCCGGCGAGAGCGATGTCCTGACCGGGGAGTTCGTGGTGGACACGCCCTTCGTGCGGGGCACGCTCAAGACCTGGATCTCCCCGGGGGACTTGAGACGATGGCAGCAGGCCCTGGACGCCCTGGACGCGGGCCAGGACGTCTCCTGGCGCGAGGGTGAACGTGCCCCGTGGCTGTACATCGAGCACGACGAGGACGGCGACCGGTGCCACGTCACGATCAAGGACTACGCGATGTCCCTGACGACGGTGACGGTCACGGTCCCCTTGGCCGACGCCTGGTTCGACGACGCCTACCGGCGCCTCGACCTGGTCTGGGACACCTGGGACCTCAGCGAGGACTGAACCGGCCTCTCACCAGCGTACTGTCTTGGCATGCGGCGCACAGAGATCACGCGGGACGACGGCACCTGGACGGGCTTGTCCCTGGAGGTACACGCCCGCCGCCAACCAGGTCTGTGCCTGTTCACCGCCGAGCGCCGGCTGCTTCTCGCCCAGCAGTCGCGGCCCGTGCTCCTCGCGGCTGTCGAGGAGGACTTCTGCGGAGTCGACTTCTGGCGCACCGACGCCTACCGCTCTCTCGTCCCGCCGTTGCGTGCCCGGACGGGAAGGGCGTTGGCCGACAACCTCGACCGCTGGGCGTACCGCTTCGCACAGCACCTGCTCGACGCACCGGGCAGCCCACTGCACGACGGCCGATGGCTGCTCTCACGGGAGAGCCCGCTCCTGCGCTGGAACCACGGCCGTCTCACGCAGTCCGAGTACTGGGGCTCGGTGATCATCGAGGGTCATCCGGACGGTTACATCGACTGGTTCGTCCATTCCGGCTCCTGGGAGATCCTCCCGCTGCGCCCGATGCCCGACGCGGGCGACGCACGGGTCAAGGCATACCGCAAGCAGGCCCGTGACGGAACGCTACCGCCCGTCCTGCTGTGGTGGGTGAGCGGCTTGGACTGCCATCTGATTCTGGACGGTCACGCGCGGCTCGCCGCGGCGATCGCCGAGTCGACCACACCTCCGGTGCTGTTTCTGCATCGCACCACATCGAGCGACGACGTGGTCGCGGGCACCGAACGGGCGGTGCGCCTCTACGAGGCCGAACTTGCTCGCTTCGCCGAACTCCGCACCGTCCACGGCCCAGCCGTCCCGGACGGCGCCGCCATCGCAGGACCCTCACTCGCGCGGGACCTCCAGGAGCGGCACACGGCACAACGGCCCACCTGGGCCTGGCCGTTGCCGGGCGGAGAAGCCGAGTGGCACCGCGTCGCACGTGAGGTGACTGCCGAGACTGCTTTTTGGAATTCGCCGCACGGCTGATGAAGCCGGGATTGCGCCATGAGCGTCGGGAGCGTGTCGGTCTGCGCAGGCGACTAGGTGTGCTGCTTGGACACGTTGGTGACGCGGCTGGCTGGGGTTTGGCCGCTGATTCCGGTGTGGGGCCGGTGATAGTTGTACCAATCCAGCCAGTCGGGAAACGCTGCTTGACGTTCGGTTTCTGAGGTGTAGGGCTGTATGTAGGCCCAGGGGACGCCGGCGTCTTCGAGGCCCTGCTGGAGGGCCTGGTCACGGAAGCCGCGAAGCGGGGTGAGGTGGACCTGTCCCTGGCACCACCGCCCGAGCCCACCACGACGCGGCCTATCCGGCGTCGGCGGAAACTCCGGCTGAAGGCCGCCCTCCTCGCGCGTTCCAGAGGCGGGCAGACCAGCAAGGTCCACCTCGCCGCCGACCGCAAGTGCCGCCCGCTGACGTTCATCCTGACCACAGGACAGCCCGCAGTTCATCCCCGTCCTGAAGAAGGTACGGGGCAGGAGTTGAGTCAGCGGTCAATCAGCCGTTGACGCGGGGCCTCACCCGTGGATTCCGCGTCGGTGCCGACCGGGCCGCGGGGAAGCATCCGGTCCAGCCACCTCGGCAGCCACCAGTTGGTCCGGCCGAGGAGTGTCATGGTCGCCGGTACCAGCACCATGCGTACGACCGTGGCGTCGATGAAGATCGCGGTGGCCAGGCCGAGCCCGAACATTTTGGTGGAGGGGTCCTCGGCGACGGCGAAGGACAGGAAGACCGCCACCATGATGAGGGCGGCCGAGGTGATGATCCGGGCGGTGCCCGAGACGCCCTCGACGATCGCCGTGCCGTTGTCGCCGGTGCGCAGGTACTCCTCGCGTACACGGGAGAGGAGGAACACCTCGTAGTCCATCGACAGGCCGAACAGGATGGCGAAGAGGAACATCGGGATGAACGACACGATCGGAACCGTCGCTTCCAGCCCGATGAGTGCGCCTCCCCAGCCCCACTGGAAGACCGCGACCATGATGCCGTAGGCCGCGCCGATGCTCAGCAGGTTCAGCAGTACTGCCTTGAGCGGTACGAGTATCGAGCGGAAGACCAGCATCAGCAGCAGGAACGACATCGCCAGCACGGCGGCGACGAACACCGGCAGGCGTTGGCTGGTGCGTTGGCCCACATCGGACAGGCTCGCGGCGGCGCCGCCGACGTGGGCCCTGGCCGGGCCGTGCCCGATCGCCGTGGGCAGCACGTCGGTGCGCAGCCGGGCGATGGTGTCGGCGGTGGCCTTGTCCTGAGGGCTGGTGGTCGGGAACACCACGAGGGTCGCGATGCCGGTGGCCCGATCGATATGCGTCGGCGCGACGGATGCGATGCCCGGATCCGCCGCGACCGCCCCGACGAGTCGGTCCAGCACTCCCGGATCACCGGCGGGGTCCGCGGCGATGACGAGGGGACCGTTGGTGCCCGGGCCGAACCCCTCGGCGACGAGGTCGTAGGCGCGGCGCTCGGTACGGCTGTGGGGCAGTGAGCCGTCGTCAGGCAGGCCGACGCGCAGGCCGAGCACGGGCAGCGTCGCGGTCAGCAGCAGCCCCGCCGCGCCGACCGCGTACGGCACCGGGTGCCGGCTGACGTGCCCGATCCAGCGCCGCCACCCGGCGGCGGGGGCGGCGCCCGCCGCCGGGTCCCGCCGCCGTGCGAGTCGGCCCAGCTTCCTGGTCTGCAGAGCGCGGCCGATCCGGCCGGCCCGGGCCAGGCGTGGGCCGGCGGCGCCGAGGAAGGCCGGCAGCAGCGTCACCGACGCGACCACCATGGTCAGAACGACGATCGAGACGGCGAGCCCGCCCACCGTCATGAACGGCACGTTCGCGACCGCCAGGCCGAGGATCGATACGACGACGGTGCCGCCGGCGAAGACCACGGGCCTCCCCGCCGTGGCCACCGCTCGCCCCGCCGCCTCGCGGGGATCGAGCCCGCGCGCGAGGTACTCACGGTGCCTGGCGAGCACGAACAGCGCATAGTCGATGCCCACTCCGAGCCCGACCATGCTGCCCAGGACAGGGGCGAAGGTCGGGACGTCCGTCACCCCCGCCAGTACCGTCATCGTGGCAACCCCGACGGTCAGCCCGAAGACCGCCATGCCGATCGGCAGCGCGGCGGCGACGAGCGAACCGAACGCCAGGAACAGGATCGCGGCCGCGGCGAGGATGCCGATCAGCTCGCTTGCGCCGCCGTCGGCGTCGGAGAAGACGTAGAAGAGGTTCCCGCCCATCTCGATGCGCAGGGGCAGCTCGGCGCGCAGCCGGTCGCCGAGATCGACGAGGGCGTCGAGGTCTTTGGCCGACAGCCGGCTCTGGTCGGGGTACTGCACCCGGACGACCGCGATCCGCCCGTCGGCCGAGACAAGGCCGCCGCGCACGGTGGTGTCCCCGCCTGCGTCGAGTGCTCCCGCCGGGTCGCTCGTGCCGAGCACGTGCGGCAGCCGCTGCACCTCGGTCTGCAGCCGCGTGAGAGCGGTGCGCGCGCTGCCGTGGTCGAAGAACGTCGCACCGTCGTCGAGGGGGGTGACGACCACTTGTGCGGTCATCCCCTCCTGGTTGGTGCCGGCCCGCTCGATCAGTTGCGCGGCCCGTTGGGAGTCCAGTCCCGGAGCGGTCATCGAGTCCGCGGTCCGCCCGCCGATGGCGATCGCGGCGAGGACGGCAAGCGTGGTGGCGATCAGCCATGCCGCGATCACCCGCCAGGGATGGCGGGCGGCGCTTGCGCCCAGGCGCAAGAGGGCTTTCGAGAGCATCGGGTCCTCCAACCACCTCGTCGGCCGTCCTTGTACGGCCGCCGATGCCGAGGTTCGTCGCCACGGCGCTCTGCGGCATCGGCTCGCGGGCCGCGGATCCGTCGGCCCCAGGGCGGAGTGACGCCCCATCCTTTCGGCCGATGCGCGGCACGGCGCGGTCCCTAGGCTGAGAACCGTGCTGCGAGACGACCTGCGAACCCTGTGGACCGAACCCCGGCCGCCCGACGCGCCCGCCCGTGTGTGGCGGGACTGGGCGCTGCTCGCCGCGGGCCTGGGCGGTGTGGTGCTGGAGGCCACCCTGCGCGAGAACGTCGTGTGGCGGCCGGTGGCAGTGGTGTTGGCCGTCTGGCTGTGCGTGCTGCCCCTGTGGCGCCGGACGCGCCCGCTGGCGGTGGTCGCGCTGGCGTTCGGCTCGGCGATCCTGCTCCAGGTCGCCTCGCTGGTCGCCGCGCCGCGCGAGCCCGTCGGCCTGAACACCGGCGTGGTCGTGGTCGTACTGGTGTATGCGTTGCCCCGGTGGGGATCGGGACGGGAGATCGTGCTGGGCAGCGCGGTGATCCTCACGGCCTTCGGGCTGTCGGTCGTCACGGACGAAACGCCGGCCGCCGAACAGGTCGGGGGCTTCGTCTTCCTGTTGCTGCCCGGCTTGATGGGTGCCGCCGTGCGGTTCCGGGCGACCGCTCGCGAGCGGCAGTGGGAGCAGGTACGCTCCCGCGAGCGCGAGCAGCTCGCCCGGGAACTGCACGACACGGTGGCCCACCACGTTTCGGCCATCGTGATCCGCGCCCAGGCGGGCCGGGTGGTCGCGGGCACCGACCCGTCCGCCGCCGTCGAGGCGCTGGAGGGGATCGAGGAGGAAGGGGCGCGCACGCTGGAGGAAATGCGAGCCCTGGTCGCCGCGCTGCGCGACCGCGGGGCCGGCGCCGAGCTGGCGCCGCCTACCGGTGTCGCGGATCTGGAGCGCCTGGTGCGCACCCCAGGTGGTCGCCTCAGGGTCGACCTGGGGCTCGACGGCGAACTGGACACGCTGCCCCCGGCCGTGGACGCGGCCGTCTACCGCATTGTGCAGGAGTCGGTGACCAACGCCATGCGCCATGCGGTCAACGCGACCGAGGTCGTCGTCCGGGTCACCGCGGAACGGCACACGGTACGGGTGAGCGTGCGCGACAACGGCCAACGCACCGGCCGAGGCCGTGCCGGATACGGACTTGCCGGACTGCGCGAGCGCGCTGCCCTGCTCGGCGGCAAACTACAAGCCGGCCCCGGCGCCGACCAGGGCTGGCATGTCGAAGCCGAGCTGCCGAGAGGGAGGACCGAGAGCGGTGCCCATCCGCGTCCTCGTCGCTGACGACCAGACCATCATCCGCACCGGGCTGCGGATCATGCTGAACGCCCAGCCCGGCATCGAGGTGGTCGGCGAGGCCGCCGACGGACAGGAAGCGGTAGGTCTGGCCCGCGAACTGCGCCCCGACGTCTGCCTGTTCGACATCCGCATGCCCGTGATCGACGGGCTCGAGGCCACCCGGTTGGTCGCCGGCCCGGGCGTCGCCGACCCGCTGGCCGTGGTCGTCATCACCACTTTCGACCTCGACGAGTACGTCTACGGCGCGCTGCGTGCCGGCGCCCGCGGATTCCTCCTCAAGGACACGGGACCAGACCTTCTGGCCCAGGCCGTACGGTCGGCGTCCGACGGTGAGGCGCTCATTGCGCCCAGCGTCACCGTCCGTCTGCTCCAGGCATTCGCGGACCTGCCCGCCGGCCGGCCCGCGGCCCAGCCGGTCTCCCCCGTCACCGCCCGCGAGGAGCAGGTGCTCCTCGCCGTCGCTCGCGGGCTGACCAACACCGAGATCGCCGATGCGCTGCACATCAGCCTCAGCACGGTGAAGACGCATCTGGCCAGCCTGATGGCCAAACTCGGCGCCCGCAACCGGGTCGAGATCGCGATGTGGGCCTACGAAACGCGCCGTATCCTCCCCGGAACCTGAGCCGGGTGCCGGGCCATGTCCCATGAGTCCCCGCCCGGACATCAGTGCACCGGTCGGCTCAGGTCGCCACCACGTGCCTCACCCGCCCCAGAGCGTGACGTACCAGGAGGCCGGAACTGGGACGGTGAGACACCCGATACGACAAGACTCCCGACAGCTACCTCGCCAGTCTCCACCTGCACGCCTCGATGATCTGGATCAAAGACCTCACGAGGACCACCCGATGATCACGACTCGATACGCGCCCTAGGAGGCCGGCGGGCCGGAGGAGCTTGATGAGGGCCGGGGCCTGCCGGTGCTGGAGGCACGGAGTCGGCGGGTGAGCGCTTCGCCGAGGGCGGTGTCCGCGGGGCCGGTGTGGTCGATGCCCAACTGGCTGGCCAGATCGGTCAGGTGGAGGCGGGCGGCCGCCTCCAGGAGCCGGGCATACAGGGCGGTGGCGGCGCGGACGCGGTGCCGAGCGGTCAGGGCGACGGCCGCGGCCAGCGGCGCGGCGGGCCACCACCACACGGTGAGCGCCGCGTACATCAGGGCCCAGCCGCCCAACGCGCAGGCGCGGGCAAGGGCTTGTTCCACCGCGGTGATCTCGTCGCGGGTCGACTCGGGCAGCACGAGCCACAGATGCGGCCACAGCAGCGGCAGATCCACGTGGTGGTCGCGGCCGAGGCGGGCCTCGACGGCGTGCACTTGGTCACCGCTCCAGGTCGGCCGCTCCGGCTCCTCCTCGGCGATGCGTCGTACGGCGTGGTAGGCGGCCCGGCGTCGCGCGGGGTCGGCCCGCTGTCCGTCACGGGCCAGCGCGCGTGCGTCGGCGTCCCGTTGCCGCCGGTAGCGCTCGGTGGCGGCGGCCCAGCGGGCGCGCCGGCGGGTCACCAGGACGCGGGCCGCCCGGTCCAGGGGACGCGGCCAGGTGTGCCAGTCGGCGGCCAGCGCGACGCGCTGCACCCCTGCCCCCAGTGCCTGCGCGGCCAGACCGGCCGCCGCGGCAGCGACGACCACCGCGCCGAGGACGACGACCTGGCCGCCCAAGCTCGTCGCCACCGGAGCCTTGGCCCACCCGGAGATCCGGCCCGTGAGGCGCGCGAGGTCCAGGGCGTGCGCATGGCCGAGCGTACGGGCGGCGGCGGCCGTGGCCAGGAACAGCGCACCGGGCAGCCCCAGCAGCGTGACCCAGCGCTCGGCGAGTTTCTGCCCCAGCCCGTTGAGGAGGCCGGTCACGGCTACAGCCGAGCCCCGCGCAACGGCCGGCCGCTGACCCGGCAGGGCGGCTCCGCGTCGCCCTCGTCGGGCCAGGCGTGCCGCGCGCACTGGCCGGTGGGGCACAGCAGCACCCACTCGTCGGGCAGGTCCGCGTCGACCCCGAGCGGACTCAGCCCCCGCACCTGGCCGTGCAGCCCGACGGCGTCGCCCGCCACGAGCAGCGCCTCGTGCAGCGCGTCCAGCGCCGGTACGGGATCCTCCTCGGCGCGCAACGCCGCCATCACGCGCTCCAGCGGGGCCGCGCCCTCACGGCCGTACCGCTCCAGGGAGGTGCGGATCTGGTCCAACCGGGCGCACACGTACGCGACTTCCTCGCGGGACCGTGTACGGCGGCTCTCCTGCTGGTCGGTCAACCGTCCCCCTACCCCCCAACTGTCCTCAGCCCGACGGGCGGGCCAACAGCCCGGCTGGCTTTGATGACTGACGATACGACAGGTACGGGCGAGTGTTCATGGCGGAACGCGAGAAGCTGTGGGCCACCGACCGCACCGAACTGCCCGGCCGGCCGCGCCTCGGGCAGTGGCGCTGGTACGGCGGGGCTGGTACGGCGCCCCGTGCCCCGCCGACGAGCCATGGCGGACCCGCTGGGACCCTCGCCTACCCTCCGCTACGCGCGGTAGCCGTCCGGAGCCTGCGGCATAGTGGAATGTGCTGACGCGACAGGATCGCCCGCGTGGTGTCCGCGCTGGGGCGGTCGACAGGAGAGGCGGCCGGTTGATGGGTGCCGACAACCTGTGGGGCCAGGGATCGGGGCCGGACCACGACCGAGCCGCGGGGGACCCCGGCGGGCTGCTGGATCTTCTGCACGCGTCGGCGGTGGGCCTGGACGGCGAGGGCAGGATCGTCCTGTGGAGCGCCGAGGCTGAACAGTTGTTCGGTTATGGTGCCTCCGAAGTGCTGGGCGAATCGGCCTCCCGGCTCCTGGCCTCGCCCGAGGGCGTGCAGGACGCCGCCGGGCAGGACGCCGCCGGGCTGTTCGGGCAGCAACAGGTCGGCAGGACGGGCGCCGGTGTCTTCCTCGCCCGGCGCAAGGACGGCTCGACGCGGCTGGTGGAGTTCCGCAACGGGGGCCTGCACGATCCCGAGGGCCATGTGCTCGGCCTGACCCTGGCCGCCGATCTGGACGCCGTCCGCCGGATCGAGGGCGACATGGCCCTGTCCGAGTTGGTGATCAACCAGTCACCGGTCGGGCTCGCCGTGTTCGACACCGACCTGCGCTGGATCCGTGCCAACCCCGCCCTGACGGCAGCCAACGGCGCGACCGAGGAGGACGTGCGGGGCCGCCGCCTGCGGGACACCCTGCCGCAGCTGGACACCACGGCGATCGAGTCCGCGATCCGGCGGGTCCTGGAGACCGGCGAGCCGGTGCTCGACCAGCGGACGCTCGGTCGCACCCCCGCCGACCCCGGCCACGACCATGTCTGGTCGGAGTCGTACTACCGGATCGAGGACCCGCGCGGGAAGGTGCTCGGCGTGGCGGTGTCGGTCGTGGACGTCACCGAGCGTCACCTGGCCGCCGCCGAGATCGCGGCGGCGCGGGATCACCTCGCGACGGTCGCGGAGGCCGCCGCCGGCATCGGGACGACACTCGACCTCTCCCAGACGGCGCGGGAGCTGGCCGCGGCCGTCGTACCCCGGTTCGGCGACCTGGCGACCGTGGACCTGCTGGAGTCCGTGGTGACCGGTCAGCGCACGCTGTCCCCGCCGGCCGACGACGATCCCACCCGGTTCCGGGCGCTCGCGGCGGCCTCCGCCCGTCCCACCCGCGCCCTCGATGTCGCCGACCCGCTCGACGAGGTCACCCGGTACGAGCCGTCCCGGCTGATGTGCCGCAGCGTCCGGGAAGGCTCCCCCATCCTGCAGCCACGGGTGGACGGCCCGCTGCTCCTCGAGATCGCCCGCGACGAGCGAGCCGCCGCGGCCCTCGAGGAGGAAGGCGTCCACAGCTATCTGGCGGCCCCGCTGATCGCCCGTGGTTCCGTGCTCGGCGTGCTCAACCTCTACCGCACGGTGAACACCCGCCCCTTCGACAGCCGCGACCTCCGGCTCGTCTGCGAGCTCGTCGGCCGCGCCGCGATCTCCGTCGACAACGCCCGCCTGTACGGCCGTGAGCGCGACACCGCGCTCACCCTGCAGCACAGCCTGCTGCCGCAGGAACCCCCCGACCTGCCCGAGGGCCTGGAGATCGCCGTCCGGTACCAGCCCGCCGGGGCGGGCACCGAAGTCGGCGGCGACTGGTACGACGTGCTGCCCCTCAGTGACGGCAAGGTCGGGCTGATGGTCGGCGACGTGATGGGAAGCGGGGTGCGCGCCGCCGCGATCATGGGTCAGCTGCGCACCACCACCCGTGCTCTCGCCCGGCTCGACCTGCCCCCTGCCGAGCTGCTCAGCCACCTCGACGAGATCACGACCACGCTCAGCGAGTCCTTCGCCACCTGCGTGTACGCCGTCTGCGACCCCAAGCGCGGCACCTGCGCCTTCTCCAGTGCCGGGCACCTGCCACCCCTGATCGTCCAGCCGGACCGCGAGGTGACACTCGTCGCCCCGCCGACCGCGGCACCGCTGGGAGTGGGCGGGGTCCCCTTCGGGGAACTGGAGTTGAAGCTGCCCGAGGGCGCCATGTTGGCCCTTTACACCGACGGGCTGGTCGAGACCCGCCACGACTCCATCGACGTCGGCGTGCAGGCCCTGTGCCAGGCCCTGAATGGCCCGCCCCGCCCGCTCGAGGAGACCTGCGACATGGTCCTCGACACCCTCTCTCGCTGCTCCGGGGACGACGTCGCCCTGCTCCTGGCCCGCCTCGGCCCGACGAGCGGCCCGGCAGGCGCGACGGCCTAGCCGGACCTGCCCGCGGCCCGACATTCGCGTGGTGTGGGGTCGCGGATGTCACGTGACGGAGCGTCACATTGCCTTACGCGACGGCAGATGGCGTCACATGGCCCTGAGCGCGGGTTCGCGGTCGGGCTTCCCCGCCGGCCGCCGCGGGTCGTCGTGGCGCCGGAACAGCGCGCTGGGCCACCACATCCATCGACCCACGTCCAGGGTCAGCGCCGTGACCAGCACCGAGCGGACGATCAGGGTGTCCAGCAGCACACCGAACGCCACCGCGAACCCGAGCTCGGCCGCGAACACCAGCGGCAGCGAGGCCATCGCGGCGAAGGTACCGGCCAGCACCAGACCCGCCGAGGTGATCACACCGCCGGTGCTGGACAGACCCGTCAGCGCGCCATGCCGGGTGCCGTGCAGCAGCGCCTCCTCGCGCACCCGGGTGACCAGGAAGATGTTGTAGTCGATGCCCAGAGCGACCAGGAACACGAACGTCAGGAGCGGGAACGACGCATCCGCCCCGGCGAAGTGGAACACCTGGTTGAACATCAGACTGCTCACGCCGAGGGCCGCTCCGAACGACAGCACCACCGTCGCCATGAGCAACAGCGGCGCGACGATCGCCCGCAGCAGCAGCGCCAGGATGAGCAGCACCACGACCAGCACGATCGGGATGATCAGCCTGGAGTCGCGGGCCGCCGCCTCCTGCGTGTCGAGAACGATCGCCGTGTTGCCGCCGACCTGGGCGTCCGCACCCTCGATCCGGTGGACGGCGGTTCTGGCTCGCTCGACGGTGCGCATCGCGGCCGTACTGCTGGGATCGTCCTTGAGCTCGCCGAGCATCATGACGTCGCCATTCCTGCTCACCGGCGTCGAGACGCCGACCACCCCCGCAACACCGGACAACGCCGTCCGCACCCGCTCCGCCGAGGCGGCCCTGGCCACCACGTAGACGGGGTCACCCGAACCGGCCGGGAAGTGCCGCGACTGGATCTCCTCACCGACGGCCATCTGCGGCGTACCGGTGAACTGGTCCTTGTTGGAGAGCCCGTCGGCCCTGAGCCCGAACGCCCCGATCGCCATGGCGCCGAGGACGAGCGCGGTGCCGATCCACACGATCCGCGGCCGGCCGGAGACCGCGGTGCCGACCCGGTCCCAGACACTGTCCCGGCTCGCCCCGGCCGATCCGTACGACGGCTTCACCGGCCAGAAGATCCAGCGACCGCAGACGACCAGCAGGGCCGGCATCAGCGTGACCATGGCGAACAGTCCGACGACGATGCCGACGGCGCAGGCCGGGCCCAGCCCCTTGGTGGAGTTGAGGCCGGCCAGCATCAGCAGCATCAGGCTGACCGCGACGGTCGCGGCGCTGGCGAGGATCGCCGGACCGGAGCGGCGCAGGGCCTCCGCCATCGCCTCGTGCCGGTCCTCGTGCCGCCCCAACTCCTCCCGGTACCGCGAGATGAGCAGCAGGGCGTAGTCGGTGGCGGCGCCGAAGACCAGCACGGTCAGGATGAAGCTGGTCTGCTTGTTGACGGTGAGTCCGGCGTTCTTCGCCAGGACGTAGATCACCGCTTCCGACGTCACCAGCGCGCCGCCCACGGTCAGCAGGGGCAGCAGCGGCAACAGCGGGCTGCGGTAGGTGAGCAGCAGGATCACGACCACCACGACCGCGGTGATCGTCGTCAGGCCGCCTCCTCCACTGAAGGCCTTGATCGAGTCGGACGCGTATCCGGCGGGTCCGGTGACGTGGAACCCGAGGCCATGGGCGTCGCGTTCACCGACCTCGGTCATCGCGTCGACGACCTTCCCGATCCCTTCCCAGCCCGACTTGTCCTTGCGTACCTGGACCACGGTCTGGATGGCCTTGCCGTCCCGGGCCACCGACGGGCCCTGCGGCTGCCCCACGACGTTGTCGACGCCCTTGAAGGCCTCGGCGTCGGCCCGGGCCTTGGCCATGTCGGCGGGGGTGACGCCCCCGGGCCGGTCGTAGATCACGATCGCGGGCAGGGTGTCGGCGTGCTGGAACTTCTCGGCTCGGTCGACGACCTTCGTGGACTCCGCATTGCCCGGCAGCCAGGCCGAGTTGTCGTTCTGCTCGACGTCGCCGAGCCTGCCCGCCAGCATGAGGGCCGGGACCAGCAGGAGCGTCCAGAGGGCGAGGACGACCCACTTCGTGAGTCTGCCACTGGGCAAGGACGCCATTCTTCGCAGCATGGGGATTCCTCGGTGTTCAGTCGACGTGAGCGAGCTTGTCGGGATTGGAGACGGCGTAGATCCCGCACACCTGGTCGCCGTCCGGAGTGAGGTCGAGGACGAGGACGGCGTAGGGGGTGTCACCGGCGAACAGCAGCGCCGACGGGTCGCCGTTGACGCGGCGGTAGGCGATGCTGAGGCCCTTGCCGGAGCTGGGGCCGAGGGCGGCGAGCAGACGGGCCACCTTGTCCCGCCCCTGCAACGGCCGGGCGCCCCCCGCCCCGTGGCCCTTGCCCCCGCCGTCCCCCCACAGGGTCACGTCCGGCGCCAGGATCTGCAGCAGCGCGTCGAGGTCACCCCCGAGCGCGGCGGCCAGGAACCGTTCGGTCACCTGCTGCCGGACCTGCGGGTCGGGCTCGTACCGGGGGCGCCGGGCGTGCACGTGCTCGCGGGCGCGATGGGCGAGTTGGCGTATCGCCGCGGGGCTGCGGCCGAGGATCTCCGCGATCTCCGTGTGGGCGTAACCGAACACCTCGTGCAGGACGAACACCCCGCGCTCCAGCGGAGTGAGGGTTTCCAGCACCACCAGCAGCGCCATCGACACCGACTCGGCCCGCATCGCCGCATCGGCGGCATCGGCCACGACGGGAGCGTCGCCGAGCGGACCGACGAGCGGCTCGGGCAACCACGGCCCCACGTACGTCTCCCGACGGCGGCTGACGGTGGCGCGGTGGGCGAGTGCCCCGTTCACCGCGATCCGCACCAGATAGGCGCGCGGATGGTCGATGTGCCCCGCGCTCGATGTCTCGTTCCTTGCCGTCCACGACAGCCACGTCTCCTGCAGCACGTCCTCGGTGTCGGCGACGCTGCCGAGCATGTTGTAGACGATGGAGAACAGCAGCTCACGGTGATCGTTGAACACCTGCGTCGCCGTGTTCGTCACCCCATCTGACGCCGCCTCACGCGGGCTGCCGTGCCATGTGGGTGCCGGTGATTCCGGCGGAGTGTCGGACAACGTGGGCCCTCCCGTCGCGATCGCATTCGGAACTGAGAGGGATCCTGGCGGCCGGAGTGTGACATCCACGCCGAATATGTGATCCACATCACGCGAGCGCCCTGGGGGCGAGCAGGGGAAGGCCCGTCACGGAAGGCGGGCGAGCCTGCCCCTGCCCGACGGCGCCCGCTCGACTCCCCCCGGAGTGCAGGCGCCCTGACCCCGCCCGGGGTCACTCTCCTCAGCGCCGGGCGAGTCGGCGATGTCACGGGTGACCGGGGATACTTGCCAGGTCAACACCCCTGTGGAGGCCACCTCGTGCGTACTTCACAGCGGCATCGCATCCCCTTCATGAACGGCCGGGATGCCCGTCGGCGAACAGGGAGGGGCACCATGCGTGGACTCCACGCTCACCACGAGACCATTGACGCGATCGCGCGCAATCCCGCGGCGCCGGCCGACGTCTTGACCAGGCTGCTGAGCAAGGAGGCCATCGCGGCCTGGGACACGATCAGCTCGCGCGCCCTGCCGGACGAGGTGGTCGACGCCATCGTCACGAACCCCGACCACCGGCTGCGGGAGGCGTTCGCCGGGAACGTCGGGGTGACCGCGGAACAGCGCGCCCGGCTCGTGGACGATCCCGATCCACGCGTCCGTCGGAGTCTGGCCATGGGACCTGACGGGTTCCGCATCCGCGTGCGGCCACTGCCCCTGTCCGCTCAGCAGCGCCTGCTCGCCGATCCGGAACCGCTGGTCCGCCGAAGCGCGGCCTTCTGCCGTCACACGGCTCCAAGCCTGGTCGCCGGGCTCGCCGACCACCGGGACGCGGATCTCCGCGAGGCAGCCTGCCACCAGTGGGCCCTGCTCTCCGAGGACACCCGCCACCGTCTGCTCCGCGACGCCGACGACACCGTACGTGAGGCGGCCATGATGAAGGCATGCCGTGATGACCCGCATTACACGGATCTGCTTCTCGACGCGGGAATCGGCCGCTTCGGCAGGCGGGACGTGATCCGGTACGGCGCCATGAGCCCCGCGACCGCCGAACGGCTCGCGGCGAGCACCGAGGAGAGGGACCGGCGGGAGCTGGCGGCCAACCTCAACGTTCCCATCGACGTCGTCCGGAGGCTGGCGAACGACGACGCGCACAGCGTCCGGCTGGAGGTGTCCGTACGACCCGAGCTGACGGAGACCGAACGCACCGCCATCGACGTCACCGTCAGCCCGTCCGACCGGCCCGACCCCGTCGAATGGGTTCTCCTCTGCGCCGATCCCGACGTCCTGCGCCAATGCGCCACGTCGGCCAACACCCTCCTACGCCGCAGCGCCGCCTGCAGCCGGCACCTGCCCGCCGACGCCGTCGACCGGCTCTCCAAGGACGACGACTACCCCGTGCGACTCCTGCTCTGTGAGAACCAACCGACCGTCGACGGCGAGGTGGTACTGCAGACCTATCTGGACTGCCAGGTCATCACCAAGAGCTACCTGCTGCGCCACCCGAACTTCCCGGCCGCGGGCAACGGACAGCGCTTCGCCGACGACCCGGACCCGGAGAAACGATGGCTGGTGGGCCTGGACGCCGACGCGCCCGTCGAGGCCGTCGTCCGGTTGCTCGCCGACCCCGACGAGTGGGTACGCGCCATGGCGGCCGCGCACCCCGCGCTGCCGGTCGATCTCATCCTGCAAAGCTGCGGGAATCCGGAGACTTCCTCCCACGCCCTCAGCAACCCGAGCCTTCCGGCGGACGTCATGCACCGATATCTGGACGATGCGGGCGTGCCTCGCTGACGTGGTGCCGCATCACCCGGTCCAGTTCGCCCCGCATGTCGATCTCACGCGCGACGTCGATCAGAGCGCGGGCCAGCATCGACTCGGGGCTGCGGTCGGGCAGCACGAGCCCGACGTGGACGGACCGCTGCGGCCGGGGCAGCGCCAGCACGCGGGTGTCGTCGGGGACGCCGAAGCTGTGCAGCCAGGCGTGCGGGATGACGCTGGACAACCCCATGGAGGTGATGTGCGCGTAGATCGCCGACACGGTGTCGGTCTCGATCACCGGACTGACCGTCGCGCCGGCCTCGGCGAAGTGCCCGTCGAGGATACGACGGTTCTGCATCACCGGCGTCAGCAGGCACAGCGGCGCCGTCGCGGCCTCGGACCAGCTGACCGAGCCGTGGTCGGCGAACTCCCCGTCACGTGGGGTCAGGAACAGGTACCGCTCGCGGTAGAGCGGCACGACCCGCACCTTGCCCAGGGGCTCGCCGTCCACGTAGGTCATGCCGACGTCGATGTCGAACTCGTTGAGCCGCGACACGATCTCCCGTGACGACATCGACTCCAACGAGAACCGCATGCTCGGATGCCGCTCGCGCAACGGGGTGGTCAGCAACGACGCGACCGTCAGCGCCGTGGGCACCGCGCCGATGCGCAGCACCCCGGACAGCCCGCCCCGCATGCTCGACAACGAGTGACGCAGCGCGTCCTGCTCGGCGAGCATTCGGTGGGCCCAGTGCAGCACCTGCTTGCCCTCCGGGGTGAACCCCTCGAACCGCTGCCCCCGCTGGACGATCCGCACCCCGAGCTCGCTCTCCAGCTTGCGGATGCCGGCCGACAACGCGGGCTGGGACACATGGCACGCCGCGGCCGCGCGACCGAAGTGGCCCTCGCGCGACAACGCACTCAGGTACTCCAATTGGCGCAGCAGCATGCGCCATGGATACCCCGAAGAGGACCCCCAGGTAAAGCCGGGTACCGAAGGAAGCCGCAGGTAAGGGCACCTGCCCGCGTCCGCCGAAGGGCACCGGGCCACTGATCACCGGTCCCGTCGCACCGCCGTGAACGGACCGCTCTCGATACTCAGACGCCCGGCCAGGTGACCAGGAAGCCACCGTCCCAGCGATGCCCGTACGGAGCCGGGCCGACCCTTGTCGCCGCATCCCGACCGCCTCACGATGAACACGAGCACGAGAACGAGCACTGGGACGAGCACGAGGAGATGAGGCACTTGAGCGCAGCCGACCGGGGATGGTCGAACCCCGTGGGCCGGACCGCGGGTCCTGCGGTATCGCTGCGCGCCCTCGCGGTCGACGACGAGGAGCCCGCGCTCGAGGAGCTGCTCTATCTGCTGCGCGAAGACCACCGGATCGGCAGGGCGGAGGGCGCTCTGGAGGCCACCGAGGCCCTGCGCCGGCTCGGCAGGGCGATGGAGCAGGGGACCGACGGCGAGGAGGCCATCGACGTGGTGTTCCTCGACATCAACATGGCCGGACTCAACGGCCTCGACATGGCTCGTCTGCTCGCCGGCTTCGCGGCACCGCCCCTGATCGTCTTCGTCACGGCCCACGAGGACTTCGCGGTCCAGGCCTTCGACCTCAAGGCCGTCGACTACCTGCTGAAGCCGATCCGCAAGGAGCGCTTCACCGAGGCCGTACGACGCGTCGTGGACCTGACGAGAGCGGGACAAGGCCCTCGCCGGCCCGCCCCCGCTCCGGCAGACACCGTCTCGGACCAGGTCCCCGTGGAGCTGGGCGGGGTGACACGGTTCGTCGACATCGCCGACATCACCCATGCCGAAGCCCAGGGCGACTACGCGCGCCTGCACACGCGTGACGGCAGTCATCTGGTGCGGATTCCGCTGTCCACCCTGGAGGAGCGCTGGCGCTCCCGCGGTTTCGTCCGCATCCACCGAAGCCATCTGGTGGCCCTCGGCTGCATCGAGGAGCTGCGCCTCGACGGCGGCAACCTGACGGTCAGGGTCGGCGACCAGGTCCTCGCCGTGAGCCGACGCAACGCCCGCGAACTACGAGGCCTGCTGGTCCGACAGGCCAAGGGGGCAGCAGGGAACGACCGTTGACGGGGAGCGCCCGTACGCCCGCCCATTCCAGGAGCCCAGGGGCCCAGGGGAAATGACAAAGGCAAGGAGGGACACCCTCTCCTTGCCACTCTCAACCTATAGCGCATGGGGGGCCTTGCCGCAAGGCCCCGGTCATGCCGCAGAATCGCCCGCCGAAGCCAGAACTGCCGAAGCCAGAACTGCGGAAGTGGGATGCGTGATGATCGACGTGATCGTTGCCGGCGGGGGACCGACCGGACTGATGCTGGCGGGCGAGTTGCGGCTGCACGGCGTGCACGTGGTCGTGCTGGAGAGACTGACCGAGCCGACCGGGGAGTCCCGCGGGCAAGGTCTGCACGCGCGCAGCGTCGAGGTGATGGACCAGCGCGGTCTGCTGGACCGGTTCCTCGCGGTCAGCGAGAAGTTCCAGGCCGGCGGCCTCTTCGGCGGCATCATGAAGCCGTGGCCGGAGCGGCTGGACACGGCTCACACGTACGGCCTCGCCACCCCGCAGCCGGTCACCGAGCGGCTGCTCGACGAGCGTGCCCTCGAACTCGGCGCCGAGATCCGGCGCGGCTGCGACGTGGTCGGAGTGAGCCAGGACGAGGACGGAGTGACCGTCGAGCTGGCGGACGGCACACATCTGCGCTCGCGCTACCTCGTCGGCTGCGACGGCGGCCGCAGCACCGTGCGCAAGCAACTCGGCGTCGGCTTTCCCGGCGAACCCGCCAAGGTGGAGACGCTGCTGGGCGACCTGGCGGCGACCGAGGATCCGGCGACGATCTCCGCCGTCGTCGAGGAAGTCCGTAAGACCCAACTGCGGTTCGGTGCCATGCCCCTCGGGGACGGGAGGTACCGCATCGTCGTGCCCGCCGACGGCGTGGCCGAGGACCGTGCGACCGCGCCGACCCTCGACGAGTTCAAGAAGCAGCTGCGGGCGTTCGCGGGCACCGACTTCGGCGTGCACGCACCGCGCTGGCTGTCCCGGTTCGGCGACGGAACCCGGCAGGCCGAGCGCTACCGGGTCGGCCGGGTGCTGCTGGCCGGCGACGCGGCCCACATCCACCCGCCTACCGGCGGGCAGGGGCTCAACCTCGGCGTGCAGGACGCGTTCAACCTCGGCTGGAAGCTGGCCGCCGAGGTCAACGGCTGGGCTCCGGAAGGGCTGTTGGACAGCTACCACACCGAACGGCACCCGGTCGGCGCCCGCGTGCTGCGGAACACCCGCGCCCAGATGACGCTGCTGGGCACCGATCCGGGTCCGACCGCGCTGCGGGAACTGTTCTCGACGCTGATGGACTTCGAGGAGGTGAACCGGTACGTGACCGAGATGATCACCGCCGTCGGAGTCCGCTACGACTTCGGCGAGGGCCACGAACTCCTCGGCCGCCGGCTGCGGGACGTGCAACTCAAGCGAGGGCGCCTCTACGAGCTGATGCACGGCGGCCGCGGACTGCTGCTCGACCAGACCGGCCGGCTCTCGGTCACCGGCTGGGTGGACCGGGTCGATCATGTCGTCGACGTCAGCGAGGAACTGGACGTACCCGCCGTACTGCTGCGCCCCGACGGCCACGTGGCCTGGGTCGGCGACGACCAGCAGGACCTGCTGGGCCGGCTGACGAAGTGGTTCGGCACTGTGGGATGACCGCCGCGATGTGAGGATGCTCGGTATGTCCGGGCGCGCACTGAGTTTCGGAGCGAGGGCGGAGGCCTACGAACGGTTCCGGCCGGGGTATCCCGTGGAGCTGTTCGACAGGGTGATGGCGTACGCGGGCCGTCGCTCGATTCCGAGTGCCCTCGAGATCGGCGCCGGCACGGGCAAGGCGACCCGCCTCTTCGCGCAACAGGGGGTCACGGTCACCGCGACCGAGCCCGACGGGGCCATGCTCGCCGAGCTGCGCAAGCACGTGCCGGCACACGTGAGGACCGTGCAAGCCGCGTTCGAGGACGTGCGACCGGGTGAGAGTTACGGGCTGGTCTACGCGGCGGCGGCCCTGCACTGGACGAACCCGGAGGGCCGGTGGTCACGGATGGCCGCGCTGCTGGAGCCGGGCGGCGTGTTCGCCTCGTTCGGCGGGCCGGTCCAGCTCGCTGACCCGGCTGTGGCGGAGGCCGTCCGCGCGGCACGGGCCCCCTTCGTGGAGAGCGACGAGATTCCGTCTCCGGACGGGACGCCGCCGGGGCATGCGATGCAGTGGCCGGGTACGGAGCTGCGGCGGTCCGAGTGGTTCACCGACGTTCAACAGTCCCTGATCGAGAGGCGCTTGACGATGAGTGCCCGCGACTATGTCGGGCACCTCTCGACCGTCTCGGCCTATCTCGTGTTGCCGGCCTCGGCACAGGAACAGGTGTTCAGCCGGATCATGGAGGTGCTGCCGGAGAGGGTCGAGATGACCGCCGACATCACGGTCCATCTCGCGCGCCGGGTCAAAGTTACGCGTCCGCAGGCCGGAGGGAGTCGAGCCAGCGCAGGAGGCGGGCGCCCTCGCGGGTCATGATGTCCGGGTCGCGCAGAGCGTTGGCCATCAGTGACATGCCCTGGTAGCCGGAGACGAGGGTGAGGGCCAGGCCGTCCGGGTCGGGCAGGCCCAGCTCACGGAACTGACCCTCGGCCCAGTCCAGCAGCCGCCGTATCACCGCGCCGGCCTCCGCGTCGAGGGTGCCGTCGGTGCGCTTGTCCAGTTCCACGGCCAGGGTGCCGGTGGGGCAGCCGTAGCGGGCGGCGACGTCGCGCTGGTCGACCCACCCTTCGACGAGCGCCTTGAGGCGGTCGCGCGGGTCGGCCAACTGCTCCAGTCGCTCGGTGAGTTCGTCCAGGTGCGCGCTGTGCTGGGACAGCGCGGCCTGGACCAGCTCGTCCTTCGTCTTGAAGTAGTAGTAGACGTTCCCGACGGGGACGTCGGCCTCGCGCGCGATGTCGGCGAGGGTGGTGCGTTCGACGCCCTGCTCGTGCAGGACCCGGGCCGCCGCCGCGGTGAGCTGCTGACGCTTCTGCGACGCTCGCGCCCGCCGATTCACTGAGTTGGTCACCCAACTGACTATAGACAGCCTCCAGTGGGGGCGTGCTACGTTCTCAGTCAGTCAACTAACTCACTTCAGGGGGATCGTGATGATCACAGTGACGGGTGCGACCGGCAACATCGGGCGGACGCTCGTGGAACTGCTGGCCGAGACGGGCGAGGAGGTCGTGGCGGTCTCGCGACGGCCCCAGCCCGCACACCGCCTGGCCGGCGTCCGGTGGGTCCAGGCCGATGCCGGGGACGCCGAGAGCATGCGGCCGGCCCTCACCGGCGCCCGTGCCCTGTTCCTCCTGCTGGGAGGCGAGCTCAACAGCCGGGGCGAGAGTCCGCGCGCTCTGCTGGACGCGGCCGCGGAGGCCGGGGTGGAGCGGGTCGTTCTGGTCTCCTCGCAGGTCAGCGCCACGCGCCCGGAGGCGCCTTCGCACGCCCGGCTACGGGAGTTCGAGGCAGCGGTACGCGCATCCGGGCGGGACTTCACCATCCTGCGTCCGGGCGGTTTCGCCTCCAACGCCTTCGCCTGGGCCGAGACGGTCCGCACCAAGCGCACGGTCTTCGCCCCCTTCGGTGACGTTGCGCTGCCCGTCGTCGACCCGGCGGACATCGCCGCGGTCGCCGCGGCCGTTCTGCGCGAGGACGGTCACCAAGGGCGCACCTACGAACTGACCGGTCCCGAGCCGATCAGCCCCCGCCGGCAGGCCGCAGCCATCTCCGCGGCCCTGGGTGAGGAGGTGGCCTTCGTGGAGTTGTCCCGCGAGGACGCCCACGCGCACCTGGCCCAGTTCATGCCGGAAGAGGTCGTCACCGGCACTCTGGACGTCCTCGGCGTCCCGCTCCCGGCCGAGCAGAAGGTCAGCCCCGACGTGGCGGCCGTACTCCACCGTCCGCCCGCCCCCTTCAGCGAGTGGGTCGCGCGCAACCTGCCGGCGTTCCATTAGGGCCTGCCCCTCTGCCAAGGCGCCCGTAGCGTCGCGGGGGGCCGCTTCATGCAGGCGGAACCGCGAGGGGTATGACGGGCATGTCGGTCAACCTGGCTGGGCTGCCGACATGCCCGGCCCGACCTGGGCACGCCTCTTCGGCGCGGCCGGCTGTGAGGTTACGCGCGCCTCGCCGACCTCCGGGACGAACGGACCCGGGCCGTCCTCGGGCCGCCGGGCCGGCCCGGACCCTCGGCCCCGGACGGCGACCAGGACTGCAGGTGGTCAGAAGTGGGCGCTGTCACCGCGCGTCAGCGACGCGGCCCGGGTCGTTGGGGTGGGACTCGAGGGGGGTCACGGTGAGCGTCATCCATGGGCGCAGTGGCAGGGTGCCCAGAACCTTCTCGTGAAGCTCGTCCTCGTCGTCGGCCCGCCAGATGCCGATGCTGCGCAGCTCGCCCACCGGGCGCCACAGCCGCGCGAGATGGCCGGTGGAGGCCAGTTCCCGGGCTCGTACGGCTTCGGCGGCCCGCCGCCGGTCGACCTCGTCCTGGCTCGTGCCCTCGGGGACGGTGGTGGTGATCTCGACCAAGAACTCTCGCACGGTCCTGCTCCGCTCTGTGAGGCGTTCCATCGGCAGTCAACACGCAGCGCTGACGTCAACGTCCGTACTCTCACAGGACCTTGAGCGTGAACGCCTCACCCTCACTGGCTCGAGTCGTCCGAGCCGGCGCCGCTTCCCTCGCTCTGCTCTTCGACGAGGAATCGCGCGTACCAGATGGGCCAGTCGTCGTCACGGTGCCCGAGCTGCTTCTCGTACTGCCCATGTGCCTGTTCCGCACGTACGAGAGCCTGGGCCAGTTCGTCCGCCGAAGCGAATGTCACAGACATCGGTGTGGGCTCCTGTCCGTTGTCGGCCGGGGTGCGGCGGTGTCACCGACCCGGCAGTCGTTCGGTGACTTCCTGCACCATCCAGCCGTTGCCGTCCGGGTCGGTGAACGAGGCGAACGAGGCGTAACTGCCCCGCTCGGGATCGGGACCGGACACCCGGTCCTTGGTGCCCGCATGGTGGAACACTCCGCCCGCGTCGTGGAAGACCTCGCTGACCTCGACCCCGTGTCGTGCCAGCTCGTCCCGAGCCGCCTCGATGTCCGACACCACGAGGTACAGGCCCTGGGCGGATCCCGGCGCGGCCGAGGTGACCCCGTCGCCGAAGATCACCGAGCAGGCGGACCCGGGCGGTGTCAGTTGCACCACGCGGAAGCCGTCGGCGCCGGGGAAGTCGGCGTCCAGCCGCCACCCCAGCCCCTCGTAGAAGTCCTTCGACCGGTCGACGTCGGCGACCGGGATCACTACGACCTCGAGTTTCATGTCCACGGTGGGGCCCTCCCGGTGAGGGGTTGTTCGAGCACCGCGGCGGCACTGTCGTGGAAGCTCGCCAGGAGATGGACACAAGGCCGCGCGTGTTCGGTTCGACCAGGGGTGAGACGGGCTGAGACGGCCACCGGCCGACAGCCGCCGAGGTGACGGTATCCGCACCGGTCGGCGGAGACGGCGTGCCGGAAAGACCTCTCCACGATACTGCTTCGCTACAACGGTGCCACTCCTGCCGGCATCCCAGGCGAGGGCCCCCGCGCCGCCGAACCCGCTGCTCCGCGAACAGCGATCAACTCTCCTTCATGCGGCCGGAGAGCGGCTGACGCATCGGCCGGGCGAGCGCGGACGGCGGACCTAGTCGCCGCTTTCACGGCCGAGGACGCGGCGGGCCGCTTCCTCCTCTGCCGCCGGCGGGGACAGCTCGTCGAGGGTGTCGAGCTCGTCGTCGGATTCCAGTTCCCGTTCCCAGGCCGCCGCGAGCTGTTCCTGTTCCTCGCGCGGTTTGGCGCTGACGGCCTCCCGGTGCTCCGGGTCCAGGGCTGCCAGGAATCGTGCGACCGTGTCCTCGGGCATGCCGTGCTCCTTGTTGCCGGGAAGGGTGTTGCCGCAGCCCAGGATGGCCAACCGGTCCCGTGCGGGCCGCCCGACACGGCCTGGGGCCACCCTGATGGCCCCTCTGCCCCCTCCATGGTCGGTCAAACCCCGGCCGGCCGCCGCCCCACGTCCGAAGGGGAGCCCGTGCCGTAATCGATTCTGCAGTGAATCCGTTGCTCCGGACGGGTGAGTCCGCTGAGTCAACGCAGCACGCAACATCCTGGCCGCCGGACGGGCGGACAGGCTAAACGCCTGTGGAGCGCCGGTAAGACGGGCATCCGTTCCCGCACAGCGCCGTGAAGCAGGAAGCCCCCAGAAGGGCCAGACGGCCCAGGCTGGAATCCCCGTCCTTTAGGGCGGGGAGCACGTCAAATCCGGTGATGTCACATCGCGGCGGGCCGACTCGTCATCGGTGTGTGGTCAGTCGCGAGACGTGACCACGACCCGCATGCTCATGCCGACCCAAGGAGGAGCCGCATGTCGACGAGCCAGGAGACGAGCAACGTGGAGATGCTGGGCCGCTTTCACGACGCCGTGAACACCGGCGACGCCGAAGTCATCGCGAAGGCGATCGACGAGTTCGTCGATCCGGACGTGCTCTTCCACGCGCCGGTGCCGATGGACACGACGGGGGCACAGGCGCTCAAGCAGGTATGGACCGTGCTCCTTCGTGCGTTTCCCGACGTGCACGTCGCGGTCGAGGACGTGATCGCCCAGGGGGACAAGGTCGTCTCCAGGAACACGGTGACCGGTACCCATCGGGGCGAGTACAGGGGCCTGCAGCCGACCGGCAGGTCCGTCACCTACAGCGAGATCTTCATCTTCCGCATCGCGGACGGCAGGATCGCCGAGATCTGGGGAGTCGTGGACGTGTTCTCACAGATGCGACAGCTCGGCCTGATTCCCGGGGGTCCTTCATGACCGCTCCCCGTGCGGCACACCCAGCCCCCGGAGCAGTTGGGCGACGTGGCCGGGGGCCTGGGCGGGATCGAGTGGCTGGTGGCCGACCAGCAGGCGGTACCAGAAGAGGCCGAAGAACTGGTCGGTCGCGGCGTCCAGATCGGCCGTGGCCGGGAGTTCGCCGCGCTCCACACCCCGGGCGAGCAGGGTGAGCACGACGGCCCGCCTGCTTTCGACCCACTCCTGAAACGGCTCGGCGAAGGCAGGGTCGAGCTGGGCTTCCGCCATCAGCCCGCGCAGCGTTCGGACCCGGACCGGGTGCGCGGAGACGCCGTACAGGGCGGCGGCGAAGGCGGTCAGATCGCCGGCGACCGTGCCGGTGTCCGGTTCGGGCATCCGCTGCTCGACGGCCGTGCGGTACGCGTCCATGACAAGGGCCGGCTTCGACTTCCACCAACGGTAGATGGTGCTCTTCGCGACGTCGGCGCGGGCCGCGATCCCCTCGATGGTGACGGCCTGGTAGCCGGACTCCTCGACGAGCTCGATCGCCGCGGCGAGGACGGCGTCCTGGGCGTCCTGGCTGCGAACACGGCCACCGGTCCGGCGGCTTGGGGTCTTTCCGATGGGCACGGCGACACCGTAGCAGTGTGCTACGGTCAATCGAAACGCGACGGATCGTTTTGATTGATTCGATGATGATTCGATTGAGGGAGTGGATCGGCCATGGGCGAGATCGTGGTGTCGCACGGCTACGGGTCGAGCGACGACAGCGTCTGGTTCCCGTACCTCACCGAGCGGCTCGCGGCCGCCGGTCACCGGGTCACCGTGCCCCGCCTGCCGGAGACCGCCGCCCCGCGGCTGGAACCCTGGCGCAAGACGTACGGTGCGGCCGTCCTGGCCGCCGGTCCCGCCGAGTCGACCGTGCTCGTCGGGCACAGCATCGGCGGAGTCAACGTGCTCCGCTTCCTGGAGCAGCACGACCCTGATGCTCAGGGGGTGTTCGCCGGCGTGCTGCTCGTGGCGACCTCGGCGCACGAGGTCGGCTACGACGAACTGGCCGAGTTCTTCGATGGCGGCTTCGACTGGGAGCGGATCCGCCGGTCCGCGCGGCACTTCCGCGTGCTCCAGGCCATGGACGACCCGGTCAACCAGCCCGACCCGACCGAGCATGTCCGGCTGCTCGTGAACGGCCTCGGCGCCACGGCGGTGGTGACCCCGACCGGGGCCCACTTCGGGGCGACTCCGGACGACCACGTCGAGGTGCCGGAAGCCGTACGGCTGGTCACGGAACTGCTGGCGGCCTGACGGGTCCGGATGCCCCGACTGCGCTCGGACCTGGGAGAGGAGAAACGCATGGCTGTCGCGGCGCGGCCGTCGGCAGCCGTGCGGCGGTCCTCATTTCCGCGCACGCGATTTCGGCGCAGTCGATTGCTGCGCACGTGACTTCTGCGCACGCGATGTCCCCGCACGCGGGACGAGATCGCGGGCTGCGGCGTGGGCAGGCTCGCTGTGCGTCCGTCGGAAGCCGGTGTGTCCGAGGGCGGCGGCGAGGAGCAGCGCTGCGACGGCGGTGAGCGTGGTGCCCTGCCAGCCGAGGGTATTGAGCAGGGGTGCGGCCAGTGCGGTTCCTGCGGCGCCGATCGTGAAGTAGAGCACGAGGTAGACGCTGCTGAGGCCCCCGGAACGGTGTGGGTCGAGGGCGATGACGCGGCTCATGTTGGCGGCTTGGGCGGCGAAGCAGCCGGCGTCGAAGAGGGCGAGGCCGACGGCGGTGGTCGGCGGGCTGTTCAGGCCGGTGACCAACAGGGCGGTTCCGGCCGCGGCGGCCAGCATGCAGATGGTGATCACCGTGGCCGGGGAGTGCCGGTCGGTGAGGCGTCCGGTGAGGGGGAGGGCGACGAGACCGAGGAGGCCGGCCAGGCTGTACAGGCCGATGGCGGCCGGGCCGAGGGAATAGGGCGGTTCGGCGAGGGCCAGCGCGAGCGCGACCCACGTGACGTTGAAGGCGAAGTACCACAGTCCGCCGACGACCACCGCGTGGCGCAGCGGTGCGAACTGCCGCAGGAGCGGCGGGAGTGCGGTGAGGGCGGCGCGATAGCCGTGGTCGGAGCGCGGTCGCTGCCGGGGCAGCAGCGTGGCGGCGGGTACCGCGCAGAGCAGGGCGAGGGCGGCGAACACGAGGAGCATCCGGCGCCATCCGAGGATGTCGGTGAGGGTGCCGCCCGCCAGGCGGCTGAGCAGGATGCCTGCCGACATCCCGGCCGCGACGATGGCGACGCCGGTTCCCCGTCGGCCGGGTGGGGCGTATCGCCCCGCGATGCTGCCGGCCTGGGCCGCGACACTGGCGGCCGCGCCGACGCACAGGTACGCGCCCAGGAGCACGCCCGCGCCGGGCGCGGCGGCGGCGAGGATGAGGGCGGCGGCCAGGGCGGTCAACTGTGCGGCCACCAGGCGGTTGGGGGCGAGGCGGTCGGCGAGGGGGAGCAGGAGGGCGAAGCCGGTCATGCAGCCGGCGAGTGCGGCGGTCGGGACGAGACCGATCACGGAGAGCGGCACGCCCAGATCGGCGGCGACCGCGCTGAGCGCGGGCTGGATGGCGTAGTTGTTCGCGATCGCCGTCCCGGCTGTGCAGGCCAGGAGGAAGGTGCCGCCACGCGGGAGGGAGGGCGGGGTCACGGCTGTGCGCCGCGGGTGAGGATGACGGCGTAACGGCACTCGGTGTCCGTGGTGTTGGCGAAGACGCGCTCGGCGGGGTTCCCGAGTTCGATGGTGTCACCCGCGTCGAGTTCGTGGACCGTGTCGCCGTCGTGGAAGGTCAGGCGGCCGTCGAGGACCCAGACGATCTGTCGTACGAAGGCGAACGCGGCGGCCGGATACGGCACTTGGGCGCCGGCCGGCAGACGGATCTCGGCGACCTCCGCGGGGAAGCGCGGGCCGCTGATCTGCCGGCGCCGGTAGCCCGTGCCGGGATCCCGCCACTCGGCCGTGTCGGCCCGGCGGCGCACGCCTGCGCCCCCTTGGGACTCCTCCTGCGACTCACTCTGCGACTCCTCCTGCGCCCCCTCGGCGAGGGCGAGCAGGGAGGCGATGCTGAGCTGGAACGCGGCGGACAGCTTGCCGAGCACGACGGCGGTCGGGCTGCTCTCACCCCGCTCGATCCTGCTGATCATGGCCTGCGACACGCCGGAGGCATCCGCGAGCTGGGCCAGAGTCCACCGACGGCGTTCCCGTTCGGTACGGACTCGGGCGGCGATCTGCCCCACCAGAGGATCTACTATGTTGGACATGAATCCAATATACGAGAGAAGCGCGGCGACCGTGACCGTGCGCCGCGCACGCCCGGGCGACGCGGAGGCCGTCCGCGCGATCCGCAACCAGGCGATCGAGCACTCGACGGCCCTGTGGACCCAGACCCCGCAGTCCGCCGCCGAGGGCGCCGCCTGGCTGGCGGTCCACCTGGAGCGCGCGTCGGCGTTCGTGGCCGAAGCGGAGGGCGAGGTGGCGGGGTTCGCGGTCTACGGCCCGTGGCGGCAGCTCGACGGCTACCGCCACACGGTCGAGAACTCGGTCTACGTCCGCACCGACCGACACGGCCTCGGCATCGGCTCCGCGCTGCTCGACGCCCTCATCGCCTCGGCGCGCGCGGCCGGCCATCACGTCATGATCGCCGGCATCGAAGCCGAGAACACCGCGTCGATCCGGCTGCATCAGCGGTTCGGGTTCGAGATCGCCGGTACCGTGCGCGAGGTCGGCACCAAGTTCGGCCGCTGGCTCGACCTGACGATCATGCGCCTGTCCCTCTCCTGAGCCGCCGTCACGTGTCGACGGCGCTGGTCACAGTCATCAACGGCCTCCGCTCCGCAGTCCGCGGCCTCAGGCAAGGGGATTCGGATCCACGTTCCAGACCGACGGCAGGTCGCTGCCGCAGAACACGCAGACGAAGTCGCCCTCGCGCACGATGCCGTGCTCCTGGCAGCCGGGACAGCGGCGGAACACCACCTCGTGCGTGAAGCCGTCCGGACGCCCAAGCCCTGCCCGGTCCAGGGCCCGCGCGACCGCCGGCCAGGAGCTGACGTCCGGGCAGTATCCGGTCGAGTGGTTGCTGACGTCGCTCACCCGCCAGCTGCCTGACTCCGACTCACAGATGAAGGCGATCTCGCCGGCGCTCAGGACCGGTTGCCCTCCGGCGCAGGCCACATGTTCGCTCCGACGCGGCGCCAGCCGCAGCACACCGTCCGTGCCGACCACGAACGTGAACGGCTCGGCCAGGTCCACACTCGACTGCTCCGCGGCCCAGGCATCGAAGTCCGCCGCGGAACCGATCCGGCGACCGTCGCCACCAGGCCGGACGCCGACGCTCAGACCAGCCGGCCCCACATACCGATAGCTCCGCCCCCACGCGCTCACCCGAGACAACCTGGAAGCAGGGGGAGTGGGCCGCCTCATCGGCTGCTCGCGGTCGCGGCGATGGCGGGGAGGATCGCGAGGGCCGCGATGCCGCCGGAGAGGGCCAGGACGGGGTAGCCGGCAGCGGCGACGACGAGGCCGGAGGACAGGCCGCCGGTGGCGCCGGCGATCGCGATGGAGACGTCGACCATGCCCTGGGTCTTGGCGCGGGTGGCGAGCGGCACGGTGTCGGTGATGATCGCCGTGCCGGAGACGAGGCCGAGGTTCCAGCCGAGCCCCAGCAGGGCCAGGGCGAGCGCGAGCAGCGCGACGGAGTCGGCGGGGGCGGCGGCGGCGAGGATGCCGGCGGCCAGCAGGGTGAGGCCGGAGGCGGCGGCGAGCTTCGTACGGCCGTAGCGGTCGACCAGCCGGCCCGTCACCGGCGAGGGCAGGTACATGGCGCCGATGTGCAGGGCGATGACGAGGCCCGAGGCGGCGGTGCCGTGGCCGTGGTCGTGCATGTGGACCGGGGTCATCGTCATGATCGCCACCATGACGAGCTGGGTGAGGATCATGACGAGCGCACCGAGGACCACGCCGCCGCGGCGTTCGCGTGCGGGGCCGGCGGCCGGGGTCGCGTCGGCGACGGTCCTGCTCTGCTCGGCGGCCGCGGCGATCGTACGGGCCACGAGCAGCGGGTCGGGCCGCAGGCGGACGGCGAGGACGAGGGCGGCCAGGGCGTAGGCGGCGCCGGACAGCAGGAAGGGCCCGGCGAGGTTGGGGATGCCGAGGGTCTCGGCGAAATCGCCCATGGGTGCGGCCACGTTGGGTCCGGCGACGCCTCCGAGCGTCGTGGCGACCAGGACGGTGGAGACGGCCCGGGCACGGTGAGCGGGGTCGGCGAGGTCGGCTCCGGCGTAGCGGGCCTGGAGGTTGGTGGCGGTGCCCGCGCCGTAGACGAACAGGGCGAGGAACAGCAGCACGGGGCTGTCCAGGACGGCTGCGGTGATGACGCCGGCGCTGCCGAGGGCTCCCATGAAGTAGCCGGCGGCCAGACCGGGCCGGCGTCCGCGGGCCTGGGAGATACGGCCGACGGCGATGGCCGCGAGTGCCGATCCGGCGGTGAACAGGGCGCTGGGCAGCCCGGCGAGGCTGGTGGTGCCGAGCATGTCCTGGGCGAGCAGGGCGCCGACGGTGACACCGGCGGCGAGTCCGGCCCCGCTGAGGATCTGGGAGGCGACCAGGACGCGCAGGATGCGGCGCTGCGCCTGGGCGGCGTCGGGCACGTCGGGTCGGTGGGGTCCGTCGGGTATGGAACCCGTCGTGCCGGCTGGTGCGGTACTGGTCATGTGTCCTCCGGATGGGGCCCCGCCGGTCAGGGCACGGGCGAAGCGGGCCGCCGGTGCGGGCCGGGCAGGGCAGGGCAGGGGCGCGCGGGACCGGTGGGCGGAACGGATCGGGATGCCACGCGGGCTGTCAGGTGGAGTTCAGAGTCTCAGCGAGATCGGTGACGAGGCTCCGGGAACGACCGGCGTGGTCGGTCATGCCAAGTCCCCGGCGTCGACGGGGAGTTCGGCCAGGCGCCACTCGAGCATGCCGTCGTTGAGCCGGATGGCCCGTCGTCCGCGGTCGGTCAGCAGCCGTACGGCGTCGTAGGCGAGCACGCAGTACTCGCCCCGGCAGTAGACGACGATCTCCGTCTTCTCGGGCAACTCGTCGATCCGGTGGGCCAGTTCGTCGACGGGGATGGACATCGCGCCCGGGATGTGCCCGGCCTGGTACTCCTCCGCCGGGCGTACGTCCAGCACCACGACATCCCCGGCCGCCACGCGGGCGCGCAGTTCCTCCTGGGTGACCTCCGCCGCGTCGTCGTCGCCGAGGTAGGCGTCCCGCGCCGCGGGCACGGCGGCCTGGTGGGCCTCGGCGACCTTGCGCAGCAGGGCGAACAACTGGGCCACGTCCTCCCCGGCGAGCCGGTAGTGGATGCGTACGCCCTCACGGCGGGTGGCCACGAATCCGGCCTGCTTGAGGGTCTGCAGATGCGCCGAGGCCGTCGTCAGGTTCAGTCCGGCCGCCTTGGCCAGGGCGTCGACGGTGCGCTCGCCCTGGGCGAGCAGATCGAGCAGCTCCAGACGCTTTCCGCTGGCCAGCGCCTTGCCGCTGGCCGCGAACGCGTCGTACAGCCGCGCCTTCGTACCGGCCCTGGTGCTTCCCGCCATGACATCCTCCATAAATCCATGGAATAGTGTAGGTGATGGAAGGTGCGGTGACCACAACACCGATCGAGCGGATCAAGTGGAACAAGCCGATCAATCCGATCAAGCCGATCACACCGACCGCAGCGCGATCGCCCTCGCGCATCCGGACCTTGGAGGACCTGATGGGCTTCGCCGACGACCACCTGACCCTCCTGGTCGACGCCGGGCTCGGCAACAGCGCCTATCTCGTCGACCTCGGCGACGGCCGCGCCCTGGCCGTGGACGCGAGCCGCGACCTGCGTACCCTGCGGGAGGCCGCCGCCCGGCGCGGGCTGACCGTGGCGTACGCGGCGGACACGCACCTGCACGCGGACTTCCTCTCCGGTGCCGTCCAGCTCGGTCACGACCACGGGGCCACCGTGCTGGCCTCCGCCGCGGGCCACCGCATGTTCGAGCACCGGGGCCTGGCCGACGGCGACGAAGTGGATCTGGGCGGCCTCACCCTGCGCGCCCTGGCCACCCCCGGGCACACCCACGAACACCTGTCCTTCCTGCTCCTGGACGGCCCGCGCGCACTCGGCGTCTTCACCGGCGGCTCGCTGATCGTGAACTCCGCCGCCCGCACCGATCTCCTCGGCGCCGACCGCACCGAAGAACTCGCCCGCGCCCAGTACCACTCACTCAGGCGCCTCGCCGAACTACCGGACCAGGTCGCGGTCTGGCCCACCCACGGCGCCGGATCCTTCTGCTCGGCCCCGCCCGGCAGCGAGCGCACCTCGACCATCGGCGCGCAGAAGCGGACGAACCCGCTGCTGGCCGCCCCGGACGAGGACACCTTCGTACGACTGCTGCTGGCCGGCCTCGGCAGCTACCCGGACTACTTCGACCGGCTCGCCGAGGCCAACCGGCGCGGCCCCGCCGTCCTCACCTCGACCCCGCAGCTGCCCGCTCTCGACGCCGGACAGGTCACGTCCCTGCTCGCGGACGGCGGCCACGTGGTCGACGTGCGCCCGGCTGCCGACTACGCGGCCGGCCACATCCCCGGCTCCCTGTCCATCCCGCTGCGCGGCCAGTTCGCCACCTGGCTGGGCTGGCTCCTGCCCGACACCGTCCCGCTCGCCTTCGTCACGGCCGACGACCAGGACCTGAGCGAGCTGGTCTGGCAGGCGTACAAGATCGGCTACGAGCGTCTCGCCGGACGCCTGACCGGCGGCATGACCGCATGGCTCGCGGCCGGCAACCGGCAGACCACCACCGCGTTCGTCACCGCCGACCGCACCGGGAGCCGCCCGTACCTCGACGTACGACAGGACGCCGAGTTCGCTGCCGGACACGTGCCCGGCGCCGTGCACATCGAACTCGGCGGCCTCACCGCACACGCCGCCGACGCCCCCCAGGGGCCGATCGTGGCCTGCGGCCACGGCGAGCGGGCCATGACCGCGGCCAGCCTCCTCGAACGCGCCGGCCACACCGACATCGCCGTCCTCGACGGCGGCCCCGCCGACTACGCGGCGGCCAACGGACGACCGGTCACCCAGGACACTCATTCGTGAACACCATGCCCGCGACCAGCACGCCGACCGACGCGTCCGGGAGGCCCATCCGCCTGGGACTGCGTGAGAACTGGCTCCAGTTCACGCTGCTCGTCGTCGTCAACGTCTGCGTGGGCGGCCTGGTCGGCCTCGAACGCACCACCGTCCCGCTGATCGGCGCGCACGTCTTCGGCCTCACCAGCGACCTGGCCGTCTTCTCGTTCATCATCGCCTTCGGCGTCACCAAGGCCCTGACCAACCTCGCCGCCGGCGCCCTGACCGCCCGCTTCCGCCGCAAGCAACTCCTGGTCGCCGGCTGGCTGATCGGCATCCCCGTCCCCTTCGCGCTCGCCTGGTCGCCGTCCTGGGGCTGGATCGTCGCCGCGAACGTCCTGCTCGGCCTCAACCAGGGCCTCACCTGGTCGATGACCGTCAACATGAAGATCGACCTCGTCGGCCCCGCCCGCCGCGGCCTGGCCACCGGACTCAACGAGGCCGCCGGTTACACCGCCGTCGGCGCCACCGCCCTCCTCACCGGCTACCTCGCCACCACCCACGGTCTGCGCCCCACCCCCGAACTCATCGGTGTCGTCTTCGTCGCCGCCGGACTCGCCCTGTCCCTCGTCGTCCGCGACACCGCCGGCCATGTCGCCCTCGAACTAGCCCAGCACACCAAGCCCCTGCCCACCGGTGAGAACACCGGCCTGGCGGCGGTCTTCGCCCGCACCTCCTGGCGCAACCGCTCCCTGCGCGGCGCCAGCCAGGCCGGCCTCGTCAACAATCTCAACGACGGCCTGACATGGGGCGTCTTCCCCCTCCTCTTCACCGACCACGGACTGGGCCTCGCCGCCGTCGGCCTGATCAAGGGCCTGTACCCCATCCTCTGGGGCCTCGGGCAGATCCCCACCGGCCACCTCGCCGACCGCATCGGCCGCAAACCCCTGATCGTGTACGGCATGCTCGTCCAGGCCGGCGGCTTCGTCCTCGCCCTGACCCTGCTGAAGACCCCGCTGCTCGCGGGCATCGCCTCCGCCGTGGCACTCGGCATCGGCACCGCCATGGTCTACCCGGCGCTGATCGCCTCCATCTCCGACCACGCCCACCCCGCCTGGCGGGCCAACGCCCTGGGCACCTACCGCTTCTGGCGCGACTCCGGCTACGCCGTCGGAGCCCTGATCGCCGGCATCCTCGCCGACACCCTCGGCCTGAACGCCACCGTCATCGCCGCCGCCCTCCTCACCGCCGGCTCCGGCCTGCTCGCCGCCCGCTGGATCACGGAACACCGCCCGGCCCGCTGAGCGGCCTCGCCACCGCTGTCGTCGCCGCGCAGATCAACGGCCTTGGGTCCGGCCTGCCGTGGCCTGTTCGCCGCCTGGCATGATCGACACGTGACCAGTGAACCCGCGCGGCCCGGCCGCACGAAGTACGTCCTGTTCGACGTCGACGGCACGTTGATCGACGCCGTGAGCAACCAGCGCCGGGTGTGGGGTGCCTGGGCGGAGCGGTACGGGCTGGACGCGGACGAGGTCTACCAAGTGGCGCTGCGGACACGGCCGATGGAGACGTTCGCCCAGGTCGCCGCGGACCGGGATCCGCGCGAGTGCCTGGACGCGCTGCACGCGTTGGAGGACGAGGACGTCCGCTCCGGCGTCTACGCGGCCTTCGACGGCGCGTCGGAGCTGCTGCACGGCCTGCGTCCGGGCTCCTGGGCGCTGGTCACCTCCAATTACGAGCACCGGGTGCGTGGCCGTTTCCTGCGGACGGGCCTGCCGCTGCCGAGCCTGATCGTGGACGCGGCCGCTGTCGAGGAGGGCAAGCCCTCTCCCGTCCCCTATCTGCAGGCGGCCGCGCGGCTGGGCGCCGAGCCGGAGGACTGCCTGGTCATCGAAGATGCCCCGTCCGGGGTGCGGTCCGGGCTGCGCTCCGGGATGACCGTGTGGGGCGTGAACGCCGCCCTCGCGGTGGAGGGCGTGCACCGCCACTTCGTCAGCCTCCGCGAGGCAGTCCCGCACATCCTGGCCTTCGCGTCCGGACCTCACGGGAGCGCCGCGGCCTGAACCCGCGCCGCTTCGGCGAACCGTCCATCGGGACGCGCGCGTGGCCAGGCCGAACTCTCAGCACAGAAGACGTTACGGCAGGATGGGGGCGTGCCAACGGAGTCGGAGACCATCGAGCTGAGCGAACAGGAACTGCGGGAGATCGCGGGCTACGCGGCTGCTTGCGCACGCAGGACACTGCCGATCTTCGAGCAGAGCGTGTCCGCCGATGCGCGCCCCCGCGACGCCGTCGACGCAGCGGAGGCGTTCGCCGGGGGCGGCCGGCGGACAGCGGCTCTACGGCAGCGCGCGTGGGCGGCGTACAAGGCGGCACAAGAGGCCGCTCCACCCGCCGCGGTCGACGCGGCCCGAGCGGCAAGTCATGCGGCCGCCGCCGCGTTCCTGCATCCCAAGGCAAGTGCCCATCAGGTGAAGCACATTCTCGGCGCGGCAGCACACGCGGCCCGAGCGGAAGAGCTGGCATCCGAGGAACGGGCCACGGTCACCGGGACCCTCGAATGGGCGCGTCACCACGCACCGGCAGCGGTCGTCGCCGTGCTCGGCCGTCTGCCCGCCGCACCACCCGGAGGCGGGCGCGTCGGAGAGTTCATCCGCGATCTGGACGCCGCTCTCCGCACCTGAAGGCGGCCGGCCGGAAATCGGGTGCGGGCTGTCGACGCGGTGGTGTCTCATCGGGGCATGGCGATCGTGTTGGGCAAACCGGACGTCGACGGGTTGAGCGAGGCTGTGGGCGTGCTGCGGGAGTGGCAGTACGACGGGGCGCCGATGCAACTGCACCCGGGGGATCTGGGCTGGTTCTGGCGGTTCGGTGCGGAGGCGACGGCCGCGGCGGTCCGGACCTGGATCCGGGGCGGACGGATTCTCGCCGTCGGGCTGCTGGACGGGTCCGAGCTGTTGCGGCTGACGATGGCGCCGGACGCTCACCAGGACGAGGAGCTGGCGCAGCAGCTGGTCGAGGACGTGAGCGATCCGGAGCGGGGTGTACTGAAGGAGGGGAAGGCGTACATCGAGGCGCCCATCGGCGCCCTGGTCCAGGATCTGCTGTCCGAGCACGGATGGAACACCGACGAGGCGTGGACGCCGCTGCGCCGCGACCTCACGGAGCCGGTGGAGGACCCCGGCGTGCGGATCGAGGTGATCGGGCCGGACCGTGCGCATGTGCGAGCCGCCGTGCAGCGGGCCGCGTTCGACCGGTCGACGTTCACGGACGCCCGCTGGCACGCGATGGCGGCCGGACCGGCGTACGCCGACGCCCGGTGTCTGCTCGCGTACGACGACCAGGGCAACGCGGTGGCGACGGTGACCGTCTGGTCGGCCGGTCCGGGGAGGCCCGGGCTCCTCGAGCCGATGGGCGTGGACCGGGACCATCGCGGTCACGGCTACGGCAAGGCGATCACCGTCGCGGCGGCGGCCGCACTCCAAGAGCTGGGCTCGTCGAGCGCGATCGTCTGCACCCCGAGCGCCAATGCCGGCGCCGTCGCCACCTACAGGTCGGCCGGCTTCCGGCAAAGCCCTGAGGTCCGCGACCGACGCCGGGACGCCTGACGCGGGGACGACGTACGCCGGGACGACGTACGCCGGGACGCCCAAGGCCGGTCCGCCCAACTCCGGGACGACCAGGGCCTGTCCGACGGATCTTGCCGGACAGGCCCTGGTCGCGGGCGAGGGCTCAGCGCTTGAGCGTGAAGGTGAAGTCGCCGGAGAGCTTGCCGCTCAGCCGGACCGCCGAAACGAGCTTCCCCTCCGTGATCAGTCGCTCGACCTCGGCCCGCGAAAGACCGCAACCCTCAGCGATCAGCCGCACCGGCCGGACAGGGATCGGCGCCGCG
The DNA here is from genome assembly GCF_040643735.1 of Streptomyces sp. NPDC047085. Classification (NCBI taxonomy): domain Bacteria; kingdom Bacillati; phylum Actinomycetota; class Actinomycetes; order Kitasatosporales; family Streptomycetaceae; genus Streptomyces; species Streptomyces sp. NPDC047085. The sequence goes on from NZ_JBEYUW010000006.1 coordinate 456,887, forward strand.
AAGCGGACCGACACGTCGATCACCTCGCGGTCCAGATGATCCGATCCGCCGGTGTCGAGGCGCCAGGCGTCGTCCCAGTCGAGGGCGATGCGATTGCGGCGCCGCACGACCGGGTCCTGGAGCAGTTCAGCTGCCAGGCCAGGGTCGTTGTCATGCATCCGGTCCAGCAGCTCAGGTCGTACGGAGCGGACGTTCATCCGCTCCAGGACCGTGAGTTTCGCCGTGTCCCCGCATGTAGTGCAGAGCACGAGGAGCCAGGCGTCGAGGAGCTTGTGGTTCGCGTTGACGCGAAACTTGCCGTTCGCCTGGAAGCGCTCGGACGCGCAGGCGTGGCAACGGCGGAGAACGGTCGGCAGGCAGGTGGGCATGACCACCCAGCTATTGAGCACAGAAGTACACCGGTTTCAGTGAGAAGTCCGCAGCAAAAAGCAGCGCGGCGCACAGGCGCGACGCGCGACAGATCAGCTCTCGGGAGGTCTCACAGGGTGTACAACGGCACGTCCTTGCCTAGACGACTGGGTCCGGCAGCACGGTAATGGCGCACAGCGGTGCTGCTCCACTGGTTTTCGAGCGCCTCACCGCCGGGTTCTGTCAGGCGGATCACGGGCGAAGCCAGAGCCGGCCAGTCCTTCACGAGGCGTTGATGTGCCGCAGCAAGGCCGCCGCTGCCGGGGAGGGTTGGCCAGCGCGGCGAGGGCGAACGCGGCGCCGGTCATGGGCCGGGTCAGCCTGCGGTCGGCCCAGCGTCCGGCCAGCGGGGCCACGGCCGCGCCGGCGGCTCCGACGAGCGCGAAGATGCCGATGCCGACGGGGGAGTAGTGGAGGCCGGGGCCGGTGAGGACGTAGGAGATGGTGGTCCAGAACGCGCTGAACGCGCCGAACATCGCCGCCTGGTACAGGCCGCGGCGCAGCAGCGCGGGGTGGGTGCGGACCAGCCGGACGGTGGAGTGGAGTACGCGGGCGTACGGGATGGTCGTGCTGGGCGCGTGCTGGGGCAGGGCCGCGCGCAGGGCCACGGCGAGGACGGCCATCAGGACGGCGGAGCCCAGGTAGACCACGCGCCAGCCCGCGACGTCGGAGACCAGGCTGCTGAGGGTGCGGGAGAGCAGGATCCCGGTGAGCAGGCCGCTCATCACCCGGCCCACGATCCGGCCGCGGGCGTGGTCGAGGGCGAGGCTCGCGGCGAACGGGACCAGGATCTGGGCGACCACCGACGTGGCGCCGCTGACCAGCGACGCGATCCGCAGCATGGGGAAGTTCGTGGCGAGTCCGGCCACCAGCAGAGCGACCGTGGTGGCCGTCAGCAGCGCCGTGATCAGGCCGCGCTTCTCCAGCCGGTCGCCGAGCGGGACCAGCAAGAGCATGCCGATCACGTAGCCGACCTGGGAGCTTCCTCGCCGCTCTCACGTGGGATCAGCGCTCGGCCACCGCACTCTGCTCCCCTGTCCACCGCGATGGTTCCGGATGTCAGTCATCTCCAACAGAGATAATCGCCGGAGCAGAGAGAGCCCCTGGTCCGCCTACTGCGGTCGGACCGGATGCTTGCTCATGATCGAGACCCGGTTGAACGCGTTGATGGTCACCGCCACCCAGATCACGGCGGAGATCTGGTCGTCGGTGAGCACCTCGCGGGCCTGGTCGTACGCCGTCTCCTGCAGGGCGGCGTCACCGGGTTCGGTGGTCGCCTCCGCGAGCGCGAGCGCCGCGCGCTCGTCGGGCGTGAACACCTCGGTGTCCCGCCAGGCGGCCAGTACGCCGAGTCGCTGCGCGGTCTCGCCTGCGCGCACGGCGGCCCTGGTGTGTACGTGGAGGCAGTAGGCGCAACCGTTGATCTGCGACACGCGCAGATTGACCAGCTCCACGAGCCGTCGGTCGAGTCCCGCCTCGGCGGCGACCGCGCGGACCGCTTCCGAGGTCTGTACGAGCGCCTGATAGGCGGCGGGGCTCTGCTTGTCGATGAAGATCCGCTGATCCGCGGACCCGGTCGTGTGACTGCTCAACCTGGAACTCCTCCGGGGTCGATGTGGCTCACCTGTCGTGTGGTGTGTACCTGACGGTGCCGACGATCTATTATCGCGGATGATGGTTGAATATGAAACAATGTTTTCGGGAGGTGGTCCACGGTGAGCAATGTCGAAGCCAAGCCCATGGAGATGCGGTGCGGTGCTCTGGCCGACGGCGAGCGGCCGGCCGAGGCGGCGCGGGTCGACGTACTGACCGCGCGTGACGTGCCCCTCGGCGGACCCCGCGCGATGACCGTACGGCGGACGCTGCCGCAGCGCGCCCGGACCCTGATCGGCGCCTGGTGCTTCGCCGATCACTACGGCCCCGACGACGTCTCGTTCTCGGGCGGCATGGACGTCGCCCCGCATCCGCACACCGGGCTGCAGACGGTGAGCTGGCTGTTCAGCGGGGAGATCGAGCACCGGGACAGCCTGGGCAGCCACGCCTACGTACGGCCCGGCGAGCTGAACCTCATGACGGGCGGGCACGGCATCTGCCACTCGGAGGTCTCCACCCCGCGCACCACCATCCTGCACGGCGTCCAGCTGTGGGTGGCCCTGCCCGAGCAACACCGCGACACCGCACGCGACTTCCAGCACTACGTACCCGAGCCCGCCCGGATCGACGGGGCCGAGATCCGGGTCTTCCTGGGCTCCCTCGCCGGCCAGGCCTCCCCGGTGCGGACCTTCACGCCCCTGCTCGGCGCCGAGATCGTCCTCCCGCCGCGCGCGACCCTCACGCTCGCCGTGGACCCCGGCTTCGAGCACGGACTCCTGGTCGACCAGGGGGAGGTGCGCCTGGCCGACACGCTGGTCGGCCGCGCGGAGTTGGGCTACGCCCACCCGGGCGTCGACGCGCTGACGCTGACGAACGAGTCGGACGACATCGCACGGACGGTCCTGCTCGGCGGAACCCCGTTCGAGGAGGAGATCGTCATGTGGTGGAACTTCATCGGGCGCAGCCACGAGGACATCGCCAAGGCCCGGGACGAGTGGCAGAACTCCTCCGATCGCTTCGGTGCCGTCGAAGGTTATCCGGGAGACCGCCTCCCCGCCCCCGCCCTGCCGAACGCCGTCATCACGCCGCGCAGGAACCCACCGCGCCGCTGACCCGTCCGACGCGTCACCGAATGTACTTCCCTATGAAAGGCACCCCATGAGCCAGTCTTCCGCCGCTCCGACCGTCGAGCGGGTGGACGCCAAGAGCCGCTACGAAATCCTCGTCGACGGCGAGCGCGCCGGACTGACCGCCTACCGCGACCGCGGTGACCAGCGCGTCTTCTACCACACCGAGGTCGACGACGCGTTCGCCGGACAGGGCCTGGCCTCCCGGCTCGTTCAGGAGGCCCTCACCGACGTACGCGCCGCCGGGAAGCGGATCGTGCCGGTCTGCCCGTACGTGGCGAAATTCCTGAAGAAGCACGAGGAGTTCGCCGACATCACCGATCCCGTGACCCCCGAGATCCTGAGCTGGCTGGAGACCGAACTGAGCTGACCGGTCACCGCTCCGGATCCTGGGAGCCACAAGCAGTGCACTGGCGGAACGCACCCCATGCACCGTCGGGCAACTCCGCACGCCGGGCATGCCTAGCCTGAAGACCGAGCAGAGCCTCACGACGCATGGAGATCGGGACGTGACCGACGAGACGATGGGCGACGAGGTCTACCAGCCGGACGGGTCGGAGGTGCAGGACGACGCCGGCCTCCTGGACGCGTCGGACACCCTGGACTACCGGGCCGGCGACGAGGCACTGGACGAGGGCTACTCACCCCCGGACCGGCCCTGGGGCGTGGAGCACACCGGCGTCACGGCCGCGGAGCGGCAGCGGGGAGAGAGCCTGGACCAGCGCCTCTCCGAGGAGTTGCCGGACATCGCCGTCCCCGAGGGTGACGGAATCGGCGATACTTGGGACACGCCCGGTGAACCCATCGACCACGAGGTCGGCGACGAGCGCGCCGGACGACTGGTCGCGCCGGACGAGGGCAGCCATGAGAACACCGAGTCCGACCTTTTCGCCTCCGACATCGGTCTGGACGGGGCCGCGGCATCGGCGGAGGAGGCCGCGATGCATGTGATCCCCGAGTCCGAGGCCTGATACCGAAGGCCGCGCCGCAGGCGGCTGACGCCAACCGCTGCCCGATACGGAGGATCACCACGTGAACACGGACGAGCCGGCCTCGGACGAGAGTCATCACGCTCACCCCCACCTTCGGCACATCATCGAACGAATGGCCGAGCACCACCGTCGTGCGCAGTCCGAGCACGAGGAGGACTCCTTGGCGGAGGCGATCGACGGCGCGACATTCGACCTGGGGACCGACATCGCACATCCGACAGCCGGCCACGCGGAATCCGCGTACGACGTCGACACGGACCTCGGCATCGACCGGCCGTAGCCGTCGTCGGCGACGGCCGGGGAACGGGTCCGCACCCCGCGCCGCCTACCTCGCCATCGTCACCGCGGTTCTGATCCGAAAGGCCGTCCGGAGCACCAGCGGCTGAGCGGCCTCGTCGAACCCCGTCCCTGGTGTGCCGGCCGTCCAGGCCCGGCTCCTCGCGGCGGGGTCGGCGCCCCTTCGCGGTCGGCCGCGTCAGCGGGTGCGCGCCCACGTGTCGTGGGCCCAGTCCGCGAAGGGGGTCCAGCGGATCTCTGGGTGAGCGGCATGGAGCGCCGGGATGTCGACCCGATACCCGGGGCCGTTCAGGAACGTCCACATCGCATGCATGTCCGGATTGCCGATCATCTCCAGCGGTGTGTACTCATGACGGACGTCCCGTCCCAGCGCCACGCCGAGCGCGGCCGCCATCTGCGTGGGAGTGGGCGCGTCGCTTGCCAGCTCGATGCGCTGCCCGACGTACGGGGCGGGGTTGAGCAGCACGTCCGCCGCGAACGCGCCGAGGTCGGGGCGGGCGAGCTGCTGCAGCGGCCGATCGGGCGGCAGCGGCAGATCAAGAATGCCGTCGGCGATGCGCTCCGCACCGCCGAGCGCGTTGTCGAAGAAGTACGTCGGCCCCAGGATCGTGTAAGGCACCTCGCCGGAAGTCAGCTCCGCTTCGATGCGCGCCTTGCTCTCGAAATGCGGCACTCCGCTGTCCTGGTCGGCGCCGGCGACAGAGCTGAACACGAGGTGCGGAACGCGTTCCCGGGTCGCGGCGGAGAGGATGGCACGCCCCTGCTCCACCTCCGCCTCGACCCCGGCCTCGAAGGGAGTGGTGTACGCGAAGACACCGGCGACCGCGCTCATCGCCGCGGCGAGCGACTCACGATCGCTCAGGGATCCCGCGACCACGTCGACGCCCCGGCCGGCGAGCTCGCGCGCGGCTCCCCGGGCGGGATCACGTACCAGAGCCCGGACCCGCGCCCCGCGGGCCAGCAGCGCGTCGGTCACCGCCCTGCCCTGTCCGCCGGTCGCCGCCAGCACCAAGATCGGCTCATCGGGCATCGAAGAACTCCCCTCCCGTCAACGGGCGGCAACGGATCATCAACCGCTCCCCACGGTAACCGTCCGTCCCCGCCGACACGCTCAGCATCGCGACGCGCCGTGAGTCGTGTACCGGCGGGAGCCTTGACGCACAGGCGGCGGGCGAGAGTTGCTCAGTGCCCTCAGGACGGCGGCTGGGCCCAGGTGGGGCGTCCGGCGGAGAGGCCGTGTGTGGTCACGGAGGTGGTGGCCAGAAGGACCAGTGCCACCACGTAGGCCGCAACGCGTCCCCTCACTCTCGGCATGAGTGCAGTGTGATCACACGATGTCGCCGCTTCAAGACCAGTGCATCGCCTGTGCGGGCCTCTAATCGACCTTCGGCGGCCCCGCCTCGATGCGGCGCAGCACCGGGGGGAGACGATCCAGGTCGGGGCCGGTCTGGAGCTGCCGTTCGTCCCACCAGGTGGCGCCGGCGTCGCGAAGCGGACCGATCACGTCCCTGGCCGCCGCCGGGTCCGCGGGCGTGGCGCCGCCGAGCACGAACTCGAAGGGACGCTCGGCCTCGTCCGTACGGTGCTTGCGCACATAGCCGACCAGTTCCCTCACCTCCGCCACATCCGGCACATGCCCATGCCGCGCCGTCTCGAAGAGCGGCACCGCACCGTCCCACCGCGCGGCCCGCCGCATGGGAGGACGACGCGGCCAGAACCCGCCGATCCACACCGGCGGCCGGGGCCGCTGCACGGTGGCGGGCAGCAGCGTCACGTCCCGCACCTCGTAGTGCCGGCCACGATGGCTCACCGGCTCGCGGGACCAGAAGCGGTCCAGCAACTCCAAGCCCTCGTCCAGCCGTTCGGCGAGGCGGCGTGGATCGGCGCTGTCACCGAAGCTGCGGTACTCGTCCTCGACCGGACCGCCCAGGCCGGCGGCGAAGATCACTCGGCCGCCGCTGAGGTGGTCCAAAGTGGCGACCTGGCGGGCGAGTTGCTGCGGGCGGTAACGGGGGACCGGCGTCAGCAGGGTGCCCAGCCGGATCCGAGAGGTCGCCAGCGCCGCCGCGGTCAGCAGCATCCAGGGGTCTCCGAAGGGACGTCCCTGGTGCTGCCGGTGCAGCACGTGGTCCCAGACGAAGAGCCCGTCCCAGCCGGCCTGTTCCGCTGCCGCCGCCACGGTCGCGACGTTGCGGGGATCGGCGAAGTCCCCGAAGTTCGGGATGTTGATGGAGAAGCGCATCCCGGCATCATGCGGGGCCGGCCGTGACGGGGCAATCGGTTTCGACTCCGAGGTTCTCTTGACGTGGGGCCGTCGCGGGCCGGGCGGAAGAAAACCCGTACTGGATGCGCGCAGGCCCTGGGAGACTGCGCCGGTGACCCCGACAACCCCTTACGACACCGAGCGTGCCCGATTCACCCGCCAGGCACTGGCACGCCTGGTCCTGTGCGACCACGCCGTGGACGTGGCCGAGAGCGCGAGGGGCCTGGTCGCCACCGGGAACGACCCTGACACTGGTCCCGGAGGCCGGGTCAGCCAGGCGTCCCAGCTCGTCGAACTCGCCGAACGCGCACTGGTCTCGGCCGTGATCTACGAACGCGAGCGGGGCAGTTCCTGGGGGGAGATCGCCCAGTACCTCGGGATCGACGCGACGGAGGCGGAAGCGCGTTTCGCCGCGGACCTGGACGGCTGGAACACTGCCTTCGAGGTTCCGTACCGCCTCGACGAAACCGGCCGCAAGCGCGTACCTCAGCTGCCCACGGCGGCCTACGACCCGGCCTGGGCCTGCGATCACCTTGACCGCTGGGCCTATCTGCAGCGCATCGGCGACAAGCACGCCGTCAGCTCCGGTCTGGACATGGCCACGGTGGAGGAGGGCTCCCGGTCACCCGCGGACGGCGAGACCGGAGCCGGTCGGCCATGACCTCACCCCGATTCAGCGATGTGAACGCGCTTGCCCGAGCCGTCCGGGCCCGCGACGTGGATGCATGCTGCGGGGCGCCCCGCGCTGCGGCAGTGGTCGTGTGCGGCGCGTGTCGGTCGGGTGGACCGGCTCGGGCGCCCCGAGGGTGCGTCCGGAGGGTCAGGCGTTGGGGTCGAAGGGGATGCCCGAGGGCATGGAGTGTGCCAGGGCGTAGGCGAAGTCGGCGTCCTTGATCTTGATGGTGGCGGCGCCGAAGTCGGCGCTCATCAGCTTGTCCCGGAAGCCGGCCGGGTAGCCGTTCCAGCCCACGAGCCGGGGGTAGAACCAGCCGCCGGTCACGTTCTCAGGGGGGTCGTCGTTGCTGTTGGCGAAGCGGAAGTCGTGGGTGGAGACGCCGTCCTTGTGGTAGACGATCTTGGGGTGGGTGCCGTCGAAGCGGACCGAGGAGCGGGCAGCGACCTGGTAGCCGGTGTGCTGGGACACCGAGACGTACTGCACCTCGTTGTTGTTGATCCACACCACCACGTGCTCCCAGTCGTGGGTGTGCCCGATGGCCGCGGGGCCCAGGGTGGCCTGGTCCTTCTCGAAGTAGCTGGCGTACATCACCGCGCACCAGCCGTTGTTGCACTTCTCGCGTGAGTAGGTGTTGGCGTTGGCCAGTTGGGCGTAGTCGTGGCAGTGCCCGTTGACGTCGCCGCCGAGTTTCAGGCCGGGGTTGACGGTGCCGTCGGCACCGATGGCGGCGGTGGCGTAGCAGCCGTCGCCGTCGTAGTCGTAGGGGGGGAGAAGGTCTGTTCCAGGCCGTCGGCGTTCTGCGGCAGCAGGGTGAGGACGTTCGCGTGGGCGGCGGCCGGGACCGCCACGACGAGCGTCATCGCGCCGAGTGCGCCGAGCAGGACCTTGGTCAGGGAATTCGGCTTGCGCATTGCGGCTCCTTGTCGGGCGGCTCGCGTCAGCAGTACAGGTTGCCGCCCGGCGAGACGCCGAGGATCTGGGTGAAGCGCTGGTAGGCGTCGACGCGGCTCTGCACCTGGGCCGGGTTCCTGCCGTCGCACTCCAGCGAGCCGTTGATGCTGCGGATGGTCTGGCCGAAGCCGGCCTGGTTCACCATCGCGTTGTGCGGGGTCATGGTGCCTGGCCCGGACTGGGTGTTCCAGTACCACAGGCCCGTTTTCCAGGCGACGGCCGCGTTGTTCTCCACCTGCCAGGGGTTGTTCAGGAGGTCGATGCCGAGCGCGTCACCGGCGGCCTTGTAGTTGAAGTTCCAGGAGAGCTGGATCGGGCCGCGTCCGTAGTAAGCCGCCTGGCCCGCGGGGCAGCCGTACGGCCGGCTCCAGTCGCAGTAGGTCGGGTAGTTGGCGGTGTTCTGCTCGACGACGTACACGAGACCGCCGGTCTCATGGCTGACGTTGGCGAGGAAGGCCGCGGCCTCCTGCTTCTTCACCGTGTCGCTGCCGGTGTTCGCGAAGCCGGGGTAGGCGCTCAGCGCGGCGGTGAGGCCGCTGTAGGTGTAGAAGGAGTTCCGGTTCGGGAACATCTGGTTGAACTGCGCCTCGGACACCACGAATCCGGACGGAGTACCGCCGCCTCCGCTCGCGGGTGCGTTCCACTTCTGGTTTGCGCCTCCGGTGCAGCTCCAGATCTGGGTCCGGGTGCCGTTGGCGGGGTTGTTGTCGGTGACGTCCAGGCACTTGTCGGCCTGCGGGTTGACGATGTCGTGGGCGGCGGTGACGGTCCACTTCTGGTTGGCGCCGCCGGTACAGCTCCACAGCTGCATCTTGGCGCCGTTCGCGGTCGAGTTGTCCGTGACGTCGAGGCACTTGCCGAGGGCGCGGATCGTGCCGTCGCTGCCGACCGTCCACTGCTGGGCTGCGGTGCCGTTGCAGTCGTAGAGCTGGACGGCGGTGCCGTCGGCGGAGTTGGCGCCGGCGACGTCGAGGCACTTTCCGGCGAGTCCGGTGATGGCGCCGGTGTCCGCGTGGGCGGGGACGGCGGTGAGCAGGCACGCGGAGAGCCCCAGCGCGGCGGTGACGACGGCAGCGGGCAGGGTTTTGGCCATGAGAAAGGTGGCCTTTCGGTGGGGGGTGGGCACCCTGCGGCGTTCACCTCGTGAAGGCTGGGTCAGCGGTGAGCGCGTCGCACGATGCGTGTTCGAGCCGTGAAACTAGAGGTACAGACCACTTACGTCAAGTAGTGAAGTAAGCAGTGAGGAAAGCGGGTTGGGGTTAAGAACCCGACCGACCAGCCGTCGGCGCCCAAGCTGCCCCCGCGCGTCCGCAGGTCCTGCACGTTCACGGTGACTACACGTACAAGGTGCAGATCCTCAACGCCGAGACCACGGTGGCCCTGTGGAAGCCGAGCCGCGTAACCGCAGCATCCACGCGCCCTACGCTCCCGATCGAAAGCCATAACGACCGGCTCCTGACGCGTGGTCAGGCCTGCGACAGGACATCGGGCCCGTTGCACCGAGGGGGACGGCCCCGGGCTCCGAGCTCGGATGTTCTCCCCATCGTGCGCCGAGGCGCGACCGAAATCTGTCCCTCGGGTTTCCTGATGCGTACACTCCACTGCGAGGCGTGATCATCGCGGTCGGAGGAACGCGGCATGAGTGCACCTGGGACTCCTCGGCGTGAAGTGGTCACGGGCGCTCCGACGACTTCTGGTACGGCCCACGGCCACGGCCACGGTGTCGGCCCCGCCCGCCGCGCCCGTCAGGCCGGTCAGGCCAGGCCGGCCCGTCCGGCCCGGGTGTACGAGGCGGACCCAGCCGTCGACCTCCCCGCCCTGAAGGCCTTGATGCGACGTCAACTCCGACTGGGCATCGGGGCATTCGGCCTCCTCGTCGTCCTGCTCGGGCCACTGCCCCTCGCCTTCAGGGCGCTGCCCGGCACGGCCGACTGGCCCGGCGGCCGTGCCCTGATCGTCTACGCGGTCCTCGGCGTGGCCGTCTACCCCGCGCTCGTGCTCATCGGCCGGTGGTACGTCGTACGCGCGGAACGCAACGAGCGGGACGCCGCCGACCTCGTCGACCTCGTCGAAAGGCCCGGAAGGTGACCGAGGTCGAGCCGCGCCGCCTCGAGCGTGCGTCCGGGGCCGCCGGGTGAACCAGACGTACGGCATCGTGGCCGTGTCCGCGGCGGTCGTCATGACGCTGGTCATCGGATCGACGGGCCTGCGCATCTCCCGCACCACGTCGGACTTCTACGTCGCCTCCCGCACCGTTCCGCCGTACCTGAACGCCATGGCCGTCAGCGGCGAATACCTCTCGGCGGCCTCGTTCCTCGGGATCGCCGGGCTCGTCGCCGCCCAGGGCGTCGACATGCTCTGGTTCCCCGCCGGATACGCCGCCGGCTATCTCGTCCTGCTCGTGTTCGTCGCGGCCCCGCTGCGCCGGTCGGGGGCCTACACCCTGCCCGACTTCGCCGAATCGCGCCTGGAGTCCCGGGCCGCGCGACGCGTCGCCAGCGTGCTCGTCGTCGGCATCGGCTGGCTCTACCTCATCCCCCAACTCCAAGGCGCGGGCCTCACCCTCGGCCTGGTCACCAGCGCACCGCGCTGGCTCGGCGGAGCACTCGTCGCCGTCGTCGTCACGCTGGCCGTGGCCGCCGGCGGCATGCGCAGCATCACCTTCGTCCAGGCGTTCCAGTACTGCCTGAAGCTGACCGCCCTGCTCGTGCCCGCGATCTTCCTGGCCGTCGCCTGGCACGGCGACCCGCGCCCCGGAGCCGCCCTGGACGAGCCGCCGACCTTCCGCGAGCACACCCAGGTCACCGTCGAGGGCACCCTGCACATCAGGATCCAGGAGCCGCTGCGGGCCGTCGCCGACGGCGCCGTCGACGGAAAGGACTACGACGACGGCCGCCTGGCACTGGACCCCGGCGTCCACGAGATCAGCGCCGGTACGACACTGCGCTTCCCGCCGAAGGCCCAGGTGCCCGAGCGCGAGACCGACGGCGGCCGGCATGCCGGCGCGTCCAGCTGGGCGGCACCCCTGTCGGGCGGCAGGGACGATCACCCGCTCTACACGACGTACGGGCTGATATGCGCCACCTTCCTCGGCACCATGGGTCTGCCCCATGTGCTCGTCCGCTTCTACACCAACCCCGACGGCCGCGCCGCCCGCCGCACCACCGTGATCGTCCTCGCCATGGTGGGCGGCTTCTATCTGCTGCCGCCCCTCTACGGCGTCCTCGGCCGGATCTACGCCCCCGATCTGCTGCTCACCGGCAACACGGACGCCGCCGTCCTCGTGCTCCCCGAGCGCCTGGTCGGAGGCGTCGGCGGCAATCTTCTCGGCGCCCTCATCGCGGCCGGCGCCTGCGCCGCCTTCCTGTCCACCGCCTCGGGACTCGCCATGTCCGTCGCGGGTGTGCTCAGCCAGGACGTCCTGCCCTCCCTCGGCGTCCGCCACTTCCGGCTGGCGACGCTCCTGGCGATCGCCGTACCCGCCGTGGTGAGCGTGGCCGTCAGCGGACTGCCCGTCGCCAACGCCGTGGGGCTCGCTTTCGCGGTGGCCGCCTCGTCCTTCTGCCCGCTGCTGATGCTCGGCATCTGGTGGCGCGGACTCACCGCGCCCGGCGCGATCGCGGGCCTGCTCACCGGCGGTGGCAGCGCCCTCACCGCGGTCGCGCTGACCATCGCCGGACCGCTGCGGGACGGCTGGGCGCACACCCTGCTCGCCTGGCCGGCCGTGTGGTCGGTACCGCTCGGCTTCCTGACCATGATCCTGGTCTCCCTCGCCACCCGGGACCGGATCCCGGACGGTACGGACGCGGCCATGGCCCGCCTCCATCTGCCCGAACGCCCCGCCGGACCGGGCGCGTTCACCACGCGCTGAGGAGCGCCCCTGCTCAAGACCAGCCCCCTGAGGACCACCCCCTGAGGACCACCCCTGAGAGGTGACGACCCGATGACGACTCGCCCGCCCGCCGCCACCCGGAACCGCGCATGAGCGGGCTCATCCTCCTGCTCGTCGTCGCCGGCGGCGCCCTGCTGTTCGCCGCGGGCCTCGCCACCGGACGGCTCCTCGTGCGCCGGGCAGCCCCGGGCGGTACGGACCTCGGCACCCCCGTGGAACGCGCCACCTTCCACACCCTGCACACCGCCTCCGTCGCCGCGCCCCCGCTGCGCGCCGGACTCACCGAGGACGCGGCCCGCAAGGCGGTACGACGGCTCCGTCCGCTCTTCGGCACGGCAGCGCTCGGCCTCACCGACGAGGACCGGCTGCTGGCCTGGGAGGGGCCGGGCCGGCACCACGAGGACACGGCCCTGGACCGGGTCCGGCAGGTACTGGCCACCGGCCGCACGCAGACCTTCGCCGTCGGCTGCCGGGACACGGACTGCCTGGTCCGCTGGGGCGCCGCCGCGCCGCTCACCGTCGACCAGCGCGTGCTCGGCACCCTCGTTGTGCTCGGCGCCAGGGAGTCGGCGTCCGCGGTCCGGGCCACCGAGGAGGTGGCGCGCTGGGTCTCCGTACAGCTCGAGCTCGCCGAACTCGACCGGACCCGCACGGGACTCATCGAGGCGGAGATCCGCGCACTGCGCGCACAGATCTCCCCGCACTTCATCTACAACTCCCTCGCGGCGATCGCCTCGTTCGTCCGCACCGACCCCGAACGGGCCCGTGAACTCCTGCTGGAGTTCGCCGACTTCACTCGCTACTCCTTCCGCCGCCACGGTGAATTCACCACCCTGGCCGAGGAGTTGCGCTCGATCGAGCAGTTCCTGGAGCTGGTGCGGGCCCGGTTCGGACAGCGGCTGGAGGTGACCCTGCAGATCGCCCCCGAGGTGCTGCCCGTGGCCGTGCCGTTCCTGTGCCTGCAGCCGCTGGTGGAGAACGCGGTCAAGCACGGACTGGAGGGCAGCGTCGAACGCAGCCGTATCACCATCGCCGCGCAGGACGAGGGCGCGTTGGCCCGCATCGTCATCGAGGACAACGGAGTCGGCATGGAGCCGGACCGGCTCCGGCGGATCCTGCGCGGCGAGGACAGCCCCGCGACGGGCATCGGGCTGCGCAACGTGGACGAGCGGCTGCGGCAGGTCTACGGAGACGACCACGGCATGGTCATCGAGACCGGTGTCGGAGCCGGGATGAAGATCACGATCCGGATCCCCAAGTACCGGACGGGAGTGCACAGTGGGCCCCCGCGCAGCACGTCCGCGCCCGGCAGCGCCTGACCAGGGCGGCGTCTGACCAGGGCGGCGTCTGACCAGGGCAGCGCCTGACCTGGGCGGCGTCTGACCCGGGCGTGCGTCCCGCAGGCTCTCGTGTGCGGTCCGAGGCAGGGCAGGCCGCGCAAAACGAATCGCCCCGCTCGTCGATACGCGCGTAGGGTGCGCGGGTTGTCGTGGCGGGGAGGCGGTTCGGAATCATGGCACTGAGGGCGGCAACGCGAGGGCAGTTGGAAGGCGTCGCACGGGCTGCGCTGGGGGGCGGCCGGCGACTGGAGGCGGTCGAGCGGGTCGCGGGCGGCAGCAAGAAGGGCGTGTACCGCCTGGTGATGGACGACACGACGACGGCGGTCGCCTATCTGTGGGACGAAGCCGAGAACTACTGGCCGGCGGCCGAGGGCGACGACGACCTCACCGACCCGTTCTCGCCCGGTCTCGGGCTCGACCTGTTCGAGGCCGCGCACGCGCGCCTGGACGCGCTCGGCGTCCGCGTTCCGGTGATCCGTCTGGTCGACCGCGCCGGCGGCCACTGCGCATCCGATGTCGTGGTCGTCGAGGACATCCCCGGCGAGAACCTGGAGCACCTCCTCACGCGCGACCCACGTGCGGCCGGCCCGGTCATGCGCAGGCTCGGCGAGGCGTTGGCGGCGATGCGGTGTCACCGGGCGCCCAGGTACGGCAAGGTGGCCGTCGTCGACGGCGGGGGAACGTCACGCGGGACGTCGTGCGAGGGGGTCGTCCTCGAGCGTGCGCTGCGGGACCTGGCGGAGGCCGCGTCGCGTGATCCGCGGATCGCGGCAGCCCGGGTCCGGCTGGAGGAGCGGCTCACGGACCTGGCGGCGGCAGTGCGGCCGCGCGCGGAATACACCGTCGTGCACGGCGAGCTGGGGCCCGACCATGTGCTGGTGGACGCGGACGGGAACCCCGTGGTGATCGACATCGAGGGTTCGATGTACTTCGACGTCGAATGGGAGCACGTGTTTCTGCGGATCCGTATGGGTGATGCCTATCGGGCGCTGGCGGCGGACGACCTGGACGAGGACCGGCTCGCGCTCTACATGCTGGCGCAGAGGCTGTCGCTGACGGCGGGGCCGCTGCGGCTGCTCGACGGGGACTTTCCCGACCGGGCGTTCATGGCCGGCATCGCCGAGTACAACCTGAAAGAGGCGCTGAAACTCGTCCGCGTCTGAACGCCGCGCGTCCCAGCCTTCGTTCCAGCCCGCGAGCCGGGGGCTGCCTCGGGTCCGGCTTCGATTGTCAGACCCTCTCGGTACGGTCGGTGCATGAGAGCCACAGGAACATTCACCGTCAAAGCGTTCGTCCCGACCGACCTGAAGCCCGAGCCGGCCGTGTCCACGGGGTTGCCGGTCGGTGTCGCGACCATGGAGAAGCACTTCGAGGGCGAGATCGCCGGGCGCGCGGCGACCTTGTTCACCGCCGCGTTCGACCAGACGACCGGCGTGGGCACGTATGTCGCCATGGAGTCGTTCGAAGGCTCACTGCACGGCCGGCAGGGTTCCTTCAACTTCGTGCACTCGGCGACGACGACGGGCAGCGACCGCACCGCCGAGTTCTTCACCATCGTGCCGTCGAGCGGCACCGGCGAGCTGGCGGGGATCGCCGGCGCCGGCGGGATGGCGGTCGACGACGATGGCACGCATCGCATCTGGTTCGACTACCAGGTCGATCAGTCGGCCTGATCGATGACCTGGTGGAGGTACTGCACGGCGAGCTTCTCGGCCTGACGGTTGCGCTCGATCGGCGCTCCAGCTTCGTCTCGCCACCGGGTGTACAGGTCGACGCCGGCAAGGAGTGCCCGGCCGGCGTCGTGCCGGTCGTAACCGCACAGGGTGGCCCGAAGCTCGCGCGCCTCATCCGGTGCGATGGATTCGAGGTGGCGTACCCCGCGCGGGATCGCACCCACCCGGCGAGCCGCCAGGGGACCCAGGACGGCCTCGCGCAGGTAGTTGAGGAAGCCGATGACTTCGAACAGTTCACCGCGGCCGAGCTTCGTCACACCGTAGTGCACCCAGGTCCAGAACCGGTCCTCGATCCACTGGAGGTCGAGCGACGTGGGTGTCGGCGGCTGCTCCGCGAGCGCCTCGGCCAGGCGGCCGTCCCGGTCCCACAGGATCTCCGGGTCCTCGACGCGCTCGGCGAAGTCGGAGGCCCGCACGAACTTGAAGTCGACGTGGAGAAGGGGCGGCCCGACGAGCGTGATGATCAGCCGGGGTTCGCCGACGTGCTCACCGGTGAACCCGGCCACGAGGGCGGCCCATGAGCCGATCAGCGTGAGACGTTCCTTCATGACCGAGTCGAACGCCTCGTCGTCGACGACCACGATCAGGTCGACATCGGAGTAGATGTCGGGGTGTCCGCCCGCGATCGACCCCGCGACGGCAACACCGGTCACTCGCGCGTCCTGCTGGATCCGGGGAAGCACGTCGCTGAGGAAGCGGCTGTGCAGGGTGGGCGCGTCCATGGCATTCCTTCCGATCGGAACAAAGTCTTGTAACGTACCCTGCATTCAGATCGGATGTACAAGGAAATACCGGCGGCATCCGGACTCACCTCAGGCGGGCTGCCAGAGCTCGATCCGATTGCCCTCGGGATCGGTGACCCAGCCGAATCGACCGACGCCCTCCATGTCCTGCGTCTCTTCGGCCACGTCCGCTCCCTTGGCGCGCAGTTGCGCGAGCATGGCATCCAGATCGCGGACGCGGAAGTTGAGCATGGTCTGCTGGGCGCGGGACCCGAAGTAGTCGGTCTCGGACTCGAACGTCGCGAACACCGTCACCCCGGCTTCCTGACGCCACACGCCGTTCTCATCGGCGTCCAGGCCCAGGCAATCGCGGTACCACGCGTTCAGGGCGGCAGGGTCGGCGGCCCGCATGAAGTATCCACCGATTCCAAGCACTCGTTCCATGCCGCCATCTTGCCAGGACGCGACCGAGCCGGTCGGCACCACACCATCGACCGAGTTCGACACTGTTCAGCATGGATCCGCCTCGTCCAGGGCGCGTCGTAGATCGGCGATGCTCGGTGCCCCCTCGACGCGGCCGTCCGAGCCACGGTAGAGACGGCAGGACAGGGATGCGGGGGCGCCCGGCTCGGCGAACGGGTCCACGCCGTTGATCAGCACAGTGGGCGAGCCGGCCATCCCGAGCCGAATGGCCTCCTCGGGGTCGCCGACCTCGATCCGCTCCACGTCCGCGTCCCGGCCCTCGAGCGCCCGGGCGAGCCGTTCCTCGATCACCGGCGTGCTGTGGCAGTCGGGCACGGTCAGCAGTGTGATCCGCATGGCGTCGTCCTCCCAGCTCACGGCCACTCCCCGACGGTAGACCCTCCAGTGCGCCGGAAGGTCAAGGCACAGCCTCGGAGGCATACACACCGGAGATCAGGCCGCGCCGACAGGGCCCGTCACCGTCCACAGGACCCGTCATCGGCCGCGGTGGCGGGACTTCGCTTTTTGGCGGGCCTGTTCGCGGCGCTGTTCCGCCTCCTCGGCCCTGCGCCGCTTCGCCGCGCGCCGGTTCTCCTGCTTGGCCTGTTCGACGGCGCGCGCCATCGCCTCTTGGGCCATGGTGCTCACCGGCCGGGCCCGCTGTTCGCGCGCGACGGCCCGGGCCTGTCGCTTGGGGTTGACGACCCGGCGCTGCCGGGCGGCGTTGTCCGGATCGACGGGTTCGCAGGCCAGTGCCCGGGCGAGCAGACCGTCGAACGCGCGCAGCGAGAACTGCATCAGCTCCGGCCCGGTCGGCTCCGCGCCGAAGACATGGCGCGCGGCGCGCACCCCGTCCTCGTCCGCGATCTCCAGGACACCGACCCAGAACGGGTCGTCGAAGTACACCGTGAACGTACTCGGCACAGGTCCTCCCATGGTGGCGCCGCACACCGTGCGACGTCAGGCGGCACGCACCGGACACCCTGGGAGGGGAGGTTACTGACCCGCGCCGTGCCGGCCCGGGCGCCCGGACTACCGACCGGGCCGTGTTTTCGTGCGTGTCGTTTCTTGTCAGTGATTGCGGTCCGAGGCTACCGCGCCCCCGATTCACCGGGAAAGACCGAGCGGCCGGGGGTCGGGCTGAACGGTGGCCGGGCGAAGTCGGCGAACCAGTCCAGCATCTCGGGGTGGGTGACGGATCCTTCGCTGCTGACGTCACCGGCGCGCGCACCCTGCAGGATTCGCTTGACCGGTACTTCCAGCTTCTTGCCGGTGAGCGTGCGCGGGACGGCGGGGACGGGCACGATGACGTCGGGCACATGGCGCGGGGACAACCGGCGCCTGATGGCCGTGGTGATCCGCTCGCGCAGCGCCTCGTCGAGGGCGACGCCGTCGGCCGTCACGACGAACAGGGGCATGAAGTAGCCGCCGTCGGGCTCTTCCACGCCGATGACGAGACTGTCGGCGATCTCCGGAAGCTGCTCGACGACGGAGTAGATGTCGGCGGAGCCCATCCGTACGCCCATGCGGTTGAGGGTGGAGTCGGAGCGGCCGGCGACGACGACCGACAGGTCCGCGTCGACGGTGACCCAGTCGCCGTGCCGCCAGACCCCGGGGTAGGTGTCGAAGTAGGCGGCCCGGTAGCGGGTGCCGTCGGGGTCGCCGACGAAGTGGAGCGGCATGGACGGCAGCGGCGCGGTCACCACCAGCTCGCCCTGTTCGCCGGTCAGGGGGCGCCCGCCGGTGTCCCAGGAGGCCAGCGCGACGCCGAGCGCGGGGCCCTGGATACGGCCCACGCGTACGGGCAGCAGGGGAGAACCGCCGGCGAGCACCGAGCAGATGTCGGTACCGCCGCAAATGGACTGGAGCCACGCGTGCGGTGCCAGGCGGTCGTAGGCCCAGCGCCAGGTGCCGGCCGGCAGGGCCGATCCGGTCTGGAGGATGGAGCGCATCGGCTTGAGGTCGAACTCGGCCGCGGGATGCGTGCCCGATTTCTCCACGGCGGCGAGGTACGCCGCACCCACGCCGACCATGGTGGCGCCTGTCCGTTCGGCGATCCGCCAGGCCCCGTTGACGTCCGGAAAGGTGGGGCTGCCGTCGTACAGGATGATCGTGCTGCCGTGCAGCAGGCCGCCGACGAGGAAGTTCCAGACCATCCAGCTCGTGGACGTGAGGAAGAGGTAGCGGTCGTCGGCGCGCAGATCCGCGCCCAGACCGAGTGCCTTGAGCAGTTCGACGACGATGCCGCCGTGACCTTGGACGATCCCCTTGGGTATGCCGGTGGTCCCTGATGACCACAGGATCCAGAGCGGGTGGTCGAAGGGCAGGGCGGCGAACTCCAGGGGGGACTCGGCGGCCGGCAGGGTGGACCAGGCGTGCTGTTCGATCCCGGCCCGGGCGGTCCAGGGCTCGGTCGGGGTCGCGAAGAGGTTGTCGACCGCGAGGAGGTGACGGAGGGTGGGCAGTCCGTCCGCGAGTTCGGCGACCTCCGGGCGTCTGTCGTACGTCTTGCCGCCGTAGCGGTATCCGTCCGCCGCCACGAGGACGGCGGGCTCCGCCTGCCGCAGCCGGGCGAGCACGCTGGGAGTGCCGAAGTCCGGGGAGCACGCGGTCCACACGGCGCCGACGGCGGCCGTGGCAAGGAGGGCGACCACGGTCTGCGGGAGGTTGGGAAGGTATCCGGCCACGCAGTCGCCGGGTCCGATGCCCATCCGGCGCAGCGCCGCCGCGACGTCCGCGACCTGGCGGCGCAGTTCCTGCCACGAGGTCTCCACGGGCGCGCCGCCCTCGGCGATGCTGATCAGCGCGGGGCGGGCGTCGGTGGCCTGGGCGAAGCACCGCTCGGCGAAGTTCAGCCGGGCACCGGGGAACCAGACGGCACCCGGCATCGACGCGTCGCTCAGGACCTCGTCGTACGAGGTGACCGAGTCCAGCCCGTAGTACTCCCACACCGCCGACCAGAAGCCGGGCAGGTCGGTGGAGCTCCACCGCCACAGCTCGGCGTAGTCGGAGAAGTGCAGCCCCCGCTCCTCGCTCACCCATTCCATGAAGCACGCGACATTGGAGTCCTCCAACTCGCGGCGACCGGGAGACCACAGCAGGTCGGTGTCGGTGCCGGTGTGGATGCCGGTGTTCATCATCGGTGCCTTTCGCGGGGGCTGCACGGGGGATCAGCTGTGTTCGAGCTCGCGGAGCAGTTCCTCCGCGCGCGGCCACGGGCCGTAGCCGGACGCGGGGTTGAGGTGGCCGACCTCGCCCAGTGCCACGAGGCGGCCGCCCCAGTCCCGGGCCAGTTCGGCGACGTGCTCGACGGTGCCCAAGGGGTCGTTCGAGCTGGCCGCGACGATGCTGGGGAAGGGCAGCGGCTTGCGCGGCACCGGTGTCCAGCCGTTCTCGTCGAGCACCTCGGGCGTGGGGTAGCCCTCCGGGAGCGGTGTCTCGAAGTCCGGGGGCGTGACGAGCAGCGCCCCTCGCACCTCGGCCTCGTGCCCCTGGGCCCAGTGGACGGTGGTGATCACGCCGGCGCTGTGGGCGACCAGTACGACGGGCCCCGCGATCTCCGAGATCACCTTGTCCAGCGCGGCGACACGGGCCTCGCGGCTGAGCTGGTCGTGTGTCAGCGGGGGAACGGTGCGGACGGTCCGCCCGGCCTCGGCGAGCCGAGCCCCCAGCAGGGTCTGCCAGTGCTGTTCGACGTGGTCGCGCAGGCCGGGGACGATCACGACCGCCGGCTCGGTGGCACGGCTCACGAGGACACCTCCGAGTCCTTCGTCTCGGGCTCCGGCGCCGGGGCTTGCCCGGACAGACGGCGCAGATCACGGTCGTAGAAGTGACGGCCGATCAGGAAGGCCCCGGTGGCCGCGATCGCCACGAGCGGGACGAGGCGCAGCGCGCCGAGCAGACCGAGGTGGTCGGCGAGCAGCCCGGTGACGGCAGGGCCGGGGGCGAGGCCGAGCAGGCTCTGGGCCAGGGTGAGCGTGGCGAACGCCGTCGCGGCGATGGCCGCCGGGGTCAGGTTCGCCACCATGGCGGCCCCAGGCCCGGCCGTTCCCGCGCACAGCAGGGCTCCCAACGCCAGCACCAGCAGCTGCACCGGGCCGGTCGGCAGGCGGAACGCGGTCATCAGCAGGACGAGGGAGCCCACGCTGCAGCTGATGGCGACGGCCCACTTGCGGATCGGGGCGCCCCGGCTGATCCGGTCCGAGGCGATTCCGCCGACGACCATGCCGATCCCGATCACCAGGGCGAAGAGGCCCGCGGTCGCACCCGCCTTCGCGGTCGGCATGTCGTAGTAGCGGTTGAAGAAGCTGGGCAGCCAGGCGATCAGGGCGCCCGCGATGAACAACTGCAGACCGCTGCCGATGTAGGCGCTGATCACCGAGACGGAGGAGAACAACCGCGGCAGGAGCACGCGGAGACTCTCGCGCTCATCGGCCACGGCTCCGGCTTCGGCTTCGTCCTCGGCCCCGGCCCCGGCCGGATTCTGCGCCGGGGCCAGCCGCTTCTCCGTGACCACGACGGCGTAGACGCCCGCGAGCACCAGGCCGAAGACGCCCATCGCGCCGAACGCCCAGCGCCAGCCGAACGCCTGGGCCAGGGCCCCGCCGATGGATATGCCCAGGACCGAGCCGAAGGCCCCGCCGGCGATGAAGGCGCCCGACAGCGTCGCCCGCATGGCGCGGGGGAAGACGCTGAGGACCACGGCGATGCCGACACTGCCGTACGCGGCCTCACCCACGCCGACGAAGAGCCGGCCGACGAACATCTGGCCGTAGCTCGCCGCCACCGCGCAGCCCAGGGTCGCCAGGCTCCACACCGTCGCCGCGATGACCAGGGACCTCACCCGGCCCCATCGGTCGGCCAGCAGGGAGAGGGGAAAGGTGAGCAGACCGACCATCAGTGCCACGATGCCGCTGAGGGAGCCCAGCCGGGCGTCCGAGAGCAGCCAGTCGGCCTTCAGCATCGGGAAGACCGCATTCAGGACCTGCCGGGACATGTAGTCCGAGAGCAGCAGTCCGAAACTCAGTGCAAAGACCACCCAGGCGTAGCGCCGGGACACGGGCCACGTGGAGGCACCGGAACCGGAACCGGAACCGGTTCTGCCCTGGGCGGGTTCCGCAGTGGTGAGAAACCCCATTGTCATCACCTCGACTGCTCTTGATGGAAAGGAAGGGAAGGGGACGGGGAGTGCGGGATGGGGGAGTGGGGGACGGGGAGGGGGAGTGGGGGCGGGGGAGTGGGGAAGGCGGCGGACGGAGGAGCGTCAGAACGGTCGGTCGCCGACGATTCCGGCGCGCTCCATCCGCCGGACGGCGGGCCAGTAGTCCTGGACGGCGTAGTGCTGGGTGGAGCGGTTGTCCCAGATGGCGACGCTGTTCGGCGTCCACCGCCAGCGCACCTGGTACTCGGGGACCGCTGCCTGGCTGATCAGGTAGTTCAGCAGCAGGCCGGCGCCGGGGGCGTAGTCCTGCCCGAAGCGCACGTTCTCCGGGGTGTGGTAGTTGACGAAGTGCGTGGTGAAGGCGTTGACGAACAGGATCTGTTCGCCGGTCTCGGGGTGGGTGCGCACCACCGGGTGCTCCGCGTCCGGGAACCGCGCCTTGAGCGCGTGCCGCTTCTCCTGCGGCATGACGGCACCGAAGGTGGCCTCGATGCTGTGCCGGGCCCGCAGCCCCTGGATCTGGGTCTTGATGTGCTCCGGCAGCCGGCGGTAGGCCTCGGCCATGTTGACCCAGAGCGTGTCGCCGCCCACCGGCGGCGACTCGATGCAGCGCAGCACGGCACCCATGGACGGGTTCTCACGCCAGGTGCCGTCGGTGTGCAGCGCGTTCTCGTAGTGCTCCGCCGGGCTGTCCAGGTCCTTGTAGATCCGGACCAGGCCGGGGTGGTCGGGGTCGCTGCCGGCGACCGGGTGGTCCTCCAGCGCGCCGAAGCGCTCGGCGAACGCGACGTGTTCGGCCCGCGTGATGTCCTGGTCCCGCAGGAACAGCACCTTGTACTGGAGGAGCAGGGCCTTGATCTCGGCGAACAGGTCGTCGTCGCGTGCCGCGTCGCCGAGGTTCACGCCGGTGAGTTCGGCGCCGATGGTGCAGGTCAGCGGGTCGACCTTGATCGAGCCGAGGGAGTGGGCGCGCACCAAAGAGGGTGCGCTCTCCAGCGGGGCGAGTGTCTTTTCCATGGTGCTTCCTCCTCGTCGAGGGGTCATCGGGGCGGACTCAGAGGACGAAGACGGACGATCCCGTGGTCCGTCCCGCCTCCAGCTCGCGGTGCGCCTCGACGGCGTCCTCGAGCGCGTAGCGCTGGTTGATCTCGATGGCGATGCGGCCGGAGGCGACGTGGTCGAACAGCTCGCCGGCCAGTTCGGCACGCTCCGCGGGGTCGGCGATGTAGTCGGCGAGTGCCGGCCGGGTGACGAACAGGGAGCCGCCGACGGCCAGTTGCATGGCGTCGATGGGCGGGACCGGCCCGGAGGCCGTACCGAAGCAGACCAGCAGACCGCGGCGCCCCAGCGAGGCGAGCGAGGAGGCGTACGTGGTCCGGCCCACGCTGTCGAAGGCGACCGGGACCCCGACGCCGTCGGTGAGTTCGCACACCCGCTCGGCCACGTTCTCGCGCCGGTAGTGGATGACGTGGTCGCAGCCGTGGGCCCGGGCCAGCTCGGCCTTCTCCTCGGTGGAGACGGTGCCGATGACGGTCAGCCCGAGCAGCTTGGCCCACTGGCAGACGATGAGACCGACACCGCCCGCCGCCGCGGTCAGCAGGATCGTGTCGCCGGCCTTCAGCGGGTGGATCCTGCGCAGCAGGTAGGCGGAGGTGAGGCCACGCATGGTCATCGCGGCGGCTGTCTCGAAGCCGATGCCGTCCGGCAGCCGGATCAGTGAGTCGGCGGGCATGACCCGTTCCGTGCTGTACGCACCGAGCGGGCTTCCGGTGTACGTGACCCGGTCGCCCTCTGCGACGTGGGTGACGCCCTCGCCCACCGCCTCGACCACACCCGCGCCCTCGACGCCCAGTCCGGCGGGCAGCGGTGCCGGGTACAGGCCCGTGCGGAAGTAGGTGTCGGCGAAGTTGAGTCCGACGGCTTCGTGCCGGATCCGTACCTCGCCCGGGCCGGGGTCGCCGACGACGACCTCTTCCCAGTTCAGGACGTCGGGACCGCCGGTCTCCTTGAAGCGAATGGCGTGAGCCATGAACGTGCTCCGTTGTTCGTGGGAGGTGAGGTTGAGCGAAAGGGCCGCCGGTGCCGGGAGGCGCGGTGGCCCCGGCGGTCCTGTGGCTGCCACGCGTGATTGCGCGGCGGGCGGGATGCCCTTTGCCGCGATCAGACGTCGCGCAGCATGAACCCGCGCTGACCGGGACGGCGGTTCGGCACCATGCCGAGGCGGGCCAGGGTCTCGTCGGCGCTGTCGTAGTACTCGCCGATCTTGTAGATCTTCTTGGCCTCGGCGCCGGTGGCGATCTCACGGCCGAGCGCCTCGGAGATCTTCACCATCTGCTCGACCTGCTCGACCGAGGACATCCGCTCGGTCTTGCTGCGCCACAGGTTGTCCTCGTTGCCGACCCGGACGTGGCAGCCGAGGGCGATGCCGATCGCGTTCATCGGGGCCACCGCACGCATCGAGCTCTCGATGGTGAGCACGGCGCCGTCCGGGACGCGGCGGATGAACTCGATCAGGTCGGCCGGGTGCCGGCCGGCGAAACCGCCGCCGATCGCGACGTAGTTGAGGACCAGCGGACCCGTGTAGACGCCCTGGCGGATCAGCCGCTCGACGGTCTCCAGCTGGGCCAGGTGGGCCAGCTGGAAGTGCGCCTGGATGCCATTGGCCTGGAGCCGCTTGAGGTGCTCCAGGTAGAACTCGGGACCCGCCTCGACGACCATGTCGCGGTAGGCACGGTAGTAGTCGGGCTTCGCGATCGAGGTGCCCGCCAGGTCGTCGTCGTTCATGATCTCGACGATGTTCATCTGGCTGGTGTTGATCGCGATCGTCACCTGGTCCGGCGCCGGGGTGAGTTCGGCGAGCAGGTGACGGGTGTCGTAGGCGAGCCACTTGGCGTCGCCGCCCTCGCCCTCGGGGGCGAAGGAGATCGAGCCGCCGATCTGGAGCACCATGTCCGGTACGGCCTCTCGCAGCCGGCCCAGCAGCTCGTTGAACATGGACATCCGCTTGGAGCCCTTGCCGTCCAGCTCACGGACGTGGATGTGGAGCACGGTGGCGCCGGCGTTGTAGCAGTCGACGGCCGCCTGGACGTGCTCGTCCATCGTCAGGGGAAGGTCGTCGGCGTCCCCGGGCAGCCACTCCGGCCCGTAGGGAGCGGCCTGGATCACCAGCTTTTCCTGGTTCTCCGGGAAAAGCGAGTCGTCGTGGAAATGCACGGTCCGTCTCCTTCGTGCGATCGGTGATCAGTCGCCGGGACCACCGCCGCGTGCGGTGCGGGGGCGGCGTGAGATGCCCGGCGAGAATCGATGCGGGTCACCGGAGGACAGCGGGCACGGGGTGGCCCGGGTACGTTCGACCGGTCCGGAGGGGGACGTGCACAGGGGGAGTACCACGGCTCGGCCCCTCCGGTGGCCGACCGCGTCGCTGCGGTGCTGCAAAGGTAGGGGCGAGCACGCGTGATCGCTTGACGCTTGGGGACGGATAACTTGTCATTTGGGGACATCGGCGTGGAGTGGGCCGAGTGACCCATGCTTGGTGGGCCGCGCGAGCGGTCCGTGCGTGCGCCGGCATGGACCGGCCGAGTCCGTACCGCCCGTGATGTCAGTCCTGGCCGGGGAGTTGGGGCCCGCTCCTGACGCTGCGCCATGCCCGCGGGCTGCACCCGAACTGCTCACGGAACCAGCGCGAGAACGCGCTCAGCGACGAAAAGCCAAGCAGGTCGGAGATCTCGGTCAGCGACCGCCGCGGGTTCGCGACGAACTGCTCGGCGAGGTGCATGCGGGTGGCGTTGAGGAGCGAGGAGAACGTCTCGCCCGAGGCGGCCAGGCGCCGGTGGACGGTACGCCGGTCGACGCCCAGGCTGCGCGCGACCTGCTCGATCGAGCAGCGTCCGCTCGGGAGCAGGATCTCGATCAGCTCCCGCACCCGGTCCGCGACCGTGGTGTCCTTGGGGACGGCGATCGACTCGAAGTACTGGCGGGCGTACTCGCGCAGCAGAGGGTCCGCCATCGCGTTGGGCGCGTCGAGGTCGTCGGCGTAGAAGACGATGCCGTCGAACTCGCGACCGAACTGCACGGTGGGGCCGAACACGCGCCGGTGCGTCGAGGCGTCCGCCGGGGCGGGGTGCCGGAACCAGACGGAGAGCGGCTGCCACCGGGGGTGCAGGAAGCCGCGCAGGATCCGGTGGAAGGCGGCGACGGCCAGCTCCGTCGCCTGCCGGGACTCCATCGCCTCGCCGAGCCGCAGGTCGACCTTCAGCGTGGCCAGTCCGTCGCCCTCGGACAGCCGGGCGTGCAGGACCTCGTTGTACATGTGCTGATGGCGGATCAGCACCTCCAGCGCGCTGCGCACGTCGGGTTCCTCACGGACGACGAGACTGACGGGGCCGAGGTTGGAGAAGCGCCGGAACTCCGCCATCAGGACGCCGAAGTCGTCGTGGCCCGAGGCGGCCGCCGACAGCTCCAGCACCTCGACCGCGGCAGCGCCGGAGATCCACCGGTCCTGGACCGCGAGGGCGGCGGTGTCCAGGCCGACGCGCCTCATCAGCTCCTGCGGGTCGAGGTCGAGGGAGCGGCACAGCTCGACATAACCGCTGAGGGCTGCGGTGCGGACCAGGGGCTTCATGCGCACCCTCCAGACTGTCCCGAAACTGTCCCGAAAAGCAAAGTCTCATGTCACGCCACGGCAAGCACGGCGGGGACGGGCAACCTAGCATGGCGCCCCGGTCGCCGGCCCGGTCCGCTCATGGCAACCACTCCGGGCCGTTGATCGCATGATCGTAAGGATGCGTACATGACCGGTGCGGAGGCGTGCATGACCGGTACGGAGGCGTACATGACCGGTGTGACGGGCACGGGTGAGGCGCTGCCCGCGCGCTGCTCGGGCCCCTCGGTGTGGCGGGGCGGGGAGCTGGCGGGCCGTCGCGACGAGTGGATCCTGCGGCTCTCGTCGCACCACCTCGCCGAGATCGGCTCCGCCCTGCGTCAGGCGCGCAGGCGCGACCGCACGCTGCTGAAGCTGACAGCCGCCGACTTCCCGCTCCCCACCCTCGCCGGCGAACTGGAACGCATCGCCGAGGCACTGGAGAACGGCCGGGGGTTCGCGCTCGTCAAGGCCCTCCCGGTCGAGCGGCTGGGCGAGCCGGCCGCGAGCGCGGTCTTCTGGGGCCTCGGCCAGTACCTGGGCCGTCCGGTCGCGCAGAACGCGGACGGACACATGCTCGGCCACGTCCGGGACACCGGTCGCAGCCTGGCCGATCCGGCGACGCGTGGCTACCAGACCCGGGCGGCGCTCCCCTTCCACACCGACGGCGCGGACCTGCTCGCACTGCTGTCCCTGCGGACACCCTGCACCGGCGGGCGCACGTCCCTGGTCAGCTCGGCGGCGGTCCACAACGCGGTGCGGGACCTCCGCCCCGACCTGGCCGGGCGCCTGTACAGCACGTACTGCTTCGACCGCCGGCAGGAGCAGCTCCCCGGGGAGCCGCCGTACACGGCCGCCCCGCTCGCCGCCCGGTCGCCGTCAGGCGCGCTGAGCATGCGCTACAACCGCCGCTATCTGGAGTCCGCCCAGCGCTTCCCCGAGGTGCCCCGGCTGAAACCGGCGGACCTGGAGCTGTTCGACCTCATCGACGACGTGGCGGGCGCCCCGGAGTCCCGGCTGGACATCGACCTCGAACCGGGCGACCTGCTGCTGCTCAACACCCACAGGGTCATGCACGCACGAGCCGAGTTCGAGGACCACGACCGGCCCGACCTCAAGCGCCATCTGCTGCGCCTGTGGCTGGCCCTGCCGCACCGCCACTGTGCCGACGGCGCTCGTCACGGGGTTACCCCTCGCGATGTGATCCGGCCCCGGAATGGCGCCCGGCAGACCACAGGTGGAATATGAGGGCAATTGCCCCGTTCGTTCGGTGGCGGGAGGAGCGGACATGGAGATCAAGCCGCAGGCTGCCCTCATCCCCAAGGACACCTCCGAGTTCGAGCAGGGGAAATACGGCCCCGTCTTTCCGAGGACACCGGCGTGTTACGGGTTCACCATCGTGGCGAACGTCAAGCCCGGCCGTGCCGACACGATGCGCGCATACGGCCACACCCTGGCCAAGGCTCTGGAGGAAGACCCCCACCTTCTCGCGCCCTTGAAGCTGCACTACCTCCGCTGGGTTCTCTTCGACGACGACACGCGCTTCATGTATCAGGGGATCTTCGACACCGACTTCGACAAGTACACCGAGGACGCCGTCGCGCTGTTCAGCAAGGCAGGAGTGAGCACGGCCTTCGAGAACCTCGAAGGGTTCCCCGAGGACTGGAAGACCAACCCCGAAGCGTTCGTCAGGTTCGTGCGGGCGCACCACTGCCCGAGCTTCATCGAGTACGGGGAGTACCCGTACGTGACCGCCGACGAGATCAAGAAGGCCTTGCGGATCAAGGCCGCCCTCTCCGAGATGCTCGACCAGATGCAGTGAGAGCGGACCGCGGCGCGCGCTCGCCACTGCGGATCGGAGACCAGATGAACGAGGCCAGGACCGCCCGCACCTACAACCAGAACCACATCCCCCGCGCACACACCCCCGGCCGGCGACGCGTGAGCGTCTACGTCTCCTGGAGCTATCCCGCCGAGGCGGGCCGGAACCCGGCCGAACTGGACAACCGGTTCTCCACGATGACGGAGGTCAGGCGGGTGGCCTGGCCCGCCTACGAGGACCCGAAGTGGTCCGACCCGTTTCGGTTCCAACAGGGCATCGCCGGTTCGCTGGAACTGTTCTTCTGGGCCTGGGTGCCGTTCCAGCAGTTCGTCGAGGAGGTCACCGGACACCCGGTGCCGGTGTACCAGCGCATCGACCAGGCCGGCTTCCGTACCCCGCTCGACGAGCGCGTACTGGCCGACACCGACACCCTGTTCGTGTTCGGTCTCGACCACATGGTCACCGGGCAGGAGGCCCAGGCCGAGGAGATCGAGGCACTGCGCGCCTTCCTCCGCAGGGAGGACGCCTGTCTGGTCCTGGGCCCGCACCACGACGTCGGGGCGTCCGACGACCTGAGCGTGCGGGACGTGGAGTACCACCATCACGGCGATCCCCTGGTCCCCCGCCAGCAGCGGTTCGCCACGTACGTCCGCGGGTTGATGCACGGCCTCGGGGTGCCGGTCGAGAACCGCTACGGACTGCGCCCCGCGGTGCGGGAGGACGGCAAGATCGCCGCGCTGTCCACGGTCGGGGACCTGGACGCGAAGGGGTGGCTGGACGGGGTGACCAACTTCAACTTCCACATGCACTTGCCGCACTACGCCGTGACGACCGACGAGCCCGACGTCATCCATGTGCTGGCCAGGCAGCCGGTCGACACCTCCAGGCCGCATCCGTTCACCGACGCCGGCGACACCGAGTTCAACATGTTCCTGTGGATGCCCCCGAGTGGTGAGCGGGCCGGCGATGTGCTGCTGGCGGACTCCACGATCTTCAGTTCGCTGTTCGGCGGCGACGAGAGCCTGCGGAATTTCTGGCGGAACCTCGTCTCGAAGTAGTGCGCAGGGAGGCGACCGTGAGTGGGCCCACGCACGTCGCGTTGGAACTCGACGACATTCAGCGCGGGGTTCTCAGCCCCCGCCCGACCCCCTACGCGGCGACCTACGTGGTGTTCCGCATCGACGACCGGGCCGACGGACGGGAGTTGATGCGGCGCGCGAGCGCGGTCGTGACCTCCGCCGCCGAACCGGTCAGCCCCCTGGGCGACACCTGGGTCAGTGTCGCGGTCACCTGCCACGGTCTGGAGGCGCTGGGGGTGCCGCGGGCGTCGCTGGACACCTTCGCATGGGAGTTCCGGCAGGGGATGGCGGCCCGGGCCACCGCGCTGAGCGATGTCGGCGAGAGCAGTCCCGACCACTGGGAGGCGCCGCTGGGTACCCCGGGCGTCCATGTGGTGCTGACGGCGATCGCGCCGGACGCCCCTCGCCTGGAGGCGGCCCTCGACCGGGCCCGTCCCGCGTACGACAGCCTTCCCGGCCTCACCGCGATCTGGCGGCAGGACTGCTACGCCCTGCCCACCGAGACCGAGCACTTCGGCTATCGCGACGGCGTCAGCCATCCAGCCGTCGAGGGAAGCGGGACCGCCGGGTCGAACCGGCTGGAGGTGCCGCTGAAGGCCGGGGAGTTCGTGCTCGGTTACCGGGACGAGATCGGCGGTGTGCAGACCCCGCAGCCGGAGGTGCTGGGACGCAACGGCAGCTACGCGGTCTTCCGTAAACTCCACCAGGACGTCGCCGCGTTCCGGCGTTACCTGCGGGACAACGCCACCGGCCCCGAGGACGAGGAACTGCTCGCGGCCAAGATCATGGGACGCTGGCGCAGCGGAGCCCCCCTGGCGCTCAGCCCGCAGCACGACGACCCCGCTCTCGGCGCCGACCCGGACCGCCGCAACACCTTCCTGTACGAGCAGGACGACCCGGCGGGGTTCATCACGCCCGGCGGCTGCCACATCCGCCGGGCCAACCCCCGGGACGCCTCGGTGGCGGGAGAGGTGCGACTCCACCGCATGATCAGACGCGGCGCGGTCTACGGCCCGCCGCTGCCCGAGGGGGTCATGGAGGACGACGGGGCCGACCGCGGGCTGATGTTCGCGTTCATCGGAGCCCATCTCGGACGGCAGTTCGAGTTCGTCCAGTCGCAATGGATGAACGACGGCGTCTTCTTCGGCGCGAACGACGCCAAGGATCCCATCACCGGATGCCACGACGGCAGCGAACGCTTCACCGTTCCCCGGCGGCCGCTGCGACGGCGCCTCGCCCCGCTGCCGCGGTTCGTCGTCACCCGCGGCGGCGAGTACTGCTTCCTGCCGGGCCTGAGCGCCCTGCGCTGGCTCGGGGATCTCCAGGACTGACGGCCTCATGGACAGGCTGCAGATGCTGTTCAACGCCGTCACCGTGATCTTCATCGCGGCGACCATGTTCGCCGCCGGCCTCGGGGCCACCGTCGCGGCACTGCGCTCCCTGTTCACCAGCGTCCCGCTGCCGGCGCTCGCCCTGCTCGCCAACATGGTCGTCGTCCCGCTGCTCGGCTGGGGCATCGGCGCGCTGTTCGGCCTTCCCACGGCGGCCTTCGTCGCACTCGTCCTGGTCGCGTCGTCCCCGGGCGGGCCCTTCGGGGCGAAGCTGGCCATGGTGCAGAAGGGTGATGTCGTGGCGGGCGCGGCCATGCAGGTGCTGCTCGCCGCCGTCGGCAGCTTCACCTTCGCGCCGACCGTCAACGGCATCCTCGCCGCCGCCGACATCGGCAAGGGGGTCTCCCTCGACGTCGGGGTGCTGGTGCGGACCGTGGCCCTCCTGCAGCTCGTACCGTTCGCCGTCGGACTGCTGCTGCGCCGCTACGCCGCGCCCACCGCGCGAGCGTGGCACCCCATGGCCGCCGCGGTGTCGAACGTGACCTTCCTGATCGTGCTGGCGGGGATGCTGGTCGGCAACTGGCGTGATGTCGTCGCACTCCTGGGCTCGCTCACCCTCCTCGCCGGCTTCGTGCTCGCGGCCGTAGCCTTCGCCGTCGGGACGCTCCTGGCCACAGGACCGCCCGCGCGCCGCACCACCATGGGCGGCGTCGCCGCGGTGCGCAACGCGGGGCCCGCCCTGGCCGCGATCGGCATCGCCTTCGGTGACCAGCCCGCCGTCCTGGGCGCCCTCGCCGCGGTCCTGCTCAGCGGCCTGGCGGCGTCCGTCCCGATCGCCTCGGTGCTCAGCGGCAGGCGAAGCGCTGCCGCGGCGGCGTCCGACAGCACGAACAGCACACGCTGACCAGGCCGCCCGCCGTTCCCCGCATCCCGGTCACGCCGGCGTCAGCGCCTGCTCGGTCCAGATGGTCTTGCCGTCCGCCGAGTAGCGGGCTCCCCAGGAGTCGGCGAGATGCGCGACGATGAACAGTCCCCGCCCGCCCTCATCGGTCGTGCGGGCGTGCCGCAGGTGCGGTGCCGAAGGGCTACGGTCACTGACCTCGCAGGTCAGCGTCTGATCCAGGATCAGGCGCAACTCCAGTGGCGGGCTTCCGTAGCGAACGGCATTGGTGACCAGTTCGCTGACGATGAGCTCGGTGCTGAACGCGGTCTCCTCCGCCACGCTCCAGCCGTCGAGCCGGCCCCGGGTGTACTCGCGGGCCGCGGCGACAGCGGTGGGCTCGTCCTCGAGTCGCCAGGTCGCGACACGACCGGAGGGGAAGGGACGCGTGCGCGCGAGCAGGAGGACGGTGTCTTCGGCCCGGCTGTCGGCCGGGAGGGTGCACAGCAGGTGGTCACCCAGCTCCTGCAGCGGCTGATCCGCGCGTGCCGCGGCCGCCGTGACCAGGGCGCCGGTGGCGGCTGTCAGGTGCGAGGCCAGTTCCGGGGTGCTGGGAAAGACCAGCACACTGCCGAGCGGGATCCGCATGCGGGAAGCGGCGAAGGGCGCCTGATCGGTGCTGCCCAGCAGTGGTCCCGGCGCTGTGTCGGGTTGGTCGACGGTGCCGTCGGGGCGGACGATGACGGGCGCGGGGTGGCCGGCCCGGGCCACCGTGACCGCGTCGGCCAGCGGGTCGTACACGGCGTACACACAGCTGGCGGTGACCGGTTTCCGGTGCAGCGGGTCGCCGGACGGGAGTGACGCCCGCTCGGCCACCAGAAGCGCGGCGGTGTCGTTCACACGCGCGAGGAGATCCTCGGGCTCCAGGTCGAGGGCGGCCAGGCAGCGGATCACGGTGCGCAGCTGCCCCATGCTCGCCGTGGCGTGGATGTCGGAGCCGGACATCATGCCCGCGACCAGCGCGGTGCGGGCGCCGGACAGGGCGATGGTGTCGTACCAGGCGCTTCCACCGCCATCGGGAGGGGCGGTGCCGACGGCCTCCAGCGCGGTGTGGGAGGTGGCCCGCGGCGGGAACTCGCGCCGGAGGACGGTCGCCGCGACCGAGTGATCCCGCATATGGCGGCGGGCGTTGTCGATGCACAACGCGGTGTGCCCTGCGATGTCGTCGGCGACCGCGACGTCCTCCTCGTCGTACGGGTCCGTCGAGGTGGTGCGGTAGAGGCTCAGCAGCCCGATCACCGCGCCGTGCAGTGTCAGGGGGACGGCGAGGAGGGTGTGCGCCCCCGATTCGCTGATGGCCCGGGCGCGAGCCGGGTCGGCGGTCAGCCACGGCAGCCCGGGGCCGAGGCGGACGGTCCGGGGCGTCAGGTCGGTCAGAGTCTGACTGTAGGGCGTCGGTGTGGGCAGGACGCGGACCTCGCCCACCGGGACCGCCTGCGGCGGGTTCCCCGCGGCGCTGCTGCGAAAGGCGACCCGCCGCAGCGTCAGAGTGCGGGGATGATCCGGCAACGGAGGATCATCGCCCCGGATCACGCCGTCCACCACCTCCACGACCGCGACATCGGCGAACTCCGGCACCAGCGTCTCCACCAGTTCCTGGCAGGTCACCACCATGTCCAGGGTGCGGCCCACGTGCGCACGCACAGCACTGAGCATGCCCAGCCGCGTCCGGGCCTGTTCACGGTCCGTGACGTCCACCACCGTGATGGCCACGCCGAGGACGGCGTCATGCGGGCCCGCGAGGCGAAATGCCGACAGCTCATAGCGGCGCTCCTGGCCGCGGTGGGCAGGAGGGCGCGCCCGCACCACCCGCCTCCGCAGCGGAACACCGCTCTCCAGCACCCCGCGCACCAGCGCCTCGGCCGCCTCGGCCTCGACCACGTAGTGCGAGCCGGGAAATCTGCGCCCTACGACGTCCTCCTCCCGCATGCGCTGCATGGCGGGCGTGGCGGTGTTGACCCTTACCACCCGCAGCTCGCTGTCCAGCACGGCCAGGCCGACCGGCGACTGGCTGAACAGCGCGTCCAGCATCACCGCCTCGGGATCACCTGCGACGATGCCTCCTCGGTCTGCCATGGACGACCACCTCCCGCGCCGCTCGACGGCAGGTCCACACCAGGAGCCGCTCCTGCGATCCTCCTTACCGGTCTACTCCGGCACCGCGCACACGGCGACTTCGCCTCCCGCGGACACCGACCCCGTCTGGCATGATCGCGCGGTGAGTGATGCGAGGCTGCAGGCCGCCGAGGCCGTCGAGTCACATGTCCGGGCGTTCTTCGAGGGGCATGTCGTGGAGGCCGTCGACCACGACCTCGGGCCGCAACGCCGAGACGTGCTGCCCGACCTGCGCGTTCTCGTCGTGGGGCCCGGTCCCCGCGGCGACGGCTGGGCCTACGTCACCGCCGGCTGCTGGGCCTCGACGGAGCGGGACGGCCACGGGCTCGAGTTCGTCATGACCGCCCACGTCCGCGACCCGCGGTTCATCGAGCTCATGGCGATGATCGCCTACTACCACTGCGGAGGCCACCGGCTGGACCTGGCCCACAGCATGCCGATCGGTGAACCGTGGGTCCCGGGCTCGACCTGCGACCATCTGCTGGTCAGCCTGCCCTACCTCCACGGACCGGACCTCGAACACTGTCCGCTGCCCGGAGGGCACGCCCGCATCCTGTGGACCCTGCCCGTCACAGGCGCCGAGATCGAGTTCCGCAGGAGCCACGGGCACGAGGCGTTGGAGCAACTCTTCGACGAAGCAGCGATCATCCCCACGGATCCGTTCCGGCGCTCGGTCGTCTGAATCACCGGTTTGGTCGCGCGGAACTGATGTCGGCGAGGGCCGAGTGCGGATCCCGGTCGACGGCCAGGTCGCCCAGGCTGAGCGTCCCGACCAGCCGGCCGTCGTCGACGACGGGCAGCCGCCGTACGGCGTGTTCGCGCATCAACCGGATCGCGTCGTCCACGGCGTCCCTGGACGAGCACATGACCATGTCCCTGCTGCACACCTGCCCGACGACCGTCAGCGCGGGGTCGCGCTGGTCCGCGAGGGCCCGGACCACCAGATCGCGGTCCGTCACCAGACCGCGGACGTGGTCGGCCTCCGTGACGATGACATCGCCGATGGCCTTCTGCCGCATGAGCTGCGCCACCTCGGCCAAGGGCGTCTCCTCGGGCACCGTGACGGGATCCCGCGTCATGATCTCCCGGACGTACTGAGTCATGGCCGCCTCCGTCTGCCGTGCGCGACGAGCGCGAGTGGAACCCTTGCGGCGAACCGAGTACCCGAGGCCGTGACCTCGATGCCCCTTCCCGTGCGAAGTCGGTGTGGCAGCTTCCCGCGAAAGAGCGGTTTGGCGGCGTCCGCGCGGGCTACGCGGCTCTCAGGAGGATTCGGGCACATCCGTGAGGCGGTGACGACATGACCAGGCGGATACGCGACGTGATGGCGTCCGGCGCGGTCGCCGTGGAGCCGATGACCTCGCTGGAAGCGGCGGCCCGCCTGATGCGCGAGCGCGATGTCGGCGACGTCCTCGTGGCTTACGACTGCGACCTGTTCGGCGTCCTGACCGACCGGGACATCGTGGTGCGGGCGCTGGCCGAGGGCCGCGATCCGCACACCACCACCGTCGGCTCGGTGTGCACCAAGCCCCCGTTGGCGACGCTGACCCCCGACGACACGACCGATCGCGCGATCGGCCTGATGCGCGAGCACGCCGTCCGCCGCCTGCCCGTCGTCGAACGCGGCGGCTGCCCGGTCGGCATGGTCAGCCTCGGCGACCTCGCCACCACGGACGACGCCTACACCGTGCTGGAGGACGTCAGCGTGGCCGAGCCCAACCACTGAGGCGTGGCTGAGCCACTGACGCGGGGCCGACCCGAGCCGCCGAGGGAGGCCGAGCCCGACCACCGAGGGAGGAGCACCGTGCGCCAGGACTCACCCGGGCGGGAGCGGAGGCCCGCTCCGCGGGAACGCTCCGGCGTCATCGGCCGCCGATGGCCGCGTACCGGCACCGAGCCCGTCACCGCTCGCAGCGCCGTACGTCTGCGGCTCCTGCTGGGCGGCGTCTTCATGCCGCTCTTCGCCGCCGCGGCCGTACTGTTCGCCGTATGGGCCGCGCACTCGGGTCCCGGCGACAGTCCCGGGTCCGGAGTGCTGAGCGCCCTCGCGGGTGTGTGCGCGGCGTTGGCCCTGCTCGCCGCCGTGGATCTGCTGGTCGTGGCCCGTCGGCTGCGCCGCGAACGGGGCGCAGCCGACTGACGTCGCCTCACCAGCCCGTGAGCGACGCCGCTGTACGGGGCGTCAGGCGTGGCTGCCGGGGCCCGTGATCGGGCCGACCGTGGTGCGGCCGTGGGTTCGGCGCAGATGCCGGCCCCCGTGCCGGTGGTGTGTCGTTCCGCCCGCCATGATGGCCATGCCCAGGCAGAACATGAGGGCCAGCGCGAGGCCGGCACAGAAGACGGCGAGCGGGCCGAGCGTGGCGATGTGTTGGCCGAGGACCGACACGCCGTACTGCGGACCGCCGGACAGGTTGTCGGCGATCACCAGTCCCGTGAACGCGCCCGTTGCCGCGAGCAGGAGCAGTCCGAGCAACCGCATCCGATTCACCTCCTCAAGAAGGAAAAGCACGAGCAATGATTCACCTGCACCTCCTCCTTACCGGGTTTCCGGAAACGGGCGGATCAGGCCTCATCGCGGCATGGCGTTTCCTGGGCGGGACCGGCGTGCGGTCACGACCGCCGGGGCAACGGATCGGTGCCCGCCACGCTCAGGCGCCGCGCGAGCGGAGTCCCCGCCGCGTGGCCCAGCACGCCGCCACGGCGCCCGCGGCCGTGGCGACGCCGGCCAGGGTCACCGCGTCGTGGTGGCGCGACGCCCAGCCCTGCACGGCATGGGCCTTGGCCGTTCCGTCGAACCGCCCGTGGGCGCCGAAGTCCTTCCCGTCTCGGTCGTCCAGGGGGCGCCACAGGTTGTGGCGGCTGCCGGGCGGCTTCGGCTCGTCCGTCTGCTGGGCGCCGTACCCGGTACGGGCCAGGTAGCGGTCGAGCAGCCCGGGGGCCAGGGCGTTGGCGATGAGGGTGCCCGCCGTGCTCCCGCCGACCCAGTACTCCCGGCGGCGCGGATGGTCGGCCGCGTACACGATGGCGCGGGCCGCCACCTCCGGCTGGTAGATCGGCGGAACCGGCTGCGGCTGTCGGCGCATCCTGGTCAGCGACCAGTCGAACTGCGGGGTGTTGACGGCGGGCAGCTGGACCATGGTGACCGCCACCCCGCTGCCCTGGTGCAGGAGTTCGCAGCGCAGTGCCTCGTTCCAGCCCTGGATGGCGTGCTTGGCGCCGCAGTAGGCGGACTGGAGCGGGATGCCGCGGTAGGCGAGTGCCGATCCGACCTGGACGACGGCGCCGCGGTCGCGCGGCAGCATCCGACGCAGCGCGGCCCGTGTGCCGTACACATAACCGAGGTAGCAGACCTCGGTGACGCGGCGGAACTCGTCGGGCTCGATGTCGGTGAACTCCGCGAACACGGTGGTGAAGGCGTCGTTGACCCAGATGTCGATCGGGCCCAGCTCGCGCTCGGTCCGCTCCGCCGCGGCCTCCAGGGCACGGGCGTCGGCCACGTCCGCCGCCAGGGGCAGGGCGGTGCCACCGGCCGCGCGTACCTCGTCGGCCACCGCGTCGAGTCCGGTCTCTCCGCGGGCCACGAGCGCCACCCGGTCACCCCGCGCTGCGAACGCGCGTGCCACGGCACGGCCGACGCCCGCGCTCGCGCCGGTCACCACGACGACGCGCGGGCTGTGGGGCGAGGGGCGTGACGTGCCGAACATGGTGCTGCCTCCGTGTCTCCCGGTCGGCCCCAGGCGCGGTCGGCCCAAGGAGCGGTATACCCCCAGGCGGCCGGCACGCACCGTGCGGGGCCGCCGGTCAGGGTTTGACGGCCGGTGTCTCCGGACCGGCGCGCTCCGGGGCCCTTCCGGCGAGCGCATCGGCAAGAAGGCGCTCCGCCCGGGCCGCCGCCGCGGTGGCGCTGCGCCGGTCCATGAGCACGCAGAGTGTGTAGGCGGCGTCCTCGAGCTGACGGTGACGGATCGGATTCGCCGGGTCGCGCAGGACGCGGGCCTGGGCGACCCGATAGGCGCGCAGCGCCCTGGCGAGGGTCCTGAGGTGGGGCAACAGCATCTGCGACTCCATTTCTGACGGTCGCGTCGACCTGGTCGGACTGGATGTCGGTCGGCAGAGCGTGGCCTCTCCATGGCCGAGGCCGTCTTCCATACTGCGCGCCTTCGCCCAACCGGGCGACTCATCCTGTTCCGGGCGACTCGTCCTGCGCCGCGACGCCCAGCTCTGCGGCGCCCTGCTCCGCGACGTCATGCGAGGTCGTCGAGACGCTGTTCCGCCGCGTGGAGGGAGCGCCGGCAGCGGCTCAGCCCCTTCCACGGGTCCCCGTGCTTGTCCAGGCGTTCGGGGAGGGTACGCAGGGTCCACTGCCGCGGCCCCAGGTCCGGGTCGTCGAGTTCGTCCCAGTCCAGGGGAGTGGCGACCGGGGCGTGCTGGCGGGCGCGTACGGCGTAGGGGGCGACCGAGGTCTGGGCGTAGGCGTTGCGCTGGGTGTCCAGGTAGAGGCGGCCCCGGCGCTTGTTCTTGCGTGGCTCGGTGGTCAGCCGGTCGTCGTGACGTGCGGCGAGTACGTCGGCGACCCGGCGGGCGAAGTGCCGTGCGGTGTCGAAGTCCGTGCGCCGGTCGAGCAGGACCAGCAGATGCATGCCGCGCGATCCCGTCGTCATCAGCGCGGGGCGAAGCCCGAGTTCCGTGAGCAGATCCCCGAGCCGGCGGGCGGTCCACCGTACGGCCTCGAAGCCCTCGCCGTCGCCGTCACCCTCGGGCGGGTCGAGATCGAAGACCAGCCGGTCGGGGCAGTCGAGACAGTCGGCGGGGCTCAGCCACGGATGCGGGGTGATGCACGCCTGGTTGGCGAGGTAGACCAGGGTGGCCGTGTCGTCGCAGACCGCCATGGTGAGGCTGCCGCCCTCCTTGGGCACGCGGACGGTGCGGATCCAGTCGGGGAAGTAGTCGGGAACGTCCTTGTGGAAGAAGGACTTTCCCCGGTACCCGTCCGGATAGCGCTCCATCACCAGCGGCCGGTCCTTGAGGTGGGTGAGCATCGGGCGTGCGACGGTGCGGTAGTAGTCGATCAGCTCGGCCTTGGTGATGCCGTCGTCCGGGAACAGCTCCTTGTCGGGGTTCGACAGCGGCACGCTCCGGTCGCCGACCCGTATCTCGTCCTTGGTCCTGGCACTCATGCGCTCTTCCTCGGCTCTTGCGACCTCTTGAACTCATCCTCAGCTCTTGCTCGTCAACTACAGCTCGTCAACCACTGCTCGTCCCCTCGGGCCGCTCCCGTACGACCTTCCGCGCAGGCTTGTCGGTCCGCAGGCCGACGAATCGCGGGTGGCGCAGCTTCCCGTCGTCCGTCCACTCGGTGAACCCGACCTCGGCGACGAGCCGTGGCTCGGTCCAGTGGGCGCCGCGCTCCCGCGGGGCACTGCCCGCGAACGGCGAGTCGCCGCGTTCCAGACGGTCCATCCGCGCGCGCAGCTCGTCGAGTGTGGCGCGGTCGTAGCCGGTGCCGACCTTGCCCGCGTAGACCAGGTGCCGTCCCTCGTAATAGCCGACCAGCAACGCGCCGAAGCCGGTGCGGCTGCCCTGGGGCTCGGTGAATCCGCCGATCACCAGCTCCTGGCGCCGCCCGCACTTGAACTTCAGCCACTTCGTCGAGCGCCGGTGCTCGTAGCGGCTGTCCGCCCGCTTGGCGATGACGCCCTCCCAGCCCCGCTCGCAGGCCTGGCGCAGGTACGCCTCGCCGTCGGCGTTGCGGTGCGGGGTGAAGCGCAGGGGCGGCGCGAAGTCGAGGGCGCGGCGCAGAAGCGCCTTGCGGGTGCGCAGGGGCAGCGCGGTCAGATCGTGTCCGGCCAGGTACGGCACGTCGAAGACGTAGTACGTCACCGCCACCCGACTGGCGCGTGCCTGGCGCGGGTCGTGGATCCCGATGCGCTGCTGGAGCCGCGCGAAGCTGGTCCGGGTGCCCTCGAAGGCGACGATCTCGCCGTCCACCATGAAGTCGTCGCAGTCCTGCCCGCCGAGCGCCTCCGCGATCTCGGGATACGTGTCCGTGAGCGACTGGCCGGTGCGGGAGAGCAGCCCCGCGTCGGCGCCGTCACGGAATCCCAGACAGCGCTCCCCGTCGAGCTTGCGCTCGAATATCCACTGCGGATCCGAGAAGTAGCGCTCCGTCAGCGTGGCCAGCATCGGCCTGGGACGCTCGGGCCGCGCCGCCCGCCGCAACGCCTCGCGCTCGTCGTCGGGCACGGTCCCCAACAGATCCGCCACGGACCCGGAGACGGGCATCCCTCATCGACCTCCCTCCACCACGAGGACCACTCCTCGCCCTCTCCGGGTTCCCGCACCGAGCAGACGCATGCGGACCCACTGCACCGCCGTGACGCACTGCACCGCCATGAGGCGCTCCATCGCCACGACGCACTACGCCGCCATCACGACGAGGAACACCGCCACGCCGACGGCGAGCCAGGTGACGTAGTCGCCGAGGTGGCCGGAGTGCAGGCGGCGCAGGGGCAGGATCACCGCGCGTCCCGCGGTTCGGCACGCCGCGCGGACGCGGTCCGCGCCTGGCCAGCGGGAACCCCAGACGGCGGCCGAGGCGAGGAGGACGGCGAGGGCGGTGGAGGCGAGGGCGAGGAGGAGGCCTTCGGGGGTCCAGCCGGTGTCCGGCACGGGGGAGGCCGGGGCGACGGTGTGGCCGTAGATCGCGGCGGTGTAGGCGGTGCGGTCGGTGAACTGCCGCGCTGCGCGGGCGAGTGCGTCGCCGACTCCCGGCAGCAGTCCGACGGCGAGCGAGGCGCAGAGCAGGACGGCCGGCACGGCGAGCATGGGGACCGGGATGCGACGCTGCGGATCGCGGATCTCGGGTTCCTCGCCGCTGCCGGTGGTCTCGGGTCCGGCGTAGTGCTCCTCGGGCCGGGGCCCGGCGCCGGCGAAGATCCGGGCGCAGGCACGCAGGACGGCCCCGCCGGTGGCGGCCGAGACGAGGACGAACACGGCGGGCAGCCAGGGGAACCGCTCCTCACCGGCGTGCTCGGCGACGGCCTTGCCCAGCGCGGTGCCGAACGGCGGCAGACCGGCGAGCGCGAGCCCGCCGAGGGCGAACATCGCGCCGGCGAGCGGCAGATCGCGGCCGCGCCCGTGCAGACCGTGTTCGTCGACGGAGCCGTGCCGGTCGAGCAGGACGCCCGTGGTGGCGAACAGCGCCGCCTTCACCCCGGCGTGCGCCGCGACGTAGAGGGCCACCCCGGCGGTTCCGGCCGGGGTGAGCAGCGCCATGCCGACGAGGAAGAGTCCGACGTGGCCGACGGTCGAGAAGGCCAGCATGCGCTTGAGATGCCGCTGCTGCCAGCACATCACCGCGCCCACCAGCGCGGTCAGCACCCCCGCGGCGACGAACACGGCCCGCAGATGCGCCTGCGCGATGCCGTGCGGCCCGGAGAACACCGTCCAGTACACGCGTACGACGCCGTAGACGCCGAGCTCGACCATGACGCCCGACAGCAGCATGCACACCGGGGTCGGCGCGACGGAGTGGGCGTCGGGCAGCCAGAAGTGGAACGGCACCACGGCCGCCTTGACCAGCAGCCCGGTGGCGACGAGTACGAAGGCCACCACCAGCAGGGCGTCGTGGCGATGCCCGGCCAGCTTCACGCCGATCTGCGCGAAGCCGAGTTCACCGGTACGGGCGTAGAGCAGCCCGATGCCGAGCAGCGAGCAGTACGCGCCGAGCGAGTTGACGATGCCGAAGATCAGCGCGCCCTGCACCGGACGCGGGTCCTCGATGCGGTAGCCGGTGAGCGCGTACGCGACGGCGCCCATGAGCTCGAAGAAGACGAAGGCGTCGAACAGGTCACCCGTCAGCGCGAAGCCGCACATGCCCGCCTCGAACAGCAGGATGAGGGCGGGGAAGACGCCGGCGTGCTGCACGGGCGGCTCGTCGAAGTAGCGCCAGGAGTACACGACGACCGCGAGGACGAGCGCACCGGTCAGCAGCGCCAGGCCGACGCCGATCCGGTCCGCGGCGAGCACGATGCCGACGCTCTCCCCCCGGACCGGATGCCAGCCGCCGAGCCAGGACACGCTGTGGCCGTCGCCGGTACGCGCCCACAGCAGGACGAGGCATGCCAGCTCCAGCGCCGCCCAGGCGGTGGCCAGCGAGTCGATGGCGACCCGCGGCAGCCAACGCCCGGCGACGACGAGCACGACCGCGCCCAGCAGCGGGACGGCGACGGCGAGCGGCAGCAGATCCGCGGTACGCACCACCCCGCCCGCTACCCCCTGAGCCCGGTCAGGGCGTCCGGGTCGACGGTGCCGTGCCGCTTGCGCACCTGCATGGCCAGCGCCAGCAGCAGCGCCGTGACGGTGGCGCCCACCACGACGTCGGTGAGGGCGAGTGCCTGTACGACCGGGTCCACGACGCGCGTGCGCATCGGGGTGTCGGTGAAGTACGGCGCGGTCGCGGCGCGCCGGTATCCGACCGCGAGCAGCAGCACGTACGTCGACGACTGGGCTACGGCGAGACAGCCGATGGCGTGAATGACGTTGCGGCTGGTGACCATCCCGTACACGCCGACGAGGAAGATCCAGCCGGCCACGAGAAAGGGAAGGACCCTCAGGACCGTCATGAGCCGCCTCCGGAGTCCGAGTTGTCCGGTGATCTGACCTCGACCGCCTGGTCGAGGAAGGAGGCCAGCAGAACGACGATGCCGGAGCCGACCTCCACGCCGACCGCCGCGTTCAGCAGGGGCACCAGGCCTCCGGAGGAGAGCTGCCCGAAGGTGCCGAGCGGCAGCACGTTCTGCAGATAGGCCGCACCGGCGGCCAGCCCGGCGAACCCCAGGGCCACGAAGGCGCCCGCACCCAGGGCATCGGCCACATCCAGCACGGCGAGCGGCCGGATCCGCTTCAGGACGCGGTAGTCCGCGGCGACGTACGCCAGATGCAGCCCGGTGGCGAGAATGACACCGCCCTGGAAGCCGCCGCCCGGCGACAGCTGGCCGTGCGCGACGATGTAGACGCCGGTGAGCAGGGTGACGGGCAGCAGCACCACGCCCAGCAGCCGGGTCGTGGGCAGCACGCGTCCCGCCCGCGGAGGGTCGACGCGCTCGTCGCGGGCGTGGCGCAGCAGCACGATGGCGCCCAGCACCGAGGCGAACAGGATCGACTCCTCTCCGAGGGTGTCCAGGGCCCGCTGGTCGAAGTTGACGGAAGAGACCACGTTGGCGGTGCGCTGCCGCAGGGACGCCGCGACCGCGCGCGTGGCGTAGGGGTGCACCTCGGTCCCGAAGCGCGGCAGCCCCAGGCAGGCGGCCGTGAACGCCACCGCGAAGACGACGGCCGCCGCCCAGAAGACCCGGATGCGCACGGTACGGCTCACCGGCGCCGCCCCTTCCCCCGCCCGTCCCGGCCCCCGTCCCGGCCCCCGCGCGGTCCCGGGGTGCGGCGCACCTTCCGTACCGTCAGCAGGATCAGCAGCGGTGTGACCACCGAGCCCACCGCCAGCTGGGACAGCGCCACGTCGGGCGCCTGGAGGAACGTGAAGAGCAGGGCGAGGCACAGTCCGAGCAGGGCCAGCACCACGGCCTGGCGCACCGGATCGCGGGTGAGCGCCGCCACCGTGGCGGTCACCGTGACCAGCACCAGCGCCACGGCGATCAGATATTCCTCGGCTCCGGCGGCGCTCACTGCGGGGAGTCCCTTCGCACCAGGCGGTCGCGCTGGGCCGTCGACCTGCCGATGGCCATGGTCGTGACCACGCCACCGGCGGCCGTGATCGCACCGATGAGGAGCAGCTTGACCGCCGCACGCCCGGGGCCCGTCTCCACGGCGAGGGCGAGCGCGACGAGCGGCACGCCGACGGAGGTGGCGGGGGAGAGGGCGTGCAGGCGCTGGTACGGCCGTGGCAGCACCACCAGCCAGACGGCGCACAGCAGCAGCACGCCGATGCCGACGACGAGCAGGGCGACCGCACACGCATGACGGACCGTCATCTCACGCCTCCCCGCGCCTTCCCGTGTCGTCGGAGTCGGAGCCGGTGTCGGTGTCCGAGTTGGAGTCGGAGCTGACATCGGCGGCGTCGGCGTCGATCGAGCGTCCGCCGAGGAACCGGGCGAAGACCAGGGTTCCGGCGGGCCCGAGCACGGCCAGGACGAGCGCGAGGTCGCTGTAGGAGCTGCGGCCGACGCCCTGCGCCGTCAGCAGGAAGAGCACGGTGACGAAGGCGGTCGCCAGATCGAGCCCCGCGAGCCGCTCCTGTGCCGGCCCCCGGCCCACCACCCACACACACGGCGGCACGGCCAGGGTCGACAGCACCGCGGCGGCCGCCAGCCAGGCGTTCACTGCCGCCCCCCACTGGTGAGCAGCCGCTCCAGCCGCGTACGGTCACCGGTCAGGAAATGGGCGACGACCGTGCGGCCCGTCGCATCCTCACCCCCGGGGACGTCGACGACGTACGCGCCGGGCGTGGACGACAGGACCCCACAGGCCCACGCCGCTCCCGTACCGGACTTCAGCGTCAGCCGCCGCAGGCTTCCCTCGGCCGGGCGACCGCGCAGCACACGCACGGTGACCGCGCACAGCCCCGCC
This sequence comes from Streptomyces sp. NPDC047085, assembly GCF_040643735.1. Classification (NCBI taxonomy): domain Bacteria; kingdom Bacillati; phylum Actinomycetota; class Actinomycetes; order Kitasatosporales; family Streptomycetaceae; genus Streptomyces; species Streptomyces sp. NPDC047085. Next base: position 501,014 of record NZ_JBEYUW010000006.1, read on the forward strand.
ATGTCGGCGAGCACCGCGCCGGGCCACGCGAGCAGGGCCGCGCCCCACCGGGCGGTGCCGCCGAGACCGGCTCCCGAGGCCGTGTGCACGGCCCGTGCTGCCACCGCGCCGATCGCCGCACCTCCGGCCGCCACGACGAGTTCGAGCACCGAGACCGAACTGATGAACACCAGCTCGACCACGACCAGCACCGCCCACCACACCAGCACCTCACCCCAGGCCGCGCGCCCCGACCGCCGCATCGCCCCTCCTCACCGGCGCCAACCGTCACGGACCAGCAACGTGTACCGCGCACGGCGACGCGCATGCCCCGCGCACGCCGGGAAAGCCGCCCCGGCCGCACGAGCATCACCGTGATGGACCATCACCCGGCACCACGTTCCACGGGCCCACGCCTTCTCGACTTCGACCAGGGCTACTTCTTGCCCCTGCTCTTCTTCCCGTCGCTCTTCTTCTCCGCGCCCTTCCCCTCCGTGTCCTTCTTCTCGTCGTCCTCGGACAGGTCGTCCAGGGTGCGACCACTGCGCACGGAGGCCGGCTCGGTGCTCACCGGGTTCCGGCGGGCGTCGGCGCCCTCGTCGTCGAGCTTGATCATGATCCAGCGCTCGCGTTCGCCGTCACGGCCGGTCCGGGTCAGCGCGTAGCCGCCGTGCAGCTTCTCGCCGTCCAGCCACACCTTCACATGGCCTTCGCCCACGCCCTTGCCGACGGGCACCTTCCTGCCCTCGTGCTCGGCGAGGTTCCGGTACGTGCCGGTGTCCCAGACGATGACCTTGCCCGCCCCGTACTCGCCCGACGGTATGACGCCCTCGAACCCGAGGTAGTCCACCGGGTGATCCTCGGTGAGCATCGCCAGGCGCTTGTCCTTGGGGTTGGTGGACGGCCCCTTCGGGACGGCCCACGACTTCAGGACGCCACCCGCCTCGAGCCGGAAGTCGTAGTGCAGCGCCGTCGCCGCGTGTTTCTGGACCACGAAACGGCGCTTGCCGCCCTTGGCCGACGTGCCACCCATGGGCTCCGGCGTGCGTCCGCTCTCGCGCTTCGCCCGGTACTCGTCCAAGGACCGACCGGAGCCGCCGGACGCGGACTTCCGCTTCTTGCCGCTGCCTTTGCTGTCACCCGCCATGCTGCCCGCGTTCCCGGGACCCCCGGGGGCAAACGACCGCATCGATCGCATCGGGACGGGTACACGGACCGGGCGGAATGACGTGCTGCGGAAAGCGTCGTCGTGACGCGCTACGGAAGGGTTGAATCGGTGACGAGTCGGTGACGGGCGATGAGTACGAAGACCGACAGGAAATCCGGCAAGAAGACGTCCGACGCGACGGACAAGGCTGTCGTCCGCGCTCTGCTCGACCGGCAGCAACAGACGTATCCGGCGCAGGCCGGCATCAGACTGCGCAACACCCCTGGGCCCCTGTACCAGACACTCGTGCTGGCGGTACTCCTCAGCGCCCGCATCAGGGCCGACACCGCGGTCGCCGCCGCCCGGGCGCTGTTCGACGCCGGACTGCGTGACGCGCGGTCGATGGCGGACGCGTCCTGGCAGGAACGCGTGGACGCACTCGGCGAGGGCGGCTACCGCCGCTACGACGAGCGCACGTCCACCCTGCTCGGCAAAGGCGCCGAAGTGCTCCTCGAGCGCTACGACGGCGATCTGCGCCGGCTGCGCGAGGAACCCGACCCGAGGCAGGCCCTGATGGACATACCCGGGATCGGTCCGACCGGGGCCGACATCTTCCTGCGTGACGTTCAGGGCGTGTGGCAGGAGTTCGCGCCCTACATCGACCGCAAGGCCCAGGACGGCGCCCGCCGGCTCGGCCTGCCGTCCTCGCCCGAGAAGCTGAGCGGCCTCGTCGCGGGCCGTGAGATGCCCCGCCTGGCGGACGGACTGGTCCACGCGGCCCTCGACAAGCCGCTGGCCGACGAGGTGCTCGCCGCCGCCCACTCGTGATCGACTCATCGGAGCAATCCCATGGACCATGAGAAAGACGCGAATGACGGGAACGGCGAGCGGGATTCCGCAGGGCCCGTCCCGCGGGAGCCGCCGCCCACCGGGGACATGCCGGAAGAGGTGAAGCAACCTCCTCCCGACGCGGAAGAACTGCAAGAAGGCGAAAGCGAGACCGAGGGGGAGATACAGGAACCACCGGATTAGACAGGAAGGAGCAGTGGTCATGCCGCGCGGCTCGAGCCCGAAACGGGAACGCCAGTACGAGCACATCAAGGAAAGCGCCGAGGCTCGCGGAGAGAGCACCAAGCGGGCGAAGGAGATCGCCTCGCGCACGGTCAACAAGGAACGCGCCCGCTCGGGTGAGTCCAAGACCGCGAGCAAGTCCTCCACGCAGGACAAGCCGTCGTCGAAGCGCGGCGGTCAGCGCTCCCACAGCGGCGCCGAGGGGCCCACGTACGACCAGTTGTACGCCGAGGCCCAGCGCCGCAACATCCATGGCCGGTCCTCGATGAACAAGGAGGAGCTCAAGCAGTCCCTCGGCCGATGAGGGCGGCGCCGAGGACCAGTTCGGCGAGGTGGGCGCCCGGCCGAGTCACCGCTTCGCGGAAGGGGTACCCGACAGGCGTCCACCGACCTGGAGGCCGTCATGATCATTCTCGGGGTCATCCTGCTGGTCGTCGGTTACGTCACCGGCATCAGCATCCTGTGGTCGATAGGAGTCCTTCTGTTGATCATCGGACTCATCCTCTGGATCCTCGGCGCGTTCGGCCATGCCGTGCGCGGCCGCCGGCACTACTGGTGACGAGGCATCCCACGCCATGGCACGCGCGGTATGGAACGGGGCTCTGACTTTCGGTCTGGTGTCGCTGCCGGTCCAGCTCTTCTCGGCCACGGACAGCCACACCATCCGGTTCCATCAGCTCCAGCGAGGCACCTCGGACCGTGTCCGCAACAAGCGCGTGAACGAACGCACCGGAGAGGAGGTGCCGCTGGACGAGATAGTCAAGGGCTTCGACGCCGGCGACGAGTACGTGCTCGTCGAGCCCGGTGAGCTGGAGGACATCGCGCCCGGCCGGTCACGGCAGCTGGAGATCAGCGGATTCGTGGACCTGGAGGACGTCGAGCCGATCTTTTTCGACCGGACCTACTACCTCGGGCCCAAGGACGAGCAGTACGAGAAGGTCTACGCGGTGCTGGAGCAGGCGCTCGAGCACGCGAACAAGGCCGGAATCGCCACATTCGTCATGCGCAACCGCGAGTACCTGGTCGCCGTCAAGGCCGAAGCCGGCATCCTCACCCTGCACACACTCCACTGGCCGGACGAGATCCGCGACCCGCGCAAGGAGGTCGACCATCTGCCGGGCGGCCGGACCAAGCGCAGCGACCGCGAGCTGAAGATGGCCGAGCAGCTCATCGATTCACTGACCATGGAATGGAATCCGGAGGACTTCCACGACACGTACCAGGAGAAGGTGCGGGATCTGGTCGAGAGCAAGAAGAAGGGTGAGACGGTCGAAAAGGCCGAACAGCCCGCGGAGGCGACCAATGTCATCGACCTGATGGACGCGCTGCGGGCCAGCGTCGACCGGGCCAAGACGGAAAAGGGCAGCCAGACGGGAAAGGGCGGCCAGTCGGAGAAGGGAGGCCCGTCGAAGAAAACGGCTGCGTCGAAGAAGACAGCCTCAGCGAAGAAAACGACCTCTTCGAAGAAGACAGCCTCGAAGACGAAGGCCTCTGCCGCGCGCCGGCGCCGCGAGGAGACCGGCTCCGTCGACTCACTGAGCAAGGCGGAGCTGTACGAACTGGCGGCGAAGGCCGATATCCCCGGCCGCTCCTCCATGAACCGCGAGGAACTGGTCGAAGCACTCTCGCAGAAAGCCGCCTCATGACCGTGCCGTGCGGTACGCGTCCACGTGCGCCGCGCGCAGTTCCAGTCCGTGCCCCGGTGAGCCATCGGCTCCCGGGCTCACCCGGCCGCCCGCCGGGTCGAGGATGCCCGTGAAGAAAAGCCGCTCGACGCGTACGTGATCGTGGAACCATTCGAGGTGGCGCAGGTTCGGGACGGCGGCCGCCGCGTGAGCGTGGACGTGCGGTGCGCAGTGGCAGGAGACGGCGAGGCCCGCGGACTCGGCCAGGGCCGCGGCGCGCAGCCAGACCGTGATCCCGCCGCAGCGCGTGGCGTCGGCCTGCAGGCAGTCCACCGACTCCGCACGCAGCATGTGTCCGAAGTAGGCGAGGGTGTAGCCGTATTCGCCCGCCGCGATGTCCAGTGCGAGCGCGCCGCGCAGCTGCGCCAGCCCCATCAGGTCGTCGGAGGAGACCGGCTCCTCGAACCAGGTGACGCCTTCGTCGGCGAGTCGCCGGCCGACACGCGCCGCCTGCTTGCGGCCGTACGCGCCGTTCGCGTCGACGTACAGTTCCACGCCGTCCCCGACGCAGGCCCGGGCTCGTACGACGCGTTCCAGGTCCCGGCGCTCCTCCGTGCCCCACGACTGGCCGATCTTGATCTTCACGCGTGGGATGCCCTGTTCCTCGGTCCAGCCGCGCAGCTGCCGGTCCAGCTGTTCGTCGTCGTACGTCGTGAACCCGCCGCTGCCGTACACCGGGACGTCGGACGCGCAGGCGCCGAGCAGCCGGACCAGCGGGAGCCCGAGGAGCCGCGCCTTGAGGTCCCACAGGGCGATGTCGACGGCCGAGATCGCGCCGGCGACCAGGCCCGGACGGCCCGTATTGCGCACCGCGCGGCTCATGGCCTCGTTCAGCGCCGGGACGTCCCAGGCGCAGCGGCCTTCGACCAGCCCGGCGAGGTGCTCGGTGACGACCTGGGCCGTCACGGGCGAGCCGTACGTGTAGCCGATGCCGCTCACGTCCCCGCTGCTCGCGCTCACCAGGACCAGCGTCGTCGCGTCCCAGTCGAGCGTGCCGTCGGCTTCGGGCGCGTCCGTGGGGACCGTGTAGGCGGCCGCCCTGATGGCCGTCACCCGCGGGTCACTGGTGAGCGCCGCCGTCATGGATGGCGCCGGGGGAGGAGTTCCTGCACCTTGGCCTTGAAGCCCTGCTTGACCATCGAGCCGCGGTCGGAGTCACCCTTCAGGACGGACAGGGCCGCCGCCTCGATCTGGTCCAGGGAGGCGTGCGGCGGGATCGGCGGAACCGCCGGATCGGTCAGGAAATCGACGACGAACGGCCGGTCCGCCTCGAGCGCCGAGCGCCAGGCGTCCTCGACGCCGTCCGGCTTCTCCACCCGGACGCCGCCCAGACCGATGGAGCGGGCGAAGTCCGCGTAGGCCACGTCGGGGATGGCCTGCGAAGGCAGGAACTGAGGGGCCCCCTCCATCGCGCGCATCTCCCAGGTGACCTGGTTCAGGTCCTGGTTGTTCAGGACGGCGACGACGAACCGGGGATCGTCCCACTCCTCCCAGTACTTGGCGACGGTGATCAGTTCGGCCATGCCGTTCATCTGCATGGCACCGTCGCCCACGACGGCGACGCACGGCCGGTCCGGATGGGCGAACTTGGCGCCGATGAGGTAGGGCACTCCCGGACCCATGGTGGCGAGCGTGCCGGACAGCGACCCGCGCATCGATCCGCGCATCCGCAGGTGCCGGGCGTACCAGTTCGCGGCCGATCCCGAGTCGGAGGCCAGGATCACGTCCTCGGGAAGCAGCGCGTCCGCCGCGTGGACGACGTACTCGGGGTTGACCGGGTCCGCGTCCACCTCGGCCCGGCGTGCCATGACCTCCCACCACCGACCGATGTCCTTCTCGATCTTCGCGCGCCAGGGTCCGTGCTCCTTCGTCCGCAGCTTCGGCAGCAGCCTCGTGAGCGTCTGCTGGGCGTCGCCGACCAGGATCACGTCGAACGGGTAGCGCAGCCCCACCATGAACGGGTCGATGTCGATCTGCACGGCCCGCGCCTGGCCGAACTCCGGCAGGAACTGCGTGTAGGGGAAGCTGGACCCGATCACCAGCAGGGTGTCGCAGTCCCGCATCATCTGGTACGAGGGCCGGGTGCCGAGCAGCCCGATGGCACCCGTCACATAGGGCAGGTCGTCGGGCAGGGCGTCCTTGCCGAGGAGGGCCTTGGCGACGCCGGCGCCGAGCACGTCGGCGAGCCTGCGGACCTCGTCCTGGGCGCCCCGCGCTCCCTGCCCGATCAGGATGGCGACCTTGTGACCCTCGTTCAGGATCCGGGCCGCCTCGTCGAGTTCCTCCTGGGCCGGGACCGGCGCGGAACGCACGAAGCCCAGGCTGGAGGGAACCATCTTGAACGCGTGCTCCGGCGCGGAGTACTCCAGCTCCTGCACGTCCGCCGGAACGATCATCGCGGTGACGGTGCGCAGGGCCTGGGCGGTGCGCAGCGCCCGGTCGAGGACGTTCGGCAGCTGTTCGGGGACGGTGACCATCTCGCAGTAGGCGCCGGCGACATCCTTGTAGAGGCTCATCAGGTCGACTTCCTGCTGGTAGGAGCCGCCCATGGCACTGCGGTCGGTCTGGCCGACGATCGCCACGACGGGCACGTGGTCCAGCTTGGCGTCGTAGAGGCCGTTGAGGAGATGGATGGCGCCGGGGCCCGACGTCGCCGCGCACACGCCCGGCCGTCCCGAGAACTTGGCGTAGCCGACCGCTTCGAACGCGGACATCTCCTCGTGCCGGGACTGGATGAAGGCGGGCTGGTTGTCGGCGCGGCCCCAGGCGGCGAGCAGGCCGTTGATGCCGTCGCCCGGGTAGGCGAAGACGTGCCTCACGTCCCAGTCGCGCAGTCGCTGCAGGATGTAGTCGGACACGTTCATGTCGAAGGCTTCCCTTCATCAGGTGGGCCGGCCCCCGGGCCGCTCGGCCCCGGCCGGCGAAGGGCCGTCCACGGCACCCGCCAGGACCTCCGCGAGATGCAGGGGGCGACGGCCGGTACGGCCCTGTTCGATCTGAGTACGGCAACTGAATCCGTCGGCGATCACCAGCGCGTCGTCCGGAGTCCGGCGCACGGCGGGCAGGACGCCCAGCTCGCCGACGGCCATGGACAGGTCGTAGTGGCCGCGTTCGAAGCCGAAGTTGCCGGCCAGGCCGCAGCAGCCCTCGTCCAGGACCTCGGCGTCGATGCCCGCCCGGCGCATCAACTCGCGATCCGCGTCGAACTTCATCACCGCGTGCTGGTGACAGTGCGTCTGCACTGTCGCACGCCTGCCCACTCGGGGCGGATGCCATGCGTCGGGCGTGTCGCCGACGAGGATCTCGGCGAGCGTGCGGCACTGCCGGGCGAGCCGCCGGGCGTCCTCGTCGTCCGGGAGCAGTTCGGCGGCGTCCGAGCGGAAGACCGCGGTGCACGACGGCTCCAGGCCCACGACGGGGACACCTTGTTCGATCCAGGGCCGCAGCCGGCCGAGTGTGCGGCGCAACACGCGTTTGGCGGTGGCCAGTTGGCCCGTGGAGATCCAGGTGAGGCCGCAGCACAGGGGGGAGACCGGTACGGCGACCCGGAAACCGGCCTCCTCCAGCAGCCGGACCGCCGAACGGCCCACCGACGGGCGGAAGTAGTTGGTGAAGGTGTCGGGCCACAGCAGGACCGCGCGCTCGTCGGCGGGATCCGGCTCGGGCCCGCCGCGCGCCCGCCACTCCTGTACGAAGGACCGCCGTGCGAACGCCGGTGCCTCCCGCTCCACCGCCACCCCGGCAAGCCGCTTGCCCAGCGGCGCGAGGCCGGGGGCGTGCAGGGACGAGTTCACCAGCTCCGGAGCGAGCCGCGACAGTCGGGCCCACAACGGCAGCCAGCCCAGCGAGTAGTGCGCGGCAGGCCGCAGCCGGCGAGCGTAGTGGTGCGCCAGGAACTCGGCCTTGTACGTGGCCATGTCCACCCCGACCGGACAGTCGGACTTGCAGCCCTTGCAGGACAGACACAGGTCGAGGGCGTCCCGCACCTCGGTCGAGCGCCAGCCGTCGGTGACCGGGGAGTCCCCGTGGCCGTCGAGCATCTCGAAGAGCAGCCGGGCCCGCCCCCGGGTCGAGTGCTCCTCCTCGTAGGTCGCCCGGTAGGACGGGCACATCACGCCGCCCGTGTGCGTACGGCAGTTGCCTATGCCGACGCAGCGCATGACGGCCGTGGTGAAGGAGCGGCCGTCGTCCGGGAAACCGAAATGCGTGCCGGTGGTGCCGTGCGGGCGCCAGGCAGGCCCCAGACGCAGGTCGTCGTCGACCCGGTGCGGGGCCACCACCTTGCCGGGATTCATCCTGTCCTGAGGATCGAACAACGCCTTGACCTCGCCGAAAGCGGCGACGACGCGCTCGCCGAACATCCGCGGCAGCAGCTCACCGCGGGCCTGGCCGTCCCCGTGCTCGCCCGACAGCGAACCGCCGTAGGAGACGACGAGATCGGTGGCGCGGACGAGGAAGTCACGGAAGTGCGCGACCCCTTGGGCGCTCCTCAGATCGAACGGGATACGGGTGTGGACGCACCCCTGGCCGAAGTGCCCGTACAGGGAGGGACGGTCGTAGCCGAACTCGGTGAACAGCTCCGTCAGGTCGCGCAGATAGTCGCCCAGCCGGTCCGGCGGGACGGCCGAGTCCTCCCAGCCCTCCCAGGTCTCGCGCTCGTCCGGGGGCCGCGCCGTCACGCCGAGTCCCGCCTCGCGCGCCTTGAGGAGCATGTGCTCGCGCTCGGGATCGTCGGAGAAGGCCACCGTCCGGTCCTGCTCACGGCGCCCCAACGCCCGCAGCAGTTCCTGGCCTTGGGCATCGACATCGCGTTCGCTGTCCCCGGTGAACTGGACCAGCAGCCAGCTCTCCCCTTCGGGGAAGCGCTCCAGAGAGCCGAGATAGGCGTGCTCCTCGCGCATCAGCTGCGCCATGCGCCCGTCGAGTGCCTCGAGTTGAGCGGGTTCGCTGTGCGCCAGGATTCGGGGCACGTCGTCGGCGGCCTGGCAGATGTCGTCGTAGCCGAGGACGAGGATGGCCTCGGCGTTCGGCACCGGCACGAGGTCCAGTTCGGCGCGCAGCACCGTCACGAGCGTGCCTTCGCTGCCCACGAGCGCCCGGGCGAGATCGAAGCCGTTCTCCGGGAGCAGGGAGTCCAGGTTGTAGCCGGAGACCCGGCGGGGGATGTGCGGGAACCCGACTCTGATGTCCGCGAGATTCCGGTCGACGATCCCGCGCAGCCCCTGGTACAGCTCCGCGCGTCGGCCCCCGCCCCGGACGACCGCCTCGAAGGCCGCCCGATCGGTGGGCCCGACCCAGCACCGGGTGCCGTCGTAGGTGAGGATCTCCAGCCGCCGGACGTTGTCCACCGTCTTGCCGTAGGCCTGGGCGGAGGCACCGCACGCGTTGTTGCCGATCATGCCGCCGAGCGTGCAGTGGCTGTGCGTGGCCGGCTTCGGGCCGAACCGCAGCCCGTACGTGCCCAGGCGACGGTTCAGCTCGTCCAGCACGATGCCGGGCTCGACGACGCACCGGGACCGCCCCGGCTCCACGGACACCAGGCCGTGGCAGTACTTCGTCCAGTCGATGACGACGGCGGTGTTGGTGCACTGTCCCCCGAGACTGGTACCGCCGCCGCGCGACAGGACCGGCGCGCCGAATCGTGCGCACACCCCGACCGCCGCCGCGCCGGCGTCGATGTCGTAGGGCACCACGACGCCGATGGGGACCTGCCGGTAGTTCGACGCGTCCGTCGAGTAGGCGGCCCGGCTTCCGGCGTCGAAGCGGACCTCGGCCGCCACCTCGCGGCGCAGTGCGGCCTCCAGCGCCGCCGCGTCGGAGTCCGGGAAGCGGTCCGGCACCGTGGCCGGTGTCCTGCCGCCCTGTGCGGATGCCCGGTGATCGGTGACCATGCCACCACCTCGCCGTCGCTGCCTCGTCCGTGACCGCCCAGCGAGTACCCGGTCACCGCCCGGGCACGCCTGCCGCGCCGCACCGCGACCACGCGCGCGGTCAGGAAGCCGTGCCCGTTCGCCGTCCCTCCACGGGCCCGGGCCCGGGCCCGGGCCCGCGATCCCGGCAGGATCCGGAAGACGGGCCCTGGCGCCGGCCGCGTCCCAGCAGGCGGGAGAGCCGGCCGCCAGGGCCCGGGACGGGGGCGGTGAACGCCGACGCGCGCCAGTCCGCGGGGCCGGGTGCCTCGGTGATGTCCAGGAACACATGCTCGGCCTGCGGCCACTGGTCGCTGATCCGCCGTTTGAGCCGGACACAGACCAGCTCGACCTCCTCGCTGTCCTGGCCGGGGGCCAGGTCGACCCGGGCGGCCACGAGGATCGAGTCCAGCCCCAGCCGCATCGTCAGCAGCGCGGCGACCTGGTCGACCTCGTCCTGGGCGCTGAGGAAGTCACCGATCCGGTCGCGCAGCCGCGTGTCGACCGCCTCGCCGATCAGCCGGTCGCGCGCCTCCCACGCGAGCCGGTAGGCCACGCACACCAGCAGGATCCCGATGCCGATCGAGGCGCCGGCCTCCCAGACCACCTTCCCGGTCGCCAGGTGAAGCCCGATACCGGCGGCCGCGAGGAGTACGCCCGCCACGGCTGTCGCGTCCTCCGCGATCACCGTGCGCAGCGCCGGGTCGGTCGCGCCCTCCTGGTGCCGGCGCGCCTGGTACAGGGCGCGGACCAGGGAGGCACCGTCGGCCAGCAGCGCCACCGCGAGCACCGCGAGCCCCGCCAGGTAGCCGGTCAGCGACTCGTGCGGGCCCGTTCGCATGGCCTGGACGCCCTGATAGACCGAGAAGCAGCCGCCCATGACGAAGATCCCCACGGCGGCCAGCAAGGCCCAGAAGTAGCGCTCCTTGCCGTAGCCGAACGGGTGCCGGTCGTCGGCGGGGCGCTTGCTGCGGCGCACCGCGATGAGCAGGAACACCTCGTTCAGACTGTCCGCGACCGAGTGGGCCGCCTCCGAGAGCAGTGCGGGGGACCCGGCGACGGTGCCGGCGACCGCTTTCGCCGCGGCGATCACGAGGTTGGCCGCGAGGGCGACGAGGACGGTGACGCGCGTCCGCACATCCCGGGCCCTGGAGTCCCGGTCGCCATCACCGTCAGTGCCCTTCACTGCGGCCGCCCTCCGACCTGATCCGCCGTTCTCGCCACTCTCACCGCCGACTGCCCTGCTGAGCGCCGTTCATGCGGGCCCGCGGGGCGCCCTGGTGTTCATTCCGGGCGCGTAAAATCCGGAGGTGTGCGAGCGCCCGCTCCGGACGTCCGTGCGACGGCGGAACGGAGGTCGCGGTGACCTTTCACGCGGTGCCCGAGGGCGCGCCCGCCATCGGGGCCGATTCCGGATTCACCGGCCGGGCCGGGGACGACGAGCGGCTGTCGGCCGACCACGCGTGCCGCCATCTGATCGATCTGGCCACGGGCATTCTCGCCGCGCAGCTCGGCGTCTCCACCGTCGACGCGGCCGCTCAGGTCGACAACCTCGCCAGGACGACCGGGCTGTCACCCGTCGATCTCGCCGCGGACGTCGTGAACTCGGTCGCGGCGCCGGGCGACCCGCTGGTCGCGCCGAGCCCGGTGCAGCCGCTCCAGGCCCGGCACCAGCGCCGTACCGTCACGGCGGCCGAGGTGACCGACAGCGTCGGCGACGCGGCCCGCACCCTGCTGGACGGTGCTCTACGGCCGCTCGGGGCCGACAGCTTGTGGCTGTGGCGGCCGGCCGACTCGGGCTGTCTATGCCTCGCCGGGCACGCGGGGATCGGAGCCGCCGAAGCCACGGCCTGGCAGTGGATACCGCCGGCCGCTCCCGAGCCGTTCCGCGTCGTCCTCGACGACGGCGTGCCCCTCTGGCTGGAGAGCGGCCCGGCCGACGGCCGCCTGATGCCCGGCGCACGGGCGGACGCGGCCAGGGCGCTGCTGCCCCTGCGCCGTCAGGGCGAGACGGTCGGCCTGGCCCTGGTGGGCTGGCCCGGCCCCGCACCGCTGGACGCCTCGCTACGGCGCGCCGTCACCGACCTGATGGACATGGCCGTCACCGTCCTGGACCGCCCCGACACCGCGCAGGCGTCCGTCCCGGTGCTGGTCGACGTCCTCGACGCCCTCGCCCATCCGGCGGCGCTGCTGCGGACGAGCGACGCGATCGGGACCGTGCTCGTCGAACACGTCAACGAGGAGGCCGTCGCCGCCCTCGGGGGAGTGCTCCCGGCCGACGACAGGGACCTGTCGCGTGCCTTCCCCCAGGCCCACGAGGCGCTCAGCCGGCTCGTCCGGCGGTCCCGCCACAACCGCCACCCGCAGCGGGCCGCCCGGCTTCCGGTGACCGCCCGCCCGGAGCACGACGCGGGACCCGCACCCCTGCTGGACGTGCGCGTGCTGCCGGCCGGGGACGAGCGGTCGGTGCTCCTGTGGAACACCGTCGCCGACCCCGGCCTCGCGATCGGCCGAGCCGTGTCCGGGCTGCAGAGCGTCGCCACCTTCCAGGACAGCCTCACCGGCGGCGAGACCGTGTGGTCCGAACAGGCCTACGCCATGTTCGGGAGGGAACGAGGAGACGCCCCGGTGCCCCTGCTGGCGCTGCGCGGACTGATCCACCCAGGGGACGACGGCGTGCTCACCGAACTGCTGCGCTCCCTCATGGAAGCCCGCAGAGGCGCGCAGTCGGTGCTGCGGATCGTGTGCCCGGACGGGTCGGTGCGCCATGTCCGGGTGGTGGCGGAACCGCTGCTCGAAGGGGAGACGGTCACCGGATTCGTCGGCGTGTACCAGGACGAGTCGGCGATCCACCGCACGGAACTCGCGCTCAGTGCCACCTTCGAGCATCTGACCGCGGTCCGGGACCAGGCCGAGCTACGGCACCGGCTGGCTCTCCAGCTCCAGCAGGCCATCGTCCCCGAGGTGCCCGGCTTCCAGGACCTGCCCGGCGGCCTCGTGGTCGCGGCCCGCTACCGTCCGGCCGCCGAGGAGTATCAGGTCGGCGGCGACTGGTACGACGTGCTGCCGTTGCCGGACGGCAAGGTGCTGGTGGCCGTCGGCGACATCGCCGGGCACGGCATCGACTCCGTCACCGGCATGGTCGCGCTGCGCAACGCCCAGCGGGCGCTCGCCTTCACCGGCCGGCCGCCCGGCCGGCTGATGGGCTGGCTCAACGAGGTCACGCTGCGGACCAGTGCGGCGACGACGGCGACGGCGGTGTGTGCCATGTACGACCCGGACGCCGGGGAACTCGTCTGGTCGAGCGCCGGACACCTGCCCCTGCTGCTGCTCAGGGACGGCCGGGCGGAACTGCTGGAGGCTCCCCGGGACATCCTGCTGGGTGCGGTGCCGTCGTTCCGCTACGAGGAGAGCCGGATCGCGTTGCGTCCGGGGGACACGCTGCTCCTCTACACGGACGGTCTGGTGGAGCGCCGGCGGGACGGGCTGGGGCCCGGGCTCCGCCGCCTCGTCGCCGCGGTGGAGGATCTCGCGGGCACCGAACGGCTGGAGTCGCTGGTCGACGGACTCCTCCGGTCGGCCGTGGGGGACACCGACGACGACACGTGCGTCGTCGCGATTGGAGTGCGGTGAGCCGCGGGGCCGCCTCCACCGGCGGGGCCACTCCATTGGCGGGCCGTCAGCCTGGCCGTCACTCTGGGGGCCGTCACTTCGGCAGCCGGGCACGGATCATGGTGAGCAGTTCCGTCTCGTCGATCGGCTTGGCCAGATAGCCGTCGGCCCCGGCCTCCAGCGCCTGGTCGCGGTCGCCGGGCATCGCCTTCGCGGTGACGACGATCACCGGGAGGCTCTCGCCGGCCGGGAGCTTGCGGATCGCCTTGATCGTCTCGTATCCGTCCATGCCGGCCATCATGATGTCCATCAGTACGAGCCCGATCTCGCTGTGCTCGGTCAGCAGGTCGAGGGCCCGGCGTCCGCCGTCGGCGGTCAGGACGCGCAGGCCGTCGCTCCTCAGCACCTCGGTGAGAGCGAAGACGTTCCGGGCGTCGTCATCGACCACCAGCACGGTCGCGCCGGCCGGGGCCGCCGTGCCGCCGGGGCCGGAGGACAGCGGGAGCGTGAGCTTCTGGGCCTGCAGGTCCCCGTCCGGGGTGGCCGTGGCGGGGGCGGGACTCGCCGTGTGCTCGGGGAGGTAGAGCGTGAAGCGGCTGCCGTGGCCCGGCGTGCTCTCGACCCCGATGGCACCGCCGAGGAGCGTGGCGACCTCACGGCTGATGGAGAGACCGAGGCCGGTGCCGCCGTAACGGCGGGCGGTGGTGCCGTCGCCCTGCTGGAAGGCCTCGAAGATGCGCTGGAGGCGATCCGCGGGGATGCCGATCCCGGTGTCGGTGACGCGGAAGGCGAGCACCGGTTCGGCGCCGCGCAGCTCGACGGGCGTCTCTGCGGCGCCGGCGGGTTCGACCGTCAGCGTGACGCCGCCCGTCTCGGTGAACTTCATCGCGTTGGAGAGCAGGTTGCCCAGCACCTGACGCAGCCGCGCGGCGTCGTTCGTGAGGTGGTCGGGCACGTCCCGGGCCACGGAGACGGTGAAGTCGAGCCCGCGTTCCTCCGCGACGGGATCGAACGTCGCCCGCAGATGCTGCAGGAGCTGGGACAGGGCGAACGGCTCCCGCCGCACCTCCAGCCGGCCGGCCTCCACCTTGGACAGATCCAGGATGTCGTTGATCAGCTGGAGCAGATCGGAACCGGCCGAGTGGATGACCTGGGCGTAGTCGACCTGCTTCTTCGTCAGGTTGCCCTCGGGATTCTGGGCGAGGAGGCGGGCCAGGGTCAGCAGGCTGTTCAGCGGTGTCCGCAGCTCGTGACTCATGTTGGCCAGGAACTCGGACTTGTACCGGGAGGTGCGCGCCAACTGCTGGGCCCGGGCCTCCAGTTCCTGCCGGGCCTGCTCGATGACCCGGTTCTTCGACTCGATGTCCCGGTTGCGGTCGGCGAGGAGCGCGGCCTGCTCCTGCAGTTCGGCGTTGGACTGCTGGAGTTCCCGCTGCCGGACCTGCAACTCATCGGTCCTGGAACGGAGTTCGTCCGCGAGATTCCGCGACTGGGCCAGCAGTTCGTCGGTACGCAGATTGGCCACCAGCGAGTTGAGGACGGCTCCGGCGCTCACCACGAACCGGTCGAGGAAGTCGCGGTGCAGGGTGGTGAACCTGTGCAGGGCCGCGAGTTCGACGGCGCCGAGCACCAGGTCCTCGACCACGATCGGCAGCACGATGAGCGCCGCGGGCTCCGCCGAGCCGACGGCGGAGGAGACCGTCGCGTACCCCGGGGGCACCGATTCGACGAGCACGGTGCGCCGGTCGCGGGCGGCCTGGCCCACCAGGCCCTGGCCGAGGCGGAACCGGCGCGGCGCGCCGGACCCGGGCGGCTCCGGGAGCCCGTACCCGGCCTCCATGACCAGCTCGGTTCCGCTCTCCTGCTCTTCGGCGACGAAGAAGGCGCCGTACTGCGCCGAGACCAGCGGCGGCACCTCCGCCATGATCAGTTCGGCCATCTCGGGCAGGCTGCGGGTGCCCTGCAGCAGTCCGGTGATCCTGGCCAGATTCGTCTGCAGCCAGTCCTGCTCCTGGTTGGCGCGGGTGGTGGCGCGCAGCGACTCGACCATCGCGTTGATGTTGTCGCGCAGTTCGCCCACCTCGCCGGGGGCGTCGACGGTGATGGAGCGGGTGAGATCCCCCTCGGCCACGGCGCTCGTGACCTCGGCGATGGCCCTGACCTGCCGGGTGAGGTTGCCGGCCAGCTCGTTGACGTTGTCGGTGAGGTCCTTCCAGGTCCCGGACACCCCGTGGACGGTGGCCTGCCCGCCCAGTTTCCCCTCCGTCCCCACTTCGCGCGCCACGCGGGTCACCTCGGCGGCGAACGACGACAGCTGGTCGACCATGGTGTTGATCGTGGTCTTGAGCTCCAGGATCTCGCCGCGTGCGGCGACGTCGATGCGGCTGGTCAGGTCGCCCTGGGCGACCGACGTGGTGACCTGAGCGATGTTGCGCACCTGGTTGGTCAGGTTGTCGGCCATGGAGTTGACGTTGTCGGTGAGGTCCTTCCAGGTCCCGGACACTCCGCGGACCGTGGCCTGCCCGCCCAGGTTGCCGTCGGTACCGACCTCGCGCGCCACGCGGGTGACCTCCTCCGCGAAGGACGAGAGCCGGTCGACCATGGTGTTGATCGTCTCCTTGAGATCCAGGATCTCGCCGCGCGCCTCCACCCGGATCTTCTGGGTGAGGTCGCCACCCGCGACGGCGGTCGCCACCTCGGCGATGGAGCGCACCTGCAGGGTGAGGTTGTCGGCCATCGCGTTGAAGCCGCTGGTGAGGTCCCGCCACACACCGTTCGCCCGCGGCGCCCGCACGCGGCTGCCGAGCCTGCCCTCGCGTCCCACCTCCCCGGCGACGCGGGAGACCTCCGCGGTGAGCAGGGAGAGCCGGTCGACCATGTCGTTGTAGACCACGGCGATGTCACCGAGGATCCCGCCGCAGTCCTCGGCGAGCCGGACGGAGAGATCCCCGTCCCGCACGGCGGTGAGCCCGTCGAGCAGCCGGCGCAGTCCGTCGTCGCCCGCGCCGGTGGCTGGCGGGGCCGGGCCGAGGTGTGCTGCTCTGCGGTTCTCCATGAGGCCACCTCGCAGGAGAGGGCGATGCGCGGGAAGAGAGGGGCCGGGTGTCGGAAGACGGTCACGCACCGCGTCTTCACTCTACGACCGGTCCGAGTCCTCGGCGTCTCTGCTCTGCCACCGGCGTCTCTGCTCTGCCACCGGTCGGAAGCCCGACTACCGCTCCGGAGCCCGACTACTGATCCGGAACGATGTCCACCTCGAACCAGACGGCCTTGCCGCCGTGGCAGCCGGGCAGGCAACCCCAGTGCGCCGCGAGCCGTTGGACGAGATACAGGCCGTGGCCCGAGGCGCGGGCGGCGTGATGCCGGCCGTGCGGATGGGGGACCACCGCGCTGGTGTCGCTGATCTGCACCCACAGTGCCCGCTCGGATCCGGTCAGTTGCAGTTCGGTCGGCACGCCCCCGTGCGTGCAGGCGTTCGTGACCAGCTCGGACACCAGCAGCACGGCGTCGTCGGCCGCCCTGCGGCCTGGTTCGCCCGCGGATCCGAACCACTCGCGCAGCGCCCGCCGGGTGAGAGCGCGGCAGTGCGCGACCACTCCGGGCCCCGACGGAAGGTCGTAGCGCAACGAGCGGTCCCCGGCCGGACGCCGCTGGTGCCTGGTCATATGCCGCCGCTTTCCGGTTCATCCCGTGTCAAACCAGATCGAACGGGAAACCGGACTACAAGACGCTCGGCCGACGGTTCCCGCCCGCGCGCGGCGCGGCGGGGGCCCACCGCCACCGTCGAAGGAGCCTCATGTCCACCCCGCAGACGTCCCTCACCCCCAGCCGCGACACAGGCGCGGCCATGCGCCGCAAGGCACTGGCCGGACTGCCCGAGATCGCGCGCCCCACCGAGGTCACGACGCGGGACGCACGCTCCCTGTCGGCGGCCCTCTTCGCCCGTCTGCGCGAACTCGAGGAGGGCACGCCCGAGCACGCCTACGTGCGGAACACCCTGGTCGAACTGAACCTCAGTCTCGTCAAGTTCGCCGCCCGGCGGTTCAGGGACCACGCCGAGCCGACGGAGGACGTCATCCAGGTCGGCACGATCGGTCTGATCAAGGCGATCAACCGTTTCGACCCCGACCGCGACATCGAGTTCACGGCCTTCGCCCTGCCGACGATCGTCGGCGAGATGAAGCGGTTCTTCCGGGATTCCACCTGGGCGGTCAGGGTCCCCCGCGGGCTCCAGGAACTGCGGATCGAGCTGGCGAGGACCACCGACTGCCTGGAGCAGCGCCTCGGACACCGGCCGAGCCGCGGCGAACTCGCCGCCCAGATGCAGCTCACCGAGGAGCGCGTGGCCGAGGGCGAACGCGCCGCGAACGGCTATGTCGCCCGTTCCCTGGACACGCCGGTCACGGACGACGACACCGACGCGCAGGGTCTCGCGGAGCGCCACCTGGCCGCATCGGAGCCGTCGTACGACCTTGTCGAGGACTTCGAGTCGCTGAAGCCGCTGATCGCCCGCCTGTGCGCGCGCGACCGCCTCATCCTGTCGCTGCGTTTCGGCGAGGAGCTCACCCAGGCGCAGATCGGTGAGCGTCTGCGCGTGTCGCAGATGCACATCTCGCGCCTGCTGAAGCGGATCCTGGACGAACTCAGAGCGGGCTTGGTCGACGACGGTCCGACCGCGTCCGAAGCGACTCCGGCCCGGCGGGCCGGCTGACCTCCAGCCATACGACCTTGCCGGGGGCGCGGCCGGGCCTGGCCGCGCACCCCCACGCGCCGGCCAGCCGGTCCAGCACCATGAGACCGTGACCGCCGGGCAGCGCGGGGGAGCGGTGCGCCGCAGGGCGCGGGAACTCCGGGCTGCCGTCGGCCACCTCCACGCGCAGCCGCCCGGCGTCGTGCCGCAGGACCAACTCCTCCGGGCCGCCGGCGTGCAGACAGGCGTTGGTGACCACCTCCGACACCAGCAGCAGCACGTCCTCGACTCGTTCGCGCGCATCCGGTGTGGTGGCCGGGAGCCAGCCCCAGTCGGCGAGCGCCGCCGCCGTGTAGTCACGACAGCGCGTCACCACGCCGCTCGTGCCGTGCAGGACGAGCCGTCGTACCTGTTCGTGGCCGGCGCCTTGCGTCGTCATGCTCCCTCCGCCGGCTCCGCCCACCGCGGTCATGTGCCGGCCCCGTCGTCCGCGAGCGCCGTCTCGACGTTCCGGAACACCCGGAAGACATGATCGGCACCCGTGATCTCGAACATGCGGTCCACGGGCGGGCGCAGCCCGGCGAGATCCAGGCGTCCACCGCGGTGCAGCATCCGCAGCCGGGCCTTGAGCAGGACGTTCAGCCCGGTCGAATCGCAGAACCGCAGCCCGGAACAATCGGCGATGATCCGCCCTGCCCCGATTCCCTCCTCCAGGGCATCCGTCAGGGGCCCGGCCGAGTCGTGGTCCACCTCTCCGTTCATGACCAGCACGACGGTGTCCGTCCGGGCATCGGGCCGCATCTCGACGATCAGCCGTTCCTCCCGGGCCGCTGCGATCGCGTCACGGCCCGTCGCCGGCTCTTCAGCGTCCACGGGAACGCGCGCCTCCTCCCTGCCTGAGTCCAGCCGGAGTCCCCGCAAGAGGAATATGCCCCCATTGGTCCGGTCCATCCCTTTTGCCGACGCTTCGCGCTGACGGCGCATGTCCAGGACTCGACCGGGTAATCGCGGTGCGGAAAACGTGACGGCATGAGGAGGTCCCGATGTCCACCACCGAAACGCTTGTCGCCATCATCGTTCCCGTCGTGATCATTCTGGCCCTGCTCGGCGCAGGTGTGTGGATCATGATGCGGCGTCGGCGGCTGCAGGAGCGGTTCGGCCCGGAATACGAGCGGACCGTGCGCTCCGAGGACGGCCGGCTGGCCGGTGAACGCGAGTTGCGCTCGCGTGAGAAGCGGCACGACGACCTTGACATCAAAAAGCTGTCCCGGGAGGACCAGGAGCGGTACACGACATCCCGACCGGCGCCTCCGCGCACGACACGTTCTGGGACTTCGTCTCCCTCCAGCCGGAATCCCTCCACGCGGTGATGTGGCTGATGTCGGACCGGGCGATCCCGCGCAGCTTCCGCATGATGCAGGGCTTCGGCGTGCACACCTTCCGGTTCGTGAACGCCGACGGACGCGGCACGTTCGTCAAGTTCCACTGGAAGCCACGGCTCGGGGCGCACTCGATGGTGTGGGACGAGGCGCAGGAGTGCCAGGGCCGCGACCCGGACTTCAACCGGCGCGACCTGTGGGACACGATCGCGGCGGGCCAGTACCCGGAGTGGGAACTGGGTGTGCAACTCGTGCCGGAGGAGGACGAGTTCGCCTTCGACTTCGATCTGCTGGACGCCACGAAGATCATCCCGGAGGAGCAGGTGCCGGTCCGGCCGATCGGCCGGATGGTCCTTGACCGCAATCCGGAGAATTTCTTCGCCGAGACCGAGCAGGTCGCCTTCCACACGGCCAACGTCGTGCCCGGGATCGACTTCACCAACGATCCGCTGCTCCAGGCCCGCAACTTCTCCTACCTGGACACGCAGCTGATCCGGCTGGGCGGACCAAACTTCACCGAGCTGCCGGTGAACCGCCCGGTGGCGGACGTACGCAACAACCAGCGCGACGGCTACCACCAGAGCACGATCCACCGGGGCACGAACTACTTCCCGAACTCCCTCGGCGGCGGCTGCCCCGCCCCCGCGGGCGCCGACTCCACGGCCTTCACGCACTACGCGGAGCGCGTCGACGGCGCCAAGATCCGCCGCCGCAGCCCGAGTTTCCTGGATCACTACAGTCAGCCCGCGCTGTTCTGGAACAGTATGTCCGACTGGGAGAAACAGCACATCGTGCAGGCCTTCCGGTTCGAACTGGGCAAGGTCGGGGCGCCGCACGTGCGGGCCCGTACGGTCGAGCAACTCGCCCAGGTGGACGGCGAACTGGCGAACCAGGTGGCCCGGGGCATCGGGGTGCCCGAGCCGTCCGACGGCAAGGAGCCGGCCTCCAAGCAGTCCTCGCCCGCCCTCAGCCTGGAGGCACTGCCCGGAGACGGATCGATCCGCACCCGGCGCGTCGCCGTGCCGGCCGCCGACGGAGTGGACGGCCGGCAGGTCACGTCCGTACGACAGCTGCTGGAACCGGAGGGCGCGATCGTGGAGGTCCTGGTCGCGGCCGACGGCACCGTACCGGCGGCCGACGGCGAACCCTGCGCGGTCGACCGAGCGCTGCCGACCGTCGCGTCCGTGCTGTACGACGCCGTCGTCGTGCCCGGCACGTCCACCGGCACTTCGCCGCTGACCGCCGACCCGGACGCGATGCGCTTCGTCCGGGACGCCTACCGGCACGGCAAGCCCGTGGCGGCCCTGGGCAACGGCGTGGACGTCCTGTCGGCCCTGGGACCGGAGGGCCTGCACCTGTCCACCGAACCGCACCACATGGTGGCCGACCAGGGCGTGATCACGGACGTCACCCCGGACATCGCGGGCACGGACTTCGCCCACGCGCTGGTGGCGGCCATCGCGGCACACCGTCACTGGGGCCGGCCACCCGCGCGCGGCTGAACCGGCGCGGACCGATCCCGCGTTGCGCGACGCGCGCTACGGGTACTCGGGAGGCGGGATGCCGCATCGGCGTCCCCCGTCCCTGCCTGGAAGGAGGAACCATGACCCAGCAGGTGCGCGAGATCATGACCACGGACCTCGTCACGGTGGCGCCGCTGACCTCGGTGATCGACGTCGCCCAGCTGATGCGCAGTAAGGATGTCGGCGACGTGCTGGTGGTCGACGAAGGCCACCTGCGCGGAGTGGTGACCGACCGGGACCTCGTCGTCCGCGTCATGGCGGAAGGCGGCACCATCGGTGACCGCACCGTGGCGAACGTGTGCAGCGAGGACCTGATCACCGTGGCCCCCGAAGACGACGTCGACCAGGTCATCGCGCTGATGCGCGAGCGGGCCGTACGCCGTGTGCCGGTGGTCGAGGGCGATCACGCCGTCGGCATCGTCTCCTTGGGAGACCTGGCCATCGACCGTGACCCCGGCTCCGCGCTCGGGGGCATCAGCGCGGCGCGGCCCAACGAGTGAGCACGGAAGATGCGGCGGATCACGAGGGAGATCCGGGGCACGCGGCTGACCGCGTGGCGGGATCCCGGCCGGAGACCACCGGTGGTGTGCGTGCACGGCGCCGGGGTCTCCAGCCGGGAGTTCCTGCCCTTCCTGGAGGCCCTCGCTCCGCACCACGACGCGTGGGCCGTCGACCTTCCGGGCTTCGGCGCCAGCCAAGATCCCAGCTACGGGAGCGAACAGCCGCTCGGACTGCGGGCGCTCGCCGACTCGCTGGACGACTGGCTGGCCGCGGCCGACCTGGACCCGGCGGTGCTGCTCGGCTCCTCCTTCGGCTGCCAGGTCGCCGTCGACTTCACCGTACGCCGTCCCGAACGCGTCGCCGCGCTGGTCCTCGTAGGCCCGACCGTCGACCCCGCAGCCCGCGGCTTCCTCCATCAGGTGCTGCGCTGGGCCCGCAACGCACCCCACGAACGGCCCTCGATGGCCCCGCTCAACATCGCCGACTACCGGGACGCGGGACCGCGCCGCGTGGCCGGTGCGTTCGCCGAATCCCTGCGCGACCGCGTCGAGGACAAGCTGCCGCACGTCCCCGTGCCCGCCCTGGTGGTCCGGGGCGCCCAGGACCGGATGGTTCCCCAGGAGTGGGCCGAGGAGGCCACCCGGCTGCTGCCCGCGGGACGGCTGGCCGTCGTACCGCGGGCCGGCCACATGGTGCCGTACCGGCAGCCGGACGCGCTCGCCGATCTCGTCCGGGACTTCCTCACCCACGCCCTGGACCCGGAGGCCGGAGCGCACACCGACGGACTCCCGGAGGCGGGGAGGGCAGCGCGGTGAAGGCGTCCAGAACCGTCGCCGCCTTCGACTCGGCCACCGGCATGCTGCGGGCACTGTCCCGGTTTCTCACCGGCCGGGACGTCCCGGCCATCGGCAGCCTGCCCGCCGCCCTCGAGCCGCCGCTGTCCGGCCTGCTCGGAAGCCTGAACCACCTGCCGACCGCCGTCCAGGAACGGGTCTACGCCGTCAGCGGCTGGGCCGAGGCCGTCCCGATGCGCCGGGCGGGCGAGGTGAGCTCCCCGGCACTCGCCGAATGGATCACCGGTCACTATCCCCGGCGCCGCTACCCGGTGGTCTTCGTCGGCTCCGCCAACGGCGCCCTGATCCATCTGGCCGCCGCGCTCGACGCCGCGTGGCTGCCGCAGACACTGCTCGTGCCCGTACGCCGCCACCACGTCGCCCCGGACGACGCGCGCGGCGACCTGGCCGCCGCCCGCGACGCCGGCCGGGCCCTGCTCGCGGCCAACCCGGACCTCGTCCTGCACCACATGCACGACCCCAACCAGGACCGCCTGATGATCGCCGGCATGACCTACTTCCGGGTCAAGTGGCACCGCCTGCCCGAGGCGTACCGCCGGTTCATCGGCGAGCGGCTGGCGCCGGGCGGCCTGCTCGTCGCCGTCGACTGCACCCTGGGCTGGCCCACGACGACCGTCGACGACCGGTACGTCTTCCAGTTCGGCGCCCTCGGCGACGCCACGCCCGAGGAGTACCACCGGGGCGGCCCACGCGTCGCCGACCTGCTCGCCCGCTACGACGCCCCTGCGCGCCGCTGGGACCCGCCGGCACCCGACGGCGACAGCCCCGAAGCCGAGTGGGGCACGCAACGCGCGCTGCTCGACGACCTGTCGGCCCACGCGCGACGGAACCGGCTCCGCCTGGACGTCCTGCGCTTCGACACCCCGGAGCGGCTCAGCCCCGCCGTGGCCGACCTCTACCGCGCCACGTACGCCGAGCGCGGCGTACCCACCGGCCGCCTCCTGGTCGACTCGTTCCTGCTCCTCGACCCCTGGCAGACGCTCCGCACGGGCTCGGTCCCGTACTGGTCCGTCTTCGGTACCGAGGCCTCCCGGGCCGGACTCGAGCACTACCTCGACACCACCGACCCGTACGACGAGATCCGCGTCCTGCTCTTCAACCACGGCACCGACTCGATCGGGCTCGCCGGCTCGGAGGACTGGCGGCGCACGGCCGCCCGGGCCCGCAAGATCGGAATCCTGACCGGCGTGGACGCCGCCGCGTACCCCCGTGACTTCGCCAGCCTGATCCGCTCGCACCAGGCACTGAGCCGCATCCGCTCGCGCTCGCCGCTGCCGCTCCCGCTGGCCGTCGACACGGCCGTGGAAGCACTCAGCGGGCGGGACGGGATCACCTGGACGCACGTCGGGTGACCGCCCCCGACCGGCTGCCTCGAACCGCCGTACGGATACACCCGCGCACTTCCCGCCCGCCGGGGTACTCGGACCGGGAAGGCCCGCCGGGTGACGAGGACGGGCGCACGGGGAGCGAGGAACGTCATGGGCAGCACAGGAACCGGGGGCCGCGGAGACCAGAACGGACACGAGCACGACGCGACGCCCTACCTCCCGGGCGAGCGCGCCGGTCTGCCGGGACTGCGGAAGGCGGCCGCGCAGTGCCGCGGCTGCCCCCTGTACCGGGACGCCACCCAGACGGTGTTCGGCGAAGGAGACGCCGACGCGGGAGTCCTGCTCCTCGGCGAGCAGCCCGGCGACCAGGAGGACCGGCAGGGCAAGCCGTTCGTCGGCCCCGCGGGCAGGGTGCTGAGGCGCGCCCTGGAGGACGCGGGCATCGACCCGGAGAACGTGTACGTCACCAACGCGGTCAAGCACTTCAAGTTCACGATCCCGGAAGGCCGCAAGCGCCGTATCCACAAGGCCCCGAGCCTGCGGGAGATGACGGCGTGCCGGCCCTGGCTCGTGGCCGAACTGCGGGTCGTGTCACCGAAGGTGGTCGTCGCGCTCGGCGCGACGGCGGGCAAGGCCCTGCTCGGCTCGGGATTCCGGGTGTCCGAGCAGCGCGGCGCCCTCCTGCCCTGGCCCGGCCTCGACGGCTCCGGCGAGGCCGACGAGGGGATCACCGGGCTGGTCGCGACCATCCACCCCTCCGCCGTCCTGCGCGCCGACGACCGCACGCCGGTCTACGAGGGCCTCGTCGCGGATCTGCGCATCGTCGCGGACGTACTGAAGAACGGCGACGCAAGCGCCCGCAACGACGAGGACCGCTGACTTCTCGGCGGCCATGCGCTGAACCGCGGAACCGGCCGCAGGGCGACCTGCTTCGACCGTGCGACCTCACACACTCGGGAGGCAGAGATGCCGGAGTTGCCCGACGTCGAGGGCTTCCGCGACGTACTCAACACCTGCGGCCGGGGCCGGCGCGTCCGCCACGTCGACGTCCGCGACACGGGAGTCCTGCGCGGGGTCACCGCGAAGCGTCTGCGACGGGAGGTGGAGGGACGGCGGCTCGGACAGCCGTGCCGCCACGGCAAGCTGCTGGTCGTCCCGGTCGGTGACGGTCCGGCGCTCGTCTGGCACTTCGGCATGACCGGCGAGCTGCTGTCCGCCCGGGCGGACGATCCGCTCGACCCGCACGACCGGGTCGTCCTGACCCTCGACGGCGAACGGCAGCTCCGCTACCGGGACCAGCGCAAGCTCCAGGGCATACGGCTCGCCCCCGACCAGCGGGCACTGGAGCGCCTGCTCGCGCCGCTGGGCCCCGACGCCCTCGACATGAAGCGCCCCGCCTTCCTGGAGCTGCTCTCCGGGCGGCGCGGTGCGATCAAGGGCGTGCTGATGGACCAGGGCCTCATCGCCGGGCTCGGAAACCTGCTCAGCGACGAGATCCTCTGGCGGGCACGCGTGGCCCCCGGGCGCCCGGCACGGGAACTCGGCGACGACGAGGCGCGTCACGTCTTCACGGCGATGCGACGGGTGCTCTCCACCGCCACCCGCGCCGGACGCGTGCCGCCGCGCCGCAACTGGCTCACCGGCCACCGCGACGACACCGAACCGGCATGCCCGCGCTGCGGCACCCCCCTCAGCTCACGCCGCGTCTCCGGCCGCCGCACCGTGTGGTGCGAGCACTGCCAGCACTGAGGACGTGAGTCTGCGTGGTACGTCCGTCTGCGTGCGGAAGAGCCGCCGGGAAGGTGCGCTCGCGGAAAGGTGCGCTCGTGGAAAGGTGTTTGACGCCTGTCGGCGTCCGGTGGTCGGATGCCGACCATGAGCGCGGGGCAGATGCATCCAGGCATGCATCCCATTGACGACGGCCTTGTACGACGGTTGATCGCCGGACAGTTCCCCCAGTGGGCGGGACTGCGGGTGGAGCGGTGGCCGTCGGGTGGCACGGTCAATGCCATGTACCGGCTGGGCGACGACATGGTCGTCAGGCTGCCCCTGGTGCGGGGCGGGGCCGACGACGTGTCGATGGAACAGCAATGGCTGCCGCGCCTCGCACCTCACCTGCCCATACGCATCCCCGAGGTGCTCGGGGCGGGGAAGCCGGCCGAGGGGTATCCGTGGCCGTGGTCGGTGTACCGGTGGCTGGACGGAGAGCATCCCGAAGCGGGGGCGCTCAGCGAACCCGTTCTGTTGGCCGAGGAGTTGGCCGCGTTCGTGGCGGCGATGCGGAGCCTCACGCTGCCGGCCGCGCCTCAGGCGTACCGGGGCGGGCCCGTCGCCTCGCTCGAAGCGGAAACCCGGGCGGCGATCGAGGAACTGCGCGGGATCCCGCAGGAGGACGTCGACTGCGATGCCGTGACCGCCGTATGGGAGCAGGCGCTGCGCGCCCCGGACTGGGACGGGCCGGCGGTGTGGCTGCACGCCGATCTGATGCCGGGCAACCTGCTGGTCGACGGCGGCCGACTGGCCTCGGTCATCGACTTCGGGTGCATGGGCGTGGGAGATCCGGCCTGCGATCTGTTCCCCGCGTGGAATCTGCTGCCGGCCGACGCCAGGGAGGTCTTCCGCGAGGCGCTCGACGTCGACGAGCCGACCTGGATCCGGGGCCGCGGCCGGACACTCTCGCAGGCACTGATCGCACTGCCCTACTACCGGAAGACGAACCCCGCGATGGCACACAACGCCCGGCACGTGATCCGGGCGGTGCTGGACGAGGGCTGACACGGGGAGCGACCAGGCTGTCAGATGCGTCCGTTACCTTCAGCCCATGTCGATCACTGCACATCTGCGCGACTCGGTGCGGCTGCCGGATGGAGACTCCCTCGTCAACGGCTTCGCCCTCGAAGGCCGTGGCGACGGGCCGGGCCGCGCCCTGCTCCAGAACGGGCACGAGCTGGAGGTCTACGACCTGTCCGAGGTCTTCGCGGGGGAGCACGCACCGGCTGCCGTCTTCCCGCTTCCCTGGCCGGGCTGGGACATGGGCGTCCATTCGGTCAGCCCCGACGGTTCCTTCGCGGTGTTCTCGGGCCAGCGCGCGGTGCGGGCGACAGGCGTGGGCGGAGAGACGCTGTGGGAGTACCGGCACGCCTGCTGGGGGCCCGAGATCGGCCACCTCCACACGGGGGACGAGCAGGAGGTGTGCCGCGGCCTGGAGCATGGATCATGCCGCGTCTCGGACGACGGCCGGCTCGTGTGGGCACACGTCGTGGTCGAGCCGGAAGCGGGGAACTGGCAGGAGTGCTGGGTCGTCCTGGACGCCCGTGACGGACGAGAGCTGGCCCGGCTGCCGCTGGACAGCGTGGCCTCCGGCTCGCACCACCTCTCCCACCCGGACGGTGTCCACATGGGTCTGTGCATCGGCATGGGCCAGGACGGCATCCTGCTGTACTGGGCGCGCTGGGACGGCGAGAAGCTGACCAGTTGGGACCTGAACGAGACAATGGACCGCATCCTGGCGGATGTTCACGCGGGCCATCCGGGCTTCCTGACGGTCGAGCACTACGGAGCGGACCTGCGACTGCACGCCTTGGACGGCACGGTGCTCGCCGAGGGGGCGCGCGAGCCGGCCGACGACGAGGACCGGCGCTGGGTGCACGGCTGCGGCTTCGTCGACGCCGACACCGTCATCGCCTCGACGATCGAATCCGACGACGGCCCGAAACGAGCCCGCCACTGGCTGCTGGACGCCCGCACCCTGGACATACGCGGATCGCTGGCGTATCCCACAGGCCCCGTAAACCGAGAAGTGCGCCCACTCGGTGACGGCACCTGGCTCACCTACGACCGTGCCGGCGAGACGCTCAACCGCTGGTCCCGGACACCGTCTTGAGGCCACGCGGCGTTGGCCGCGCGGTGACGCCTCAGTAGGCGGAGTTGACGTTGTCGATGGAGCCGTAGCGGTGGGCGGCGTAGTTGGCGGCGGCGGTGATGTTGGCGACGGGGTCGGTGACGCTGTGGGCGGTGCCGTCGACGTGGTAGGCGTTGAAGGTGGGGTCGATGACCTGAAGGAGGCCCTTGGAGGGGGTGCCCTGCTTGGCGTTGACGTCCCAGTTGTTCTGGGCGGTGGGGTTGCCGCCGGACTCGCGCATGATGTTGCGCTTGAGGCCGTCGTAGCTGCCGGGGATGCCCTTGGCCTTCATGATCTGCAGGGACTGCTTGATCCAGCCGTCGAGGTTGTTGGCGGTGCCGGTCTTGGGGGTGGTGTGGCTGTCGCCGGTGGCGGCCGCGGTGGTGGCGGTCTTGGCCTGGGGCATTTCGGCGGCCTGGGCG
>NZ_JBEYUW010000007.1:0-324298 GCF_040643735.1 Streptomyces sp. NPDC047085
CCGCGCGGGGGGTCGTGGGGTGGGGCGCGCGCCCGGGCTCGGTCCCGCGCGCGGCGCCCCGGCGGCGGGGGGGGCGGCCCCCGCCGCCCCCCGGGCGGCCCGTGGCGGCCTCCGCCCCGGAGAAGGCCGGGGATCCGAGGGCCGGCAGGCCGACGGCGAACGGGCCGGCGACGAGGGAGCCGGCGGCCGACCCTGCCGCGGCGCTGCGGCGCATGTACGTCGACACGAGCCCGTTCAGCGCGGCGCATCTGAGCCTGAACGCGGAGGTGTTGGGCCCCGAGCGGATGCTGTTCGGCACCGACTCACCGCCGATGGCGGCGCCGCTTGAGGACTTCATCCACATGATCGAGAAGCTGCCGGTCGACCAGGCGGCCCAGCGGCAGATCCTCGGCGGCAACGCCGAGACCCTCTTCGACCTCAGGAGCCGTCCGTGACCACCACGCACGAGGCCGTCACCGCGGCGGAGCGGTGCACCCCCGAGTTCCGGCGCGATCCGCACGCGTTCTACGCCCGGCTCCGGGAAGAGGCGCCGGTCTGCCCCATGCGACCGCCGCACGGCAACGAGACCTACCTCATCACCCGGTACGAGGACGCGCGGGCGGCCCTGTCGGATCCGCGGTTGAGCAAGGACATGTACGGGGCCATGGACGCCTACCGGAGGATCTTCGGTGACTCGTCCATCGCGCTGGACGACAACATGCTCAACTCCGACGCGCCCAAGCACACCCGGCTGCGCAGGATGGTCAACTCCGCGTTCACCCCGAAGCGGGTGCAGGCCCTGCGACCCCGGATCGAGGACATCGTCGAGAGCCTGCTCGACGAGTGCCCGACCCAGGAACGCTTCGACCTGCTGCCCGCGTTCGCCTTCCCGCTGCCGATCGTCGTGATCTGCGATCTGCTCGGCGTGCCGCCGCGGGACCGGTCACGGATGCAGCACCTGTCCACCACGGTGGCGCAGACCGGCTTCGGCGAGGAGGCCAAGCGGGCCCAGCAGAAGGCGGAAGAGGATCTGCACGCGTACTTCACCGAGCTCATCGGCGCCAAGCGGGACCATCCCGGTGACGATCTGCTCAGCGCGCTCATCGCGGTCCGGGACAACGACGACGCGCTCACCGAGAACGAACTCGTCTCCACGGCGTTCCTGTTGATGTTCGCGGGGCACAAGACGACCGCCTACCTCATCGGCAACGCCGTCCACCACCTCCTGTCCCATCCCGCGCAGCTGCGCGCCGTGCGGGAGAACCCGGACCTGATCCGTCCGGCGGTCGAGGAACTGGTGCGCTACGACGGCTCCGTGGAGAGCGCGACGTTCCGCTACGCGACCGAGGACATCGAGTACAGCGGGACCCGGATCCCCAAGGGCGCCCTGGTCCAGATCGCGATCTCCTCGGCCAACCGCGACCCCCGGAAGTTCGACGCCCCGGACGAGCTGGACGTGATGCGGCCGGGCAACGCGCAGGACGCCCATCTGGGGTTCGGACACGGCAGCCACTACTGCCTGGGAGCCCCGCTGGCCCGGCTGGAGACGCAGCTGGCGCTGACCCGTCTGTTCGACCGCTTCCCCAGGATGACCCTGGCCGACCCCGCCGCCGGAGCACGGTGGCTGGAAGTCCCCTTCCCTGCCTTCCGCGGGCTCGCCGAACTGCCGGTCGTCCTCGACCCCGCCGGGTGAGCCACACCGAACGCCGGCCCGGCCACGCCCCCGGTACGCGTGCGAGCGTGCCCCGGAGCGTGGCTGGGCCGACCCAGGCCGCTGACCACCCTGCGGCGAGGTCATGACCATGTACGAGCGGCCTCCAGCAGGTGTTCGCGGACGCGGATCACGTCCGTGTTACCAGGAGCACCGGGTCGCTGGACCAGGTAGCCGGTGTTGATCGGCAGGTCGTCGGGCTCGTGCAGGGGGACGAGGGCGCCGGAGACCAGTTCGTCGGCGCACAGGTAGCGGGGCAGCACGCTGAAGCCCGCACCGCCCACCACCGCGGCCTTCACGCCGCGCAGGTCCGGCACCGTGACGGCGGCGGGGCAGGAGAGCCGGCGGCCGAAGACGTGCCGCCAGTAGCGGCGGACGATGGGCAGGTCCTCCGCGTACGTCACCAGCGGAACCGGGTGCAGGACCGAGGGGCCCTCGACGGCGAGCGGCTCCTTGAGCCGATCGGCCCACGAGGGCGCCGCCACCAGGACGAACTCCTCGTCCGTCAGCGGAACCGCGGACAGCGCACGGCCCCGCGGGCGGATCGTGGCGATCACCAGGTCGTGGCGGCCGGCCCGCAGTTCGTCGAGCAGCGCGTCGGTCAGCCCCGTCGCCACCCTCAGCCGTACCCCGTCGGCCACGAGCGGTGCCAGCGACGGCAGGACCCGGGTGCACAAAAACTCGGCGGGACCCGCGAGATGCACCGGATCGGCCCTGCGGCCCGCCCCGGCGTCCGGGCCGGCCACCGCGGCGAGCATGTCGAGCCCCGGGGCGACCCGCGCCGCGAGTTCGTCGGCCACGGTCGTCGGCGCGACGCCGCGCGGCAGCCGCTCGAACAGCTCCCGCCCCGTCTGCCGTTCCAGCGCCCGCATCTGCGTCGTCACCGTGGGCTGCGACAGCCCGAGTAGCTGGGCGGCACCGGTGAAGGAGCCCGACCGGTACACGGCGAGGAACGTGCGCAGCAGGTTCAGATCGAGGGGGTGCGGGGTGCCGGCGGCTTGGGGCGGAGCCGGAGACGTGCCATGAGAATCGCTATCGCTCACACCGGGAATCTAAGCGTTTCCCTATGGGACCGCCCAGTGCCATGGAGGCTGGGGCAGCCATAGAAGTTTCAATACCAGGCATTGAAGTCTTCATTGGAAACCAATGGCTCAGCGTCCTACGTTCGAGAGCGTCAGCCTCTCTCCCGAAAGAAGCACCATGTCGAAGATCCTGTTTGTGATGACCGGCGCCGACCACTGGACGCTGGCCGACGGCACCAAGCACCCCACCGGCTTCTGGGCCGAGGAGGCCGTCACCCCGTACGAGGCGTTCAAGGCGGCCGGGCACGAGATCGTCGTCGCCACCCCGGGCGGCGTCGTCCCCACCGTCGACAAGGGCAGCCTCGCCCCCGAGGTCAACGGCGGCCAGGAGGGCGCCGACAGGATCGCCGCCACTCTCGCCTCCATCGCCGAGATCAAGAACCCGATCCGGCTGGAGGACGTGAACCTGGACGACTACGACGCCGTCTTCTACCCCGGCGGCCACGGCCCCATGGAGGACCTCGCCGTGAACGCCACCTCCGGCAGGCTCCTCATCGACACGCTCGACTCCGGCAAGCCGCTCGGCGTCGTCTGCCACGCCCCGGCCGCGCTGCTCGCCGCCGAGAAGAGCGACGGCTCCAACGCCTTCGCCGGGTACAGGGCGGCGGCGTTCACCAACGCCGAGGAAACCCAGGCCGGCCTCGCCGAGAGGGCGAAGTGGCTGCTGCAGACGCGCCTCGAGGAGGCGGGCGTCGACGTCCAGGTCGGCGAGCCGTGGGCGCCGAACGTGGTCGTCGACCGCAACCTGGTCACCGGCCAGAACCCCTCCTCCTCCGCCCCGCTCGCCGCCGAACTGCTGAAGAAGCTGGGCTGAGGAGCGGGCGCCGACCGGCTCGACGAGGTCCTGTCACCTCGCTCTCTCGGTGCTGTGGCTCACCGGTCTCGCGTACCTGGCCTCCCGCGTCGCGGGTGCGCTGTCGAGCCGTCTGACCACCCGCCTCGAACAGGTCACGGGAGCGGTGATGATCGCCCTCGGCATGCACATCGCTCTCCAGCCCGCTGCCTGAGCCGGACCGCTAGCGATCGGCGAGGCGCGGCACCGCCCACGGCATCAACTCCGCTGCCAGCGCCCTGCTCCAAGGGCGTACGAGGTCGCGCAGTTCGGTGCAGCCGTCGGCGCCCAGAGCCAGGTACGGGGCGGCGCCGAGGCGGTCCGTGGCGCGTTCCACGGCCGCTCTCCACTCCTCGCCCTCCTGCGTGAGGACCAGGTCCGGGCTGTCGGTCAGCCAGCCTCGGGAACGCAGGCCGGTGACGGCCGCGTCCCACTCCTCCTGCGACCAGGACCGGGTCGTGCGCAGCGCCTGCGCCCCCACTGGGCCCACCGCGGCGTGGGTGACCAGCGCTTCGATGCCGTTCAGGCCGGCGTCCACGAGTGCCATGACATGCCCGTCGCCACGGAATTCACGCAACAGCGTCTGCGCGTGCCACAGCGCCAGGTGGGGCTGTTCGGGCCAGGGCAGTGCCGTGTGCGCCGCGAACAGGGGCCGCCCGTGCAGGTACGCCAGGGTCGCCCGCGCGGCGGTCGAGGCGAGTTCGGCCGCGCGGAGCATTTCTTCGGAGGCGAGCACCTCGTCCCCGAGGACCCGGCGCAGGGTCGCGTCCATACCGCGCAGCCGTGCCGCGAGAAGCGCCTCCGGGGGTGCCGCTTCCCACACGGCGGGCAGTGCGGCCCGTACCGCCTCGGGGTTGAAGTTGTAGAAGGTGGCCGTCACCACCTCGGGACCGACGGGTCCGAGGGCCGCCGCACGGGAGGCGAAGTATCCCGCCTGGCCCACCACTCCCAACTCCCCGTAGGCGGCGTGTGCCTCGGGCGAGAAGTAGACGGCGCCGTGGTACGGCTCGAGTGTCTGCCACGTCTCCCGCACGTGGGCCGGCGTCGGGTCACTCACGAGGTCGCTTCCCGCCCGCTCGACGCTCCCCGGCGCGCACCCCGCTCGGCTTCACGCCGGCGCAGTTCCCGGTGCGCGATGGTCCGCTTGTGCACCTCGTCGGGTCCGTCCGCCAGGCGCAGGGTGCGCAGGTGGGCGTACATGCTCGCGAGGGGGAAGTCGTCGGAGACGCCGGCTCCGCCGTGGACCTGGATGGCGCGGTCGACGACCTTGAGGGCGATCTCCGGTGCGGCCACCTTGATCGCGGCGATCTCGGTCCGCGCCTCCTTGTTGCCCACGGTGTCCATCAGGTGGGCCGCTTGGAGGGTCAGCAGCCGGGCCATGTCGATCTCGACGCGGGCCTCGGCGATCCAGTCCTGGATGTTGGCCCGCTCGGCGATCGGCGCCCCGAAGGTCGTCCGCTGCTGGGCCCGGTCGATCATCAGGTCCAGCGCCCGCTCGGCCATGCCGATGCTGCGCATGCAGTGGTGGATGCGCCCGGGTCCCAGCCTGGCCTGACTGATCATGAAGCCGTCGCCCTCGCGGGCGAGCAGGGCCGTGGAAGGCACCCGTACGTTCTCGAAGAGGACCTCGCCGTGGCCTTCCCGGTCCTGGTAGCCGAACACGGGCAGGTTGCGCAGCACGGTGACTCCGGGCGTGTCCAGCGGCACGACCATCATGCTCTGCTGCCGGTGGCTGGGCCCGTCCGGGTCGGTCTTGCCCATGACGACGAGGACCTTGCAGTGCTTGTGCAGGACGTTGGAGGTCCACCACTTGCGGCCGTTGAGGATGTAGTCGTCGCCGTCGCGCTGCATGCGCAGCTGGATGTTGCGCGCGTCGGAACTGGCGACGGCCGGTTCGGTCATCGCGAACGCGGAGGCGATCTCACCGGCGAGCAGCGGCTTGAGCCACCGCTCCTTGTGCTCCTCGGTGCCGAAGAGCGTCAGCACCTCCATGTTCCCGGTGTCGGGCGCGTTGCAGTTGGTGGCCTCCGGGGCCAGGTGCGGGCTGCGGCCCATGATCTCGGCCAGCGGGGCGTATTCCAGGTTGGTCAGGCCCGGTCCCCACTCGGGATGCGGGTGGAAGAGGTTCCACAGTCCCTGCTTCCTGGCCTCCTCCTTCAGCTCCTCCAGGACGGGAGGGTGGAAGTGCGGATCGCCGGACTGCGCCATCTGCGCCTCGTAGACGGGCTCGGCGGGGTAGATGTGCTCGTCCATGAAGGCGAGCAGCTTCTCCTGGTACGCCTTGCCCCTGTCGGTCGTCTGGTACACGGCTTCCCCTCTGTGGGTGCGTGGGGTGCGAAAGGAACGGGAGTGCGGAAGGAATGTGGGTGCGTAAGGAACGTGAGTGCGGGAGGAACGTTGCTGCGTGGCTGTGGAACGAGCAGGGTCACCGCGTGCGTGGCGTGGCCGGCGGCCGTGCGGCGGGGCCGAGTACTGACTTCAGCGCGGCGGCTGTCGCGGAGGCGTCCTTGTGCAGGATCCCGGCGAGACCCGCGCGCTCGGCCGCGGTGATGTTCTGCTTCAGGTCGTCCACCATCACCGCGCCGTGCGGGCGCACGCCCAGCCGTTCGCAGGCGATCTCGTAGGCCCGGCGCGAGGGCTTGCGGACGCCCACCTCGCCCGAGACGGTGACGGCGTCGAACATGGCCGGCAGGTCGAACCCGGCGTAGCAGTCGTCGCCGAGCGAGTTGGACAGCAGCCCGACGCGATACCCGCCTGCGCGGACCCGCGCGACCAGGTCGATCATGGCGGCGTCGGGCCTCAGCCCGCGCTGGATCCGGCGTACGAGGCCCGGTTCCGCGCGGTCGACGGCCACACCGTGGGCACGGAGCCGCTCGGCGAAGCCCCGTTCGAACTCCAGCTCGCCGATCCGGCCTTCCTCGTGCGCGACGAGAAGGGTGCCGCTCTCCTCGTCCGTGGCCAGAAGTCGAAGCGGCAGCCGCGGGTCACAGCCGAGGTGGGCCCCCAGCTGCTCGAAGGCCGCGAACACGCTGGTGGTGAGCACCCCTCCGAAGTCGAAGAGGACGGCACTGCGTGTCCCGGGCGACGTCTCCGTGCCACGGCTGTCGAGACCGGTACTCACGACGCACTCACCTTCTCGGATGTCTCCCTGCGGAACAGGGTCTGGTCGATGGCGCGGCCACCGTCGCCTCGCCCTGTATAGTTGAATCCAACGTCAAGTTCAATACTTCCAATCCCTTGTTGAACAGGGCATGTTCGCTCGGGGGATCAGCCGATTGGGCGGTGTACGGACGCATGACGACGAAGGCCTCACTCGCGAACTGGGAGCGTCTCGAGCCCCGTGATGTCGCCACGAACGGCATCACTCTCCGCGTCTTCGAGCATGGCGAGCACCGGCCCGGGACGCCGCCGGTCGTCCTGTGCCACGGGTTCCCCGAGCTCGCCTTCTCCTGGCGCCACCAGCTCTTCGCGCTCGCCGACGCCGGGTACCGGGTCCTCGTGCCCGACATGCGCGGCTACGGAGGGAGCTCACGTCCGCAGGAGCCCGAGGCCTACGACGTGCTGAGCCTCTGCGCGGATCTCGCGGGTCTCCTGGACGACGTCGGCGCCGAGGACGCGGTGTTCGTAGGGCACGACTGGGGCGCGAACGTCGTGTGGCACATGGCCTGGCTGCATCCCGAACGGGTGCGCGCCGTGGCCGGCCTGAGCGTCCCTGTCACCCCGCGCGCCCCCGCCCCGCCGCTGCCCATCCTCCGTTCGCGCCTGGGCGACGACTTCTACATCGTGTGGTTCCAGGAGCCCGGGGTCGCGGACCGGGCGCTGGCGCGCAACGTCCGCAGGACGCTCGTGGCACGGGAGATCTTCTCCGCCGAGTGGGCCGCCCGCGACGAGGCGGACCTTCCCGCACCGCCGTGGCTCGACGAGGACGAACTGGCCTACTACGTCAAGACGTTCGAGGAGACCGGCTTCACGGGCGGCCTCAACTACTACCGCGCCATGGACCGCAACTGGGCGCTCACCCGCGAGCTGGAGGGCCGGCCCATCACGCAGCCGTCCTTCTTCCTCACCGGCTCGAAGGACCCCGTCGCGCGGTTCATGCCCGCGGACCGCCTCGGAGACGTCCTCACCGACCTGCGCGAGCACGTCGTCCTGGACGGCGCCGGCCACTGGGTCCAGCAGGAGCGCCCCGCGGAGGTCAACGCGGCACTCCTCCGTTTCCTCGGCTCCCTCGGCCTGGAACGGTGAGGCCTTCGCCGCGTGCGGACCAGGGCCGAACCGCCCGGCGAATACTATGATCGGCTGCCACCCCGCATGTGTTCGAACGACGGTGAATGGACTGCATTGGCTTCCCAGGCCCCGGCCCATGACGGCCCCCGGCAACCGCTCGCCCCGCGCAGCCCGCGCGGCGAGCGTACGCGCAACGCGCTCATCACCGCGGCACGCGAGGTCTTCGAGCGCGACGGTTATCTCGACGCCCGGATCACCGACATCACCGGGGCCGCCCATGTCGCGTCCGGCTCGTTCTACACGTACTTCAACGACAAAGAAGACGTGTTCCGGGCGCTCGTGGACATGGTGCAGGAGGAGATGCTCCACCCGCATCTGCGCGAGCGCACCGGCATCACCGACACCCGGCAGCTCATCGACGCGGCCAACCGCGACTATCTGCGCTCGTACAAGAAGAACGCGCGCCTGATGGCGCTGTTCGAACAGGTCGCCCACATCGACGACAACTTCCGGGCGATGCGGCTGGAACGCGGCAACGCCTTCGCGCGACGCAACGCCAAGATGATCCAGGCACTCCAGGACAGCGGCGAGGCCGACCCCACGCTCGATCCGCTGGTGACGGCCCACGCTCTGTCCGGCATGGTGAGCCGCATGGCCTACAGCGTGTTCGTGCTCGGCCAGCGCATCCCCTTCGAACGCCTGGTGACGACGCTGAACAAGATCTGGGAGAACGCGCTGCAACTGAAGCCCGCCGACGACGGATCGACGGCGTAGGCGACGTCAGCCCTCGCGTGCCGGGCCGACGGGGTCATCCACCCGACGGCGGCGAGGCCATGGTCATGGGTGACACGCGGGTCACTGCGCGGCCGCCTCGCGGGCGATCCGGTCGAACTGGGCCCCCATGGCCTCGGAGAGCGCCTTCGCGGCGGAGAGCGGGCGGACCATCACCAGGAAGTCGTCGATCTTCCCCTCCTCGTCGAAGTGGAGGAAGTCGCAGCCCTGGATCTGCTTGCCGTCGACGGTGGCGGTGAAGACGAAGGCGTGGTCACGGCCGTCGGGGTTCGCGATCTCGCGTACGTACGTGAAGTCCTCGAAGACACGGGACACCCCGCGCAGGATCGCGGCGGTGATCGCCTTGCCGGGGTACGGCTTGAAGGCGACCGGGCTGGTGAACACGACGTCCTCGGCCAGCAGCGCCTCCAGGGCGGCGTGGTCCTGGGTCTCGGCGGCCTTGCGGAAGGGGTGCACGGAAATCACCTCTGGGTATTCAATTCGTTGAATAAGCGTAGGGGAGACTATGGCGTCCCCGCGGAGACTTGTCCACCCTTGACCTAGTCACATCCGCGATTAATCAGCCATGTGCTAGCTTGCGCCTCATGGCATTGCGCAACGCGGTGATGGCCGCGCTCCTCGAAGGCGAGGCGTCCGGCTACGACCTCGCCAAGGGGTTCGACGCCTCTGTCGCGAACTTCTGGATGGCCACCCCCCAGCAGCTCTACCGGGAGCTGGAGCGCATGGAGAGCCAGGGGCTCATCGCCGCCCGGATCGTCGAGCAGGAGCGCCGGCCGAACAAGCGGCTCTTCTCGCTCACCGAAGCCGGGATGGAAGCCGTGCGGGCCTACGTCGCCGAGCCGCCGGGCAAGCCGACGACGATCCGGGACGAGCTCATGGTCAAGGTGCAGTGCGCGGACGTGGGCGACATCGAGGCCGTACGCGCGGCCATCAGTGAGCGCATGGAATGGGCCGCGGCCAAGCTCGCGCGCTACGAACGCCTCCGGGAGCGACTCCTGAAGGGGCGCACCGAGGACGAGTACTGCGCGGAGGCCGAACGCATCGGTCCCTACCTGACATTGCTGCGCGGCATGGCCTTCGAACGGGAGAACATCCGGTGGGGCGAGATCGCGCTCCGGGCACTCGAACGACGTGCGACGCCGACCGGTGGAGAGGTCCGCGCCTCGTCGGAGACCACCTGACGCTCCGTTGACCAGGACCTGCCGCCCGACTCATCGAACAGAGGCTTGCCCATGCCCGGCACAGAGGTTCACTTCTCACGGTTCGTGGCCCTTGGCGACAGCCAGACGGAGGGTGTCGGCGACGGCGATGACATAACCGGGCTGCGTGGGTGGGCCGACCGTCTCGCCGAGCACCTCGCACGGCACAACCCCGCCCTGCGGTACGCCAATCTCGCCGTCCGTGGCCGCCTCGCCGGCCAGGTCCACGCGGAACAACTCGCCCCGGCGCTCGCCCTGCGGCCGGACCTGGCGACCGTGGTGGCCTGCGTCAACGACCTGCTGCGGCCCCGCTTCGACGCGGACGAGGTCGTCGGCCACCTGGACGCGATGTTCGCCGCGCTCACCGCCCAGGGGACGCGCGTCGTCACGCTCACCTTCCCGGACGTCGCCCGCATCACCCCGCTGGCCCGGCCCGTCAGCCACCGTGTCACCGCCCTCAACCACCGCATCCGGGACGCCGCACGCCGACACGGCGTCGTGGTCGCGGAGACCAGCCACCACGCCGTGGTCACCGACCTCCGCCTGTGGAGCCCGGACCGCCTGCACGCCAGTCCACTCGGCCATCAGCGCATCGCCGCAGCCGTCGCCCACGCCCTCGCCCTCCCGGGCAGCGACGACTCCTGGACGCACCCCCTGCCCACCCCGCGGACCCCCGCCCCCACAGGCTGGCGCGCC
Source organism: Streptomyces sp. NPDC047085 (assembly GCF_040643735.1). Lineage (NCBI taxonomy): Bacteria > Bacillati > Actinomycetota > Actinomycetes > Kitasatosporales > Streptomycetaceae > Streptomyces > Streptomyces sp. NPDC047085. The sequence goes on from NZ_JBEYUW010000007.1 coordinate 10,519, forward strand.
GGGGTCGGCGAACTGCGCTGGGCCGCCGACTTCCTGGGACCCTGGCTCGGCAGGCGGCTGCGCGGCCGCTCCTCCGGCGACAACCGCACCGCCAAACGCCTGAGCCTCACCCCCTTCACCGCCGCGCCCGGCCGCGAGGCGTGACCTCGGCGCCGAGCGTCGAGTGATCACCAATCCCCCGCCTAAATCGCCCAAACAATCCACATTTAGGCGATAGAAGCCATCTGCACCCCTTTGCCGTAATAGGTAAGAGTTGTACGGTTATTTCACTCGAGGGTGCGGAAGCAGCGCGCACACGGCCGACCATGCCACGCACCTCCACACAGGGGGCACGGAAGGAACGACCCATGGACGGCTCCGCGCACACAGCAGTCACCTCGGCCCGCCAGCCCCTGGACGAGGCCGGCACGGCGATAGCCCTGCTCGACGCCCACCAGGTGGTGGTCGGGTGGACGGAGACCGCGCAGCGGCTTGTCGGCTATTCGGCCGCGGAGGCAGTGGGCCGCTCCGCCGCCGACCTGCTGGCGGTCGGTGCGGACGAGGGGGCGCAGGAGTCGCCGTTCTCGGAAGAGGTCAGAACCCTGGGCCGGTGGTCCGGCCGCGGGGTCCTGCGCCATCGCGACGGCCGCAGGATCGGCGCGCGCCTGTGCGTGCAGTCGTTGTCCGGACACCAGGGCCGGGCCGGGTGGATCGTCACGGCGGCCGACCAGGCCACGCTCCCCCCGTGGGCGGCGAACACCAGGGTGCTGGAGTCGCTGCCGGCCGCGCTGCGTCTGCCCACCCACCCATCGATCGGTGTCGTGATCCGCGACCCGCAACTGCGCTGCACCTGGGTGAACGACACGCAGGCCGCCAAGGACGGCATCCCTGTGCACCAGCGACTGGGGCGCAAGCTGACAGAGGCGGCACCCGGCACGCAGGCCGCGACGCTCGAGGCGTTGATGCGCCAGGTACTGGAGAGCGGTGCCCCGGTGTTCGACGTGGAATTCCGGGCTTCCGGGCCGACGGCGGGGCGCAGTGGGCTCTCGCTGTCCGCCTCCTTCTTCCGCCTCGACGACGCACAGGGCCGAGCGCTGGGCGTGTGCGTCGTGAGCGTCGACGTCACCGACAGGCGGCGCGCCCACGAGCGGCTGGCGGTCCTGGGCGAGGCCAGCAAGCGGATCGGAACCACCCTGGACGTCATGCGTACGGCACAGGAACTGGCCGATCTCACGGTGCCGCTCCTCGCGGACCATGCGACCGTCGACCTGGCGGAGGCGGTCTGGACCGGCGGGGAGCCCGTGGTGCGACTGGGCACCCAGGGCGGGGACCTCCCGGCCCTCCGTCGCGCGGGCCTGGCCTCGGTGCGCCAGGGGGCCCCGGAGTCCCTGTTCGCACCGGGCGAACCGGTTCTCGTCCCACCGACGTCGCCGTTCACCGGTGTCCTGCGCGATGGAAAGTCCCACTTCGAGCCGGCGCTGGGCACCTGTCCCCGCACCTGGCTGAACCCGGACGTGGCGCGGTTGGAGCGGGACCGCGACGACACGAACCACTCCTTGATCGTCGTCCCGGTCCACGCGCGGGGCACGGTGCTGGGCGTGGCGGTGTTCCTGCGGAAGGGGGACCGTGCCCCGTTCGAGGAGGACGACCTGCTGCTGGCCGAGGAGCTCGTCAGCTGGGCCGCGCTGTGTCTGGACAATGCCCGCCGATACGCGCGTGAACGCTCCGCCGCCCTCACCCTGCAGCGCCACCTGCTCCCCCGGCACCCCACCTGCGGGTCCGCCGCCGACGTGGCCTGGCGCTACCTGCCCGCCGACAGCCACCGCGGTGTCGGGGGCGACTGGTGCGATGTGATCCCGCTGTCCGGCGGGCGCGTGGCCCTGGTCGTCGGTGACGTGGTCGGTCACGGCATCAACGCCGCCGCCACCATGGGCCAACTCCGCACCGCCGTACGCACGCTGGCGAACCTGGACCTACCGTGCGAGGAAGTGCTCGCCCGCCTGGACGAGCAGGTCATCCGCGTCGCCGAGACGGATTCCGCCCCCTGGGACCCGGACCCCGGAACCATGGCCGCCACGTGTCTGTACGCCGTCTACGACCCCGTCACGCGGCGGTGCGCGATGGCCTGCGCCGGCCACCTGCCGCCCGCGATCGTCGACCCGCACGGCACGGTCACCTTCCCCGAGCTGCCCACCGGAGCGCCGCTCGGCGTCGGACTGGTCCCCTTCGAGTCCGTGGAGCTGGAACTGCCCGAGGGAAGCGTGCTCGCCTTCTACAGCGACGGCCTGATCGAGGCCCCGGACCACGACATCGGCGCCGGCCTGGACCGGCTGAGCACCGCCCTGGCCCGGCCCGGCCTGCCCCTGGAGGAGCTCTGCACCTCCGTGCTGGACACACTGTCGACGGCGCCGTCGTCCGACGACGTCACCCTGCTGCTCGCCCGGACCCACGCGTTCGGCCCGAGCCGGGTCGCCTCCTGGGAGTTCCCGGCCGATCCCTCCGCCGTCAGCGACGCCCGGTCCCTCGCGACCGCGCAACTGGCCCTGTGGGGGGTGGAGGACCAGGCCGCGGCCACCGAGCTGATCGTCAGCGAACTGGTCACCAACGCCGTCCGTCACGCGGGCGGGCCGATCCTGCTGCGCCTGATCCGGGACCACGTCCTGACCTGCGAGGTACACGACACCGGCAGCTGTTTCCCGCACCTGCGCCACCCCCGCCTCACCGACGACAACGGCCGCGGCCTCTTCCTCGTCGACCAGCTGAGCCACAGGTGGGGCTCCCGCGACACCCCGGACGGCAAACTCCTCTGGGCCGAACTGCACCCGACGCCTGCCCCATGAGGCCGCCGATACCGCGACGCTTCTGTTCGTCGTACGGGCCTGCGATGGCGCAGCCCTTCAGAGCAAGCCGCAGGACGCACGTCCTGTATCGGGAGAGATGACATGAACCGCATCGACCGTTTAGACTTCACATGTAATAGGTGAAATGGCTATGAGCATGTTGCACCGGTCGCCGGTGTGGAGAGAGAGCCGATGATGTCCTGGACCGCGACGGTCCGATACGACCTGGAGCCTGCCCCGGGCGGGCTGGCCCTCGTACAGGACCTGCTCAACACCCTGTCCGCCGGCCGGCCGCGCGAGGCCGACCTCCTGGAGAACGCCGAGGACGCTCGCGCATGGCTCGACCAGGCGCTGAGGAGCTGGAGCGACGCCACCCACCGGCCGGCACCCGCCATCGACCTGACGGCCGAGGACGCACAGGGGCTGCGCGACTTCCGTCATGACCTGAACCGACTCGTGGGGACACAGACCCCTGACGCGTCCTCGGAGCCCGGCCCGGTGGCCTCACTCATGACCTTGCCGACCGCCCTACGGCTCGACGAACAGGGCCATATCCACGCCGAACCGCGCGGCACGGGATGGCGACAGGTCGCGTCACTCGCCCTCATCGAGGCCTACCAGGCCCAGTGCACCGACACCCTGCGCCGCCTGAAGACGTGCCGGAACCCGCGCTGCGCGACGGCCTTCTACGACCGCTCCCGCAACAACAGTGGCGTCTGGCACGACGTCCGCGTCTGCGGCAATGCGGCCAACCTGCGCAACTACCGCGCCCGCAAGCGCGCCGGCGCGGGCGCCGACCAGGCCTGATCACATCGGTTTATGCGGCTTCAGCCGTCCACGAGTGAGTCGAACAGGGCGAAGAAGTCGTCCAGCGACTGCCTGCTCCGGGTCACCTTGGACCGCAGAACGGCGCCTTCCCAGGCGTTGACGAGGAAGTTGGCCAGCGACGCGGAGTCGAGCGTGCTCTTGAGCGTTCCGGCGGCCCGGCACTCCTCCAGTACCGCCGTCACCTTGGCGGTCCAGTTCTCCAGCGCGGCTTCCACCTGCCCGCGGACCTCGGCGCTCTGCGTGGAGAGCTCGGCACCGAAATTGCCGAAGAGGCAGCCCCGGGCGAAATCGAAGCGCTCCAGGTCCTCGGCGAGGAACCGGAAGTGCGCGCGCAGGCGAGGAGCCGGAGCAAGCGTCCGGTCCTCGAGCATGTCCGGCCGGCGGGCCACCGCGTAGCGGTTCATCACCTCGACGGCGAGCGCTTCCTTGCTCGGGAAGTGGTTGTAGAAAGACCCCTTGGGCACGCCCGCAGTACGGGTGATCTCCTGAACGCCGATCCCGTTGAACCCTCGCTCCTGAAAGCAGTCCGCGGCGGCCTCGACCAGCTGCTCCCGGACGCTCGGCCTCGGCATGTGTGCCTCCCCTGTGGAACTCTCCCGGCAAATGCGACCGGTCGTCTTGAGAACGTCAAGCATACGTCCGGCGGGCGTCAGCGGGTGATGGCCCGGGCCGCCCGCTCTATCAGGCCGGTGACCGTACCCGGGTGGGAGATCGTGACGGCGTGGGAGGACGTGACCTCCACGGTGTGCGCGTGGGCGCGCTTCGCCATGAAGCGCTGTTCGTCGGGTGCGATGGCCCTGTCCTGGGTGGTGATCAGGTCCCAGGACGGGATGGTCTTCCAGGCGGCCACGGTCGCCTTCTCGTCGAAGGCCGACGCCGAGACGGGACGCTGGGCGGCGGCCGCCACGTCGGTGACCGACGCGGACACATCGGCGGCGAACACATCGTGGAACTTGTCCGCCTTGACGTACAGGTCGGTGCCGGTGCCGCCGCCGGGCAGCGGGTAGGGCACCGCGTCGAGGGCCGTGGAGAGCTCGGCACCGGGGAACCTGTCGTTCAGCTCCGTCACGGTCTCCCCCTTGTCGGGCGCGAAGGCGGCGACGTAGACGAGGGCCTTGACGTCCGGGTGGCCCGCGGCGGCCTGGCTGATCACGGAGCCGCCGTAGGAGTGCCCGACGAGCACGACCGGCCCGTGAACGCTCCTGAGGAAGCTGCTGATGTACGCCGAGTCGCTCGCCGGCCCGCGCAGTGGGTTGGCCGGGGCGACGACGGGATAGCCGTCGTGCTGCAGGCGCTTGATCACGCCGTTCCAGCTGGAACCGTCCACGAAGGCACCGTGCACCAGCACGATCGTGGGCTTCTGCGCCGGCGGGCGGTGCTCGGCCCGCGCGGCGTCGGCCGGAGCGGTGGCGGCCATCGTGACCGCCGCGACACCGGCGACGGCTCCCAGTGCGACAACGCTCCTGCGGGTGGGGCGGAAGACGTTCCTGACGCTCATGGTGACTCTCTTCGAGGTGGCGAGGTGGCGAGGTGGGAGGTGAGCCGGCCGGCCGACCGGCTCACGGGTGTGGCGTGGCGTCAGCCGGCGTCGAGTACCGCGCGGAAGCGGGCACGCCCGGAGAGCATGTGCTCGTACGCCTTGGGCGCCTCGGACAGCGGGAAGGTCTCGATCCGCGGGCGGATGCCGTTCGCGGCGCTGAAGGCGAGGTTGTCCTCGTTCTCGATCGGGGTCCCGGTGAGGTGGCCCTGGATGACCCGGTTGCCGAAGATCAGGTCGGCGGTCTGCGCCTGAACGGGGTCGGGGGCGGCGCCGAGGACCAGGAGCCTGCCGTGCGGGGCGAGTCCCGCCACGAGGGGGCTCATGGAGGAGCCGCTGGCTGCCGTGGCGAGGATGGCGGAGGCACCGCCCAGGTCCTGCAGCGCGCCGGCGACGTCCTCGTCGGTGCTGTCGATGTAGTGGTGGGCACCCAGCTCCCGTGCGAGGGCCTCCTTTTCGCCGCCGCGGGCGATGGCGGCCACCCGGTGACCGAGACTGCGTGCGTACTGGAGGGCGAGGTGCCCGAGTCCGCCGATGCCCTGAACCGCGACGAGCGCGCCGGGACGGCCGGCGGCCTTGTGGAGCGCGGTGAACGTGGTCAGGCCGGCGCACAGCAGCGGGGCCGCCTCGGCCGCCGGGAAGTCCCCGGGGACCCGGACCAGGCCACTGGTGCGGGCGTAGACGACCTCGGCATAGCCGCCGTCCACGGTCGTGCCCGTCTGCTGCTGGTGCCGGCAGTTGACGAAGTCGCCGCGGCGGCAGGGGTCGCATTCGCCGCAGTGCCCGGCGAGGAAGCCGACACCGACACGCTCGCCCACCTGCCAGGCGGTGACTCCGGCGCCGACGGCGTCGATGACGCCGACGACCTCGTGTCCGGGCACGATCGGCTGTTCGGGGTCGGCGCGCAGGCCTTCGGCGGCGAGCACGTCGCTGTGGCAGACCCCGCAGTACTCCACCCTCAGCCGCACCTGATGCGGCTCGGGGTCGACCAGCTCGCGGTCGACAAAGCGGAAGTTTCGGCTGCCGGTGACTTCCCAGGCCTTGTACGTGGTCATGAGCTGCTCCTGGCGTGTATCGCGGTCAAGATGACCGACCGTCTTAACCAATATGACCGACCGTCTTGGATGGTGCAACGGGGCGGCGCATCCCGCACGCGGGGCCGGCCCTCACGGCGGAGCCTCGACCTCGTCGGGCTCCGTCACCCCCTTGACAGGTGACGAGGACGGGGCACATTGTCGGAGGGACGGTTTCGCCGAGACCAAGAGGGAGTTCGATCATGGAAGACCAGAACACCGCGGACGGCGCCGGGGCGGCACGCCGAGCACGGTTCGGCAAGCTTCCCGAGCGCATCAAGTACGAAGACATGGTCGAGGAAAGGACAGCCGGGCCGAACGACCCGACGCGCTACGCCTACGACCCCGAGGCGTCGTGGACGTCCTTCTCCTGTCTCGCCGCCGACCTCGGCCTCTGAGCCGGCACCCTTGCCCGGCCGACCGTCACCGCCCAGAATGGTGATGTGAATCTCGACCACGTCTTCGTATGCGGCAACCCGGCACTCGACTTCGCCGCGACCCTGCGGGCGCGCCGTTCGGTGCGCTTCGAGATGTTCGCGACGCCGGACAGGCTGAACGCCTGGTATGTGGAGTCCGGCATCGTCGACGCGGTCTCCCCCGCTCAGGAGGCCGACGTCGAGCGGGCGACGACCGTACGGGAAGCCGTCTACCAGCTCGTGACCGCCCGTCGCCTCGGGGAGGAGTACGACAGGGCGGCGCTGACGGTGGTCAACAACGCGGCCCGCAGGCCCCCCGCGGTGCCACAGCTCACTCCGACGGGGCGATGGACCCAGGCGACGCCGGACGAAGCCCTCTCTCTGGTGGCGCGCCACGCCATCGAGCTCCTGAGCGGGCCGGACGTCCCCCTGCTCAAGGAGTGCGGCAACCCCGAGTGCACCCGCACCTACATCGACCGCTCGCGGGGCATGCGCCGGCAGTGGTGCGACATGGAGTCCTGCGGCAACAGGATCAAGGCTGCCGCGTACCGCGCCCGCAAGAAGACCGCGCCCGAGACGGTGTGACCGCCGCGGTCATACCGACGGGAGCGAGCCGATCATTCCGTTCCGCGCCACGACCGCACACGCTTGATGCATCGCAGGCTTGACACATCACAGGCTTGACACATCGACGTCCGACCCGGACGAGAGGTCGGCACAGCCCCCAGGAGCGCACATGCCCACCCTCGACCGCCACGACAACGTCTTCGTGCTCGATCTCGGAGACGGTGAGAACCGCTTCCATCCCGACTGGCTCGCGTCTGTCGACGCCGCGCTGGACGAGGTGGAGAAGGCGGAAGGGCCGCGGGCCCTGGTGACCGCCGCGACGGGCAAGTTCTTCTCCAACGGCCTGGACCTGGAGTGGCTGTCCGCCCACGCCGACCAGCAGGAGAGCTACCGCGGTTCCGTCCACGAGCTCTTCGCCCGCGTGCTGTCCCTGCCGGTGATCACCGTGGCCGCCCTGCAGGGACACACCTTCGCCGCCGGCGCGATGCTCTCCCTCGCACACGACTTCCGTGTCATGCGCGCCGACCGCGGCTTCTGGTGTCTGCCCGAGGCCGACATCAACATCCCCTTCACGCCCGGCATGTCCGCCCTGATCCGGTCCCGGCTGGCACCGCAGACCGCGCACGAGGCCATGGTCACCGGCCGCCGCTACGGCGGGTCGGCTGCCGCGGCCGCCGGCATCGTCGACCGGGCGGTGGACGAGGACGCCGTACGTTCCACCGCCGTGGAGATCGCCGAGGCACAGCTGAGCAAGGCCGGCGAGACCCTCGGCACCATCAAGGCACGCATGTACGCCTCGGTCCTGGACACACTGCGCGACACGGCCGACCCGCTCGGCTGACACCGCTCGACTTGACCGGACACCGCTCGACCCTCTGTCCAACGCCGGCAGGCCCGGCGGTATGGCCCGTAGTACCGTGAACGAAGGTGTTGCGAAGCACTGGGGCGAGTGACATGCGGTCTCCGGCATCCCCTTCTCAGCCGTCGTCCGGCGCCGGCACCACAGCCGACGCGGCGGGCCGCGACGACCTGTTCGTGTCGGTGGCTCGCCGATGCATGCGCGACCTGCACGCGTCGGCCGCCGCCGTCTATCTCGCGGCGCCCGGGGATCAGGTGTTGGCGGCCGCGGTGGTCGTCGCCTCGCCCTTGGGCCTGATCGCACCCGAGCGTCTGCCCCTCGACGACCTGACCCTTCCCTCCGTCCGGGCCCATCGAACGGGGCGGATCTGCACGGACCGCACCTACGACATAGCGGCACAGCATCTCGATTTCGGGGTCTACGCGGCTGCTCCGCACCTCGTGGCCGCCGCACCGCTGGCGGCAGGAGCGCGGCGGTTCGGTGTGCTGGTGGTGTTCTTGCCGCGCGACGTTCAGGAGCCGTCGACGGAGGAGACGGACTACCTGCGCCAAGCAGCCCGACATCTTTCGTTCGAATTGGACCGCCTTGCCCACCGCGGTGTCTCTCTGTCTCCTCCGAAGCTTCCGCTGGTCGTCTCTCCTGAGAGCGGTGCCGCTGCGGAGACCGGCCAGGCCGCCCCGATGGAAGGAGACGGACCGCAGACCTGCTGGAGCGCACCCTTCATCTTTCACCTGCACAAGCTGGCCGTCTCCCTGATGTCGGTCGTGCATACGAGGGACGCGGTGGCGCTGACGATCGAGCGCCTGGTGTCCGGATTCGGGGCCCGAGCTGTGGCCATCAGCCTGATGGAGGGCGATCGGCTCCATGTGGTGGGCGCGTCGGGCTGCTCGAAGGAGTATCTGAAAGCCGTCAACGGAATCTCTGTCAGCACGACGTCCCCGGAAACCGACGCCATCACGCACAAGAGGCAGGTCATCCACGAGGCCGGAGAGCAGGGCCGGCCGTCCGGGCAGGGCCGCCTGACAGGGGACGGCCGTGACGAATACGTGTGGGTCGTGCTCCCGCTGCTGGCGGGCGACCACGCACTGGGCACGTGCTCGATCGGGCTCGCGCCGGAGCAGCGCCCGGTCGCCACGCACCTGTCACCCCTGTCCACCCTGTCGACGCTGCTCGGCCAGACACTCGAACGCACCCAGCTGTACGACGCCGGCCACGCGTTGGCGCAGAAGTTGCAGCAGGCCCTGCTGCCTCGGATGCTTCCCCAGCTCGCGGGTGTGGTGACCACGAGCCGGTACGAGCCGCCCAGTGGCGCGATCGAACTCGGCGGCGACTGGTACGACCTGATCACGCTCCCCTCCGGCGGCGTGGCCGCGGTGGTCGGCGACGTCGAGGGCCACAACACCGCGGCAGCCGTGGTGATGGGGCAGCTCAGCAGCGCGGTACGCAGCTATGCGCTGGAGGGCCACGACCCGAGCACGGTGCTGTATCGCGCGAATCGCCTGATGGTCGACTTGGAGACGGATCACTTCGCGACCTGCTGCTGCGTCTGGCTCGACCCCGACACCGGCACGGCCCAGATCGTCAGCGCCGGTCACCCGCGCCCGGTGATCCGCACCGCTGACGGCGCGTATCCGGCGGCCGCCGCCGACATCGGCGTCCCGCTGGGAGTCGAGGCGAGTCCGTCGTATCAGGCCGGCATCCTCACTCTGGAACCGGGGACGCTGCTGGTTCTGTACACGGACGGGCTGTCGGGAAGGGGTGGCGAGCTGACCCGGGAGACGCTGGAAGCGGCTGTCGCGGCCTCCGGAGACGAGCTGGAACTGCTCGGCGACCGGCTGATGGGCTCCGGTGTCGGAGGGACCCCGCGGGCGGACGACGCCGCGCTTCTGCTGCTGCGGTACGAGGGCCCCTCGGTGGAGGTGAAGGAGTACATCAGACGGCTGCACCTGCACCGCCACGACTACCAGGGCGTCCGGCGCGCCCGGCACTTCCTCACCGCGTCCCTGGACAACTGGCATCTGGCCGAACTGTCCGATTCCGCCGAGGTGCTGGCGTCGGAGGTCGTCACCAACGCGCTCGTCCACGGGGACAGCGACGTCGACCTGTGTCTGCGCAGGTACCCGGACCATCTCCGGGTGGAGGTACGGGACAGTGACTCCCACCCCGCCATGCTCGTGGATCTCGGTCCCGACGAGGACAAGGCGGAGGGAGGACGGGGGCTGGTGATCGTGTCCGCCCTGGCTTCCTCCTGGGGGAACTCGCCGAGCGGCCGGGGGAAGACGGTGTGGTTCGAGATGGACACCGAGGAGGCGTCGTAGCCGCCGCTGCCTCATGGCCGCCGTCGCGGCATGTCCCGTCCGTGCCGGCCGCATCGACTGCCCCTTGTGCCCCGCCTCCCATGTAGTACGGTATTCAACTGTTGAAGCCCAGGAACCGGGAGGCGTCCGTGGTGCTGGAGGTCGTCGGCGTCTCGCCCGAGGAGGAGTCCGTCTACCGGCTGCTCGTCACGTCCGGCCGGGCCACCGCGGAGGACCTGGCCCAGCGCGCGGGTCTGCCCGCCGCGGACGCGGCGCGCATTCTCGACTCCCTGGCCCTCAAAGGCCTCGCGAGTCATACGGACGGCACACCCCGGTTGTTCCGGGCCGCTCCCCCGGACGTGGCGCTGCTTCCCCGGCTCAAGCGCAGCGCCGACACGCTGGAGCTGGCCAGGCTCGAGGCCACCCGTCTGATCCAGGCCTACCAGGACACGATGCGCAGGCACGACGCAGGCCAGTTGCTCGAGGTCATCACCGGGGCGGAGGCCCTGCGCCAGCACCTGAGGCAGATCCAGACCTGCGCGCAGGACGAGATGCTCTGGTTCTGCAAGGCCCAGTACGTGGCCATGCCGTCGGGCAGCAACGCCGAGGAGTTCGAGGCACTGGCCCGGGGCGTGCGCTACCGGGTGCTGTACGAGAAGGCGTTCTTCGACGACGAAGGGGCCGTGGACAACGTGGTGGCGGGCGTGCGCGCCGGGGAGGTCGCCCGGGCCGTGCCACACCTGCCGCTGCGCCTCGCGATCGCCGATCGGTCCGTCGCCGTCTTCCCGCTCGTGGCGGGCGGGCCGCACGGCAGCCCGGAGGAGCCCACCACCGCGCTGGTCAGGGACAGCAATCTGCTCGCGGCCCTGATCGCCCTGTTCGAGCGCTACTGGGAGGATGCCGTCCCCCTGCGTGTCGACGGCTCCGACGCCCTCTCGGGGACGGACGGATCCGGTCCGGCCGAGGCGCTGTCCCCCACCGATCGCAAGCTGTTGTCCCTGCTGGTGGCCGGAGTCGCCGACAAGGCGATCGCCTCGCAGATGGGGCTGAGCCGGCGGACCGTCCAGCGCCGCATCCAGGCCATGATGGAGCGCGCCGGCGCGGAAACCCGCATGCAACTCGCCTGGCACGCCGCCGGCCACGCATGGCTGTGAGCCCGCCCGCTCCCTGGTCCCGCCACGTCCCTGTCGTGATCCCGGCCTGCCCTTAGCGCAGTTGTGCCATGGCGCAGGCGCGCCAGTCGGACCCCATTGCCGGAGGCGGAGGGTGGCTCCATGATCCAAACCACCTTCCGTACTTCCCTGCCTTTAGGGGTCCCCCTTGCCCGAAATACCCGCTCTCAGACCAGGGTTGTCGGCCCTCGGCATGGTCGCCGCCCTGTGCCTCGGGGCCATACCGGCGACGGCCACCGCGTCCGCAGACCCGGCCACGTCCGCGCCCGCCCGGACGGCACAGCGCACGCCCGGTGGCGCCGTACACGCCGTCACGCTGATCACCGGTGACAAGGTCACCATCGGTACCACCGCCGACGGCACCGTCGTCCGGTCCTTCCAGGCGGCGAACGGCGCCACCGCGGGCTTCCACCGCGCCGTCATCGACGGTGCGACGTACGTGTATCCCGACGCCGCCCTGCCCTACGTCAGCGCCGGCAAGCTCGACAAGCAGTTGTTCAACGTGACCCGGCTGATCGCCGACGGCTACGACGACGCACAGACCTCCCGGCTGCCGCTCATCGTGCGCTACACCGACGCCGCCGCCAGGTTCCGGACCCAGCCGAAGGTGGCCGGCACCAACGTCGTCCGCCGGCTGGACAGCATCCAGGGTGCCGCCCTCGCGGAGAACCGCGCGCAGGCGCCGGCGTTCTGGTCCGCGCTCACCCGCGCGTCCGGCGCCGCGGCCCGCTCGGCGACGCCGGCCTTCACGGGCGGCATCGCCAAGATCTGGCTCGACGCGAAGGTGACGGCCGACCTGGCCGACTCGACCGCCCAGATCGGCGCGCAGCAGGTCTGGGCGGAGGGGAACACCGGCAAGGGCGTCAAGGTCGCGGTGCTCGACAGCGGCGTGGACGCCGAACACCCGGACCTGACCGGGCAGATCGACTCCAGCGCCAGCTTCGTCCCCTACGACGAGGACGTCGCCGACTACAACGGCCACGGCACCCACGTGGCCTCGACCGTCGCGGGGACCGGCAGCGCCTCCGACGGCAAGGAGCAGGGCGTCGCCCCCGGCGCCCGGCTGGCCGTCGGCAAGGTGCTGGACTCCGACGGCAGGGGCCAGGAGTCCTGGATCATCGCGGGCATGGAGTGGGCCGCCCGGGACCAGCACGCCAGGATCGTCAGCATGAGCCTGGGCGGCGGCGGCGACGCCACCGACCCCATGAGCCAGACCGTCGACCGGCTCAGCCACGACACCGGCGCGCTGTTCGTCGTCGCGGCCGGCAACGGCGGCCGGCGCGCCATCAGCAGCCCCGGCGCCGCGGACGCCGCGCTGACCGTCGGTGCCGTCGATGCCAAGGACCAGCTGGCCGACTTCTCCAGCCAGGGCCCGCGGGACGGCGACGCCGGGCTGAAGCCCGAACTCACCGCACCCGGCGTCGACATCGTCGCGGCCCGCTCGCACTACAGGCGGGGTTCCGGCTACTACACCACGATGAGCGGCACGTCGATGGCCACGCCGCACGTCGCCGGCGCAGCCGCGCTGCTGGCCTCCGAGCACCCCGACTGGACCGGCTCACAGCTGAAGGAAGCGCTGGTCAGCAGCGTCAAGGCGACGCCGTCGTACACGCCGTACCAGGCGGGCGCCGGCCGGCTCGACGCGTCCGCGGCGGTGCACGCCACGGTCTTCGCCACCGCGAGCGCCTACTCCGGCTTCCACACCTGGCCCCCGAAGCCCGCGGAGACCGACGTCCAGAAGGTGACGTACACCAACGTCGGTGACGCCCCGGTCAGCCTCGGGCTGGCCGTCGACGGCACCGTCCCGGCGGGGCTGTTCACCCTCTCCGACGACCGGATCACCGTTCCCGCGCACGGCACGACCTCGGTCGGCCTGACCGCGCACCTGGACCGTCTGCCGGCCGACCAGCCCGTCAGCGCCATGGTCACCGGTACGGACAGCGCCGGTGCGGTCCGGGCCCGGACCCTGATCGGCGGCGCCAGAGAGGGTCAGCGGCAGAACCTGACCGTCGTCGCGAAGGACCGGTCGGGCCGGCCGCTGTCCGGCAGGGTCATCCTCACCGCCGAGCACCTCTTCACCGTCATCGACCTCGACGAGTCCGGCACCGGCACGGTGCGGCTGCCGGTCGGCGACTACAGCGGATGGCTCACCGCCGACGTGCAGGGGGCAGGCGGGCCGCACTCACGGGGCATGGCACTGCTCGCCTTCAACGACGTGCAGTTGGACCAGGACCGCACGGTCATCCTGGACGGCCGCAAGACCCGGCGGATCCTGGCCCGCGTACCGAAGCAGACCACCGCTGTCGCACCGCGCCTGGACGTCCACCGTTCGTTCACCGACAGCCTGGTCGAGTCCTCCATGCTGCCCAACGAGTCCTATGACAGCATCTGGGCGCTGCCGACCGGCAAGAAGGTCACCGCCGGCGAGTTCGAGTTCGGTGCCCGATTCCGCCTCGAACAGCCGGCGCTGACCCTGCGTACGACGTCGACGCGTTTCGCCGACCCGCTGGTCAAGCGCGCGGCCGAGCCACTGCCGGCCGGCACCCGGACGCTCACGGCGGTCTACGCCGGCGAGGGCACGGCGACGGACCTGGCCCGCCAGGACGTGCACGGCAAGGCCGTGGTGGTCCGGGGCAGCAACACGGCGGGGATCAGGGCGCAGGCGGAGGCCGCCGCGGCCGCGGGCGCCCAGGTGCTCCTCGTCGTCAATGAGGGCCTCGGCCGGCTGCGGCCCTGGGACGAGACTCCGTGGAGTCCCGAGAGCCCTGCCCCGCTGACCGTGGCGACCCTCGACGCCGACCAGGGCGCCGGTCTGATCGGCGCGCTCGAACACGGAACGGTCAAGCTGACGGTCACCTCCCACCCCACCACCGACTACCTCTACGACGTGGTGCACCACTGGTCCGGCGCCGTCCCGGCGGACCCGACCTGGCGGGAGGAGCCCGAGGATCTCGGCAAGGTGGAGGTCTCGTTCCGCAACTACCGGCCCGGCAAGGCGATGGAGTTCCGTCCCGACGTCTGGCATGGCTGGGCCGTCGGCAACCAGCTCACCGCGCCCGCCCAGGGTGAACGGACCGACTGGGTCACCTCCGGCGCCACCTGGCTGGACGACGCCTTCATCCAGGGCGAGACCGGACAGCACTCCATCGGCGTCCTGCGCTACCCGGCGCGGAGGACCGGCGAGGTCAGCTGGTTCGGGCCGATCCAACGACCCCGGATGGGTCCGATGGGCTACCAGCCGGTGCGCTACCTCGACACCATGTACATCACCGCGCCCGGCTGGGGTGACTCCGGGGCCGGACACGTGGGCGAGGCGCGCGCCAACTTCGACGTCAAGGACTGGATGGCGCTCTACCAGGGCGACCAGCAGCTCGACTGGGGCAACGCCGAGTGGCTGCAGGTGCCCGCGCTCGCCCCGGGACGGCTGCCCTACCGGCTGGTGCTGGACAACGACCGGGGAACCTGGGCCGACCCGTACTCGACACACACCCTGACCGAGTGGGACTTCACCTCCGCGGCCACCGGGACCGAGTCGACCGAGTCCCTTCCGCTGATCCAGCTCGACTACGGTGTGGACACCGACGCGGCCGGCCGGGCCGATCGGCGTGCCGAGCTGACGGTGACCGCCTCCCACCTGCCCGGCACCACCGCCGCCATCGGGAAGCCTGCCCTGGAGGTCTCCTACGACGACGGCAAAACCTGGCTCAGGAGCGACCTGAGCCGCGCCGGCGACGGATGGCGGACCGGCCTGAGCGCGCCGGCATCGGCGGACTTCGCCACCCTCCGGGTCACCGCCCGGGACGACGCCGGGAACACCGTCTCCCAGACGATCACCCGGGCCTTCGGACTGCGCTGACATCACCGACAGGGTGACGGCCGGGCGGGGTCGGTCAACGACCCCGCCCGGCCAGGGCGTTGTCTCCGCGAACGCGCACAAGACGGCGTGGAGTAGGCGCCGTACGCGCGGCCGGCAGCCGAGTGCGCCTTCTCAGAACGCGGAGTTGGCGAACCAGTGGGCCAGCAGGTGCTCGTCCCCCTCGTGGGCAAGAGCCTCCGACTCGTAGGTCAGTCGGCCGTAGACGAGCAGGAGCAGGTCGGCCGCGGTTCCCTGGACCGTGGCGTCGGCGGGGGCCGTGGCCGGGTGGGCCGTGTCGAGCCCGAAGCCGTCGGGCCGCAGGCGGACGACCCAGGCCTCGCCACCGTCGGTCGCGCGGAAGCGGATGGTCCGGTCGGGGCCGCGCAGGTCGGCCACCTTGGGGGCGAAGAAGGTGGCGTAGGGCAGATTGACGAGGAACTCGTCGATGCCGTCGACCGCGAGCGGGCGGTCGATCGTGGGCCGGAGTCCGAGCGCGAGTTCGGCGTCGACGCGGTGCAGCAGGGTCTCGAAGAGCATCCGGCGTGCCCAGAACCGGGCGTGCTGGTCGGCGCCCCAGGCCCACATCGGCAGGTCGGGGTCGGTGGCCGCGAAGGCGTCCGCGGCCACGGTCGCGCTCTCGGCCAGCCAGTCGGCGTATCCGCCTTCCTGGTCGGGGAGTTGAAGGTCCACGTCACGGGTGCGCGGGGGTTCCTGGATGCGCGCCCGCAACAGGACCGAGAACCAGCGCTGGACGCTGCCCGTGTGCCTGACCAGGTCGGTCAGGGTCCAGCCGGGACAGCTGGGCACCGCTGTGGCCAGGTCGGCGTCCTTGACCGCCGCGACGAACCGGGTGGTCTCCGCCGCGACCGCCGTGCGGTGATCGACCGGGGTGCGAGCGGGGGCGTGGGGGGTGTGGTCGGGCGTGTTCATCGAGACAGGCCTTTCGGAGATGCCGCGGGTTCGGCCGGATCGTTCCCGGCCGGCTCGCCCGGACCGGGGACGTTCCGGAAGCGGAACGGCTCCGGGTCGCGGCCGGGCTGGATGAACCAGCACTCGCCGGTGCCGTCTCCGGTGACGATCCGCAGCACCGTGTCCGCCACGACCTGAGCCGGGATGATCGGCATGCTCTGCTCGGCGAGCATGCCGCGCAGCGGATCGATGATCCGGGACTCGGCGAACCCGGGGCAGACGGCGTTGAAGCGCACGTTCTCCGGCGCGAGAGCCGGCCCCAGGGAGCGGGCGAGTCCCACGACCGCGTGCTTGTTGGCCGCGTACAGGGGATCGAGCGGTACGGGCGCCAGGCCCGCCAGGGACGCGGTCGCCACGATCGCCCCTCCCCCGCGGGCCCGCAGCGCCGGCAGCACCGCATGGGTGCCGAAGACCACACCGTCGAGGTTGGCTCCCATGGCGCGACGGTAGCGCCCCAGGTCGAAGTCCGCACCGAGGCCGCAGCCGGTCGCCACCCCGGCGTTGAGCAACGCGATGTCGACTCCGCCGTACTGCTCCTGGGTGAACTCCACCAGCGCGCGGTTGGCGTCGGGGTCGGAGACGTCACAGGCGCGGAAGTGGCCGCCGACCAGGTCGGCCACCTCGCGGCCGCCCCGCGCGTCGAGGTCCGCGACGACCACGCGTGCCCCCGCCTTCGCCAGCGTCAGTGCCGTGGCCCGGCCCAGTCCGCTGGCGCCTCCGGTGACGATGGCCACCTTGCCCTGGAGTGCGGCGCTGTCCGTCGGTCCGGGCCGGACTGCGGTGGCGCTCTTCGCGGCGCTCATGCCAGCTCCAGGACGAGCTTGCCGACGTTCTCCCCGCGGAAGAGCATCTGCAACGTCTCGGGGAAGTCGTCCACGCTCCCCCTCACCACATGTTCCTTGACCTTGATGCGGCCGGCGCCGATCCAGGCGGAGATGTCCTGCGCGGCCTGCGCGTAGCGCTTGGCGTAGTCGAAGACGACGAAGCCCTCCATGCGGGCGCGGCGCACCAGCAGCGAGAGGTAGTTGGACGGGCCCTTGACCGGTGTGGAGTTGTTGTACTGGCTGATCGCACCGCAGACCACGACACGCGCGTGCATCGCCAGCCGCGTCAGGGCCGCGTCGAGGATGTCCCCGCCGACGTTGTCGAAGTAGACGTCGATGCCGTCGGGGGCCTCCCGGCGCAGCGCCTGCCTGACGTCCTCCGCGCGGTAGTCGATCGCCGCGTCGAATCCCAGTTCTTCGGTGAGCATGGCGCACTTCTCCGGCCCGCCGGCGATGCCCACGACCCGGCAGCCCTTGGCCTTCGCGATCTGGCCGGCGATGGTGCCGACCGCGCCGGCGGCCCCCGACACCACGACGGTCTCGCCGTCCTTCAGCGCCCCGACGTCCAGCAGGCCGAAGTAGGCGGTCATGCCGGGCATGCCCAGCGCGCCGAGATAGGTCGAGGGCGGGGCCAGCGAGGTGTCGATCTTCATGGCGCCCCTGCCGTCGGAGACGACGTACTCCTGGACACCGAAGGTGCCGACCACGTGATCGCCCGGCTGGAAGTCGGGGTGGTTGGACGCGGTGACCTCGATGACGGATCCGGCGCGCATCACCTCGCCGATGCCCACCGGTGGCAGGTAGGAGGGGCGGTCGTCGAGCCAGCCCCGCATCGCCGGATCCAGGGAGATGGCGCGCGTCCGGCCCGCGAACCGGCCCGGGCCCGGCTCGTCGACGAGTCCTGAACAGTGCTCCCAGTCATCGGGTTTGACCTCGCCCACGGGGCGGGCTGCCAGACGGATCTGGCGGTTGGTCGCGGACATCGCGCCTCCTGTCGTTCACGGCTCCGCCGAGGGTACCGACCAGTAGGTATGCGGGAGTGCGTGACGTTCGCCACACACCGTATGTCACCGAGGGCCGTACCGACCCCGAAACGTGACCCACAGTCGCCTTATGGCCATCCCAACCAGTCGGTATCGTGCGCCGCCACAGCCACTCCCCCGTGCACCTCCCAGGACCCGAGCCGCAGAGAAGGCCATGCGATGACATTCGCCGACGAGAACCGGTACCCGCCATCAGAAACGGGGTGGCCGCCCCCCACCGAGCCCCGGAGGTACGGACACGACGCCCCTCGGTACGCGTCGTACGGACACGACGCCTCGCGGTACGCCTCGTACGGACAGGGCACCCCTTCGTACCAGTCGTACAGGCAAGCCGCTTGGGACGAGCAGTACGCGCAGGAGACGCAACGGCGCAGTGCCGACCTGGCCGCCCTGCGCTCGGCCTACCGCCTGCTCCGCCGGATCTCCACGCTCGCCGCGCTCGGCTCCTTCGTGGTGTACGTCGTGCTGTCCTGCTACGCGCCCGCCCTGATGGGGGCCAAGATCGCCGGCGAGCTGAGCCTCGGTATGGCCCTGGGGGTCCTCCAGCTCGTCGTCACCTTCGCGGCGGTCTTCTGGTACGGACGCAGCGCACAACGTTCGGTGGATCCGCTGGCCCGCACCGTCAGGGAGCGCACGGCCCCCGCCGCCCCGTACCCGGGGGTGGCGCGATGAACGCCTTCGGCTCCGGGACGCAGACCATCGTCCTGATCCTGTTCACCACGCTGGTCACCGTCACGCTGCTGATGTGCGTGATGGCGGGACCTGACCGCGACGACCTGACGAACTTCTACACCGGCTACCGCTCGCTCACGCCGTTCAAGAACGGCCTGGCGATCGCGGGCGACTACATCTCCGCGGCCACGGTGCTGAGCACCTCGGGCATCATCGCGCTCGCCGGATACGACGGCTACGTGCTCGCGGTCAGCACGGCCCTGTCCTTGGTTCTGCTGATGTTCCTGCTGGCCGAACCCCTGCGCAACGCCGGCCTGTTCACCATGGGCGACGTCCTGGCCCGCAACATGCCCGGGCGGGCCGTGCGGGTCGCGGCCAGCGTGGTGACGCTGTCGGCGACCCTGCCCTTCCTGGTCGTCCAGCTCTCCGGGGCCGGGTCGCTGCTCACCTACATCCTCGACATCCCGCACGTGGCGGGCGCCAGGACGGCGTGCATCGTCATCGTCGGCAGCCTGATGATCATCTACGCGGCGCTCGGCGGCATGCGAGGCACCGCGCTCATCCAGATGATCAAGATCGTGCTGCTGCTCGCCACCAGCGTCGTCGTCGCCGCTCTCGTACTGCGCCGCTTCGACTGGAACCCCGGCGACGTCCTCAGGGCGGCCGAGCACGGCAGCGGCGCGGGCCCCGCCTTCCTGCGGCAGGGCCTTCAGCTGGGCACCTCGGCCGTCGACCGGCTGGACTTCGCCGGTCTCCAGATCACCGTGGTCCTCGGTGTGGCCTGTCTTCCGCACATCACGATGCGTCTGTACTCCGCGCAGGACGTGCCGGCCGTGCGGCGCTCCATGTCGTGGGCGGTGAGCACGGTCACCACGTTCTGCCTGCTCGTGATCATCATGGGTACGGGGGCCGCGGCGCTGGTGGGGTCGCGGTACATCACCGCGGCCGACCCGCACGGCAGGACGTCGGTGCTCATGCTCTCGCAGATGCTCGGCGGAGCCCCCGGCTCCGTGGGCTCGACGATTCTCTTCTCGGCCGTGGCGGGCATGGTGTTCATCACCCTGCTGTCGTCGGTCGCGGGCATGACCCTGGCCGCGGCCTCCTCGCTCGCCCACGACCTGTTCGCCCACGCGGTGCGGCGGGGACGGGCCGAGCCGCATACGGAGATGACGGTGGCGGCCTGGACGAGCGTGGCCGTGGGCGTCGTCGCCATCGCGCTCTCCACCCTCGTGCAGAACTGGGACGTCGGCGTGCTGACCACGGTGGCCATCTGTGTGGGGGCGTCGGCGGTCGCACCCGCGCTCACGTACTCCCTGTTCTGGCGGGGCTTCACCCGCACCGGCCTGCTGGCCACGCTCTACGGCGGCGCGGCCTGCGCGGTGCTGCTCATGGTCTTCTCCAAGGCCGTGTCGGGCACACCGGCCGCCGTCTTCCCCGATGCCGACTTCCACCTGTTCCCCATGCAGTCCACCGGGCTGGTCTCCGTCCCGTTCGGCTATCTGGCGGGGTGGCTCGGCAGCCGTCTGGACCACCGGCGCCGGCCCGCCGTCGGCAGCGAGAACCGGCGGCTGTACGAGGAGAGCGAGGCCCGGCTGCTCGCCGCGGCCGAATAGCCGCGGCGGCGGGGCGGGCTACGCGGGCGGCCTCGGTGCCGCCACCGTGGTCCGCCCAGGGGCCGCCCGGCCCGAGACGGTCAGTTGAGCAGGCCGGACAGTGGTTGTTCGGTCCACACGGTCTTGCCCTCACGGCTGTACCGGGTGCCCCAGCGTTCGGCCAGCTGGGCCACCAGGAACAGGCCGCGCCCGCCCTCGTCGGTGGTGCGGGCGCGGCGCAGGTGCGGTGAGGTGTGGCTGGTGTCGCTGACCTCGCACACGAGACACCGTTCACGGATCAGCCGCAGGGTCGCGGGGCCGCTGGCGTACCGGTACACGTTGGTGATCAGTTCGCTGGCGATCAGCTCGGTGGTGAACGTCAGGTGCTCCAGACCCCATTCGGTCAGCTTGGCCGTGGTCAGTGCCCGGGCCCGGGCCGCGCTGGCAGGCTCCGGCGGGAGTTGCCAGGAGGCGACATCGTCGGGTGGCAGGACGCGGGTGCGGGCGATCAGCAGGGCGACGTCGTCGCTGGGGCGCGAGGGCACGAGCGAGTCGAGTACCGCCTGGCAGGTCCGTTCCAGCGCGTCCGCGGGGCGGGCGAGCGCCGCGCACAGTCTGGTCATGCCGGCGTCGGCGTCGATGTGCCGCTCGCCGATGACTCCGTTGGTGTACAGGCACAGCAGGCTTCCTGCGGCCAGTTCGATCTCCCGGACCTCGAACGGCAGGCCGCCCAGACCGAGCGGGGGGCCGACAGGCAGATCGAGCGGAGCGACCTTGCCGTCCGGAGCGGTCACCACCGGCGGCGGGTGACCGGCACGGGCCACGGAGCAGCGCCCGGAGACCGGGTCGTACACGGCGTACAGGCAGGTGGCGCCGACGACCTGCTCGCCCACGGGTCGTTCACCCGCTGCCTCCTGTTCGACCGCCAGCAGGTTGACCAGGTCGTCCAGACGGGAGAGGACCTCGTCCGGTTCCAGGTCGAGGCTGGCGAGCGTGTGGACGGCGGTGCGCAGCCGGCCCATGGTCGCGGCGGCGTGGATGCCCCGGCCGACCACGTCGCCGACGACGAGGGCGACCCGGGCCCCGGACAGGGGAATGACGTCGAACCAGTCGCCGCCCAGGCCCGGGGCCGCGCTGGCCGGCAGGTACCGCAGGGCCACCTCGACGGCTGACTGGTCCGGAACGGCCCGGGGCAGCAGGCTGCTCTGCAGGGTGAACGCGGTCTCCTGCTGCTGGGTGAAGCGCCGGGCGTTGTCGATGGCGACGGCCGCGCGGGAGGCGAGTTCCTGGGCGAGGGTGAGATCGTCCGCCTCGAAGGGGTCGGGGCGGCGTGAACGCCACAGGGTCAGCACGCCCAGCACCAGGCCACGTGCGGCAAGGGGCACGACGATCAGGGAATGGACGCCCAGGTCGGGTGCGTGGGCCCCCTGGTGGCCCTCGGTGGAGAACCAGTCGGGCGGCAGCACCGGTTCCAGGACGGACCGCCCCTCGGCGAGACACTCGGCCTGGGGTGTGTCGGACCCGAACTCCACCGGTTCACCCTGGGGGTGCGGCGGGCCGGGCTGCTGGGCGCCGACGCCGCCCGCCCCCAGCCGGACCAGGGGCCCTGCCAGGGCCCTCGTCGGTTCCTCACCGCGCGTCACCGGCTGCAGCAGGTCGACCGTCGCGTGGTCGGCGAGGTGGGGCACCATCACCTCGGCGAGTTCCCGGGCGGTCTCCCCCACGTCGAGGGTGGTTC
Source organism: Streptomyces sp. NPDC047085 (assembly GCF_040643735.1). Classification (NCBI taxonomy): domain Bacteria; kingdom Bacillati; phylum Actinomycetota; class Actinomycetes; order Kitasatosporales; family Streptomycetaceae; genus Streptomyces; species Streptomyces sp. NPDC047085. Next base: position 32,781 of record NZ_JBEYUW010000007.1, read on the forward strand.
CGATACGGCTGCCCGCCTGGTCGAGGAGCGCGAGCCGGCGCTGGGCCCGGTGGCGCTCGGTGATGTCCTCGATCATCTCGGCGACACCCAGAACGCGGCCGGAGGGGTCCTTCATCGGGAAGGAGGAGACCATCGCGACCCGCTCGCGTGCCGGATCCCACTGCATGCGAACGAACTGCTCGGAGTAGACCAGCGGCCTTCCGGTCTCCATCACCCGGCGCACCCGGTCCACGGCCCTGCGTGCGTCGTCGGGGACGAGGAAAGAGCCGGTGGGCAGCTCCCGGAACTCCGCCGCCGGGAGGCCGGTGAAGCGTTCGATGGCCCGGTTGACCCGGAGCAGCTTCAGGTCGGGGCCGTGGACGACCAGGCCGATCGGGCACCGGCGGTACAACCCTTCGAGAACCGCGCGGTCCCTCTGCCACTCCAGGACGTCCACCGCCGGTGCGCCGGAGAGCATCCACTCACGGACCCCGTCGTCGCGGGAGAGGGCATGGGCCCTGATCCCCAGCTCCACGAGCCGCCCGTCGCGGTGCCGCGCGTTCAGCACCCCGAACCAGCCGCCGGCTCTCCTGCACTTCGCCGCGGCCTCACCGACGGCCGGCAGGTCGCGAGGATCGACGAGGACCTCGGAGGCCCGACGACCGATCACGGCCGCGTCCGCGTGGCCGAGCAGTTCCCGCGCCCGCCGGCTCCATCCGACGACGATTCCCCGGTCGTCGAGCACCGCCAGGGCGGCGAAGTACAGGCCGAACGGGTCGTCGTGACCTTCGCTGAGCTCCTTCATCCGCTTCTCCACCGCTGGACACCGCTCGGAGTGGCCCGCCGCAGGCCGGCCTGCTCATGCCCTGCCAGCCTATTGAAACCTGGTGGGAGCCGCCGCTTCGCCCGCCGCGGGGCACGGCGTGGCGGGGATGAGGGAGGAGGGCGCGACGGACGGGGCGGGGGCGGTCCCCCGGGATCGGGGCATCGACCGGGACCGCCCCCGCCGGCTCACTTCGTCAGCGGGCCGAACTCCTTGCGGGTGTCCACCGGCTTGCCGAACAGCTGCCACCGCTCGCCCTTGAACCGCATCAGCTGCATCGTCTCGAGCGGGAAGGCGTCGCCCTGGCCCGTGGACATGGTGACACCGGGCAGCAGCAGGCCCACCTTCACGTCCTTCAGATTGCGCACGGCGTCCCGCAGCCCTTCACGGGTCGGGCACTTCATCGCGTCCAGCGCCTGGTGCAGGCCGGCGGCGACGGCCCAGCCGTAGGCGTTGAACTGGTTGGCCGGGTCGGCGTCGGGGGCGTACTTGTGCAGGGCCTTCGTGTAGGTCTTCATCTCGGGGTCGTCGGCCCACTGCGGGTCGGCGGGGTCCTTGAAGTAGGTCGCCGAGACCACGCCCTGGACGTTCTTGAACCCGACGGGCTGGAGCACGGCGGCGGACGAGGCCACGTTGTTCACGATGTGCAGCGGGTTCCACCTGGTGTTCTTGGCGTCGGCGGCGAGGGCCTGGCTGCCGAACTTGGGGGTGGTGACGTTCAGCAGCACGTCCGCCCTGGAGCGGGCGAGGCTCGCCATCTGCGCCGACACGGACGGGTCGGTGACCTCGTAGCTCTCGGTGGCGACCACCTTGACGCCGCTGCCGGCGACGGCCTTCTCGAATCCGCCGAGCAGGTCCTTGCCGAAGTCGTCGTTCTGGTAGAGGACCGCGACCCGGGCCTTCGGCTTCTCGTCCTTGAGGTACTTGGCGTACACCCGTGCCTCGGCGACGTAGTTGGGCTGCCAGCCGATGGTCCAGGGGTGCTTGTCGTCCGTACCCCAGACGGAGGCGCCCGTGGCGACGAAGGGCTGCGGCACCTTCTGCTTGTTCAGGTAGTCCCACACGGCCGCCGTGGACGGGGTGCCCAGCGTCTGGAAGACGGCGAAGACCTTCTCCTGCTCGACGAGTCTGCGGGCCTCCTCGACCGCCTTGGGCGGCTGGTACCCGTCGTCGCGGACGATGAACTGCACGGTACGGCCGTCTATGCCGCCCTTGTCGTTGACGTACTTGAAGTAGGCGGCCACGCCCTTGCTGATCGTGCCGTACGCGGACGCGGGTCCGGACAGCGGGTAGATCCCGCCCAGCTTGATGGTCTTGTCGGTGATGCCGGTGGTCTGCTGGCCCTTGCACGCGCCGGCGGCGGCGGTGTCCTGGGCGTCCTTCCCTCGCTGGCTGCTGCACGCGGTCGCGGTGAGCAGGGCGGCGGTCGCGGCCGCGGCCGCCCGCAGAGCGGTCGTCTTGCGCATGTGCTTCATTCCTTTTCCGTGCGGGGCGGTGCGCCCACGGGTTGCGGGGCCTCCGGATCGGGTGCGGATCCGGCCTCCGGCGTCCTGTCGAAGGAGGCTGTGGTGGCGGTGGCGGTGGCGGCGGTGCGGGGCAGGCGACGGGCGACGGCGCCCAGGACGCGGCCGGGCACGCCGGCCAGTCCCGTCGGGGCCACGAACATCACCGTGATGATCAGGAGCCCGAACACCACTCCCGGCGCCGCCTCGCTGAGGTCCTGGGACACGCTCGGCACGTACATCACGAACGCCGCGCCCAGTAGGGGTCCGTACAGCGAGCCGAGGCCCCCGACCACCAGGCCGGCCAGCAGGGTGATGGACAGCACGAAGCTGAAGGAGTCGGGCGAGACGAAGCCGATCACCCAGGTGTACAGACATCCGGCGACACCCGCGAACATCGCGCTCCACGCGAAGGCGAGGGTCTTGTGCAGCGACAGCCGCACGCCCATGACCTCGGCGGCGCTCTCGTTGTCCCGCAGGGCGAGCAGTGCCCGGCCGACCCGGGACCGCAGCAGGTTGCGGGCGAGCAGCAGGGCCACCGCGGTGACGGCGAGGACGACGAAGTACATCCACTGGTCCTCGGCCAGCCCGCTCCACGCGGGCGGCCGCAGCTTGTCCACGGTCAGGCCCATGGAGCCGCCCGTCACCGGTTCGAGCCGCTTGAGCAGGGGCGGCAGGAACACCGCGAACGAGAGGGTGACCAGAGCCAGGTACAGCCCGCGCAGCCGCAGGGCGGGCACGCCGAAGCCGAGGCCCAGCAGGAAGCATCCGGCGGCCGCGACCGGCAGCGTGGCCAGGTGGCCGGTGTCGTACCGGTCGAGCATGACCGCCGCCGTGTAGGCGCCCGCCGCGAAGAACGCGCCGTGCCCGAGCGAGATCTGCCCGCCGAAGCCGACCAGCAGGTTCAGCCCGGCCAGCGCCACGGCGTACAGGAGCACCATGGTCAGCTGGAAGACCTGGAAGGGGGCGAAGTAGAAGGGTGCGCCGACGGCGAGCGCCGCCGCGAGCAGTGCGGTGAGCGCGGCCCGCAGCCGCCGGGCGCGGTCCGTGGTGAGTGTGGCGACGATCGTGCTCATGCGCGCTCCACCGCCGCCCGTCCGAACAGGCCCTGGGGCCGCACCAGCAGCACCGCCAGGATGATCACCAGGGGGACGCCGACCTTCAGATCGGCGCCGATCACGTCCACGTACGCCCCGGTCAGCGTCTCGGCGACGCCCACGAACAGGCCGCCGACGACCGCGCCCACCGGGCTGTCGAAGCCGCCGAGGGTGGCCGCGGCGAACGCGTAGATCAGCACCCCGCCCATCATGTTGGGCTCCAGGAACAGCACCGGGGCGACGAGCACGCCCGACACCGCGCCGACCGTCGCGGCCAGCCCCCAGCCGAGCATCAGCACCCGTCCCACCCGGATGCCCGACAGCCGGGCGGAGGCGGGGTTGCAGGCGACCGCCCGCATCACCAGGCCGATGGAGGTGTGCTGGAACAGCAGGTACAGCAGGCCCATCACGACGGCCACCACCCCGATGATCCCGAGCGTCGACCAGTCCACGCGCACCCCGGCCAGGTCGAGCCCGCCGTCGGGGAACGGCTGCGGGAAGTCCTTCACGGTGAACGACCAGATGAGGCCGGCCAGCGCGTTGACGAAGATGAACAGGCCGACCGTGACGATGACCACCGTCAGCTCGGGCGCGCCTTGCACGGGGCGGATGACGATCCGCTCGACCAGCATGCCGCCGGCGAAGGACACCGCGAGGGTGACCGGCAGCGCCAGCCAGAACGGCATCCCGGACGCCACCAGCTGCCAGGCGACGTACGTGGAGAGCATGGCCAGCTCGCCCTGCGCGAAGTTGACGATCCCCGTGAACCGGTGGATCAGCACCAGGGCCAGCGCCAGGCTGGCGTACACCGCGCCGGAGCCCAGTCCTTCCACCACTTGCTGGAGAAGATCGGTCACGGCGCTCACCCGGCCTTGCGGGAGCCGACGGAGACACCGAGGTACACCTCGGCGACCTGCCCGTCCTCGCGGATCCGCTCGGCCGGTCCGGACAGCACCAGGCGGCCGGCCTCCAGTACGTGCGCCCGGTGCGCGATGTCCAGCGCGAGCTGGGCGTTCTGCTCGACGACGACCACGGTGGTGCGTTCCTCCTCGTTGACGGCACGGACGATCTCGAACAACTCGCGGGTGACCAGCGGCGCGAGACCCAGGGACGGCTCGTCGAGGAGCAGCAGCGCGGGCCGCGGCATCAGCGCCCTGCCGATGGCGAGCATCTGCTGCTCCCCTCCGCTGAGGCTGCCGGCGGCCTGCCGCGAGCGTTCGCGCAGTTTGGGGAAGTAGTCGTAGATCCGTTCCAGGTCTGCGGCCACGGCCGCACGCTCGGCGCGGCCCCGCCACCGGAGCCCGGTGCGCAGGTGGGCGCCGATGCGCAGGTTCTCCTCGACGGTCAGGTCGTTGAAGGTGCCCCGGCCCTCGGGGACGTGCGCGACGCCGAGCCGTGCGGCCTGCTCCGGTGAGCGGCCGAGCAGCTCGGTGCCGTTCAGGGTGACCGACCCGCGGCCGCGGACCATGCCGCTCAGCGCCCGCAGCGTGGTGGTCTTGCCCGCGCCGTTCGGTCCGAGGATCGCGCACACCTCGCCGCGGGCGACGGAGAGGTCGAGGCCGTGCAGCACGCGGGCCTGGCCGTATCCGGCGTGCAGCCCGGAGACCTTCAGGAAGTCCGGCTCCGCCAGGGTGAGTTCAGGGGTCGGCTCGCTCATGCGGGCACCCCCAGGTACGCCTCGACGACCGCCGGGTCGCGCTGGATCTCCTCCGGTGCGCCCTCGGCGATCTTGCGGCCGAAGTCGAGGCAGACCACCTTGTCGCACAGGCCCATCACGAACCCCATGTGGTGTTCGACCACGACGAGCGTGAGGTCGAACTCCTGGCGCACCGAGCGGACCAGATCCGCGAATTCGCCGACCTCGCCGTGGCTGAGGCCGTTGACGGGTTCGTCGAGCAGCAGCAGCCGGGGCCGTACGGCGAGCGCCCGCGCGAGTTCGACGCGTTTGAGCGTGCCGAACGGCAGCCCGGAGGCGGGGTGGCCGGCGACGTCCGCCAGGCCGAGCCGTCGTAGCAAGTCGTCCGCCCGGTCACGCAGTTCCCTTTCCTCGCGCCGGACGCGGGGCAGCCGGAGCGCCGCGGCGAGGTGTCCGGTGCGCCCCCGGCTGTGGGCGCCGACCATGACGTTCTCCGTGACCGTGAGTCGCGGGAACAGACCCAGGTTCTGGAAGGTGCGGGCGATGCCGCGCTCGGCCACGGCGTGCGGTGGGAGGGCCAGGAGGTCCTCGCCCTCGAACCGCACGGCTCCCGCGTCGGGGGTGCAGCGCCTGGTGAGGCAGTTGAACAAGGTGGTCTTGCCGGCTCCGTTCGGCCCGATGAGCCCCACGGCGGTGCCCGGCTCGACGGTGAACGCGACACCGTCCAGTGCCGTGATCCCGCCGAAGCGCACGGTGATACCGTCGACCGCGAGCATGAGTGACGCCCCTTCCGACGTGCTGGGGGGTTGGGAGAGCGTCACAGTAGGTGGGGGCGTTCCGGCCGCACATTGGGTGTGAGCACCCAACTTCGCGGGCGCCGGACTGTGCGCCGCGCACAGGTGCCGGGAGATGTCTCACCCCGGCCCTGTTGACGGAGCACGAAGTGGGCGGCGACGATCTGCGCCATGCCTCGCGGTCCCGTCCTGGGCTCTCCCCCACTCTCCGAACCCGTCCGGCGGGAGCGGCGGCGGATCCTGCACGCCGTCCACGACCGGGTCGAGGAGGTGGCGGAGACCGCCGTCGCGGTGATGCGCGCGGAGATCCCGTCGTACGCGCTGCAGGACGAGCGGTTCTTCGACGAGGTGCGCGAGCAGGTGCTGGAGCACTACCGGATGCAGTTGGCGGCGCTGGCCGGCGACCGCGCGATCTCCCCCGAAGACCTGGTCTTCAGCCGGGCGGCGGCGATGCGCAGGGCGCGCGCGGGGTTCGCCCTGGAGGACTGGATCAGTGCCTTCCGGGTCGGCCGGCAGGTGATGTGGGACGCGATGCTGGAGTGCGCGGGCACGTCCGCCGAGGCCCAGCAGGCCGCGCTGTCCCTCGTCACCCCGCTGATGCGGTACGTCGACTACGCCAGCACCCATGCCGCGCAGGCGTACGTCGAGTACCAGCAGCATGTGGTGGCGGACGCGGACCGGGAGCGCCGGGATCTCCTGGACCAGCTCCTGGCGGGCGTGGCGCCGTCCCGCGGTCCGCTGTTCGCCGCGGCACAGGCCTACGGCATCGGGCCCCGCTCGCCGATGATGGCGGTCGTGGCGGTCTGCGTCGGTGACACGCGGACGGGCGACCACGCCTCGGCCGAGAACGGGTATGCCGTCAGCGCGTCGATCAGCGTCGCCGGGCCCTGGGCCGGCCGGACCCTGGTCGTCGTGCGCCACGGCGAGGTGGTGGCCGTGCCGGTGCTCCGGGCCGGCATGGACGCGGACGACATATGCGCCCACTTCGAGGCCGTGCAGGAGCGGCTCGCGCGGAAGGGCACGCTGCTCTGCATGGGCATCAGCACGGTGGCCCGGGGCGCGTCCGAACTGCCGCGCGCGTACGAGGAGGCGCGGGCCGCTCTCGACCTGGTGCCGAGCGGGGGCGGCGTGGCGGCGCTGCCGCGGCTGTCCCCGTTCGACTATCTGGCGCTGCGCGCCGACGACCTCGCCCGCCAGCTGGTCGATCCCCGGGTGCGGGTGCTGCTGGAGGAGGACCGCGGACGGGGCGACACGCTGGCCGCCACCATACGGGCGTTCGCCGAGGCGGACCTCAATCTGCGGCTGGCCGCCGACCGGCTGCGGGTGCACCACAACACGGCGCACTACCGGTTGCGTCGGATCGAGGAACGCACCGGCCGCAATCCGCGCCGGATCGCCGACCTCCTGGAACTGCTGGTCGCCCTCGCCATCCGCGACGGCGCCGGGGAAGGTGAGGATTGCGGGTGAGCGGCATCGTGGAGTCCACCGGGGCCGGGGCGGCACGTCGACTGCCCGGCGGACGGGGCGGCATGGATCTGCCGGAGGAGGGGCGCGCGGGACGGGACCGAACGGTACGGCGTGCGCTGCTGGACGCCGCGCTGGAGGTGTTCACCGAGCGCGGTTACACCGACGCCGGTCTCACCGAGATCGCGGCGCGCTCCGGCGTCTCCGGCGTCCCGGTGGGCAGCCTGTTCCAGCACTACGGCGGCAAGCGAGGGCTCTACCTCGCCCTGTGGGAGGAGTTCCGGGAGGAGCAGGAACGCCGGACCGCGGCCACGCTCGCCGCCGAACGCGGCCATGGTGTCGACGACCCCATCGCCCTGTTCGTGGCGGGAGCCAGGGCGTATCTGGAGGGTGCCTGGGACAATCGGCGGCTCGGCGCACTCCTCGCGGAGGACGACGGCCCCTCCGGCTTCGACGCGCTGCGCCGCCAGTGGGACCGCGCCTGGGTTCGGCGCAACGCCCGGCTGCTGAAGGTGGACGAGCGGCAGCGCGCCGGCCGGGTCCGGGTGAGCGTGCTGACCACCGTCATCGGCGGCGCGGCCCGCGAACTGGCCGACTGCGGGGACGAGACGGAGGCCCGGGAGATCGTGGACGAGGTGTGCGGCATCCTGGTCCACCTGTCGACACCGCCGGGCTGAGACGCCCGGCGCACGGCCGGGTCGGCACCGAGGGTGTCCTTCCCGTCCTCACCAGTCGTGCACGGTCCCGTCGCGCAGCCTGCTGATCGGCAAGTACGCCTGCTGGTAGGGGAAGTGGCGGGCCGCTTCGACGTCGAGGTCGACGCCCAGGCCCGGGGTGTCGGACGGATGCAGCAGTCCCTGCTCGAAGCGGTAGGAGGTACGGAAGACCTCCAGGGTCCGCTCGGAGTGCCGCATGTACTCCTGGATGCCGAAGTTGTGCACGGCCAGGTCCAGATGGAGGGCGGCGGCCATGCCCACCGGGGAGATGTCGGTGGGGCCGTGCATCCCGGACCTGACGCCGTAGACGGCCGCGAGGTCGAGCAGTTTCTTCATCGCGGTGACGCCGCCGGTGTGGGTCACCGCGGAGCGCACGTAGTCGATCAGCCGCTCGCTCAGCAACGTGGTGTAGTCGTACACGGAGTTGAAGACCTCGCCGATCGCCAGCGGTGTCGTCGTGTGCTGCCGGATCAGGCGCAGGGCCGCCTGGTCCTCCGCGGGCGTGGCGTCCTCCAGCCAGAACAGGTCGTACGGTTCCAGTGCCTTGCCCAGCCGGGCGGCCTGGACCGGTGTCATCCGGTGGTGGCCGTCGTGCAGCAACGGCAGTTCCGGGCCGAACTCCGCCCGGACGGCCTCGAAGACGCCGGGCAGATGCCGTAGGTACGCGCGCGTGTCCCAGGTCTCCACGGTGGGCCGGGACCGGTCGCCGCTCGTGCGGCGCGCGGGCTCGTAGTCGTAGCGGTCGCCGCCGCCGGCGCTCGAGGCGGCGACGCCGTACACCGAGTCGAAGCCCGGGATCCCGGTCTGGACGCGGATCGCGCGGTAGCCCTGCTCCAGGTGGGCGCGCATGGAGTCGAGCAGTTCGGGCACATCGCGGCCGGAGGCGTGTCCGTAGGCGAGGGCGCCGGTGCGGGACGCACCGCCGAGGAGCTGGTAGAGGGGCATCCCCGCGCACTTGGCCTTGATGTCCCACAGCGCCGTGTCCACGGCCGCGATGGCCGCCATGGTCACGGGGCCGCGCCGCCAGTACGCCCCTCGGTAGAGGTGCTGCCAGGTGTCCTCGATGCGGGAGGCGTCGCTCCCGATGAGCAGAGGCACGACATGACTGTCCAGGTAGGAATGGACGGCCAGCTCACGGCCGTTCAGCGTGGCGTCGCCGAGGCCGACGACGCCGTCCTCGGTGGTGATGCGCAGGGTGACGAAGTTCCGGCCCGGGCTGGTGACGATCACCTCGGCGGACACGATCTGCATGATGGATCCCCCTCTTCGCGGCGGCGGTGCGGTTCGGGCGCTTCGGACGGGATGAGACCGGGGTGGTCAAAGACCCCAGGTGCGCTTGGCCAGCTCGGTCTGGACCTCGGCGACGATGCGCGCGACCGGCCAGGTCGCGTCGACGGTCATCCCGTCCTCCTCGTCCTTGTCGAGTGGCTCCAGGTCCTCGAACTGTGAGGAGACGAGGTCGGCGGGCATGAAGTGCGGCTCTCTGCGCTCCACGCGGGACGTCGCCTCGTCCTGGTCGATCTTCAGGTACACGAAGAACGCGTCGGGCCGGGCCACCCGGAGCAGCTCCCGGTAGATGCGCCGGAGCGCGGAGCAGGTGATCACCAGCCCCTCCTCCGCACCCGCCGCCCGCATACGGCCCGCGATGGCGGTCAGCCAGGGACTGCGGTCGCGGTCGTCGAGGGGGACGCGGTTCCTCATGGACCGGACATTGCTCAGGGGATGGAAGTCGTCCCCCTCCTCGAACGGCACCCTGAGCGACTCCGCCAGGTACCGGCCCACCGTGCTCTTGCCGCATCCGCTGACTCCCATGACGACGACGGGGGCGCGCCGGGCGCGGAACAGGGCGGCCATGGCGTCCTGGAAGCCGGCCCGATGAGCGGAGGGCAGGCCGTTGGCGTTGAACTGGTCCAGGCCCGCCCGGAGTCGGTCGCGCACGCCGGGATCGTGCAGTCGTCCGCTGCGGATCTCGGCGAGGAGGGCCTCCGCGAAGGCCTCCGCGGCCGTGGCCAGGCCCTGGTCGATGGCGTAGGCCAGGCCCATGTGCAGCCACATGGCGATCGGTTCCGGCCGGGTGGGATACCGCTGGACGGTGCCGGAGCCGACGAGGGACCTCGTCGGCGTGATCACCGCCTCCTGGTGGGCGCCGGCCCAGTCCCTGTCGATGCGGTGGTTCAGCGCCATGACGACCGGATAGGAGAGGCGCCCGAACAGCTCGTTGCGCGAGCCGGCGAGGAGGGTCCGGTGGAAGGCCGCGTCCACGTCCCTGAAGCGCCGGCGGATCGCCGCGCCCTCCTCCGGCTCCGCGAAGTCCGGGTCCTCGCTGAGGGCGAGCAGGGTGCGGGCGTTGCTGGTGAGGTCGTGGCAGATCTCCGCGGACCGGCTCAGGGCGGCCAGCCGGGCCGCGCGGGGCTCGATCACCTCCCGCAACTCGGTCAGCGACCGCATCTGGCTGTCGGGGGCCACCTCCAGCCGCCACGCGATCACGTCGGGGTCCAGCAGGTCCCACCGTTCCAGCGGCTGGACGGTGGCCCCGATCCGCGGCTGCAGGTTCACCAGGCCCTTCTGGTGCAGCGTCTGCAGGGCCTCGCGGGCCATGGGCCGCGTGACCTCGAACTCCTGGGTGACGGCGTCCACGGTGAGGTGGTGGTCGCGGGGCTTGCCGCCTTCCACGATCTGGCAGCCCAGTCGCTCCACCACCCTCGCGGTGGAGCCTCGTAGCGCGTCCTCGGATCCTTCGGGCGGTTCGACTTCGGGACCAGTCATGGCGGCGATGCTAAGTCACAGCGGCATACTGGTCAGCCATCCGAGCGCCGCCAAACGCCGCCAATTGGAGCGCGGAATGCCCTTGGGGCGTACGCCGGAGCGCGCGGCTTGTCACGACCACCCCTGAGCGAGCCCATTGCCGATTGATGGGGCATCAGACACCTTCCTGATGCAAGGTCACATGAGTACCGTGGTCACTCATTCGAAATGTTTCGGTATTGCCGAGAACCGGCCCAGCCGCAGGAGATCCGCATGCCCGAACCGACCTCGCCCACGCCGCCGCCGGAGCGGTTGTCACTGCGCTGGGCGCTCATCCTCTTGGCCGCGGTGGTGGCGGGACTGCTGGCGGGCCTGCTGACGTACGCCCAGTCCCGCAACTGGCCGGCCTCACTCCTGGCGGCGCTCGGAGCCGCCGGTGCGGCGCTTGTGGGCCTTCCACCGCTGCTCTGAGGAGCCGGCGAAGTACTCGCGGGGCCGCCCGCGGCTCGGCCACGGACGGCCCCTTCGTGCGAGAGCAGATCACTCGTGCCGGAGGCGATCACTCAGTGGCAGCTGGTGGTGCCGCTGTCGCTGTAGGTCTTGCCCGCCTCGGGCACGAACTGCCAGTCGTAGCTGTTCGCGTGCAGGGTGAACTTGAGCACGCCATAGGTGTCACTGTTGCGGGCTTCGCTGTTGGGCATGATGGTGCCGAAGCTGTAGTGGCTGGCGCCGCCCATGCCGGCGACGAAGTGCCGGATGCCGCGGGTGGTGTCGAGCTGGCCGCTGGCGTTCATGGGAGCGAACCGCTCGTACTGGTGGTTGTGGCCCGCCACGATCACGTCGGCGTTGTTGTCGTACAGCGCCTGCACGAGGGGCCCGGTCGCGGTGTTGGGAGCGTGGTTGGCGCCGGAGGTGAACCGGGGCTGGTGCCAGTAGGCGAGGGTGCACGGCTTGGTGCTGGCGGCCAGGTCCGAGCGCAGCCACTGCTCCTGCGGGGAGCCGACGGCCATGTTGACCTCGGAGTTCAGCGAGACCACGTGCCAGCTGCCGAGGTCGTAGGAGTAGTAACCCCGACCGGACGGGCCCGCGTTGGCGCCGAAGTAGTTGTAGTAGCCGGTGGCGCCGGCCGTGTTGTAGTCGTGGTTGCCCGGTGCCGGCCTGGTGCGGGCCTTGTGCCGGCCCCACGTCGGGTCGTAGTAGGTGGCGAACTCCGTGGCGGTGCCGCTGTCGTAGGCGTTGTCCCCGGCGGTGAACACCGTGCCCGGGATGCCGTCCAGCAGGTTGGCGGTCGCGGTGTCGCCCGTGCCGGAGTTGGCGATGTCGCCGGCGCCGACCAGCACCGGGTCGCCCGAGGGCGGCGGGCTAGTGGGCGGCGGGGTCGCACCGGTGGTGATTACCAGCTGCGGGGCGTCGGCGCCGCTCTCCCGCGCGTCGTAGTAGGCGCCGTCGTTGTTGGGGGAGGTCGCGCCGACGCTGAACGTGCCGTTGCCGGTCACAAGCGAGGTCACGTCGATCTCGTACCAGGTGTCCCTGACGACCGAGCCGAGCGTGCCCAGGGTGGCGCCGTCGATGGCGGGCTTGTTGTTCCAGGTCGTGCCGGTCTCCGACCACGTGGTGTCGGTCATCGCCTTGAACGTGCCGCCGTCGCTGCTGCCGTTGTTGCCGCTGATGGTGCGGATGCGCAGCTTGGCGCTGGTCACCGGATCGGTGATGCCGCTGACGGTGAACTTCAGGAACGACTGGCGGACCGGCGAGTTGTCGACCACGAACTGGGCCGAGGTGCCGTAGTTGGTGGAAGGGGTGGTGCTCTGTACGTAGGTGTCGGCGACCGGGGTGAACGTGGTCGTGGCCGCGGTGGCCACGGGAGCGGTGGTGAGCAGGCCCGCGACGGCTACGGCCGTCACCGCGACTGCTCCTCCCGCCAACGCTGATCTCCGGAAGCGGCGGTTGCCCATCGGATGGTCCCTTCTGAAGTGAGGGCTGTGGAGGGCGATTCGGGAACTTAGGGACCCGCCGGAACGGCCGCCACCCCCCTTTGAATGAACTGTGAGTGAGCTGTGAGCGAGGACTTTTCGCCCTCGCACACGCGTTCTGACGACTCGTAAGTAGGCCACCAGTTGTTCAGTTGCCGCACGCTCGCTCGCCCACTTCCGGGGGTGGTTCACCCGCCGCGGGCACCGGACGATGGGCCGTCGTCATCGCGATCGAGTACCGCCGCGGACGGACGCTCCCGTGAGCGTCCGCCGCCGCGGCGGCACCCCCACCCGCTCGCCCCGCGCATGCAGCAGGAGGTGTGCAACCGCGTGTACCTGTCGACAATCGGCTGGGCCAAGGGGGCCGTCGGCACCGGCGGGGCCGGCAGGCGCCGACTGGCCGCGATCGGCGCCAACGTCTTCGCTCTGGGCGCGGTCAGCCTGGTCACCGACATCTCCGCCGAGATGGTCACCGCAGTCCTTCCCCTCTACCTGGTACTCGGCCTCCAACTCGGCCCGATGGCCTACGGAGTGATCGACGGGACCTACACCGGCGCCACGGCGCTGCTGCGGATCGTCGGCGGTTACGTCGCCGACCGGACGCGCGGCCGCAAGGCGGTGGCGGGCATCGGTTACGCGCTCTCGGCCGTGGCCAGGCTCGGCCTGCTCGCGGCAGGCCGGTCGGTCGCCGCGATCGGGCTGGTGATCGCGGTCGACCGGACCGGAAAGGGACTGCGCACGGCACCTCGGGACGCGCTGATCACGCTGTCGACGCCACCGGACTCCCTGGGCCGGGCCTTCGGTGTGCACCGGGCGATGGACAGCCTCGGCGCCTTCCTCGGCCCGCTGGTGGCCTTGGCGGTCCTCGCGGCCGCGGGCCAGTCCTTCGACGCGGTCTTCGTCACCAGCTTCTGTATCGCCGTTCTCGGGGTTGTGCTGCTGGTGCTGTTCGTCCGCGACCGGCGGGACCCGCGACCCGCCGCCGGGGCCGTCTCACCGCGCGGCGCCGCGGCGCTGCTGCGAGCCGCGCCCGTCCGGCGCCTCGTCCTCGCCGCCTGCCTGCTCGGCCTGGCCACCGTCGGCGATGGCTTCGTGTACCTGCTTCTGCAGCGACGCGCGGAGTTGAACGCAGGCTGGTTTCCGCTGCTCGCGGTCGGCACCAACCTCGGCTACCTGCTGCTCGCCGCTCCCCTCGGCGCCCTGGCCGACCGGGTCGGCAGGCCCCGGGTGTTGCTGGGCGGCTACACGTCGCTGGTCGCCGTCTACCTGTTGTTGTTCGGGCCGCTGGGCGGTTGGCCGCTCATCGTCCTGGCGCTCGGCCTCTACGGCGTCTTCTACGCCGCCACCGACGGCGTACTGATGGCGCTCGCTGGCCCGCTGCTGCCCGAGCGGCTGCGCACCACGGGCATCGCGATCATCCAGACCGGGCAGGCGCTGGCCTACCTCGCCTCCTCGGTCCTGTTCGGGATGGCCTGGCAGGCGTGGGGTCCGGTCACCGCCTGCCGGGTGGCCGCCGGGTGCGTGGTGGTGGCGATCATCGCCACAGCCGTGCTGCTCGCCCGCCCCGCCATGGCCGTCACCCAGGAGGTGTCCGGTTGAGCGCGCTGAGCGACCTGACCCTGCGGGCGCGGATCGTCATCGTCATGGCCACCACCGCGGTGCTCGCGGTCGCCGCCGTCGGCTACATCCGGCTGGCGCCCGACCGGACCGGCACCACTGGCGCCAGGACCGACTCGGTCACCACCACGGCGGACCGTGTCACGCTCGCTCCCGGTCCACGGCTACTGGTGGTCAGCGACCGGCATCTCGCCACCGTCTCCCGGGACCGTCCGGGGGGCCCGCGTGCGGTCGCCCGGCTGGAGTGTGTCCGCGTCTACGCCGCGGCGGGCACGGGTGTCTGCGTCCGTCCCGACTCCCCGTGGGCCTACCACCTTGTCGTCCTGGACCAGAATCTTCATGAGAAGCGGGCGGTCCCCATCCCCGGCCTGCCCAACCGCGCCCGGGTCTCGGCCAGCGGCCGCATGGTGGCGTGGACCGCCTTCGTCGGCGGCGACTCCTACACGAGCAGCGGGTTCTCCACCCGTACTGGCATCCTCGACACCCGCACCGGCGCGCTCGCGAGCACACTGGAGACGTTCGCGGTGACCAGGGACGGCCGGCCCTACCGGGCCGCCGACGTCAACTTCTGGGGTGTCACCTTCGCCGCCGACGACAACCGGTTCTACGCGACCATGTCCACGGCCGGCCACCGCTACCTCGTCGAGGGCGACTTCGCCGCCAGAGCCGTCCGTACGCTCAAGGAGAACGTCGAGTGCCCGTCGCTGTCCCCCGACGGCACCCGCATCGCGTTCAAGGGGGCCATCGGGGCCGATCCCACCCGCGGCTGGCGGCTGTCCGTGCTCGACCTGGCCTCGATGCGGGTGACACCGCTGGCCGAGACCCGCAGCATCGACGACCAGGCCGCCTGGCTCGACGACGCCACGATCGCCTACACGGTGCGGGACAGCAGCGGCGACCCCGACGTCTGGTCCGTGCCGGCTGACGGCTCCGGCACACCTCACCTGCTCATACCCGAAGCAGAGTCACCGGCCGCACTGGGATGACCCGGGACCGGCAACGGGAGCCTGCCCTCGCACCGCGACCGGCTCCCGGTGTCAGGTGGGGATGCGTACCGTCTCCACCCAGCTCGGGGGCTGTGGTGCGGTGGAGCCGATCAGGGCCGCGATGATGCGGCAGGGCGGGGTCTCGGCGGGCCAGGGGGTGAATCCGTCGGTGAGGACGACGACGATGCTCGGGCGGTCCGGCGTCGCGAGCGCCGCTTCGATACCGACGCGCATGTCCGTGCCGCCACCGCCGCCCAGGGTGACCTGTTCGGTGGCCGTCACCCGGGACACGGCGTGCACGTCGGCGTCGCAGGCGAGCACGGTCACACGATTGCCGCGGATACCCACTTCACGCAGCACGCCCGTCACCTCCGCGAGAGCGGCGGCAAGTTCGGCGTCGCCCATCGAACCGGAGGTGTCGATGACGACGGCCACGCGAGGCAGCGGGCGGCGCAGGCTCGGCAGGACGACGCCGCGCAGCGCCGGGGTACGGCGCGAGGGGCGGCGGTAGGTGTAGTCGACGGCTCCGCCGGCCCAGGCGGCGGCCTCCCGGACCGCGCCGGACAGCGCCCGCCGCCAGTCCACCGTGGGTTCCAGGATCTCCTCGGCCCAGCGCTGCCACCCGGCGGGCAGGGTGCCGCGAGTGCGCTGATGGGCGCGCATCGCCTCGGCGGTCTGCCGCCGCAGGGCCTGCGCCTCGACGTCACCGAGCCGTGCGGGGCCGGCGGACTCGGGGAGTTCCCAGGGGACGGGCCGGCCGTGGGCGCCCGATCCGCAGTCCGGCGCCCGGACGTGCGGCGGCAGCTGGTCGAGGTACACCTCGAACAACTGGCCCTCGGGGAGGCCGAAGAGGCGGGGTTCCATGCGCCCCTCGGGCAGGCGCAGGCCGTCGGCGAGCAGGTCGTCGTTGATCTCGCAGTCCTGCGCGACGTTGACGCGGTGCCGGTCGCGCTGGGCGGCGGCGGGGAGCCGGTCCGCCCGGCCGTGGTGGTCGCGCAGCAGGTGCGCCGCCTCGTGTACCCAGACGCCCGCCAGCTCGGGCACCGGTGTCGCGTCGACGAAGGCGGGCGACACATAGCAGCGCCAGTGCCGGTCCACCCCCATCGTCGGGACCTCTGTGCTCGGGACGACGGTCAGGGCGTACAACGCCGACGCCAGGTACGGCCGGTCGCTCGCCGCCCGGTAGCGGGCGGCGAGCAGTTTGGTCCTGTCCAGGGCGCGGCGGGAATCCTCCGTCGCGCGGCGGGAGTCCTCCGTCATCCCGCGCGCCTCACCGGCCGCCGCCCGGCAGCGCCCCGGACATCTGCAGCAGGCCGAGGAACCCGTCGATGCCGGGCGGTACGGGCCAGTCGAGGTGGCGCATCGCCGCGAGGTCGGTGGCGGCCCGGGCGGCCACGTCCGGTACACCCGCGTCCACGGCCTTCGCCAGCACCGCCCAGCCGGCCTCCCACCGGGGCCGGGTGAGGTCGCTCTGGATGGCGGCGACCACCGCGATGAGGAACGCCAGCTGCCGGTCGCCGCGTTCGGGCAGGGCGAAGGCGTCCGGGTCGGCGAGGACCCGGTCGGGGTCGGGCAGATCGAGGTGTTCCAGGTAGGACAGCAGCTCGATGCCCGCGCCGTCCCCGACGGCACCGGTGAGGGCGGCGGCCAGCGCCTCGCGGCCGACCCCGGCCGCGTACCCGGCGGCGAGCAGCCTGAGTGCCATCTCCCAGGTACGCGGGGACGGCCAGGACCGGCCCCGGCTCTCGGCGTCGCCGGGGATGTGGTGGACCAGGCCCGGCCGGGCCGTGAGGAAGCCGGATATCGCGCCCCGGGCTCGTGCCACCGCGCCGGGCACCCGGGCGGCATCGACGACGGGAACGGCCACCTCCGGCCAGGTGCCGGCCATGCCACGGGCGACCGTCCGGGGGTCGTGGGTCCACTCGAGGTGGACGAACCGGTTGGCGAGCGGCGGGCTCAGGTGCCAGCCGTCCGCCGCGCTGGAGGGCGGGTTGGCGGCGGCGACGATCCGCACCGCCTCGGGCAGGACCAGGCTGCCGACCCGTCGTTCGAGCACCACCCGCAGCAGCGCCGCCTGCACGGCGGGCGGTGCGGAGGAGAGTTCGTCGAAGAAGAGCAGGCCCTGTCCGGCCCGGGCGAGGCGGACCGCCCAGTCCGGCGGGGCCATCGGCACGCCCGTCACGGCCGGGTCGTCACCGACGATGGGCAGTCCGGCGAAGTCGGAGGGCTCGTGCACGCTGGCGATGACCGTCTCCAGCGGCAGGCCGAGCCCGGCGGCGAGCTGCTCCAGGGCGGCGGACTTGCCGATTCCCGGCTCCCCCCACAGCAGCACGGGCTGATTGGCCGTCACCGCGAGGGCGAGCGCCTCCAGTTGCGGGTTCGCGGCGGGCTCGGTCCGTCGCGCGCGCAGCCGGCGGTTGAGGTCGTCCGCGGCCGCCAGTGGTCCGGACGGTGCGGTGGGGGCGGCGGCGGTGCGGGCGGTGCTCAAAAGGGCGCCTCTTCCTCGTCGTCGGGCTCGGCGGGGTCGTACGGGTCCTCGGCGTCGTACTCCTCCCGCTCGTCCATCCACTCGTCCCACCACTCGGCGCCGACGCCTGGATGCTCCTGCCGTACGCGGTCCCGGAGGAAGGCCAGGTCGCGTCGCTTGTACCGGCGGACGAGCTGGTCGAGCGACAGCTCGGACTGGTCGATCACGTCGAGTCGCGCCCCGGCGGCGACGAGCGCCTCCACCAGCGCCTTGGAGCCGAGGTCGTTGACGGCCACGAACAGCGGTGTGCGGTCCCGCCGGTCGCGGGCCTCCAGGTCCAGTCCCTCCGCCAGCAGCCGCGGCAGCAGTGTCTCGTGGTCGAGGAGGTTCAGTACGTGCAGCAGGGTGCGGCCGCCGCCGTCCCGCACGCGGGGGTCGACGCCCGCGTCCAGGAGCGCCAGCACGCCGGGGGTGTCACCGTGTTGGGCGCGCAGGAACAGTTCCTGGCGGCCCGCCCGCAGCGCCTTCGGCAGGCGGCCCTCTCCGGAGGTCCACGTCTGCTCCACGGCGAAGCATCCGGCGACGGCACCGCCGAAGGCGCGCATGGCGCGTTCGCGCTGCTGTTCCTCGTCGGTGTGCGGCATGCGCAGCAGGCCGCCGGGCCGGAAGGCCACCTCGTGCCATTCGCCCCGGCACCTGACCCGCACGGGTGCGGGGGCCGTCGGTCCCGGCGGGCCGACCGGGCCTTCCGGAGCCTGGGGGGCGGGGAACGCGGGAAACAGCGCCTCGCGGACGAGCGGATGCAGATGCTCCGCCGCGACGCCGCCGACGCGCATCAGGTCGAGGTCGGGGAGCCTGCGCCACAGGGCCTCGGCGAGGACGGGCTCGCCCTTCACGTCGTCCCGGTCGACGACTCGCGCCGACAGCCCGCCGGCCGCCGTGGGCTCCAGCAGGATGTAGGTCCGCCAGTGCGGGACGATGAGGAAGCGGTCGCCGACGCCCTCGGCCATCAGTCGGCGTATCTCCGGCTCCAGGCGGGTGTGGTTGAGCGCGAGCCCGCCCAGGAGCCGCTCCGGATCCGCCTGGTACCAGCCCGATCTCTGCGGGGGTGTCAGGTCCAGCTCGATGCCCGCGGCGGCGAAGGCGGCCCGTGTCTCGCCCTTCTGGTGCAGCAGCGTGGCCCACTCGGCCCGCGCCGCCGGGTCGCCGTCGCCGGGATCCGCCGTCGGCAGTTCGTCCGCGCCGCGTGGGGTGGCGTCGGCGTGGAAGAACGGCGGCCGGTCCGTGCCGCCGCCGCACCGTTCACGCAGCTCCGCGGCGTGCCGTACGTCCCACAGGTGCCGCGCGGACCGCCAGTCCTCGGTGTTCCGCCCGAAGACGCCTGCGGCCTGCTCGTCCCTGACCGTGCTGAACCGCAGGGCGACCCGCTGCGGTCCGTCCATCATCGGAGGAGTGGTGATGTGCAGGTAGGGCGTGGCCCGGCGGCCCTCGTCCGGTCCCTTCGGGCGGTAGCGCGCGAGGACGACCGTCCTGTCCGTGGCGAGCGTGGTCCGCCCGCCGAGCACGCGCGGCAGGTGCCAGCGCAGCAGGTCGGGGGCGAAGTGGCGGAGGTCCTCCGCCAGGGCTGCGGCGACATCGTCGCCGCAGTGCTCGGCGACGTCGGACAGATCGAAGGTGACGTCGACATCGGCCGCCGCGCAGGCGCCGCGCCAGTCACCGGCCAGACGGCGCGCGCTCGCCCGCTCGATCATCCAGCCGGGCACCGCGTACCGCCGGATCCGGCGCCGGCTCGCCGCCTCCTCCGGGGAGAAGCAACGGAGTTCGCCACGAGAGCTCAACGGTAGACACTCCCTATCGCGCGCAGGTCGGGATGCGCCCTGCCGACGGGCCGCAGGCGCTGGGTGAACGACCGCTTCACCCTGCGGGGCAGGCCCGGCCCCAGACCGACGTACTCCAGGGGCGAGTTGGCGGGCACGGCCGCCAGCAGCGTCTTCGCGCCCCGGCCGGTCACGCCGGTGTGGCACAGCTCCAGCCGGCGCAGCGGGCTGCCCGGCAGTGCGGCGGCCAGCGCGTGCGCGCCGTCGTCGCCGGTGGTGTTGGCGGGGGCGCCGAGGCTGCGTTCCGACGGCGGCCGGCCCAGGTCGAGCGCCTCGATCCCGCCGAGCGAGTCGGCGAGGGCCCGGACGCCCACGGGGCCGATGCCGTTGCCGCCCAGGCCGAGGCGCACCGGCCGTGCGGGGTCGGCCGCGGCGGCGAGGATCGCGGCGCCCTCGTCTCCGAGGTGGTTGGCGGGGAGGTACAGCTCGCGCACACCCGCCTCCCGGATCAGCGCCGCCAGCAGCGGGGCGGCGTCGGCGGTCAGGCCGTTGCCGCCGAGGAAGAGGCGTTCCACCGGGGTGGGCCGGCTGGTGAGGGAGTCGAACAGGTCCCGCAGACCGTCCATGGTCACACCGGTGTTGACCAGGTCCAGGGTGCGCAGCGTGGTGTTGCGGCGGAGCATCGCGGCGAGCGCCCGGGCGCCTTCGTCTCCCACCGGGTTGCGCTTGAGCCACAGGGCGCGGACGGTGCCGTCCGTGGTCAGCGCGCCGGCGAGCGCGGACGCGCCCTCGGGGCCGATGCGGTTGCAGCCGAGGTAGAGCGTGTGCAGACCGTGGCCGTCGGCCAGCGCGCCGGCAACCGTGCGGGCGCCTTCGTCGCCGATGGCGTTGGTGCCGAGCAGGACGTGCGCGGCGTGCGGAGAGGAGGCGGCGACGGGCATCAGCCGGGCGGCGCCGACCGCTCCGAGGCCCTGCTTGCACAGGTCGACACGCCCGTCCGCGCGCACCGTGCCGAGCGGGAAGGCCTCGTCGTCCTCGACCCGCTGCGCGGACCGCAGTCGGTCGAGCAGCGGCTCCAGAGCGGCGGGATCGCTGATCGGGATGTCGGGGTGCTCGATCGCGGGGCAGCGTACGGGTGTCGGCTGCGTCATCACCACTCCACCGGTCCATCGCCGGTGCCCGGCTCGCCGAGGGCGGCATCGCCCTCCGCCCGCCCAGGACGAACCGACGCCAATCGACTTTCCTCCACGACAAGGGCGGCAAGGCTGGTCGGATTCGAACCGACGTCCTCCAGCTTGATGCGTGGGCGCGACGACCTCTGCGCTACAGCCTTGCCGCGGAGATCATAGCGGTCTTCGCCCTTGCGTTCGAACCCAGTTGGGCTCGGCCGTGCTCAACCGGGCCGGCCCCGCTCCGCGTCGATGTCCGGCTGGATCTCGACCGTGAAGGCCGCGTCCTCGGGGCCGGTGCCTTCCTCGTCCGCCCAGATGATCACGCGCACATGCTTGCGGACGGCGCCGCGGCGGTCCCACTCGGACACCAGGTCGGTGACGACGAGGGCGGCGACGTACTCGGCGTCCTCCTTCGGGTCGTCGGTGGTGACGGTCCCCCGCCAGCGCTCGGGGCGGTCGCCGTAGGGGCGCCAGCCCTCGGAGCCGTGCGGCTCGTCCACCCGGTACACCCAGTCCGTCATGGTGCTCATGGAGCCGATCCTGTCACTTTCCCGGCGGTTGCCGGGGAGCGGATCCCGATCGTGCCCGTCGCGCTGATCACGGGGCCGAGCCGTGGCGAAACACCAGGTCAGGGGCCTGCCCCTGGTATGCGGTCCGCGCGGCGGGCGTGATCGGCGTCGGCTTCCCCGCAGCGGTGCTATCAAGGGTGTATGGAAGAATTTTCCGGGCGCCCTCGGGGCCCGGAACGCAGTCCGCCCGTCGGACGCTCGCGCGCACGCCGCGCCTCCCTGCCGGACCTGCGCAGTGCGGCCGGACAGGTGTTCCTTCTCCAGGTCTTGATCGTGGTCCTGCTGGTGCTCGCCGCGGTGGGAGCCATGGTGCTCCAGGCGGCGAACGACGCGCTGCAACAGGGGCGCAGGGAGGCGATCGTCGCGGCTCAGTCGTTCGCGAACGCCCCTGGCACGGCCGAGGCGCTGCGGAGCCCGGATCCGGCAGCGGTGCTCCAGCCCCGGGCCGAGGCGGCGCGGAAGCGCGCGGGCGTGGATTTCGTCGTCGTCCTGAGCACGAAGGGGATCCGTTACACGTATCCCTACCCGCGGGAGATCGGGAAGAAGTTCGTCGGCACCATCGAACCGGCGCTGAAGGGCCAGACCGTCGTCGAGGAGGCCGGTGGGCCGCCGCTGCCCGCGGGCAGGGGGACGGACGTGCAGGCGGTGGTCCCGGTGACCGACGCGCACGGCAAGGTGGTCGGCCTGGTCTCCGCCGGGCTCACGGTCAAGAACGTGGCGGGACTGTGGCTGCCGCAGCTGCCGATCATCCTGGGCAGCGGCGCGGCCGCGCTGGCACTGGCCGTGACGGGAATGACGCTGGTCTCCCGGCGGCTGCGGCGGCAGACGCACGGCCTGGCACCGGAGGAGCTGGCAGAGCGGTACGAGCACCACGACGCGGTGCTGCACGCGGTGCGGGAAGGCGTGCTGATCACCGGCGCCGACGGACGGCTGCTGCTGGTCAACGACGAGGCGACACGGCTGCTCGGACTGCCGGCGGACGTGCGGGGGCGCCCGGCGCGGGAGCTGGGCCTGCCGGAGCCGATCATGCGGCTGCTGGCGTCGCCGGAGGCGGTCACCGACGAGGTGCTGCTCGCGGGAGACCGGTTGCTGGCAGTGAACAAGCGGCCGACGTACCCGGAGGCCGGCCAGGGAGGCAGCGAAGCGGGCCGGGAGGGCGGCGAGGCCGGCCGGGGAGGCTCCGTGGTGACGCTGCGGGACACCACGGAGCTGGCGGCGGTCTCGGGGCGGGCCCAGGTCGCGCGGGAGCGGCTGAAGCTGCTGTACGAGGCCGGGGTGGGGATCGGAACCACGCTGGGTGTGGAGCGTACGGCCCAGGAGCTGGCCGACGTGGCGGTGCCGCAGTTCGCCGACTTCGTGACGGTGGATCTGCTCGAGGCGGTGCTGCGGGGGTGGGAACCCACGGCGGAGGGCTGGCGGCATCTGCGCCGGGCGGCGATCGGCGGCGATCGGCGCAGGATTCCGGTGTACCGGCTGGGCGAAGTGATCACGTTCTCGCGCCAGACGCCGCAGATGCGGGCGCTGCAGGAGCGGCGGGTCCTGGTCGAGGAGGACCTGCGGCAGGCACAGGGCTGGCGGGAACAGGATCCGGAGCGCGCCAGGAGGGCCCTGGAGTGCGGGCTGCGTTCGCTGGTGGCCGTGCCGCTGCGGGCACGGAACGTACCGCTGGGCGTGGTGAACTTCTACCGGACGGTGGATTCCCCGGCGTTCGAGTCGGAGGATCTCACCTTCGCGGAGGAACTGGCCGCGCGAGCGGCGGTGGCCCTCGACAACGCCCGGCGGTTCACCCGGGAGCACGCGATGGCGGTGACGCTGCAGCGCAGTCTGCTGCCGCGGCGGCAGCCGGAGCAGGACGCGCTGGAGGTGGCCTGGCGGTATGTGCCCGCGGAGGCGGGGGTCGGCGGGGACTGGTTCGACGTCATCCCGCTTCCGGGCGCCCGCGTGGCCCTGGTGATGGGTGACGTCGTCGGTCACGGGCTGCACGCGGCGGCGACGATGGGCCGGCTGCGCACCGCCGTGCACAACTTCTCCACCCTGGACCTGCCCGTGGACGAGGTGCTCGGGAACCTGGACGACCTGGTCGTCCGCATGGACAGCGAGGAGTACACGGGTGATGAAGCGGATGGCCACGAGGGGGAGGGCGTGACCGGGGCGACCTGTCTCTACGCGGTCTACGACCCGGTGACACAGGCCTGCACGATGGCCCGTGCGGGACACCCGGAGCCGGTGGTGGTGCGCCCGGACGGAACGGTCGTCTGTCCCGGCGTGCCGGCCTCGGCACCGCTCGGCCTGGGCGGCTACCCCTTCGAGACCGTGGAGCTGTCCCTGCCGGAGGGTTCCCAACTGGTGCTGTACACCGACGGGCTCGTGGAGAACCCCAGCCACGACATCGATGTCGGGCTGGAGCGGCTGCGCCGGGCGTTGGACGGTTCCGGCGACCGCACGCCGGAGGAGACGTGTCAGACGGTGATCGACGCGCTGAAGCCGTCGAACTCCTCCGACGACATCGCGCTGCTGACGGCACGTACCCGGAAGTTCCCGTCCTCGGACGTGGCCACGTGGGACGTGCCGCAGGACCCGGCGCTGGTTCCCGCGGTGCGGGCGCGCTGCCGGGAGACGTTGCTGGAGTGGGGGCTGGAGGAGACCGCGTTCGCCACGGAGCTGATCGTCAGCGAGCTGGTCACGAACGCGATCCGGTACGGCTCGCCGCCGGTCGGCCTGCGGCTGCTGCACGGACGCTCTCTGATCTGCGAGGTGTCGGACGGAAGCGGCACCTCTCCCCGCCTGCGGCGGGCGACGACCACCGACGAGGGCGGGCGGGGGCTGTTCCTGGTGGCGCAGTTCGCCCAGCGGTGGGGCACGCGGTACACCACCCACGGCAAGGTCATCTGGGCGGAGCAGCTTCTTGACGAGGCGTCCGCCGGCCCGGGCCTGGCCCCGGTCGACTTCCTTCTCGACCAGTTCGACGATCCCGGCCCCTGAGCCGGCGTCGGGACAGGACACCACGTGCTCCTTGCCTGGCCTGGCCTCGGTTTCCCGGTGCGCGCTGCCGGCCGTCGCGCCTGCGGTTGTCGTCCGTCGTGGGGCACGGGATGCTGAGGGAGCACGAAGGGAAGCGGTGTCATGGATCGTTTTCCGAACGCCCCCGACGTCGATTTCCACAGTCCTCTGGAACTCTCCAAGGCCGCCGCCGCAGTACTGGACGCCGCGGGCCGCATCTCCGGGTGGGGGTCCTCGGCCCAGCGCCTCCTCGGACACGCGCCCGAGGACGTGCTCGGGCAGCCGGCCACCGTGCTGCTGGCGTCGGGCCCCGGGCATCGGCTGTCCGCCCTCTGCAAGGCGCACAAGCCCCGGAGCACGGTCCTGGACCTCTGCTGCCGGGACGGACGTACCCTGCGGGCCGCCGTGACCTTCAGCCCGCTCGCGCATCAGGGCGTCGCCGCGACCATCGTGGTCGCGGCCGACCTGGAGGCGCTGCGCGGCTGGGAGGCGCAGCTGGCGCTGTTGCAGGGGATGGCGACCGAGTCTCCCGTGGGCCTGACGATCTTCGACACCGACATGCGCGTCGTCTGGGGGAACGTCTCCACCGATCTGGAGCTCGCCGGGATCGCCGACTACATCGGCCGGCCGGCCGAGGATCTCTTCCCCGAGGGCGAGTTCATCTCCCGCCACCACCCCCCGGACGAAGACCAGATCATGGAGCACGTCATGTCGACGGGGGAACCGATCATGGGCATGCACTATCGCGGGCGTGCCCCCGCCGACCCGGTGCGCGAGCACGTCTGGTCCTGTTCGTACCACCGGATGGTGGACGCCCGTGGCGAACCGCTGGGGCTGTTCGAGGAGTCCCTGGACATCACCGAGCGATACCGCGCCCAGGAACGGCTTTCGCTGCTCGTGCGCGCGGGCAAGCGCATCGGCGCCTCGCTGGACGTGCGCCGTACGGCGGCGGAGCTCGCCGACGTGGCGGTGCCGCAGCTGGCCGACGAGGTGCAGGTGGACCTGCCGCCGGCGGTCATCGAGGGACGGCAGCCGCCGACGGGCTCGGCGCCGGGGCACAGTCTGCTGCGGATGCACGGCCGGACCCCCGAGGAGTTCCGGACCAGTCCCGTCTCCTACCCGCCGTCGTCGCCGCAGGCTCTGAGTCTGGCCACCAGCCGCCCCATCGTCGACGCCGCCCCGCCCGAGTCGTCGGGCGAGGTGGGACCTGCCGCCGCGCACTCCTGCCTCTTCGTCCCGCTGCTCACCCGTGACGCGGTCCTGGGCCTGGCCACCTTCCGGCGCAGCAGCAACCCCGACCCCTTCGGGCCCGAGGAGCAGACGCTCGCCGTGGAACTCGCCGAGCGAGCCGCCGTGGGCATCGACAACGCCCGCCGCTACACCAGCCAGCACGCGGCGGCCCTGGTCCTGCAGCGGAGCCTGCTGCCGCAGCGCCTGCCCGAGCAGACCGCGGTCGACGTGGCGTACCGCTACCTGCCCGCCGACAGCCGCGTGGGCGTGGGCGGCGACTGGTTCGACCTGATCTCGCTGTCCGGCGCCAGAGTGGGCCTGACCGTCGGCGACGTGGTGGGCCACGGCATGCACGCGGCCGCGACCATGGGCCGGCTGCGCGGCACCGTACGGACCCTGGCCCTGCTGGACCTGGACCCGGCCGAGCTGCTCACCCGGCTGGACGGCCTGGTCGCGCAGGACTCGGAGCCCCGCGGTGACGACGGACTGAGCGACGAGACGCTCGGGGTGACCTGCCTGTACGCGATCTACGATCCGGTCAGCGGCCGGTGCGTCTGGGCGAGCGCGGGCCATCCCCCGCCGATCGTGGCCGACGCGAGCGGCTCGGTGGCCCTGTCCGCGCTGGCGCCGGGACCGCCCCTGGGGCTGGGCGGCCTGCCCTACGAGAACGTCGAGCTGAGCCTGTCCCGCGGCAGCGTGGTGGCGTTCTTCACCGACGGCGTCGTGGAGGACCGGCGCACCGACATCGACAGTGGCATCGACCGTCTCTCCCAGATGCTCACCTGGCACCGGTGCCCACTGGAGGAGTTGTGCGACCGGGCGATGTCGGCCCTGCCGCCCGGACCGCAGGCGGACGACGCCACGCTGCTGCTCGTCCGCACCCGGCGGCTCGGCGCCGACCATGTGGCGGACCTGGAACTGCCGCCCGACCCGGCGATGGTGGCGCACGCCCGCACGGTCGCCGAGCGCCAGTTGGAGACCTGGGGCCTGTCCGAACTGTCGTTCACCGTCGAACTCGTGGTGAGCGAACTGGTCACCAACAGCATCCGGTACGCCACCGGACCCGTCATGCTGAGGCTGATCAAGGACCGCTCCCTGCTGTGCGAGGTCTCGGACAACGCGCACACGGCACCTCACCTGCGGCGGGCGCGCCGGGACGACGAGGGGGGCCGGGGCCTGTTCCTCGTCGCCCAGATGTCCCAGCGCTGGGGCACGCGGTACACCGCGTCCGGCAAGACCATCTGGGCGGAACTGGCGATCCCTTAACTAGCGGCTGGACCTCGAACCCGCTCGTCGAGTACTACATCGTCGACAACTGGGGCACCTAGCGGCCGACCGGAACGTACAAGGGCACCGTCACCAGCGACGGCGGCACCTACGACATCTACGAGTCCACCGGCAACCACTTCGACGCCTGGGCCAGTCACGGCATGAAGCTGGGCAGCTTCAACTACTACATGATCCTCGCGACGGAGGGCTACCAGAGCAGCGGCAGCTCCAACATCACCCTGGGCGACTCCGGTTCCGGAGGCGGGGGCGGTGGTGGCGGGTGCACCGCGACTCTCTCCGCCGGCCAGCAGTGGAGCGACCGCTACAACCTCAACGTCTCCGTCGCCGGCGCCGGCAACTGGACCGTCACCATGAACGTCCCCGCCCCCGAGAAGATCCTCGCCACCTCGGCTCCACCACCTGGCTCACCGTCACCTGCACCCCCAACTGACCACCGGGCTCGCCGGAACGTCAGGGCAGCGTCCAGAACCGGACCGTGACGAGGTAGAAGATGACGGCCCAGGAGGCCATCACCACCGCGACGATACCGAGGCCACGGAGGTTGCTCCGTGCCGCCGGCTCGTCCGGCGGTGGCCGCAGCCATCGCCCGAGCAGCGGGTTCACGTAGTAGGGCATGGTCAGGAAGCTCATGATGAAGCTCGACAGCAGGTTGCCCACGAGCAGTCCGATCCAGAGCCGCAGGTGCAGCGGGGACAGAGCGAGCGTCAGCAGCACGACGGTCGGGTAGAGGCCGACCCAGATGGCGAGGGAGGTCCTCGTCTCGGATGGCGGCGGCGGTGCCTCCTTGCCGTTGCCCTCGAAGGCGAACCAACTGCCGAACGAGTTGTCGATCGTACGGAGTTTGAAGTCGCTGAACTTCTCGCCCTCGGCCAGGATCTTCTGCCGCTGGGGCGACGTCAGCCAGGCGTCGAGGTGCTCGGCGCTGTCGTAGCGGTACAGCGTGGTCCACTCCTCCTGGAGCCCTTCGATGGGGCGGAAGAGCTCGGACCCGCGAAAGCCCTCGAACTTGCTCTCCTCCTGGACCATGTGGTGCTGCCAGGCGAGGAAGTCGTCGACCTGGTTCGGGTGGACGCGGTGGGTGACGACCACGGTGACCAGCGGATCCAGTGACTGGGTGCCGCTGCTCACGACCTGCTGGGTCGCCGGCCCGTCGAAGTACTTGGCGCCGACGTCGAGATACGTCTGCCTGGTCGCGCTGTTGATCCACGCCTGCAGATGCGCCACCGAGTCGAACCGGTACACGACGACCCAGTCGGGTTGCAGCTTTGTCGGCGGGGAGATCTCGGCACCGAGGAAACCGGGGTAGTAGGAGGCCGCGGTGTTGAGGTCCTTCTGCCACGACTCGAACTCGCGCTCCTTCCCGGGCAGGACCTTCTGGCCGATGATCGCCGTCGCCGCGGCGGCTAGGTTCTTTCCGGTGCTCATGGTGGGTCAGCCTGTCGACACCGACTGCTCCGCGGGGAGCCGGCCGTATATGCGTTCCGGGGTCAGCGGCAGCGCACGGTAGCGGACGCCCGTGGCGTCATGCACCGCGTTCGCGAGCGCGGGGGCCACCGGGTTGATGCAGCACTCGGCCATCCCCTTCGCCCGCATGGGCCCCACCGAATCCGCCGAGCCCACCAGGAGCACCTCGGTGCGGGGGATGTCGGCATAGGTGGGGATGCGGTAGTTCCGGAGGTTCGGGTTGACCATGACGCCGCTGTCGTCGACGTGATGGTTCTCGGTCAGCGCGAAGCCGATTCCCTGGGCGACACCGCCCTCTATCTGTCCCCGGACCTGCGCCGGGTTGATGATCACCCCGACGTCCGCCGCCTGCACGCTGTACAGGATCCGTATCTCACCCGTCACGCGGTGCACGGCGACCCGGAACCCCTGCGTGTTGGAGGTGACGCTGCGGGGCGAGCCGTAGGCCTTGCGTGCGGCGGTGAAACGGATTCCACGCGCCCGGGCCAGCGCGACGAGTTCGGCCAGGGACACCCGCCGGTCCCCGCAGACGACACCGTCGTCGTCCATCGTGCACATCACGACGTGGACGCCCGTGTGCGCCGCGGCGAATTCCAGGATGCGGTCGCGCACCGCATTGGCCGCCCGCAGGACGGCGTTGCCCGCCACGAAGAGGCCCGCGCTCGCGAAGGCGCCGGTGTCGAATCCGGTGCGGTCGGTGTCGGACTGCACCAGACGGATCCGCGAGGGTGTCGTGCCCAGCTGGTTGGCCGCGATCTGGACGTGGGCCGTGGAGGTTCCCTCACCGAACTCGGGTGTCCCGACGGCCAGTTCGTAGATGAGATCGTCGCCCAGCGTGACCCAGGCCTCGGAGAGGTGTTCCGTCGGGGGTGCGGTCTCGTGCAGGGAACTCGCCACGCCGGCTCCGACGAGCCACTCCGGGCCGGGCGGCGGCTGGCCTGCCGTACGGGCCAGGGCCTCGCCCACCAGGTCGATGCACCGGGCGAGTCCGTCCTCGGTGTAGATCACGTCGTCGGGACCGTCGTGCATCGCGACCAGGGGCTCGCCCGGCCGCACGATGTTGCGTCGGCGCAGTTCCAGCGGGTCGAGGTGAAGGGCGCGGGCCAGTTCGTCCATCGCCGACTCCACGGCGAACGCCGGCTGCGTCATCCCGTAGCCGCGCAGCGCCCCGCTCGGCACGGTGTTCGTGTAGACGGAGTAGGCGTCGTACTTCTTGTTGGGGCAGCGGTAGATCATGACGGCCGCTCCGCCCGCGTACACCGTCTCGCCGCCGTGGTTGCCGTAGGCGCCCGTGTTCGACACGTTGCGCACCTGGAAGGCGGTGAGCGTTCCGTCGGCCTTCGCGCCGAGCTTGACCGTCAGGGTCATCGGATGCCGCGGCGAGGCCGTGGTGAACTCCTCCTCACGGGTGAACTCGAGACAGGTGGGCCGCCCGGTGTCCAGGGTGGCGAGCGCGACCAGGTCCTCCGCGATCACCTCCTGCTTGCCGCCGAATCCGCCGCCGACGCGCTTGCAGAACACCCTCACCTGGTCCGGGCGCAGCGCGAACAGGTACTCCAGTTTGACCTTCGCGATCGACGGTGACTGCGAACTGGTACGGACGTTCAGGCGGCCGTCCTCCATCCACGCGATCGAACCGTGGGTCTCCAGATGCGCGTGCTGCACCCGCGGTGTGACGTACGTGCCTTCGTGGATCACGTCGGCCGCGGCGAATCCCGCGTCGACGTCGCCGATGTGCGAGTGGAGTTCGAGCAGGATGTTGTGGACGGGGTCGCGGACGAACGGATCGTCGGAACCGTGCAGTTGGGGCGCGCCGTCGGCCATCGCCGCCTCGGGGTCGAACACCGCCGGCAGCACCTCGTACTCGACCGCGAGACGCCGGCAGCCCTCCTCGGCCGCTCCGACCGTGTCGGCGAGGACCGCGGCGACGCGCTGGCCGGCGAAGCGGACCGTGTCGTCGAGGATGTAGGTGTCGTCCGGGTCGACCAGGTGGTCGGTGTGGATCGCCGTGGTGAAGCGTCTGCGGGGCACGTCCTCCCAGGTGTAGACCCGGTGCACGCCGGGCACCGCGAGGGCGGCGCTCTTGTCGATCGAGAGGATCCGGGCGTGCGCGTGGGGCGAGTGCAGCACTTTGAGGTGCAGCATGCCGTCGATCCGCGTGTCCATGGTGAACTCGGCGTGACCCGTCACCACGTCGTGGCCCGCGGGCGCGCCGACACTCGTCCCGACGGCCTTGCCCGGTGCCGCCGTCTCCACCGCGCTGACGCCCTTCACGGCGTCCTCGATCGCCCGGTATCCGGTGCAGCGGCAGAGGTTGCCCTTCAACGCCCGCGGCAGATCCGCCTTCTGCTCCTCGGTGAAGGTCGCCGACGTCATGATCATCCCCGCGGTGCAGAACCCGCACTGGAACCCCGGGGCGTCCTCGAACTGCCGCTGCATGGGATGCGGGGCGCCGGGCCGTCCGAGGCCCTCGATGGTAGTCACCTCACGGCCCTCCGCGCGGAACGCGGGGGTGATGCAGCTGTGGACCGGTTCGCCGTCCAGCCACACCGTGCAGGCGCCGCAGTCGCCCGCGTCGCACCCCTTCTTGACGCCGAAGTGGCCGAGTTCGCGCAGGAAGGTGCGCAGGCACTGACCGGGGGCCGGCTCCCGGTCGAACTCCTTGCCGTTCACGAGGTAGCTCATGCCAGGTCCCCAGCCGTGAGTTCATGGCAGATCTCCTCGGCGAAGTACCGTGTCAGATGCCGACGGTGGTCCGGGGTCCCATTGGGGTCGGCGAACCAGACGTCGGCCGGTACGGCGTCGATGCTCTGCCGCAGGGTTCGAACGTCGGGCAGGGAGTCGAAGGCGATGCGGACCGGCCGCGTCGTGCCGGCGGTGATGGTGAGCAACAGGTCGTTCGCTCCCAGCCGTTGCGTGCCGACGAGGAACACCGTCGAACGGCCGAGCCGGGTCAGTGTGAAGCGACGGTGTGCGGTGCGTTTGCGCAGCGCGTGCTCCGGAATGGTGATGCGCCGAAGGATCTCCCCGGGGGCGAGGACGTTGCGGTGGTCGCCCGTGACGAAGTCGAGGGCGTCGACGAAGCGCACGGAGCCGTCCGGCGCCCATAGTTCGTACTGCGCCTCCAGCGCCACCGTCAACGTGATCATCGGGCCGGCGGGCAAGGACATGCAGATGTTTCCGCCGACGGTCGCCGCGTTCCAGACCTTGAACGAGGAGAGGAACGCCTCGCAGCTCTTCCGGAAGAGAATTCCGGCGGTCCAGCAGTCCGGCCAGGGGAAGGCGTACAGATCGCGGATCGTACAGGTGGCGCCGATCTCCAGGCCCTCGCCCGTCGGAACGAGAGGCTCCCAGCCCAACGCCGTCAGGTCGATCAGCCGTCGCAGGTCCGGCTGCTCCGTGGAATAGAGCCATGTGCCGCCCGCGAGCCAGGCGTCGCCCTCGTGCCAGTCCATGCCGGGACGCTCGGCCGGTGGCCGGACTACTTCGGTGATGGTGTTGAGGTCCATGAGAACCGACCTACGGGAGAACGGACCTACGGAAAGACACCTGTCCCCTGGCACTGTTGGAGTCGATCTCCCGCCGACCGAGCAGGTGTCGGCCGCCATGCCGCACCGTTCGGGCGGCTGAACCGCGAGGAACCGGCGGACACAGACACTTTTGCCATATTTGCCACAGCTTATCGCAGCATGCGGATGAGGGCTCGGCCGACAGCGTCCAAGAGTGACCGACTTGCCACAGACGGTCACCTCGATGTTCGGGTTCGCCCCGATGACCCCCGATCCTGCGGAGGCTCCGGCCCATTGACGCCCACTCACCCCGTTCCCAGGCTTTCCGAAATCGATTCCACCCCCCCGCCTCCTTCCCCCCATACGGAGCCAACCATGGTGGAACTGCCCGGAAAGCGGCGGAGACCACTCCTGTGCGCCCTCGCGGACTGGTCGCCCTCGTCCTCGCACTCCTGCCGTCCGTCGCCCAGGCCGACCGGGCGACAGCGCGCGCGGCAGCAGCCGGCGCCGCGACCTTCACCAACCCCATCAGGCAGCACGTCAGCGACCCGTATGTCATCCAGTACGGCGGCTACTACTACATGACCAGTACGGACGGCTGCGACGCGGGCTACCTGTGCGTGTGGAAGTCGGCCACCATCACCGGCTTCGCCACGGCCGAGAAGCACGACGTGTTCCGCATCCCCGCCGTACAGTCGAACTCGGCCGAAGTCTGGGCGCCCCCCGAGCACCTCCACGATGAGCGCCTGGGGGCGTCCCCCTACCGGGCCGTGGGCGTGTACATCGGCGGCAACAGCCGGGCCTGTGCCCAGCCCAATCTCACCTCGTCCTGGGTCAGCACGGTGACCGCCAACGGCTGGCACTTGATCCCGACCTACGTCGGCTCCCAGGCGCCCTGCACCTCCTTCGGCCACCGCGTCTCCACCGACCCGGCAACCGCCCGGGGCCAGGGCACCGCGGAAGCCGACGACGCCGTCGCCCAGGCACAGGCGATCGGACTCCCGGCCAACAGCGTCCTCTACGACGACATGGAGGGCTACGACAACACCAACTCCTCCTGCAGCACCGGCGTCCTGAACCACCTCTCCGCCTGGATCGACGAACTGCACGCGCGTGGCTACCGCTCCGGTGTCTACTCCAGCGCCGCCTCCGGCATGCGTGACCTGGCCGCGCAGTACACCACCGGGGCCTACAGCATGCCGGACCACATCTGGTTCGCCTGGTGGAACAACGCCGCCGACACCAACGCCGGCACGTACGTGCCTGCCGCCGACTGGGCCGAACACCAGCGCATCCACCAGTACTTCGGGGGCACCAACCAGACCTGGGGCGGGGTCACCGTCAACATCGACGGCGACTACCTCGACGTGTCCGACGGAGGCAGCGTTCCCCCGCCGCCCACCAAGTACTGGGTGGACACCTTCGCCACCGCCCCGGTCTACGCCTCGCCGACCAGCACCACCCAGACCGGCACCCTGAAGCCGGCACCAACTACGTCTACTGCAAGGTCTGGGGCCGCCAGATCGGCAACGCCACGGCCTACAACCACTGGTGGCTCAAGACCGACCCCGACACCGGACCCGCCAACCAGTACGTCTCCGCCTACTACCTCTCCCGCTGGGGCAACGACGAGGCCAAGGACAACAACGGCACCGTCATCCCCGACTGCTGAACCCCGTGCCTCCGGCGGACCACCACCCGCCGGAGGCACCGTCCGTCCGCGTGCACCTCGTCCTCTTCGCTCCTTGTGAGCTGCCTCACCCATCGATGTCGGTGCCCGTGCGCAAACCGGCTGGTTGGCAGACCGCTCCCCCTCCCGACGACCGCCTGTTGGCCGGATACGTCAATAAACTGTCATTGCGGCCAGTGCGTTGCCCGATACAGGCTGTGACCGTGCTTGAGCGACGTGTTGTTGTGGTGGTGTACGCGGGTGCGATGGTCCTGGACATCACCGGACCGATCGAAGTGTTCGACACGGCCAACCGGCTCCTCGCCCCGTCGAGCGCCCCCTACCGGATCGACCTGGTCTCCGCCGACGCACCACTGGTGCGCACGAGTTCAGGAGTGACGGTGGAGGCCTCACCCCTGGAGGCAGGGCACGGTCCCATCGACACGCTTCTCGTTCCGGGCGGGTGGAGTCTCGGCGAAGCGCTCCAGGACCGGGCGCTGGTCTCCTGGATCGGCCGTGCGGCGGCCCGTTCGCGCAGGGTGGCCTCCGTATGCGGCGGGTCCTTCCTGCTGGCCGAGGCGGGCCTGCTGGACGGCAGACGCGCCACCACGCACTGGGCGTACACCGACGCGATGGCCTGCCGCTACCCGGACGTGACGGTGGACGCCGAGCCGATCTTCGTCTGGGACGGCCCCTTCGTGACCTCTGCGGGCGTGTCCACCGGGATCGACATGGCGCTCGCCCTGGTGGAGGCCGATCACGGTGCGGGGCTCGCGTTGGAGACGGCGCGGTATCTGGTGCTCTTCCTGAAACGGCACGGAGGGCAGCCCCAGTTCAGCGCCGTCCTCGACGCCCAGTTGGCCGACCATCCACCGATCCGGACCGCACAGGAGTGGATTCTCGAGAACCTGCACAACCCCTTACCCGTGGCCGAGATCGCCCAGCGGGCCAACATGAGCCTGCGAAATTTCGCCCGGGTCTTCCGACGCGAGGTGGGCACGACGCCCGGCCAGTACGTCGAGCGGACACGCATCGCCCGCGCACGCGAACTGCTGGAAACCACCGACCTGACGATCAGCCAGGTCGCGGCCCGCTGCGGATTCGCCGCCACCGAGACGTTCTTCCGCTCCTTCGGACGCACCCTGGGGCTCACCCCGAAGGAGTACCGGCACCGCTTCCAGGTCATCACGCCATCCGGCCTCATCGACCCGCACCATGAGACGGACAGGAGCCCCGCATGATCACCCCGACCTCGGACGTGCCCGAGGCAGGAACGGTACGCCTCGTCGACCACCTGGCCGGGGAACTCGCCACGGCCGGCGTCACCCATGTGTTCGGCGTCGGCGGCGCGAACATCGAGGACCTGTACGACGCCGTTCACCGCACCGGCAGCGTCCGCTGCGTCGTCGCCAAGCACGAGTTCTCCGCGGTCACCATGGCCGACGGTTACGCTCGAACCACCGGGTGTCTCGGCGTGGTTGCCGCCACCTCGGGCGGCGGTGCGATGAATCTGGTACCGGGTCTGGCGGAAGCGCACGCCTCCCGGGTCCCCGTGCTGGCCCTGGTGGGCCAGCCGCCGACCGGCCAGGCGGGCCACGGGGCGTTCCAGGACTCCAGCGGCAAGGGGGGCTCCTTCGACGCCGCGGAGGTCTTCGCACCGGTCTCCCGGTTCTGCGCCTGGGTCGAGGACCCGGGCTCGCTCCAGGAGTTACTGCCCCAGGCGATGGCGGCGGCACAGGCCGAGCCCCGGGGTCCGGCGGTGCTGCTCCTGCCCAAGGACGTGCAGCAGGCACGGATCCCGTTGCCCGGCCGCGGCACGGCGGCGGCACCGGGCGTGGCGCTGCCGGCGTCGACGCCTGGCGTGGCGCTGCCGGCACCGACGGCAGCGGCGCCCCGGGTGGACAGCTCGGCCCTCACCGCCGTGACGGACATCCTGCGCGGAGCCGGCCGCGCCCTCGTCATCGCCGGTGAGGGCGTGGCCGCCGCGGACGCGCGTCCCGAACTGGCCGAACTGGCCCGGAAGCTCGGGGCGTGGGTGGCGGTCACCCCCGACGCCAAGGATGTCTTCGACAACCGTGATCCCCGGTTCGCCGGCGTGGCCGGGGTGATGGGCCATGCCAACGTAGAGGACTGTCTGCGGCGGGCCGACGTGTGCCTGCTGGTCGGTACCCGGCTGCCGCTCCTGGCGCGCGGCGGCCTCGACCGGGCCCTGGCCGCCACCGAAGTCGTATGCCTCGATCCCGAACCGCCGTTCGTGCCGGGCACCGCACTGGGCGGGGGCCTGCGGGACGCGCTGCGCGCGGTGACCGGCCGGCTCCCGACGCGCCCGCAGGACTGCCCGCAGCACTCCGGTCCCCTCCCCTCGCCCATGCGGGCCCCGGTGTCCCCGGCCACCGGGCGGACCGTCCCCTACGCCCAGGCGATCGCCGCGGTGGAGGCGGCGCTTCCCGAGTGTGCGCACGTGTTCGTGGACGCCGGCAACGCGGGTGCCAGCGCGGTCCATCTCCTCCCCGCACCGCGCCACGGCCGGTTCGTGGTGGCGGTCGGCATGGGCGGTATGGGCTACACCTTCGGTGCGGGCATCGGCGCCGCGCTCGCCACCGGGCGTCGCACCTATGTCCTCGCCGGCGACGGTTCCTTCTTCATGCACGGGATGGAAGTGCACACCGCCGTGGAGTACGCCGCCCCCGTGACCTTCGTCGTCTTCAACAACAACGCCCACGCCATGTGCGCGCTGCGGGAGGAGTTCCTCCAGGGCGGCGTCCGCAGCGACGACCTGTTCGGCCGGACCGACCTCGCCGCCGGGGTGGCCGCCGCCTTCCCGTCGCTCGACGTCACCGGAGCCGACGACGCGGCGCAGTTGCGCGAGGCACTGCTGCGCAGCAACACGAGCGGCCGACCCGCGTTCGTCGCACTGGACTGCGACCCGGGGGAGATCCCTCCGTTCCTCCCCTTCCAGTCCTTCCAGTCCTTCCAGTCCCACCCGTCCTTCGCCCCAGCCACCGACAGCACTGAACGCCCCGGCAGCAAGGAGAATTCGGATGAGCGAGGAGTCGTCCACGTTGGCTGACATCCCCGGCCTGATGCGGATCGAGAACCCCGGCAAGGAGGAGCTGGCCGCCCACTGCATGGAGCTCACCCACGCCGTCTACCCGCACCATCAGGTCTACGGGCAGTACTGCACCATCCACGAATACGTCGACTGCCCCCCGGAGCAGGCCTACGATTACCTCCGCCAGGGCCACCACCTGGAGGAGTGGACCTGCAGCCTGCGGGACTTCGCCCCCACCGGCACACCGGGGCTGTGGGTCGGCCACGACCGGCTCGAGGACGACACCAGGATCTACTGCAGGGTGGCCGCGAACCCCGAGGCCATGACCGTGGACTACCACTGCTCCTGGGACCAGGGCGAGAAGCTGTGGATGATCTACCTGATGCGTGTCGTACCGGCCCGCCTGGTGCTCGACAAGCCGGGTTCGGTGATCACATGGACCAACTGCCGGCACCCCTACTACGACGCCAACCCGCACCCCGGCCTGGCCCCCCGCCCCGACCGGCCCTGGGTGGGCGACTACTGGGACCTCTTCTACGCGGGGCACACGCTGGAGATGAACAACCTCAAGGCCATCCTCGAACATCGCCACCGCAACGGCCTGCCCGTCAGCGTGGCTCCGACCACGGCGGTACCGCGATGACCACGGTCAGTCTCACCGACGTCGCGGGCTACCTCCCCGGCGAGCCGGTCCCCGCCGCGTTCTACACCGACTACCCCGGGGCCGAGGACAAGCTCCGCGACCATCCCATGTTCAGGGTCCCGCCGACACGGCACCATGTGGCCCCGGACGAGACCAACACGGACATGATCGAGCGTGCCGTCCAGCCCCTGATCGAACGGCACGGCAGGGCCGCGATCCGAGGCGTCGACGTGCTGTTGGTACACAGCCAGCTGCCGGACCTGCCCTTCGTGGGCGCCGGCACCGAGGTGGCACGCCGGCTGGGCCTGAACCCGGAGTGGCTCGTCGACGTGGCCAACGCGGGCTGCGCCTCCTTCGTACACATGCTGAAGCTGGCCCGGCAGATCCTCACGACCACCGACGCGAAGACCGCGCTGATCTGCAACGCGCAGAGCGCCGCGGGCCAGTGCTTCACGCAGTCCGACGTGCGCAGGCTCGCCCAGGCGGCGGTCCCGGGCGACGGCTGCGGCGTCGGGTATGTGACGACATCGGCCGTCGCCCCGGTCCTCGGCGTGGAGACCCGGCACATCGGCGCGTACGCCGGCGACATGACCGTGGCGCTCGACGACGGCCGCAAGTACTGGGAGCCGGGAGAGTCCCAGTTGCGGATCGGGTTCACCGACGCCGGCGTCGCCAAGGTCCTGGCACGCGGCAACCGACTCGTCCCGGAGGCCGTCACCGAGCTGTGCCGACGGCTCGGTGTGGCGACCGGCGACATCGACGTCCTCATCACCAACCAGCCGAACCGCACCTTCCTGCGGAACTGGCAGGAGGCGCTGCAACTGCCCGCCGAACGGCACCTGAACACCTTCGACCAGTACGGCAACCTCTTCGGAGCGGCCATCCCAGTCACCCTCAACCGCGCGATCCGCTCGGGCCGGCTGAAGGACGGTGACCTGGTGGTCCTGGCGGGCTTCGCCCACGCGGGCGACTTCGCCGGCGCCGCCGCCGTCCGCTGGCACGGCGGGCGGGTCTGACCGCTGGCCGTCCGCGCCGACATGGTGGCCGCACGCCTAGCTGACCCTCGAACTATGGTGCCCCACCACATGTGTTCCTGACCTGCAGCGTCCGGGACGCGCGGCACACGATGGGCCCGACGATCTACGTCGGAACCGGTCAAGTCTTCCGACTCAACCGGATCCGTGTCGAGGCGTTCTCATTGACCGCCCCATTGGCTCGGCACGGCACCGCGCAGCGTCAGTCCGCGGAAGAGCAGCTTCAGGGCAATCCGGCTTCCCCGCATGCTGTGGCAGCGGGACGCACGCAAGGACCGCGACAGGCAGCTCCGGCAAGGCGGCTGACGGCCCCCTATGTCACCGGGATCGGCGGCTGACGCCGGAGGGATGACCCTGCGTCAGCGGCACGCTCCCAGTTGAGCTGGGCGCCTGGCTCCCACGCCTGGTCAAGGCCGGTTCTCCATTTCAATGAGCAGCGACCTCTGCCCGGTACACCAATCGGCGAACCAGGCTGGAACGCTCCGGCCCCTTGCAGGGCGCGCAGTTCTTTGAGGCTGAAGCTCCTGCCCGTCCTGGACGCCAACGCCCTCCTGGTCGAAGCCTGTTCACTGGGCGCTGGTGGGCCGGAGTTCTCGGCGCGGTCGCGGCCGCAGGTCTGGGGGCGTGAAAGGCAGGCCAGGGCTCGGACAGCTTTCACGCCCCCCAAGGGCACGGGCGCAGGGGTAGGGCGCCCGGGTGAATCCCTTGTCCGGTTCGACGAGCTCATGCGGTCTCTCGTCGTCGCGCTCTATGAATCTGTCATGCGGAATCCGGTCGCGGTATCTGTCAGTCGACTGCACGGCGACGGCCGTCGGCCGACAGGCGGCATGCTCGTCAGCGTGCCTCCGAGGCAGATTCGGCTTTCAGCTCTGCACGCCGGCACCTGACAGGGTGCCTTCGAGCACGTCGCGGAGTTGTGAACGGGCGGTGATGCCCAGCTTGGGGAAGACCCGGTAGAGGTGGGAGCCGACCGTGCGCGGTGAGAGGAACAGTTTCTCCCCGATCTCACGGTTCGTCAGACCGCGGGCCGCCAGTTGGACGATCTGCTGTTGCTGGGGGCTGAGTTCGGTGAAGGCGCTGGGCACGACGTCGGTCGCCTCGATACCGGCGGCACGCAGTTCCGCCTGTGCCCGCTCGATCCACGGCCGTGCGCCGAGGCGCTGGAAGGTTTCCAGGGCGGCGCTCAGCAGTGGACGTGCCTCGGCGATACGGCGCCGGCGGCGGAGCCATTCCCCGTAGTCGAGTCGGGTCTGTGCCCGTTCGAACGGCCACTGCTCACCCGCGGGCTGTGCGAGCGCCGCCTGGAAGAACGGCTCCGCGTGCTCGGGATCCGCCAGCAGGGCGCGGCCACGGGCGATCAAGGCGGCCACCCGTGCCGACATGCCCGTACCGAGGCGCCGCGCCGACCGTTCCAGCAGTTCGGCGGCGTGCTCCTGCTGTCCTCGGCGGACGGCCGCGGCCGCGAGGTCAGCCAGGACGGTGTAGGAGACGTGGTAGTGGACCGGATCGCCGTCGTCGGTGAACGCGGAGCGGAACTGCGTGTACGCGGTGTCGTAGTCGCCCTCGGCCACGGCCGCCATCCCCAGGGCACGACGGGCGAAGACCGCGACGGAGCGGCTCTCCAGCGGGTCGACGAGGGCCAGGGCTCGCTCGGCGAGCCGGCGTGCGGCGGCCGGGTCGCCGAGCAGGGCGACAACTGTAGCGTCGAGTGCCTGGGCACAGGCCTCGGCGTGGTCGAGTCCGGCCGCCGATGCCATGGCCGCGATGTCGGCCGCCACCGAGCGGGCCTCGGGCCATCGG
This sequence comes from Streptomyces sp. NPDC047085, assembly GCF_040643735.1. Classification (NCBI taxonomy): domain Bacteria; kingdom Bacillati; phylum Actinomycetota; class Actinomycetes; order Kitasatosporales; family Streptomycetaceae; genus Streptomyces; species Streptomyces sp. NPDC047085. Next base: position 72,829 of record NZ_JBEYUW010000007.1, read on the forward strand.
CCCTGCTCCAGGCGGGTCCAGCCGGCCGCGCATCCCAGTCCGTCCGGGAGCGGGCCGTGGGCCTGCCACTGGTCGAACGCCTCGTCGAAGGTCCTGGCGGCGAGGGCGGTCTGGTCGAGCAGCCAGGCGACGATGGCCAGCGCGGTCAGGCGCCGGGCGTCGCCCTTGGCCTCGGCGATGAGCCCGGGCAGCACCGGTGCGAGGGACGCTCCTGCTCCGCCGGGGTCGGAGACGGCCATGACCCAGGCGTGCAGCGCGGCTGCGGCGGCATCGTCGGGCGTGCAGGAGAGCAGGCTCTGGATCTGTCGCTGCTGGGACTCCTCGCCCGAGTAGTAGCGGACCACCGCTGCTGCGGCCAGCGCGTCGAGTACGAGGGGTGACCGGGCGTTCGCTGCCTCGTCGGCAACGCGCATGAGCAGGGCGAAGGCCGCTGTGTGGTGGGGGCCAAGAGACATGAGCTGGCCGGTGGCCAGCGCGGCTCTGCCCCGCAGTGCCGGGTCGTCGGTGCACTCGCGGACTGCGGCGGCCAGGTGCTCCACCCAGCCGAGCTGACCGGTGAAGACGGCGGTGGCAGCGGCTTCGGCCAGCAGGCGCGCCCGGTCCTCGCGACGCGGGCTGAGCTCTGCGGCGCGCTCCTGGGCGGCGGCAGCGGCCGCGAAGCCACCTCGGCGCCGGGCCCGGTCGGCCGTCTGCTGCAACGCGGCCGATACGTCCTGGTCGGGGCGTACGGTTGCGGCGGCCAGATGCCAGGCGCGGCGGTCGGGCTCCTCGCGCAGCAGTTCCGCGAGAGCCAGGTGTGCCTGGCGGCGTTCGTCGAACGACGCGGCATGGTAGACGGCGGAGCGGACGAGCGGGTGACGGAAAACGATCCTGGTTCCGTCCTGGCGTACGAGGCCGGCCCGATCAGCGGGCTCCCATGCTTTGTCGTCCGCCTCGGGCAGTCCCATGGCGGCTGCCTGCGCGTCCGCCGCATCGGCGGTCGCAAGGAGCAGCAGGATGCGGCGGGTCGGTTCCGGCAGGTCCGCCGCATGGCCCGCGAAGATCCGCTCCAGCCGGTCGGTAACCGGCAGCGGGCCCTCCACGCTACTGCCCTCGGGGTGCCGGATCGCGGTGGCGTGGGCGAGTTCCACCAGAGCCAGTGGGTTGCCGGCCGCCTCCTCAAGGATCCGCACGCGGGTTCGGCCGGTGGGCGGCATGGGCTGCCGGTCGAGCAGCCGGTTGGCCGCCTCACCGTCCAGCGGGCCGAGCTCAAGGCGCTCGTACTCCTTGTCGAAGCCGGGAAGCGCGGCCGCGGTGCGGACTCCGACCAGCAGCGTCACGGGCTCGCTGTCCATGCGACGCGCCACGAAGGAGAGAACGTCCAGTGATCCGCGATCGATCCACTGGGCGTCGTCGACCACCACCAGCAGCGGTGTCGTTTCCGCCAGGTCCGACAACAAGGTCAGAACCGCCAGGCCGACGACCATCGCGTCGGGGGCCTCGGCACACTCGTCGAGCCCCAGGACGGCACGGAGCGCGGCGCGCTGCCGCGACGGCAGGCCCTCCGCGGCACCGAGCACCGGGCGCAGCATCTGGTGAAGACCCGCGAATCCAAGGTGCGCCTCGGATTCGCTCCCCACCGCTCGCAGCACTCGGCCGCCTGCCCTCTGCGCGTGATCGGCCGCGATGTCGAGCACGGTGCTCTTTCCGGCACCGGGGTCACCCGTGACGACCAGCACATCACTGCGGGACCGATCAGCGCCGACACGTCGGATGATTTCCGATGTCTCGGTTTCTCGGCCCACCAGCGTCAGACCAGAATTCGGCGTCGAGCGCTGGTCCCCACGAGCCCTTCCATCGTTTTCCACGGATGCTCCAGGGAATTTGAGATACCCCAGATACTAGCGTGGGAGAACCGAGGCAGCGCCCCCGGGAGTGGCCTCGAACCTGCTCAAAGCGCATCCGAGCGCAGTCGTCGTCCGTGATATTCCGGCCCTGGCATCCATGGAGTTCTCCCGGAGGGCGGGTTTCGCCCGCGGAGTCGCGCGCCGCACGGCCATCGTGGCGAGGAGACCGCCGGCCTCCGCATGCGTCGACCCGTACGTCTCCGCGCCGTCACGGCATCGGGATCGCCACGGCGGGACAACGGGTCGGCAGGCGCAAACGCCCCATCCCGCGGCCGACCAGCACCGATGCAGTCACGTGACGCATACCCCCGGCTGTTCGTCCGGCCACAGAATCGTGAAGCGGGCACGGCCGCGCCTTTCCGGGTCGGCGGGCAGGCACGGTCGTGCGTCGCCGGTGGCGTCCTGCCATCACAGACGGGGATCGCGTAAGCCATACATCTCGACTGGGAGGCGCTGCCATGGTCACTGGACGCTCGTGGCTGGTCGGACTCGGGTTCCGTACTCCGTGCGGTCGGCTCGTACGCCACTTCTACGTCGTCGACGGCATGGCCGATCCGGAGCAGGCCCACGGGGCTGCTCTTGCGCGGGCGAACGACCCGGGCGAACGCGCGGTGCGCGGAAGCCTGCGGCTCGACGACGGCTGTGTCGAGATGCGTCGAATGTCGCGTGACCTTCTGGGTTCCTGGCGACTGTCCGTCCCAAGTCCGTGCACTTTGTAGCCCCTTGGAACCGAAAGCCATCCAACGGGTGCAGGCCTGTCAGGCGCTGCGCGGTCGCCGACGCCGGCAACGGACGCTGTGTCTCGTTTCTCCGTCCAGGCCACCGTGAGCTACTTCAGGGCTCCCACCTGTGTGCTGCGGAACCTCCGAGAGCAGTCACCTGAGGCATACCGGCCGGAACCCCGGGCGCCGAGACTGGTGACGCGGGCCGTGGCCGGCCGGAACCTCAAGGCTCTCCCCCGGCCGTGCACACGCGAAAGGACCTACGGAGATCTCCATGGTGGCAAGGACAACGACATCGCTGTGGGACCGCTTCGCCGCCTTTGACCCCGGACTGATCCGTCTGACTTCCGCGATGCGTGCCGTGTGCGGCACCGCCGCGACCCTTGCCGTGCTGACAGCGCTGCGAGCGCCCGAGACGGCGCTGGTGGTCGGCGGCTTCACCGCGATGACGACTTCACTGGCCGTGAGCGACCTGCACCCGCGCAACCAGCGCATCACGCTCGGACTCGGCGCTCCGCTCGCCCTCGCGTCCCTGGCCGCCGGAGCCGTGCTGACGCCGTACCCGACGGCAGCCAAGCTGGTCTTCCTGGTGGTGATCTACTTCGCCGTCCAGGCCCGCCGGTTCGGGCCGCGAGGGCTGGGCCTGGGGATCTTCGGTTTCATGGCCTTCCTGCTGTCTCAGTTCACCCGTGCCCGAGCAGACCAGCTGCCGCAGCTCGGAGCATCGGTACTGGTGGCGTTCGGGGCCGCCACAGCCATGTGGTACTGCGTCGGCCCCGTCACGGCGTCCGGAACTCTGCGGCGGCTGCGGCACGCATTCGACGTGCGACTGCAGGACATCCTCCGGGACACGGCCTCGCTGATCGTCACTGGGCAGGACGTCGACACCCGGAGCCGCGCTTTGCAGGACCGTCTCGACCGGCTGCACGCGTCCGTGCTGCTGATCGAGGACTTTCTCGACGAGCGCGCCGTCGACGAGGACACCGAGGCCCTGCTGCTGCACCTCAGCCAGGTGGAGATGGCCGCGCAGCGCCTGGCCGTACTGGCGGTCCGTGCGATGCGCACCCCGGCGGCCCGCAACGATCTGGCGGGACGGACGGCCCGACATCGGCTCGCTCAGCGGATCAGGGCTCTCCGGCACCAGCTCACCGTGGGAACTACTTGCGCCGCCGAGCGGTGCGCAGAGGGGTACGAGGGCGGCCCGGCGAACCGGCCGACAGGCTCCGCACTCGTGCTGGACTGCTTCCCCGCGGTCGACGAACTCGCCGAAGCCCTGCGGGTTCTCGGCCCACGGGGCCGCCCGGCAGGACTCGGGACGCCTCCACGCAAGCCCGCCTCACCCACCTTCGGGGCGCTGCCGCGCAGGGGCAGCGACACCTCAAGCCTGAAGCGGGGAGCCACCCGTCAGGCGTTTCAGGTGACGGCTGCCTCGGCCCTCGCCATCGCGGGCGGTCATCTCCTGTCGCCGCACCTGTGGTACTGGGCTGTCGCGGCCGCATGGGTCGTCTTCATCAAGAACGAGAGCACCGGCGAGGTGCTGCTTCAGAGTGTCCGGCGGCTGGCGGGCACCGTCCTCGGCGTGGTGTTCGGCTACGGCCTCGCCGCTCTGGTCGGCGGAGACGGCCCTGTCCTCCTGATCCTGCTCCTGCTGTGCATGTTCGGGATGTTCTACACCCCGTCGCAGGCCTACTGGGCCGTGACGTTCTTCATCACCGGCACGCTCAGCATGCTGCTCGCGCTGATGGACACCTTCTCGACACACGTGCTGCTCGTGCGCGTCCAGGAGACCGCACTGGGAGTGTCCTGCGGGATCCTTGCCGCCGTCCTCATCCTTCCCACCACGGTCCGCCGGGCCAGTGACGAGGGACTGGTCGGCTTCCTGCACGTCCTCGACCGCCTCCTTCGGGCCGTCGCGGCAGGAAGCACGGACACAGAGATCCCGACGAGCTGGGGCCGCGCGGCACACGACCTCGACCAGGCACTGGAATCCTTCCGCAAGGCCTGTCTGCCTCTCACTCATCCGTTCAATCCGCAGCGCCGCCGCCGTCACCGCGCCCGCCACCTGCTGGAACTCCTTGAGGCAGGCGCGTACCACGCACGGAGCCTGGCCGCCACGGCCGAACGTCTCCCGGCGGGCCACGTCCGGGAGTGCGCCGCCCGTCTCACAGCTGCTGCCGACCGCGCGCACGAGACCGTGACCCACCTGATCCGCATCACCGGCCACCGACCGGAAAGCGCCTCACAAACGGCACGCCCCACGGTCATCAGGGCGCTGTCCCTGCTCTCGGAGGAGCAACGCGTGAGCCGTAGCCGGCCGTCGCCGGAGCATCGCCTGCTGCTGCACACCAATCGCCTCGACGCGACCCTGACCGCGCTCGTACGAGCCTTGGACCCACTCGCCTCGGACCCCGACCGCACCACCATGGTCCCTGCCGAGAGCGTGGACATCCCGTCATCGCACGTCCCGGCCCCGGCTGCCGCAGGGAGCTGCGCCGATACCGCCGACCGGTGCGAACGCGTCCGAGCCGGCTAGCACCCCGCAGAACGCATTACCGGGCGGCCGGCCACCCTTGCTTTTCGCTGATCGGCAGGTCGTCGAAGCCGCCGACACGAGACCCGGGACGGCCACCGCACACCACACGACCGGCAAGCGGCCCGACGGAGCGGCTCCGGCCTCGTGACCGCAGCGAGGTCGCCATGCGCTCGCCCGCGAGGTATCCAGGAATGCAGGAACGGTAGCCGCCTCGCCATTCACCTGGCCTACAAGCGGAAACGCCACGCTCAGGGCTGTACACACAGGTGCAGTCACGTGACGGATACCGCGCCCGCCGGGGCCGCTCGTACGGTTGAGTAAATCCTCCGAATTCCAAGGAAACCCCATGGAACAGATCACCCTCGGCAATGTCTCCATCACCCGGGTATGGGAATACTACGGTTCTGTCGAAATGACGCCCGACACCTTCTTCCCGGAAAGCTCGAAGGAAGTCTGGGAGAACGGTGCCGACTGGCTGACCCCGCATTTCCTGGATTCCGAGACCAACATCGTGAATTCCGCGATCCAGACCTGGCTGCTGCGCAGCGAGGGCAGGACGATCCTCGTCGACACCGGCGTGGGCAACCACAAGGAGCGTCCCTACGCCCCGGTCTGGAGCCACCTCGAAACGGACTTCCTGGCCAACCTCGCCCGGGCCGGCGTCCAGCCCGAGGACGTGGACATCGTGATCAACACACATCTCCACATCGACCACGTCGGCTGGAACACCTACCTGGACGGGCGGCAGTGGGTGCCCACCTTCCCGAACGCCACCTACCTGATGCCGAAGGCCGACTTCGACTTCTGGAACCCGGAGAACGGCCACAAGCCGCTGCTCGGCCGCGGCAACCAGAACGTCTTCGAGGACAGCGTGGCCCCGGTGCACCAGGCCGGCCAGACGCAGCTGTGGGAGCACAGCCACCAGATCGACGCGAACCTGCGCCTGGACACCGCTCCCGGGCACACGCCCGGCTCCTCCGTCCTGACCCTCACCTCCGGCACGGACCGCGCGGTGTTCGTCGGCGACATGCTGCACAGCCCGGTGCAGATCCTCGAACCGGACGCCAACAGCTGCTTCTGCGAGAACCCCGCCGAAGCCCGCGCCACCCGCCGCAAGGTGCTGGGCTGGGCCGCCGACAACAACGCCCTCGTGATCCCCGCCCACCTGGGCGGCCACGGCGCCACCGAAGTCGTACGCGAGGGAAGCACCTTCGCCATCAAGGGCTGGGCGCCCTTCACCCCGTACACCGAGCAGGGCTGAAGCCCGCGGAAAGGCACCAGAGATGAGCCACCACCCCGAACCCGTCGTGACCACCGCGCAGGGAGCCGTCCGCGGTCTGCGCCAGGACGACGGAACCGCTGCCTTCCTGAACATCCCCTATGCCGCCCCGCCCCTGGGCGCCGGCCGGTTCGCGCCGCCGCAGCCGCACGAGCCGTGGGACGGCGTACGGGACGCCACCGTCCCCGGCCCCAACGCGCCGCAGTCCGAGCGCAAGCTCGGCAGCATCGACATGGCCCCCTACTTCGGCACCGGCTGGAGCCGTGGCGAGGACTACCTCACCGTCAACGTGTGGACGCCCGCCGCCGCGCAGAGCGACCTGCCGGTCATGGTGTTCGTGCACGGCGGCGGATTCGTCGCCGGTTCGACGCGGTCCGCGATGTACGACGGTTCCGCCTTCGCCCGGGACGGCGTCGTCCTCGTCACGCTCAACTACCGGCTCGGCATCGCCGGTTTCCTCGACCTCCCCGGAGCCCCCGCCAACCGCGGCCTGCTCGACGTCGTCGCCGCGCTGCGCTGGGTGCGGGAGAACATCGCCGCGTTCGGCGGTGACCCGGACAACGTCACGCTCTTCGGCCAGTCGGCCGGGGCCACCGTCGTCGGCGGCGTCCTCGCCACCGCGGAGGCCGCGGGACTGTTCCGCAGGGCGATCGTGCAGAGCGGCAGCGGCCTGGGCGCGTTCACCACCGAGCAGGCCGCCCGCGTCACAGTCGCAGCCGCCGAGGTCCTGGGCGTCGAGCCGCACGTGGACGCCTTCGCGGAGATCTCCGACGAGCGTCTTGTGGAGGCCGCCTCCAAGCTCGCGGGCATCGACCTGCAGACCGCCACCCACCACGACCCGCTGATCGGCCTCAGCCCCTTCAGCCTGGTCCTGGACACCCAGCCCGCCGTTTCGGTGGCCGCCGGGCACAGCTCGGACGTCGACCTGCTCGTCGGCACCAACACCGAAGAGGGCAACCTCTACCTGGTCCCGGTGGGCAAGTACGCCTCCTCGACCGCCGAGGACGTGGACGACGCGGCGGCGCGCTCGCACCCGGATCCGGCGCGGCTCGTCGAGACCTACCGCAAGTCCCGCCCCGAGGCCTCCTTCGCGGAACTACGCTCGGCCATCATGGCCGACGCGCTGTTCGGAGCGGGCACCCGGGCCCTGGCCGGCGCCCACGCCGCCCACCCCGAGTCCGCGACCTTCGCCTACGAGTTCGCCTGGCGCTCGCACGCCCTGGACGGCGAACTCGGCGCCACGCACGCGGTCGAGCTGCCCTTCGTCTTCGATCTCACGCATCTGCCGCAGCTTGTCGGACCCGCCGCCCTGCTCGGCCCCGACAAGCCCCCCGTGGATCTCGCCGCCCGCATGCACGAGACCTGGATCCGGTTCGCCACCACCGGCGACCCCGGCTGGGACCCCTACGACACCGAGCGCCGGGCCACGATGCACATCGACGCCCAGTGGACCCAGATCGACGACCCCCGCAGCCAGGAACGACAGGTCTGGAGCTGACACCCCTCCATGCGCTTCGCCTGCCCACCCCTGCCACCGGACACCGCCACCACGAGGAACACCATGACCAGAACCGTCATCACCACGGAGAACGCCCCCTCCCTGCCGGCCCCGCTCTCCCAGGGCATCCGCAAGGGCCCCGTCCTGCAGGTCTCCGGACAGCTCCCCTTCGACCCGGACACCGGCGAGGTCGTCGGAACCACCGTCGCCGAGCAGACCGCACAGGTCCTGCGCAACGTCACCGCCGTCCTCAAGGCGGCCGGCGCGGGCCTGGAGGACGTCGTCATGCTCCGCGTCTACCTCACCGACCCCGCCCACCTGCCCGAGCTGAACGAGGCGTACGCGGCGGCCGTCGGCGAGCCCTTCCCCGCCCGCACCACCGTCTACATGCAGCTCCCGCCGGGACTCCTCGTGGAGATCGACGCCCTGGCAGTCCTGGACGACTGACAGCGCCACAGCGCAAGGCTGGTCCGGCGCGGTCCCCGGGACCGCGCCGGACCAACCAGCTGACGGTCAGACCGCGCTTAATAGTGACGCTTTCGCTGTGCCTCACACCAGCCGGGGGCGACACAGGCACAGGCAGGGCTCCGGCCGGAGCCGACGTCATGCCGCCGCGCGCTCGCCGGCCGGTCGGCGGCGCAGTTCGGGGCGCTGGAGGGCTGGCGGCTGGTAGGCCATGTCGAGCGTGCCGGTGTCGGTGCCGGGCGGCACGATCGCGTCGATCCGGTCCAGCACGTCGTCGGTGAGGGTGACATCGACGCCCGCGAGCAGGTCGTCCAGGTGTTCCATGGTCCGCGGTCCGAGGAGGGCGGACGTGACGCCCGGGTGGGCGAGCACGAAGCCCATCGCGAGATGCGTGAGCGGCAGGCCGGCCTCCTCGGCCAGCGGGATGAGCTGTTCGACCACGTCGAGCCGACGGTCGTCCGTGAGGTGCCGGAAGCCGTACCTCGACCGGTGCGTCGCGGCCTCCTGGCCCTTGCGGTACCGCCCCGTCAGCAGACCGCCGCCGAGGGGCGACCAGACCAGGGTGCCCATGCCGAACTCCTGTGCCGCCGGGAGCACCTCGCGCTCGATGCCCCGGTTCAGGATCGAGTAGACCGGCTGCTCGGTGCGCGGCCGGGCCAGCCCGCGCCGCTCGGCGACCCAGTGCGCCCGGACGATGTCGGAGGCCGGCAGGGCCGACGTGCCGAAGGTGCGGATCTTTCCGGCCCGCTGCAGATCGGTGAGGGCCGCGAGGGTCTCCTCGATGTCCGTGTCGGGGTCCGGGCGGTGGATCTGGTAGATGTCCACGTAGTCGGTGTCGAGGCGGCGCAGCGAGTCCTCCAGCGCGCGCACCAGCCAGCGCCGGGACGCGCCCTGGTGGTTCGGCTCGTCGCTCATCGGGTTCCGGGCCTTGGTCGCGAGCACGACGTCGGCCCGTCGTCCCTTCAGCGCCCGGCCGACGATCTCCTCCGACTCGCCGTGCGCGTACATATCGGCGGTGTCGACGAGATTGATGCCGGCGTCGAGCGCCCGGTGGATGATGCGGACGCAGTCGTCGTGGTCGGGGTTGCCGAGGGCGCCGAACATCATCGCGCCGAGGGCGTAGGGGCTGACCTTGATCCCGGTCCGGCCGAGGCTGCGGTAGCGCATGGTGTCTCCTTCAGGTCGTCCTGCCGTGTCGCTGACACCAGCCTGTCTGTCGTTCGCCGGACTATGAATACTTGTGCATCCCGATTTCTTGCGCGAAAGTACGCACGTGGATCCCGACCGACTCTCCGAGGCACTCGACCTGGTCGAGGTGCGCAGCGTGCTGACCGGCGGCGTCGCGGCCCGCGGCGGGTGGTGGGCCCGCGGCCCGCTGGCCGATCCGGTCAAGTTCTTCGCGATGGTGAGCGGGCGCGCCCGGCTCACCACCGACGGCGTCGTCGAACCGATCGACCTCGTGGCGGGTGACGTGGCCATCCTCACCGGGCGCTCGTGGGTGGCCTTCGAGGCCGGCGCGGCGCCGCGCCACGAGATCCAGCCGGAGTCGGACTTCTCCACCGCCCGCTTCGCGGGCTCGGACCCTGCCGTCGACGACGTCGTGATCGGCGGGTGCGTCAGCGTGAACGAGGCCGGGCGGACGCTCCTGCTGGAGTCGCTTCCACCAGTGGCCCACATCCGGTCCTCCGCCGCCGGAGACGGGGACCGGCTGCTCGCCGCCCTGCGGCGGCTCTTCGACGAGGCGACCGGCGACCGGCTCGGCTCGGCCTTCGCGATCCGGCAGTACGGCCAACTGTTCCTGCTGGAGGTGCTGCGCTGCTACGTCGACCAGACCCTCCTGCCCTCCGGCTGGTTGCGCCTGCTCGTCGACGAGCGCCTGCGCCCCGCCGTCGACCTGCTCCACGGCCGCCCCGAACACGCATGGGGACTGCAGGAGTTGGCGCACGCCGCCGCGATGTCCCGGACCACATTCGCGGAGCGGTTCCGCGAGGCCGCCGGTGTACCGCCGCTCACCTACCTGGGCCGGTGGCGCATGCTGCTGGCCCAGCGCGCGCTGCGGAACGGCGACGCCCGCGTCGCGGCGCTCGCCGCCGAGCTGGGCTACGGTTCGGAGAGCGCGTTCAGCACGGCGTTCAAGCGCGTTGTCGGGGAGTCGCCGCAGCGCTACCGGACGCGCGTGCGCCAGGAGGCCGTTCCGATCGCGGGCCGGTGACGGAGATCAGCCCTGAGCGGAGCCGGCGCGCCTCGGGTACCTATCCGGGCTCAGGAGAACTCGCGGATGTCGCACAGTGGGCCGGAGGCCGGCCCGCCTGATCAGTCCTGACGACGAGGAGTTCGGCGCCCAGACGGCCACCACCCGCCCGACCAAGCTGGGCCGGTCACCGGGACGTCCTGGCGGCAGAGCGCCGTGAACGCGCCCGGGTCCGCAGCAAGAAGGGCATCCGCTGGGCCGGGCGAGCGCGAATCGCGGCCCGATCACTCACTGGCGTTCAAGGTCGCACAGTCCGCGACGCCCAGCTCGGACAGCACTGACCGAAGCCGCTCCAGGGCCGCAGCAGGGTGTGAGCCCTCCGCGATTTCGAGGTCCAGATGGCAGCGACCCATGCCGCTGACCGCGCCGGTGACCTCGCCGTCGAGCTCGAACGCCGCCTCCAGAGCCTCCTCGACCTCGTCACGATCGACCGGCAGCCCCGCGAACCTCCGACGATGTGGCCACACGGTCCCGCGCCGACTCTCGCCCGTGGCGGCCCGTCCAACCAGGCTCGGATCACTTATCCTTTGCCGCGACCGGACCGTCGGACGAGGCAGCGTGCTTCTCCGTTGTCGAGCTGGAGTCGCAGGAGCTGGCCGGCGAGGCCCTGCTCTGGGGCATTGACACACACAACCGGACGGCGCACATCGGGATCGCCCTGCGCCCCGCATTCCGCGGCCGCGGGCTCAGCGTCGATGTCCTGCACACGCTGTGCGAGTACGGATTCGCCGTACGCGGACTACAGCGCCTGCAGATCGAGACCCACGGCTCAACTTTGACGAAGCCCTGAGGGTCTACCCGGTGCTGGTCGGCGGTGGCATCTCGTTCTTTCTTTCCCCGGCGCGAGCGCCGGGTGGATCTCGAACTCGTCGAGACCCGCACGTTCGGATCGAGAGTCGTCCACCTGCGCCACCGCGTGGTGCGCCGGCTGACTTGAGCCGAAGGCACGGAGCCGGGCCGCGGTGATGTTCGGGGCGGAGGTCGGCCCGGCGATCCTCGAATTAATCCGCGCGACAGGGCATTTAATCCTCCCCTTCGGACCTTGCTGCCGCTCTCCTCATGGTTCTAGCGTCTGGCAAAGGCTCACGGCAGGGCAAACGAGTGCCGAGTGGATCGAACCAGTAACCGCGATTCGGGATCGAGCGGCGGGACGCCGGCCGTGTCACACCTCCGCACGTAGCGCTTGGCCCGGACGAACCCAGCAAAGGAAGCTCCCATTCCAGCTAAGACAAGATCGGCCTCCTGGGTGAGGACCAGGCCGTTGCGGAGCAACACCCGGTGGGCCGTGGACCGCGTCGGCGCCGTCTCCGGTCCGCGGCCCGCGAGTTCGGGGAGATACAGCGGGCGCCCCACCGGGCAGGCCGGCGTCGCAACCGGCAGATCCCAGCATCAACCTCGGCGGACATGCGCGCGGATTGCTCCGCGGGCGGCTGGAGCGCTCCGGCGGACACCGCTCCCAAAGGAAACGTGAGAGCGCGTGATATCCGGAGATGGTGACCAGGTGACCACGCGTTCGGAACGGGTGATCGCCGGACGGTATCTGCTTCACGACGTCCTCGGCAGAGGCGGCATGGGCACGGTCTGGCGCGCCCACGACCAACTGCTGGACCGGCCGGTCGCCGCCAAGGAACTGCACGTCCTCACCGACGGCGACGAGGACCACCGCGTACGGGTACGGCGTGCCATCCGCGAGGCCCGCGCGGTCGCCCGGGTGCCGCATCCCCATGTGGTGGGAGTCCACGACCTGGTCGAGTCCGAGGACCGGCTGTGGATCGTCATGGAACTCGTCGAAGGGTCCTCACTGGCGAATCGGACGGCCGAGACCGGACCGCTCACACCGCAGCAGACCGCCGCCGTCGGCCTGCAACTGATCGACGCGCTGGACGCCGTCCACGCGGTCGGGACTCTGCACCGGGACATCAAGCCCGCCAACGTGCTGCTGCGCCGTGACGGCAGCGCCGTCCTCACCGACTTCGGCATCGCGGCCCTGGACGACGGCGAGTTCCTGACGAGCACCGGTCAGGTGGTCGGCTCCGTAGAGTTCATGGCGCCGGAGCGCGTGATGGGAACAGAGGTCGGACCGGCCTCCGACCTGTGGTCACTGGGCGCCACACTCGCCACGGTGTGCTGCGGCGAGTCCCCCTTCCGCAGGCCGGGAGCACCCGCGACGATGCACGCCGTGGCGTACGAGGAACCCAGCCTGTCGGAGCGGCTCGGTCCGCTGCGCCCGGTCGTCGAAGCGCTGCTGCGCAAGTCCCCGGCCGAGCGTCCTTCGACGGCAGCCGTGCGTTCCGCGCTGCGAGGCGTCGTGGCCGGCGAGCCGGACGTCGAGTTCCTGCCGCCGGCGACCGTACTCGCGCTCCGGCCTGCGGCCCCGATGGCCGACGCGAACACGATGGCCGCCAACCCGAAATGGCGCGTCCCGGCCGCGGAGACCGTGCCGCCGGGGCGCCACACCACGCCGCTCGAACTCCCACAGCCGCAGCCGCAGGCGCAGTCATCCCGCTCGGCGTGGCCGAAGCGGCTGCGATGGGGGCTGGCCGGAACGGCCATACTGGCGGCGGGCGTTGCGGGCGGTCTCTTCCTCACCGGAACGCTGCCGCTCAAGGATGATCCGAAAACTCCGAACGCTTCGAACGCTTCGAACGTTTCGAGCACTCCGAGCACTCCGAAAACGGCCCGTCAGGTCGTCGAGTCGACGGCCGGTTGGCAGCCGGTCACCGGCGTGTCCGTCCATCAGGGCGACCGGATTACCGTCCAGTTCGTGTCCGGAGAATGGACGGCCAACTCCCGAAGGCTGCCCATGACCGGGCCGGCCGGTTACGACCCGAAAACCAACCAGCTGCCGGAGGGAACGAATGCCTGCAAGGTCAAAGTCGGGGCTCCGTTCGGCTCCTTGCTGGCCCGACTCGTGGGTGAGCAGGACTTCCCGATGCACATCGTCGGGCGGAAGCTGACTTTCCGGGCGACCGGCGACGCCCGCCTGCAACTGGGCATGAACGACGCCTCCGGTGCCTGCTCCCAGGACAACAGCGGCACGCTGACCGTGCAGGTGCACGTCACGCCTCAACCCTGACCCGGGCGGCGTCAGCCCCTCCGGCGCGCGGCAACACCGCATACGCCCAGGTGTCCTCCCTCTGAGTGGCTCCACAGAATTCCCACAAAGACGCCCTCTAGCTTCTTGCGCCACGGGGGACGGACGACTGATCTCCGTCCCCTCACGCAACAGTTGTGCTCAAAGAGGGGGGCGCCTTCCGCCATGCTGACTGAGACGACGACACGGGCCTCCAGCGCGCACGAGGCCCTGGTACTGAGCCTGCTGCGCGAGCACGGTCCGCTCACTCGGGGAGACTTACGGATCCTGAGCGGTCTGTCCCGCACCACGCTCTACGACGCCGTCGGGGCGCTGATGGACAACGGCAGCGTCCTCGCCTCGGTTCCGGAGGCGGCCCGGCGCAAGCGGGGCCGCCCGGCGGAGGTACTGACCGTGAACCCCGGGGCCGGCCGGCTGCTCGGCATCGAGTTCGCGCGACGGGCGGTGCGGGTGGCCGCGATGAACGCGGCGCACGAGATCGTCGGCACCACCGGCGAACCGCACGACCCCGACACCCCGTGGCAGACCCGCATCGACCTTGCGTGGCGACTGGCGGACAAGCTGACGCATGGGACGCTGCGACCGGGCGCCCTGAACGGCATCGGCGTCGGGGTGGTCGGACCGGTCGGCACGCCGGGGCAGGGCCCGCTGTGGGCGCCTCGGCACGACATCGTGGCGGCACGCGTGCGCGAACGCTTCGGCGCACCGGCACTGATCGACAACAGCACCCGGCTGGCCACCCTGGCCGAGACGATCTGGGGTGCCGCCGCGGGTGAACAGAACGTGCTGTACCTGCGGTTGTCGCACGGCGTCGGCGGCGGACTCGTGATGGCCGGCACACTGCACCGCGGCGCCCACGGCCGCTCCGGGATGTTCGGCCACATCACCGTGGACCCGGGCGGCGCGCCCTGCGAGTGCGGTGCGATCGGATGCCTGGAGACAGTGGCGTCGATCGGGGCCGTACTCGACGCCTGCCGCACCGCGGGAACCGCGGCAGCGGACCTGCCGGAACTGGTGAGCGCGCTGGAGTCCGGCGACGCGGCCGCGCACGCGGTTCTGGCACGGGTGGGCACGCAGGTCGGCAGGGTGCTGGCCGATGTGAGCCATGCCGTCGGACCCGACCTGATCGTCATCGGCGGCGAGCTGGTCGACGCCGGTCGAGCCCTGATGGCACCGATCGAGCACATGCTCGACACGCACGTCGCGCGCTGCTCGTACGGGGCGCCCCGAGTGATTCCGACCGGACTCGGCGATACCGGCACCGCCCTCGGCGCCCTCGCTCTGCTCCGGCGGCACCCGGATCACGAAGCGCCCGGGCTGCGGAAGGCAACCCGGGCGCTCATACCGTGACACGGAGACGTCAGCCGCTCCGGCCGCCGGTCACCCCGTCTACCTCAGAGGGTCACTTCAGCACCTTCTGCCGGACGACGATGTGACCGGCGTCGGGGTTGAGGCTCCCGCCGAGCCGCCTGAAGGCGCCGTCGGTCAGGTCCAGGCACTTGGGTTCCGCCTTCGTGTGCTTGAACGTGCCGCGGTCGTTGATGCGCACGACCAGGGACTTGCCGTTCGCCACGTTGGTGACCCGCACCCTCGTGCCGAAGGGCAGCTGGGGATGGCGGGTGAGCGAAGTCGCCGCGGTGTTCTTGCTGTTGTCGAAGATGTCGCCGTTGGCGGTGGTGCTGCCGGCGGGTATCGGGCCGTAGTGCGTCGCCCAGCACTTCGGCCTCTGAGCCTGCGCGGAGGCGGTCGCGGCGGAACTCGCCGGAGCCAGGGCGACCATCGCGGTCAGTACGGCCGCACCGGCCGCGATGGAGGCGTGCAGGGTCCGCTTGCTCATGTTCTTTCCCTCGTTTCTCGTGATTTTGACTGATTGATCTTGTGTTCAGCCCGCGGAGCGATAGGCGACGCCCACCCGGTTGGCCGTCGCACCGTGGTAAAGGCCGGTGCCGTCGCCGTGGTCGGTGGAGAGGGTGAACCACGCGTAGCGCCGGACGTAGTCCAGGTGCTGGAGCATGGCCGTCGACTGCTTCACGAATGCGGCCTGTTGCGCCTTGGACGGATAGCGCGGGGTGCCGGACGAGAAGTCGGTCAGGGCGTATTCGGTGAGCCAGATCGGCTTCTTGTAGCGCTTGTGCACGGCCTCGAGATAGCTGCGCAACTGCCCCGTCGCGCGCTGGGCGTCGAAGTCCGCGCCGTACCAGTGCAGGGGGATGAAGTCGACCTGGTAGTGGCGGGCGGCGGCGCCCTTCATGAACCGGTCCAGCCAGCCGCCGGCGACATCGCCGCCGGTGGCCACGGCGGGGGCGCCGAGCCGCAGACCGGTCGACTGGAGCCGGGGCCACAGGTCGAGTGCCTGCTTCACGGTCATGTGGGCCTGATCCGACCTGTCGGGCTCGTTGAAGCCGAGCAGGTTCTTGCCCTGCTTCTTGGCCAGGCCGAGCTCCTTGTTCGTCACCGAGCCCGCGTCATGGATCATGGGCACGAACTCGACACCGCGCGGCGGCTTGATTCCTCCCTTGCCCGACGACCAGGTGTAGAACCAGCCGGAGTTCGAGTCGGCGAGCGCCTTGGTGACGCCGTCGAACTTCCAGGCGCTGATGCCCTTCTTCTTCGCCGCGGAGGTGGCGGCAACGGAATGGCCGTCGGCCGCGAACGCAGTGGGCGTGGCGCTCTGGCTGCCGGCCACGAGCACGGCCGAGAGCAGGAACGGCAGGGCGAGGACGCGTACCTTCCGCATGACGCCTCCCTCAGCAGCTGAGGTGCGCGCCGGCACCGACGTGGAGCATCTTGGTGAACTTCTTGTACTTGGCAACGCGGTCCTTCATCTCGGCCGGGTTGCCGCCGTTGCACTCGATGGCGCCGTTGATGCTGCGGATGGTCTCGCCGAAGCCGCCGCTCTTGACCATCGCGTGGTGGGGCGTCATGGTGCCGGGGCCGGACTGGGTCATCCAGTACCAGAGCGCGAGCTTCCAGGTCACGACGGGGTTCGTCGCCGCGAGGTTCGGGTGGTTCAGCAGGTCGATGTGGACCGCGTCGCCGGCCGCCTTGTAGTTGTAGTTCCAGCTGATCTGGAGCGGGCCGCGGCCGTGGTACGCGGACTGGCCGGCCGGGCAGCCGTAGGGCTCTTGCTGGCAGTAGGTCGGCCAGTTGGCCTTGTTCTGCTCGTTGATGTAGATCAGCCCGCTGGTCTCGTGGCTGACGTTCGCGAGGAAGGCCGCGGCCTCACGCTTCTTGGTCTTGGCGTCGCCGGTGTGCGCGAAGGCCGGGAATGCCTTCATCGCCTTGACCAGCCCCTCGTAGGTGTAGAGCTTCTTGTGGTGCGGGAACATCTTGTTGTACTGAGCCTTGCTGACGACGAATCCACCGCTTTGCTCTGCGGCGGACGCCGTGTTGGTGCTCAGATTGACCGCGGAGATCGCTATCAATGCGGCGGTGAGCACGGCGTAGACGGCACGTAGCCTTCGCATACGGGAAACTCCTTTGAGTAAAGGCGGGTTGCCCATCGGAACCCGGATACGAAGCTACCTGCCGCCGCCCGGAGAAAGGGCTCAGAAATTGCTTCGGGAACGGCAGTTGTTGCTCGCAGCTGTTGCTCGGGGAGTTCGAGCGCGACAACGGCGAGTTCGAAGTCCGCCACCATCTGGTGGACGGACCACAGCCTCCTCGCGGTCTCCACCAGACCCGAGGAGCTGGAAGAAGGCGACGAGGAACTCGGCTGCGAGTTCCGACTGTCGCCCACACTGGTCAACGATGTGCATGTGAACCTGGCCATCGGACACCTGGACTTCTGGGAGTTCGCGCACAACGCGGTGCGCGCCGAGGACAGGATCCTGCGCTGGTGACGGAGAGCAATAGCGGCCGGTCTTGAAGCAATTTAGGTGCGCTGTACCGGAACGTCGCCGGATGGCTTGAGTTACCGCTCTCGATTCCTGTCTTGATTAGAGAGAACTCTTGTCTGTTCACCGGTACTTGGCGACGGCACTTGTGGGCACGATCGCCCCCGCCGCGCTGCTGATCGCGCCCGCCGCGCAGCGCCACACGGTGGACATGGCGCAAGACCACTACGTCGGGCACACCGGCTCCAACGGCAGCACCATGGTGGACCGGTTCGAGGCAGCCGGCTACACCGGCTGGAGCTCACTGGCGGAGAACGTCGCGGCCGGTCAGGCCACCGCCGCCGGCGTGGTCAAGGCGTGGATGAAGTCGCCGGGCCACCGGGCGAACATCCTCAACTGCTCGCTCAAGCACATAGGCGTCGGCTACGTGAAGGCGTCCGGCTCGGCGGGTGGCCCGTACTGGACGCAGGACTTCGGCGTGAATTTCTGAACCCATGCCTCTGAACCGACGTGCCTGAGCCGACGCGTCTGAACCGAACATGAGCCGGCCGCCCCGCGGGAGCATTCGCGGGGCGGCCGACTCGTGGAGCAGGGGGTCATGGGGTCATGGGGTCATGGGATCACCAGAACGTCACGACGAAGCCCTTGCACTTGGCGCACTGCCGCATCGTCTTGTTGCCGGTCTCCTGGTCCTGCTTGGACCAGGCGTAGGCCTTGGGGCAGTGCTTCTTGATGGCATCGCTGTAGGCGGAGGTGGCATCCCGGTTCGGGTTCACGCACAGCACGGTCTTCCCGGCGGAGTTGTGCTGCCGGTCGGCCTTCGGGCAGTAACGCAGCAGGTTCTTCCGGCAACCCTGCTGCGAGCACGAGCCGTTCTTGGTGACCTTCTCGGCTCCCTTGGGCGCGATGGTGATGGGGAGTGAGAAGGCGTTGACGTAGCTGACGTCGTACCAGGGCGCCTTCGTGTCCTTCTTGTCGAAGTTGAACTCGGCGAGGCTGACCGGCTGTTCGCCCGCCTTGCAGCGCTGGGCGAATACTCCGCAGTCGCCGACGGCGCAGTGGAACGTGCTTCCCGACTTGCCCGAACATCCCTGGCGGGCGAAGAACTTGCCCCGCCAGTGGTGGGGGGCCTTGTCCTCCGGGATGGTCACGGTCGCCGACTGCCCGGGCTTGAGCACGGGCAGCGACTTCAGGTTCTTCGAATCTCCGTCGGGCTCGTCCTTGTTGACGGTGCTGCCGATCCACAGCTTCTTCCCGGACCGGTTGACGAACGTCACCGTGTGGGCGCCGGCGGCCGCACTCGCCTCGGGTGCGGCGACGGTGGTAGCGGCGGGCACGGTGCGGGAATCGTCGGCCACGGCGGCATGCGCGGCTCCGGCGGACGCGACGGCCGGCATGAGACACAGCACGGCCGCGAGAAGCAACTCACGTAATCTCTTCACCTGGTACTCCCTCGGTGGTCGCTTGCTGCACGCAAGAGCGGGTGTCTCAGAACGGGGTCAGCGTCAGGTGCATGTGCTGGGGGGTGGGGTCCTCGATGTAGGAGGCCCAGTCGGCGACGTCGTCGAAGGCGAAGCCGTAGGCCTTGCCGTTGCTGGTCGCGGCGTGAATGGCCTTGGCGTAGTGGTTGGTGACGGCGGTGTCGTAGAAGGTGGCCGCGCGGGTGGTGGGCTGCTTGCTGTGGCTCAGCAGCGTCGAGCGGTTGAACGCGGCGCCCAGGGCGGCGGCGACGGGGCCGGTGATCCCGTCGTTGGGGGCGGCGAGCGCCCCGTCGCAGAAGAGCACGTCACGGGTGGAGGGCTTGGCGAAGGAGACCTGCGCGGGGCCGCTGAAGGTGAGCTGCTGGTTCCTGACCCGGCCGGTGAATGTGCCCGCGTTCGTCCTGACGACGAGGTTCTTGTTCTGGTAGGTGTGCCAGACCTTGTCGATGTAGTCGTCGAAGTAGTGCTGGGGGAACCGGCCGGCGTCGAGGCCGTGGCTCGGGGCGATGACGCGCCGGTCGGCTATGACGAGGTGCTTGAAGTCCGGGTGGTTCCTCAGGGCGTTGAAGACCTTCACGCGGCCGCCGGCGGGCAGCCGGCCGGTGCTGTGGTTCTTCGCTCCGTTCAGCCCGATCATCATCGGAACGCTGAACATGTCCACCATGGTCGTGTTGCAGTGCATGCCGGACGCGTCGTGGGTGAACTCCACGAAGTCGTGCAGCACGGAGAAGTTGGGGTCGGACTCCACCCAGCCGGCCGGCTGCTGAAGACCGATCTTGCCGTCGGCGCCCCTGACGGCCTTGAACTTCAGCTTGTGGCCGAGGGCCACGTAGATGCGTCCGGACATCTGCGGCAGTCGCAGCTTGGTCGCGCCGTGGGCGGTCAGCGGGATGGAGTAGTCGGCGAAGCCGCCCGCGTGGTTGTCGGAGAGCTTGACGGGGGCCAGGGTGCCCCGCCGGGTGAGCCGTACCTGCCGGTCTCCCTTGCTGCCCACGACGTACAGGTGGACCTTGCCGTTGGCGAACTTGCCGCTGCTGTTGACGACCGTGAGCGGCAGCCCCCCTCGCGCGGCCTCGGCGGCCGGGTCGGCGCCGTCGGAGTCGGCGAAGGCGCGCGGGGCGGCGGAGACGATCGCCGATCCGGCGAGGGCACCCGCCATCGAGGCGAGCGCTCTGCGGCGGGTGGGCGGGTGGGCGTCGGACGAGAACATGCGGAAAATTCCTCTCTCCAGTGCTGTGTGTGACGGAACACGCTGGGGAAACGGGCGCGCGCGGACGCCCGCCCACGCGGTGCCCTGGCCGCGGCGGGCGGCCAGGGCACCCATGGGAAGCCCTGCTACGGGTGTCCGGCGCTCCAGCAGCCGTCGCCGTGGCAGTTCTTCAGCCCGGTCAGCGCGTCTTGCAGCTTCGCCAGGCGGGCCTGGCTCAGCTGTCCGGCGATGTTGTGCAGCTCGTCGGGGTCGGTGCTCAGGTCGTAGTACTCCTTCGCGCCGCTGTCGTACTCGACGTAGGTGTAGGAGTTGGTGCGCATGGCGTGGTAGTTCGGCGGGCTGACGCTCTCGGTGCCGTCGTTGTCCGGGTCGCCATGAGCCGGCTTGGCGTGGCGGTGCTCGATCAGGTTGGCCGTGCGCCAGCCCGCGTCCGAGCCGCCGTCCAGGAGGGGCAGCATGCTGTGCCCGTCCACCTTGGACGACACCGCGGCGCCGCCGATCTTCTCGAAGGTGGGCGCGAAGTCGATGTTCGACACCTGGGCGTGGCTCGTCCGTCCGGCCGCGACACCGGGTCCTGCGATCACCAGCGGCACCCGGACGTCGGTGTCGAAGGCCGTCTGCTTGCCCGCCTTGAGCCGATACTCACCGAGGTGGAAGCCGTTGTCGGAGCTGAAGACGACGTAGGTGTTGTCGGCGACGTGGGCGCTGGTCAGGCTCTGGCGCAGCTTGCCGAGCATCTTGTCGACCGCCTGGAGCGACTGTGCGCGCTTGCGGAACTTCTTGTCGATCGCGGTCTTCTCGCTCTGGGTCAACGGGTTCTGCCGGGCCAGCCACGGCGGCGCGTTGGTCGGGAGCTTGTCGAAGGCGGGGCCCTGCGGCGCCTTCAGGCCGGGGAAGTCCTTCTTGTCCCGGCGGGCCGGCGTGGACGGACCGTGCGGTGTGAAGAGGGCGACCTCCAGCATGAACGGCTTGTTCGCCGCCGCGGACTTCTTGATGAAGGACTGGCCCTTCTTGCTGAGGACGTCGGTCAGATAGTCCTTGTCCTTGTCGCCGTGGGGTTCCATCTTGTGGTTGTGGGCGAGCTTGTAGTTGTACTCCGGGTAGCCGTTGCCGACGACGTCCCACTGGCTCCAGCCCTGCGGCACGTACGGCTGCTGGCCGTCGACCGTGGACTTGGGGTCGTAACCGTTGAGGTACTTGCCCATCATCGCGGTGCGGTAGCCCTTGGCCTTCAGGGCGGCGGCGAAGGTGTCCTTCTCCAGGCCGTTGTCGTGGAAGGCCTTGAAGCCGCCGTTGGACCCTGCGGTGTTGCTGAGGACGCCGGTGTTGTGCGGGTACTCACCGGTGAAGATGGACGAACGGGACGGGCAGCAGAGCGAGTTGCTGACCACGAAGTCGCTGAACGACGTGCCCTGTGACTGGAGCTTCTGCACCTCGGGCATGTACTGGAGCAGGTTTGTGGACATGTCGTCGGTGAGTACGAAGACGATGTTCGGTTTGGCCGCTGCCGTGGCCGCGGCCGGCTTCACGGTGGGGGCGGTGGCGTGGGTTGTCGCCGCGCTCATTCCGCTCTGAGCGGCGAACACCATCGCCGCCAAGCCGGCTGCAAGTGTCAGCAATTGACGAGTGCGAATCATGTTGGGAGCGTGGCAGCAGGAATCCGCCCCGGTCAACATCAGATTGCCTCCCGCCGAATTATTCCGTGCTCAGGCCAATTAATCCGGACCAGTCGCCTTGCGGCAGCCTCTGATTCCCCTGCACTCTATACACGGCACCTGCATCGAGAGCCGTGGAACCGGACGAGAGGAAACCGGGCGTTGGAGGTAACCAGCGGGGTGGGGAGCAAAGCATGGAACTCCCTGCACGTGTGGAAGCAAACGTTCAAGAAGGGCGTCCACACGTTCCATGTGCCGTCGTCTTCAGGAATCAAACTTAATGCCCATCTGAGGGGGCTTCTGGAAATTCGCGAAGGTCATGGCACACGGACAGGGAAAGAGGCGTTCCCACTTCCCGACGACGTGTGCATCATTCCCCCGGGGCTGAGCCGGACGCTGGTCGTGGCACCGACCGGTGACGAGCCCGTGACGATCGCCACCCTCACCCTCCCGGTCGACACGCTGCGCCGGTTCATCACCGAGGAGGACCTGCGGTCACGCGTCCCATATTTGTCGGATCCGCACCCGGTGACGCGGTTCGACCCGCTCCTCGCGGCCATGGTGAAGGCGGTGGCGGCCGCGAGCGAGGTCGGCGCTGACGACCTGTACGCGCAGTCGGCGGCGCAGTTCATCGCCGCCCACCTGCTCGCGCCGCACTCGTCCGGTTCGGGCAGGACAGCCGGTCTGCTGAGCTCAGGGCAGCTCGAGACGATTCTGTCCTATATGCGGGCCAACCTCGAACAACCGGTCTCGGTCGGCGACCTGGCGTCCCTGGTCTCCTTCAGCCGTTTCCACTTCGTACGCTGTTTCAAGGCCACCACCGGATTCACCCCGTACCGCTATCTCACCGAACTCCGGATCGACCTGGCCCGCAAGTATCTCGAGACCGGCGACGACACCATCGCCCGCATAGGACGGCGCTGCGGATTCTCCAGTTCCGAGCACTTCTCGCGGAGCTTCCGCCGCATCATGGGATGTACGCCGTCGCAGTACCGGACGAGGCGCACCTGCGGTCTCGGGCAGAGCCTGCCCGTGCTTTGATCGGTCTCCTCCGGGCAAGCTCGTTCGACGCGGTGAAACCGAGGTGTGCATGGCAGGCAAGGCCGGGCGGGTCCTGGTGGTCGACGACGACGCGGCGATACGGCGGTCACTGGCACGGGGGCTGAGGCTGAGCGGATTCACGGTGACGGTCGCGGACGGCGGCCACAGCGGTCTGGCCGAGGCCCGCGTCGGCCGCCCCGACATCGTCGTCCTGGACGTCAGCATGCCCGATCTCAGCGGTATCGACGTGTGCCGGGCCCTGCGTGACGACGGCGACGACGTACCCGTGCTGATGCTCTCCGCGCTGGACGAGACGGCCGACCGGGTGGCGGGCCTACAGGCGGGCGGGGACGACTACCTGGTCAAGCCGTTCGCACTCCAGGAGTTGGTCCTGCGGCTGCACGCCCTGCTGCGCCGCCGCCCGCCGGCTGCCACCGCCCTCCTCCGCGTCGGCGGCCTCGTCCTCGACCCGGCCGCCCACCAGGCCGTTCTGGACGACCGGCCACTGCAACTGACCCGGCGCGAGTTCGCGCTGCTGGAGATCCTGGCCCGCAACGCGGGCATCGTGCTCACCCGCGAGCAACTGCTGGAGTGGGTCTGGGGATACGACTTCCAGGTCCGCAGTGACGCCGTCGACACCTTCGTCAGCTATCTGCGGCGCAAGCTGGAGGCAGGCGGCCGGCCCCGGATGGTGCACACCGTGCGCGGGGTCGGTTTCGTCCTGCGCGCGGACCGCCAGACCCCGCACATCGAGGGCACGCCGTGAAACTGTCCACCCGTATCGCGCTCGCGGTCGGCGTGAGCGTGCCCGTGCTGGTCCTCGCTTCCGGCTGGCTGCTGCTGCACCTGGTCAGCAGCGACCTGCGCACGCACCAGAACGACCAACTACGCGCCCGCGCGACGGTCGTCGCCCAGAACGCCAAGGCGTATCTGGACGTGGCCGGGACCGACCACCCGCTCCTGGAGCAGGTCCGCCGACGCCGGCTGATCAACTCCGCCCGGGATGTGGGCGTCCGGCTGAAGGGGCCGCAGGACACGATCTCGGCCGGCCCGCAGCCCGAGCCGAACCCCACGCTGCCCCGCAACGCCCCGACGCCCGTCACCGTGACCTCCGGCGGCAAGGACTGGCTCGTCCTGTCACTGTGCGTCGGTGCCGCGGCGCAAGAGAGCAACACCCCGAATCTGTGGCTGCTGTCACCGGACACGGCCGAGGACGAACTGGCGCTGGTGCGCCAACGGGTACTGACCGGTGCGCTGGTGGCCGCCGCACTGGCCGGTGCCACCGCCTGGGCCATCGCCGCCCGGGCGGTTCTTCCGCTACGGCGGCTTCAGCGGCGTACCAGTGGACTGGACCCCAGGACCAGCACCGTACGCCTGGAACACACGCCGACCCGGGTCACCGAGGTGGACGACCTGGCGTACACGGTGCAGACCGTACTCGCCCGCTACGACGAGCAGGTCGCGCGCACCGGGGAGGCGCTGGCCACCGCCCGCGCGTTCGCCGCGACCGCCTCCCACGAGCTGCGCACCCCGCTGATGAGCATGCGCACCAACCTCGACATCCTCACCGACCACCCCGGCCTCGACCCCGAGGACCGGGCGGAGGTGCTCGGGGACCTCGGGCGCGAACACACCCGGCTGCTCGGGCTGCTGGTGATGCTGAAGGCGCTCGCACAGGGCGACCTGATCGAGGCGGACGCGTTCTCGCCACTGGACCTCGGGGAGCTCGTGGAGGCGTCGGTCTCCGACCTGCGGCGCACCCGCCCCGACGCCGAAGTGTCCCTACGCACCACCGCGGGGGTGCGTGTCGACGGCTGGGAGCAGGGTCTGCGCTCGGCGGTGGACAACCTGCTGACCAACGCCTGGACCCACGGCCGCGCCGAAGACGGCGTCGCCCGCATCGAGGTGACCCTGCGCCCGCCGCTCGGTGGGCGTGAGGCGACCGCGGTGCTCGTGGTGGACGACCACGGCCGCGGCATCCCTCCCGAAAGCCGCGAGGAGATCTTCCAGCGTTTCCACCGCGGCCCCGACAGCCCCGGCTCCGGCCTGGGCCTCACCCTGGTCGCCCAGCAAGCCGCCCTCCACGGCGGCCACATCACCGTGTCGGACCGCCCTGACGGCCGGCCCGGCACACGCTTCGAGCTCCACCTGCCGGCCACGGGCGTCCAGGACATGGAGTACACCCTGCCGCTGCTGCACCGCGACTGGCTGACCCGAACCCCCGAACACGCCCAGCCGGGCCTGTTCACCAAGCGAACCTAGGTTTACGTTCCGCTAGGATCGATATCCGCTTTCCTCCCTGTCGAATTATTCCCCGCCAGTGCCAATTAATCCGGCGGCGGTCGCCTTGCGGCTGTCGCCGGTACGCCCGCATTCTGACCTGGCGTCCCTGTCTCCTTCCGAACTCTGCAGCGGACTCGCATGCAATTAACTCTCAGTGATGCGGATGCAAAGGATCTGGCATGAGTACTGAATTGCGAGAAACTCCCGCGGCCGCCTGCGACGAGGAGTTGGTGGAGCGGGCCCGCACCGCGGCACGGACGTTGGCGGCGAACGCCGCACGGACGGAGCATGATCTGCGTCCGGCCGCGGATTCCCTGGCGGTGGTACGGCGGGCCGGACTGTTCGCGATGGGCGTCCCGCGCGATGCCGGTGGGGCCGGAGCCAGTCTGCGGACCCAGGTGCGGGTGATCGCCGAACTGGGGCAGGGGTGTCCGTCGACGGCGTGGATCACCGCACTGTCCGCGGCCTTGAAGACCGTGTGCTCGTCGGTGTTCCCCGAGGCCGCCCGCGAGGTTCTGTTCGCCGACCCAGACGCGATCATGTGCGGTTCCACCACACCGCTGAGGGCCCTGGGCGAGCGGACCGGTTACGGTTTCATCGTCTCGGGGCGGTGGCAGGCCGTCGCCGGCTGCGAGGACTCGGCGTGGGCGGTCCTCGCGGTACCCGTGCACGCGGAGGGCCAACCCGCCCTGTATTGCCCGGCGTTGATCTCGACCAGGGACCTCTCCGTCGAACGCGACCGGCCCGTCACCGGCATGGCTGGAACGGGCAGTCACACGCTCGTGGCCCAGGACGTGGCGGTACCCCCGGCCTACGTGGTGTTCCCCACCGCCGAAGCGGACCGGGCCCCCGGCTTCCCCGCCGCTTCGACGGCACTGCTCGGCATCGCCGTCGTCATGCTCGCCCCGCTGCTCGGAGCCGCACGCGGCGCCCAGCACGCGATGGAGAAAGTGTCGGCGGGCGTCGACGCCCTCACGTCGGCCGTCCATCACCCACCGTCCCGGCCGTGGCTCACCACCGCCTGCCGGCTCCTCGACTCGGCGACAAGCCGCGTTCTGCGCGTAGCGGATGCCCTCGACGACCGGCTCCATCAGCTCCATGCTCCTGCGAACTCCGTGTTCCGCCCCGCGCGGGAACACGCACGCATGCGGGCGGAGATGGCGTCCGCCGCGCAGGAATGCCGGGAGGCAGTGGACTGGCTGCTGGACCCGCACAGCCTGGGCGGCTTCGCCCCGGGCGCCTCGCTGCGGCGCATCTGGCGCGACCTGGCGGTCATCATGCGCCACCCGCAGTTCGGCCCCCACACCGTCGCGGAGGACTACGGCCGGGTTCTGTTCGGTCCGGGGACAGCGGCCGTACCGATGCCCTGACGGGTTTCGGCCGCGCGACTGACGGAGAAGCTGGGGCGCTGGGTGCCATAGCTGCCCCGCTTCGCCACACTGGCCACCAGGCTGAGGCCCGCCACCGCCTGGCCCGGCGGATCTTCTTCGGACAGCGCGGCGAACTGCGCCAGCACTACCGCAAGGGCATGGAGGACCAGGACCGGCCCTTTCCCCGCCCCGCGCAGGCCGCCGACCGCTGCGCCAACCGTCGGCCGATGAGAACGCCAGCGAGGCGAAGCGGAGCGTTGCCCAGGGCAGAACAGTTCACGTTTCGTAGCGGCCATGGTGCGCGCGTGAGAGGGCGGCGGCGCCCTGGCAGGCGAGGGTGGCGGCATCGTCTGCGTACTGGGGGATGTCGTCGGGCCATTTCGAGGTCGGCTGGAGGATCAGCAGCGAGACGGCACCGTGCAGGCACGCGCAGATGGCCCGAGTCAGCGCCGTCACATCGCCGTGGAGCACGCCGGCGTCGGCGCATCGCTGCACCGTTTCCCGCAGGAATCGGAAGCAGGCGTCGGCGACCTGCTCAGTGGCGGCTGTCGCGGGTCCGGTCGCGACCAGGCGGTAGCGCAGGGGATGGTCGAGCCCGAACCTGATGTAGGCGACACTGCGCTGGTGGAGTTCGGCGAACGGGTCGGTGGTCTGGGCGCTGATGCTCAGCATCCGTCGGCCGAGCTCGTCCCAGACCCCGAGGCACACGGTGTGCAGCAGTTCCAGTCGGTTGTCGAAGTGCAGATACACCGAGGGGGTGCTGACCCCGACAGCCTGTGCCACCGCACGGATGGTCACGCCGTCCTCGCCGGCGTCGTCGAGCAGCGTGCCGGCCGCTTCGATGAGCTCGTCCCTCAGTCGGCCGCCGTGGCCTCGCTTGGCGCGACTGCGCCGACGGCCTTCGGTTGTGCTGGCGCGGCCGTCGGCCGTGGTCTGGCCGGGTCCCTTAGTCATGGCGCCTCCGGAGGGCGACGAGTTGAGTGACGCGGACGCAGAGCCGGTCCTTGTCATCCCTGATGTCGATTTCGACGGCGACCGTTGAGTTGCCGACGTGCAGCGGGCGGGAGCTCGCGAAGGCGCCGGTGCCGTGTACGGGCCGCAGGAAGTGGGTGGTGGATTCCATGGTCGCGGGGACGCTGTCGGCGGTCCCGTTCAGCGTGGCGCACACGGCGCCGGCTACATCGGCCAGCCCCATCAGTGCCCCGCCGTGCATCGCGGCGCCGACGGTGGACTGCTCGGGCGTGTAGGCGAGTTGCGCGGTGACAGCGTCGGCCTTGAGGGATCCGAAGCGTATCCCGAGCGTCCTGGCGAACGGCGCCAAGGTGTAGACGTCTTGCGCGGTGATGGTCATCGCGGCCCCTCAGGTTGTCGCCGTTAAGTTAACAGTGACATGTTATGTGGACGTCACGGTTCGCGTCCACGCCTGTGGAGCGAGGCTGCAGGGCTGTGCAGTCTTCCGGTGCCGATCGGAGGCGCACTGAGAGACGTCGAGCTGTCACTCGGATGAGACAACTTCAAGTGTCCGGAGAACCACCCCATTTCGGCTGGAACACTGGCTCACCCGGAAGCGCGCTGGGCGGTGGCAGCTGGTCACGGGCCTGCGCCAGCAACGGTTCAACCGGCGGTTGCAGCACCGTGCACCCGGTCTACGGCACCACGGTCGGGACCGCGAGTCGTGCCGGCGATTTCGACGCCACACCCATCGAAGGAACCGCCGCCCATGCTCACCGTCGGCCGCGTCGCCCACCAGACCGGGCTCACTCCCAAGGCCATACGCCTCTACGAAGCCCACGGACACATCGACCCGCCTGCCCGCACCGCCTCCGGCCGCGGCAGTCCAGGTCCTGGGACTGACAGTCAGAGAGCAAGACCATCCTCGACACCGGGCGTGGTGGCCACCCCACCTGCTCGATTCTGGCCCAACTCCTCGACAAGCACCTCGCGGAGACAGAACGCCGTATCGCCGAACTCCAGCTACTCCGCGCCCTTCAGCAAAACGCCCGCGACCGGGGCTGCCATGGGTCACCGCACCCTGGCCTGCCTCGGCGAGCTCTGCCCCATCTGGAATCGCGCAACACGCCGTCACCCTGAGAGCCGATACCGGCCCATTCGCAGTCGCCTTCGGAGTTCGCTCCGCCAAGCTGCCCGCCAGGCACAAATGTGTTGGCGGTGTCGTCCAGTCGGCAGTAGCTGAGCGGGCTCACCGGATCGTGCAGACCGGCCCATGCGGACCGGTAGGCGTGAAGTGCCGCGGCCACGGTCCTGACGTGGGGCATCAGCCTTCCTGTCCACACCCCCCTGTACTGGCAGATCGGCTGTCGCACGGCAGATCCGCGCGCGCACGATGGGTCTGCCGTGCGACCGCTTCGCGGCACACACCGGGCAGGGTCAGGACCCGGTGATCTCGATGTGCCGCGCCCTTGGTGGCCTGTGCTTTGGGCACCGTGACGGTCAGCACGCCGTCGTGCAGGGTTGCACTATGACGTGGGCTTTTAGTCAGCACCAAACCAGCACGGGAGTCAGCACCGCACCGTCAAATCACCCCGAACTGCGCGTCCCGGACGGCACTCGTTTCGACTACCTTCGAGCCCCTGAACCGCCCTTCCGTGAGCCGACATAGTGGCCGCACGCATAGCCAACCCTCGAACTATGTTGCCCCACCACATGTGTTCCTGACCTGCCTCTTCCTACCGTGTGCCGACACGTACCCGTCCCCACCGCACACGAGGAAGTGGCGCACATGGCCTCCGGAACCACCGCTCCCCCACCCCCCGCCAAGCTCCCCCGTATCGTCGCCGCCAGCCTCATCGGCACCACCATCGAGTGGTACGACTTCTTCCTGTACGGGTCCGCCGCGGCGCTGGTGTTCAACAAGCTGTTCTTTCCGGACTCCGACCCGCTCGTCGGCACGCTGCTGTCGTTCCTGACGTATGCGGTCGGATTCGCGGCCCGGCCGATCGGTGCGCTGGTGTTCGGGCA
Organism: Streptomyces sp. NPDC047085; assembly: GCF_040643735.1. Lineage (NCBI taxonomy): Bacteria > Bacillati > Actinomycetota > Actinomycetes > Kitasatosporales > Streptomycetaceae > Streptomyces > Streptomyces sp. NPDC047085. The sequence goes on from NZ_JBEYUW010000007.1 coordinate 102,412, forward strand.
CTACGGTGACCGGCTGGGGCGCAAGAAGCTGCTGGTGCTGAGCCTGCTGCTGATGGGCGGGGCGACCTTCGCCATCGGTCTGCTGCCCACGCACGCGACCATCGGGAGCGCGGCGCCGGTGCTGCTGACCGCGCTGCGGCTCGTGCAGGGGTTCGCGCTCGGCGGTGAGTGGGGCGGTGCCGTCCTGCTGGTGTCCGAGCACGGGGACGCGCGGCGGCGCGGTTTCTGGGCCGCGTGGCCGCAGACCGGTGCGCCGGCCGGGCAGTTGCTCGCCACCGGTGTGCTGTCCCTGCTCACCGCGGTGCTGTCGGACGACGCCTTCGGCAGCTGGGGCTGGCGCATCCCGTTCCTGCTCTCCGGTGTGCTGGTGATGGTCGGTTTGTGGATTCGTCTCTCTGTCGACGAGTCGCCCGTCTTCAAGGAGGCGCTGGCGCGGGCCGAGGCCCGCAAGGGCGAGGGCAAGGAGAAGCTGCCGCTCGTCTCCGTGCTGCGCCACCACTGGCGTGACATCCTCGTCGCGATGGGCGCCCGCATGGCGGAGAACATCAGCTACTACGTCATCACAGCTTTCATCCTCGTCTACGCCACCACCTCGGCCGGTGTCTCGAAGCAGACCGCGCTCAACGCCGTCCTCATCGGCTCCGCCGTGCACTTCGCCGTGATCCCCGCCTGGGGCGCGCTCTCCGACCGGGTCGGCCGGCGGCCCGTGTACCTGTTCGGCGCGGCCGGCGTCGGGTTGTGGATGTTCCCGTTCTTCTCGCTCGTCGACACCGGTTCGTTCGGGTACCTGGTGCTGGCCGTGACCGTCGGCCTGGTGCTGCACGGTGCCATGTACGCGCCCCAGGCCGCGTTCTTCGCCGAGATGTTCGCCACCCGGATGCGGTACTCCGGTGCCTCCATCGGCGCGCAGTTCGCCTCCGTGGCGGCCGGCGCGCCGGCACCGCTCATCGCCACCGCGCTGCTGTCCGAGTACGACAGCTCCACGCCGATCGCGCTGTACGTGATCGCCGCCGCCGTCCTGACCCTGGTCGCGGTGGGTGTGGCCCGGGAGACCCGGCACCGTGACCTCGCCCAGGTGGAGGCGGACGGCGGGGAGCAGGCCGCGGCGAGCCCGGCGGCCGGGGCCCGCACGGCCTGACCGGCGCCCCCGCCGCCACAGACACTCGCCTACGCCGACCGGCTCCCCACGCGGGGAGCCGGTCAGTGCCGTCCCGGCGCCGCCAACGAGTGCAGGCGCAGGGCCAGTTGGATCTCCAGAGCGCGGGAGGGTGTCTGCCAGTCCTCGCCGAGCAGGCGGCCCACCCGCTCCAGCCGCTGGGCGACGGTGTTCACGTGCACGTGGAGGGTGTCCTTGGTGCGGGCCGGACTCATCGCGCAGGCGAAGTAGGCGTCCAGGGTGCGCAGCAGATCCGTGCCGCGCCGTTCGTCGTACGCCACCACCGGGCCGATGGTGCGCTCGACGAAGCCGCCGATGTCCCGTTCGCCGGCCAGCAGCAGGCCGAGGAAGCCGAAGTCCTCGGCCGCCGCGCCGTCTCCACTACGGCCCAACAGGTGCAGGGCGTCCAGGCAGCGGCGGCCCTCGGCGTAGGCGGCGGCCACCGTGTCGGGGTGCGCGGCGAGGTCGGTGACGGGGGCGGAGGCGCCGACGGTGACGGGCTGTTGGACGGCCGTGCCGAGGTCGCGGGCGGTGCGGCGGGCCAGGTCCGTGGCGGTGTCGCCGGTGCCGAGCGGCAGCAGCAGGACCGTGCCGCCGTCGCGGGCGGCGGCCAGGCCGTGCCGGGTGGCGGCGAGGTGGGAGGCGGCGGACCACAGGCGGCGGCGGGCGGCGGCCTCCTCCTCGGCGTCGGCCGTGGGGCCGTCGAGGCGGGCGGCGAGGACGACGTGGGTGGCGTCCAGGTCGGCGTGCAGCCGTGCGGCGCGCTCGCGCAGCAGGCGCGGGTCCCGGTCGCGGGCGTCCAGCAGGTCGTCCAGCAGCTCTCCCCGCACCCGCTGTTCGGCCTCCGCCGCGGAGCGGCGGGCGAGCAGCAGCAGGGAGGTGACCATCGCCGCGCGTTCCAGGGTGCGCTGGTCGACGGGGTCGAGGTTCGGGTGGCCGCGCAGGACGAGCGCGCCGAGGAGTTCCCCGCCGGCGGCGACCGCGGCGATCCAGTCGGCGCCGTGGGGTACGGCGTGCCCCTCGGTGCTGGACGCCTTCAGTGCCTCGGCCGGTGCCGTGCCGGTCTCGGTGAACTCGACCGTGCCGTCGAGGACCTGGGAGACGGCGGCGGCCACGTCGTGGACCCCGCCGCCGCGCAGGACGAGTTCGGCGAGCCGGTCGTGCACCTCGGAGGCGCGCTCGATGACCGCGCTGCGGTCCCGGATGATCTCGGTCGCGTGCTCCAGCTCGGCCAGGGCCGAACGTGTCTCGGTGAGCAGGTTCGCGGTGTCGATGGCGGCAGCGGCGAGCGCGGCGAAGGAGCCGAGCAGGGCGATCTGCGCGCGTTCGAAGACGCGGGCGCGCCGGTCCGCGGCGAACAGGACGCCGATGACGTGCGGTCCGAGCATCAGCGGGACGCCGAGGATGGCGACCAGGCCCTCGTCGCGCACTCCGGCGTCGATGGCGAGGGTGTGCTGGAAGCGGCTGTCCTGGAAGTAGTCGTCGGTGACGTACGGCCGCGCGGTCTGCGCGACGAGGCCGCCGAGCCCCTCCCCCATGCCGAGGCGCAGCTGCTGGAAGCGGGCGGAGACGGAACCCTCGGTCACCCGCATGTAGGTGTCGCCGCGTGCCGGGTCGTTCAGGCTGAGGTAGGCGATGTCCGTGCCGAGCAGGGAGCGGGCGCGCTGCACGATCGCCTGGAGGACGGCGTCCAGGTCTCTGAGTCCCGCCAGGTCGTGGGCGGTCTCGAAGAGCGCGGACAGCTCCGCCTCGCGTCGCCGGCGTCCTTCGAGTTCGGAACGGACGCGCAGGGCGAGGAGCTTGGCCTGCTCCAGCCCGGCGATCCGGGCGGCCGGCTGTGCCCCGGCGCGGGCGAGCAGCACCGGCTGCTCGTAGGCTTCGACGGAGGCGTCGCGGGCCAGCAGCGCGAGGTACGGGACCTCCGCGCTGCCGTCGGACACGTCGGACACCCCGGTGGCGTTCCGGGTGGCGTTCCCGGTGGCGGGGCGCTCGGCGGGCTGGACGTGATCGCGGGACATGGTCACAGGATTCCGCATCGGCCGCCCGGCGCGGCAGGCCTGTGGACAACTTCCCGGACCCGCCGCGCGGACCTGCTCAGTGCGCGGTCCATCCGCCGTCCAGGACCAGCGAGGTGCCGGTGACGAAGGACGCCTGCGGGCCGCACAGATACGCGACGGCCTCGGCGACCTCCTCCGGCTCGATGAGCCGCCGCACGGCGCTGTCCTTGAGCAGCACCTCGGACAGCACGCGCTCCTCGGGGATGCCGTGGGCCTGTGCCTGGTCGGCGATCTGCTTCTCGACCAGTGGGGTGCGCACATAGGCGGGGTTCACACAATTCGAGGTCACACCATGGGGAGCGCCCTCCAGGGCGGCCGTCTTGGAGAGTCCTTCGAGACCGTGTTTGGCGGCCACATAGGCGGCCTTGAAGGCCGACGCGCGCAGCCCATGGACGGAGGACACATTGACGATCCGGCCCCAGCCCTGCGCGTACATGTGGGGAAGCGCGCCGCGGATGAGCCGGAAGGGGGCCTCCAGCATCACGGTCAGCACGGTGTGGAAGACCTCGGGCGGGAACTCCTCCAGGGGGCGCACCAGTTGGATGCCGGCGTTGTTCACCAGGACGTCGGTGCCGGCGGCCGCGTGTTCGGCGGCGTCGAGGTCGGTGAGGTCGAGGACGAGCGGCTCGACCGTGCCCGCGAGGTCCCCGGACCCCTTGGCCAGCTCCACCAGCTCGGCGAGGCCCGCCGCGTCCCGGTCGACGGCTCTGACCTGGGCCCCGGCGGCCGCGAGCCGCAGCGCGCAGGCGCGGCCGATGCCGCTTGCGGCGCCGGTGACGAGGGCGGTGCGGCCGCCGAGGTCGAGCGAGGGGGCGTGGGGGCCGGGCAGGGCGCTGGGCTGGGTCATGGGTCGACCCTAAGCAGCACCGCCGACCGGCCACATGTGGTCACACCCCATACTTCATTCGAAACTCGTGGGTTCGAACCATGTGGGTTCATCGGACAGGGCCTGCTTGATCCGGAACAGGTGACGCTCGTCCATCGGCGGCAGCGCGTCCACCTCGAACCAGCCGACGTCCAGCGACTCGTCGTCGTTGACGCGTGCCTCGCCACCGACGGCCCGGCAGCGGAAGGTGATGTCCATGAACTGGCAGATGTCGCCGTTGCCGAAGGTGACGCGCTCACTGGACTTCACCATGACGACCCGCTCGGGGACGCACCGTACGGCCGTCTCCTCGTAGACCTCGCGCACCGCGGCGGCGGCCGGCTGCTCACCGGGCTCCGGGATGCCGGAGAGCACCGCCCACTGGTGGTTGTCCGCGCGCTGCCCCAGCAGGACTCGGCCCTGGTCGTCGAAGACGACCGCGCTGACCCCGGGGAGCCACAGCAGCTGGCGGCCCGCGGAGGCCCGGATCGTGCGGATGAAGTCAGGAATAGCCATGGGACCGACCCTAACGGGCCGGTCCCCGCGCTTCAGGTGGAGTCGCCGGGCGGTCGACGGGCCTACGGCTACGCGTCACCCGCGCGCCGGGCCCGGATCCCGGACCCGATCGCCCACCCGAGCCCGCCCGCCGCGACCAGCACCAGGGCGAGCTCGGGCAGGATGCCCAGCCGGGTCGCGGGTGTCTCGGACGTGCGCAGCGGGACCTTCTGGACCAGGTAGGCGGGCACGAACATGCCGGTCCTCTGGGTGATCTTCCCGTCCGGCATGATGACCGCGCTGACCCCGCTGGTGACCGGCACGGTCACGGTCCGGCTGTGCTCGACGGCGCGGATGCGGGACATGGCGAGCTGCTGGTAGGTCATCTCGCTGCGGTCGAAGGTGGCGTTGTTGCTCGGCACGGAGATCATCTCCGCACCGTGGGTGACGGTGTCCCGTACGGCCCAGTCGAAGGCGGCCTCGTAGCAGGTGGCCAGGCCGACCTTGGCGCCGTCGATGTCGAACACGCCCGGCCTGCCGCCCCGGCTGAAGTCCTGGCGGACCATGCCGGTCCAGTCCTGGTTGATCGCGCCGACGAGCCCGCGCAGCGGCAGGAACTCGCCGAAGGGCTGGATCTGCCGCTTGTCGTAGGTCTGGACCGGTCCCTTGGCCGGGTCCCACAGGATCTGCTCGTTGAGCAGCTTGCCGTCCCTCTCGACGACTCCGCCGACCGAGACGGGCGCGCCGATCGCCTTGGCCGCGCCGTCGATGACGGCGGCCGCGTCGGCGTTGGCGAAGGGGTCGATGTCCGAGGAGTTCTCGGGCCACAGCACGTAGTCCGGCTTCGGGGCCTTGCCGGCCTTCACGTCGGCGGCGAGCTCGCGGGTCTCGCGCGCGTGGTAGTCGAGAACGGCCCGCCGCTGGGCGTTGAACTCCAGCCCGGAGCGGGGCACGTTGCCCTGGATGACCGCGACCGTCGCGGTGCCGTCCTCGGCCTTGTCGCTGACCAGCGGCCGGGCGGCGACCGCGCCGGCGACCGGCACGGCGACGCTCAGCAGCGCGACGGCCGCGGCCGAGCGCCGGACGGCCCGCGTGCGGCGTCGCTCGGCGATCAGCCGCCCCGCCTCGTACAGGCCGAAGCCGCACAGGACGAGCGCGAAGCCGAGCACCGGGGTGCCGCCCACCGCGGCCAGCGGCAGGAAGACACCGTCCGCCTGCCCGAAGGCGATCTTGCCCCAGGGGAAGCCGCGGAACGGTACGCGCGCGCGTACCGCCTCTCCGGCGATCCACACGGCGGCCGCCCACACCGGCCAGGCCGGGAGCCGGGACACCGCGGCGGTGCCGGCGCCGACCAGGGCGACGAAGACCGCCTCGATGGCGACCAGCGCGAGCCAGGGACCGGGACCGACCTCCACGCCGGTCCACACCAGCAACGGCAGCAGGAAGCCGAGCCCGAAGAGATAGCCGAGGCCGAGCGCCGCCTTCAGGCTGCGGCCGCGCAGCACCCAGGCGAATCCGGCGAAGGCGGGCAGGGCCAGCCACCACAGGGTGCGCGGCGGGAAGCTGACATAGAGGAGCACTCCGCAGAGCGCTGAGGCGACGGCCGGGACCAGACGCAGGAGCCGGCGGCCGCGCGCACCGGGTGCGGGGGACGGCTGTAGCTGATCCGGCTGGTCCACGGAAGTTGCGGTGACGGTCACCCGGGGAGTCTACGGTGGCCGACCTGGGCGGGAACAGGACGGTCCGCACAGGGTCGGCGCCCGACGCCCGCCCACGGCCGGCCCGCGTCCGGGCACGGTCTTCGCGGCGAGCGGCCCCCGTCAGTCGTGCACGGGAATCACGACGATCCCGAGCAACTCATCCACAAACCGGTCAACAGCCGTTACGGTGTGGCCAGCCTCGGCGGTGCGGCGGTGTCCGTTGCCCGCGGCCGGGGGTGCCACAGGACGGGGGACCAGGTACGAGGGGCGAGGGGTGGGGTCGACGGGGATGAGGTCCGCGGCCGGTGCGGACGCGGGCCATGTCAGACGAAACGTTTCTGACGGGGCGGGCATGATCTTCTTGGGGTCCTGCGCCGCCTGGTCGCTGATCACGGCGGCGGCCCACGACGGGCGGCCGGAGGGCGTGCTGCTCGCGGTGCTCGCCACCGCCGCCGGCTATGCCGCCGGAAGGATCTCCGGATCGCTGCTGCCGGTGGCAGCGCCGGGCGCGGGTGCGGCCGCCGGGCTGGTGCTGGCCGTGCTGATGCCCGACGTCCTGCCCGGGCACCGTTACGCCGCACCGCTCGGGCACGCCGGTGCCGGCGCCGCCCTGCTGGCCCTGGCCACGGGCGCGGCCTGCTGCGCCGCCTGGGCGACATCCGTGCCCGCGCTGCGGCTCGGCCTGCGCCTGCTCGCCGTCGGCATCGCCCTGACCGGGGCCGCCATGGGATCGGCCGGCGGCTGCGCGGCCAGCGTCGCCGTGCTGCTCTGCTCGCTCACCGGTGGCTCGATGCGCCACCGGGGCGTCGGCATCGCGGGTCTGGCGCTTGCGGCGGCCGTGGCGGCCGGAACGGTGTGGGCGGTCGCCGCGGGTGCCCTGCCCGGTGGTCTCGGCGAGGCGCTGGAGGGCCGGCTGGACCCGCAGCGGGTCCAGTTGTGGCAGAACGCCCTGCGGCTGGCCCGCCGGGCGCCGGGGCTCGGCATCGGCCCCGGCCACTTCGGCGAGCCGGGCGGGACAGCGTCCGGTGCCCTGCCCGACGGCAAGCCGCACTCGGCACCGCTGCAGCAGGTGGCCGAGCAGGGTGTGGTGGGCGTACTGCTGCTCGCGGCCACCTTCTGCTGGGTCCTCCACGCCCTGTGGCGCACCCCGCGCCCGACCCCGGTCGCCCTGACCGCGGGCGCGGCGCTGACGGCGCTCGCCGTGCTCGCCTCGGTCGGCAACGCGCTGAGCTTCACCACGGTGACGGCGGGCGCGGGACTGCTGGCCGGATGGGCGACGGCACGGCCGTGGGCCGGCGAGGAGACACCTCTCTGAGGGGAGCCGGCGTCAGCGCGCGCGGCGGAGCGTCAGCGTGCGCGGCCAGGTGTGACCGTGGGGCGCCGAACGGGTCGTACGCGACCTAACGGGTCGTACGCGACCTGCCGTCAGCGCGTGCCGGGCGTGGTCGTACGCAGCCGGGCTCTGATGACCCGTACCGCCGACTCCGCGTTGTCCACGGTGATCGTGAAGGTGTGGCCGTCCCACAGGCTCAGGACGATGCCCTCGCCCCGGCGTACGACGACCGCGGTGCCCTTCTCGGGGCGCCAGCGGTAGCCCCAGCCGCCCCAGTGGCACGGGGTGACGTGCGGGGCGAAGTCGGCGCCGGCGACGTCGGACAGCGGGATGCGGCGCCGCGGTACGCCGATGTGGCCGCAGCGCACTTCGAGGGAGTCCTCGTCGAGCCTGAGGTCGACGTGCACGAAGGCGAGGGTGCCGAAGAGGACCAGGAGGCCGGCCGCGATGCAGCCCACGACGGACATCGCCAGCGGCGCGATGCCCGAGGTCCACGCCGAGTCCACGGCCAGTTCGATGCCGAGCGCCATGCAGGCCGCGCCGACCAGCGCCAGCAGCCACTGCACCCGGTTGGTGGCGCGCCCGGTCCAGACGTCGGGGTGGGGGGTGTCCTCGGCGTCGTGGTGGTCCCTCATATTTATGAGGTTACTCAGGTTTCGCTGCGCGGGTACCCGCTCGCGGACGGTGACTGCTCCGGGCGGCCGTGCGGGGGCGGCCGGCGGGCCGCCGTGTCAGTGCCGGTCGGCGAGCGGGCCGGCGGCGGGCAGCAGCCGCCCCTCGGCGTAGTGCAGCGCGGGCGCGGGCAGCCCGCCCTCGCGGCCGCTCAGCAGCACCGTCAGGGTGCCCTCGGCGGGGTCGTCGGGGGCGGGCAGTTCGCCGAGGCGGCGCAGGGCCTGGGCGGCCACGGCCCCGGCGGAACCGTGCAGGACGAGCGGGGCGGCGCCGGGGCGCTGCACGGCGGCGCGGATACGTTCCGCCACCAGCTCGTAGTGGGTGCAGCCCAGGACGACGGTCGTCACGTCGTCCGGGGTGAGCGCGGCGGCGGCGACGACGGCGGCGTCGATGGCCGTCTCGTCCGCGTGCTCCACGGCCTCGGCGAGCCCCCAGCAGGGCACCTCGGTGACCTTGACGCCGTCGGCGAAGTCCTCGATGAGACCGCGCTGGTAGGGGCTGCCGGTGGTGGCGGGGGTCGCCCAGATCGCGACCGGGCCGCCGCCGGCCGCGGCCGGCTTGATCGCCGGGACCGTGCCGATGACCGGGATCACGGGTTCCAGGCGGGCACGCAGGGCGGGCAGGGCGTACACGGTGGCCGTGTTGCAGCCGACGATCAGGGCGTCGGGCCGGCGGGCCGCGGCGGCCTCGGCGACGGCCAGGGCGCGCCCGGTGAGGTCCTCGGGGGTGCGCGGACCCCAGGGCATGCCGTCGGGGTCGAGGGAGAGGATGAGATCCGCGTCGGGCCGCAGGCGCCGTACCGCGGCAGTGGCCGCCAGAAGGCCGATTCCGGAGTCCATGAGCGCGATCTTCACCCGGCCACGATAGACGATCGGACCATACGGCCCGGTCGGGTGGGGCAGACTGCGGCAGTGAGCGCCCTCATGTGGACGACCGTCGTGTCCCTCGCCGCCTGGTGCTGGCTGCTGCTGTGCCAGGGCCTCTTCTGGCGCACGGACGTCCGGCTGCCGCGGCGCCGGGAACTGGTGGCGTGGCCGTCGGTGTGCGTGGTGGTCCCGGCTCGTGACGAGGCGGCCGTCCTGCCCGCGAGCCTGCCGTCGCTGCTGGCCCAGGACTATCCGGGGCGGGCGGAGATCTTCCTGGTGGACGACGGGAGCACCGACGGCACCGGGGAGCTGGCGCGGGAACTGTCCCGGCGGCACGGCGGGCTGCCGCTCACGGTCGACTCCCCCGGCGAGCCGCCGCCGGGCTGGACGGGCAAGCTGTGGGCGGTGCGGCACGGCATCGGACTGGCACGCGCGCGTGGACCCGAGTACCTGCTGCTGACGGACGCGGACATCGCGCACGCCCCGGACAGCCTGCGCGAGCTGGTGGCGGCGGCCCGTACCGGCGGCTTCGACGTGGTGTCACAGATGGCGCGGCTGAGGGTGGAGAGCCTCTGGGAGCGGCTCGTGGTCCCGGCGTTCGTCTACTTCTTCGCACAGCTGTACCCGTTCCGGTGGATCGGCCGGAAGGGTTCGCGTACGGCGGCCGCGGCGGGCGGCTGTGTACTGCTGCGGGCGGAGACGGCCGAGCGGGCGCGGATCCCGGACGCCATCCGGCACGCCGTCATCGACGACGTGGCGCTCGCGCGCGCGGTGAAGGGCGCCGGCGGCCACGTCTGGCTGGGGCTGGCCGAGCGGGTGGAGAGTGTGCGCCCCTATCCGCGGCTGCACGATCTGTGGCGGATGGTCTCGCGCAGCGCGTACGCGCAGCTGCGGCACAACCCGCTGCTGCTCCTCGGGACGGTCGCCGGGCTCGCCCTGGTGTATCTGGTGCCGCCCGGGGCGGTGGTGACGGGCGCCGTCACGGGCGACGCGGTGACGGCGGCCGTCGGGGCGGCGGCGTGGGCGGTGATGACGGCGACGTACGTGCCGATGCTGCGCTACTACCGGCAGCCGCTGTGGCTCGCTCCCCTGCTGCCGTTCACCGCGTTCCTCTATCTCCTCATGACGGTCGACTCCGCCGTGCAGCACTACCGGGGGCGGGGCGCGGCCTGGAAGGGCCGCACCTACGCGCGCCCGGACGCCGTGCCCGACGAGGGCTGAACCGGGTCACTTACGGCCGGGCGTCCAGTTCATGCCCCATCCGTAGGCGTGGTCCACGGTCCGCTGCGGACTCACCCCGCGCTCCGGCACCAGGTACCGCGCCTCGCGCTGGACGAGGAGGTCACCGCCCGTGTTGGTGATCAGCGCGAGGGCGCACACCGTGGAGGGAACCGTGCACTCGTCGAGCGAGAAGTCGATCGGGGCGCCGTGCTGCGGCTGGAGGGTGACGGTGGCGTGCAGGTCGGCGAACGAGGACGCGCCTTCGTAGATGGTGACGAACACGAGAATGCGCCGGAAGTCCCGCGTGTGGTCGAGGTTGACGGTGAGGTTCTCGCCGCCGGCCACGGCGCCGGTGCGGTCGTCGCCGTCGAGGAGGATGTACGGCGGGCGATGCAGGGATCCGAAGGCGTTGCCGAGGGCCTGTACGACACCCTTGCGGCCGTCGGCGAGCTCGTACAGGGCGCACAGGTCGAGGTCGAGGTCCCCCTGGCCGGCGCCCCATCGGCCGCCCCAGCCGGGGAGCTGCTTGCGCACCTGCCAGTTGAGGTTGACCCGCATGGCGCCGGAGGTGCCGCCCTGCTTGGCCAGGGAGACGGAGGGGGCGGCCTTGGTGAGGGTGACCTTGGAGAGGCGGACCGGCGCCGCCGAGGGGGGCGGGGGCAGCGGCGCGGGAGTCGCTCCCAGGGGCGGCGGAGGCAGGTGGGCCGCCGGGGTGGCCGAGGTCGGCGGAGGCATGGGGGCCGACGTGGCGGCCGGGGGCGCGGGCGGCATGGCGGCCGGGGGCGGCATGGTTACGGGGGGCCGCACGGGCGGTGCGGGTGCCGCGGCGGGCGGTGCGAGTGTCGGAGCGGGGGGCGCCGCGGGGTGCTGGGGCTCGTCGACGGTGATGCCGAAGTCGGTTGCCAGGCCCTCGAGTCCGCTGCTGTAGCCCTGGCCGACCGCGCGGAACTTCCAGCCGCCCTGGCGGCGGTAGAACTCGCCGAGCACGAAGGCCGTCTCCACGCTCGCGCCCGGGTTGTCGAAGCGGGCGACCACGCCGCCTCCGCCCGCGTCGGTCACCTCGATGTAGAGGCCCGGGACCTGTCCGAAGGTCCCGCCGTCCGCGGAGGCCGCGAGGACGATCCGCTCGATCGCGCCCTCCACGCGCGCGAGGTCCACGAAGAGGGTGTCCGTGACACGGTCGCCGGCAGTCCGCTTGCCTTCGTGACGGACCGCGCCGGAGGCGTGCGCGGGCTGGTTGTAGAAGACGAAGTCCCCGTCGGACCGGACCTTTCCGGCCGCGAGCAACAGCGCCGAGGCGTCCGCGTCGGGCACGCCGGGTCCGGGGCGCCAGCCCATTTCGACGCGCAGTGCCGCGGTGGGCACCGGCGCGTTCGATCCCTTCGGCATTGACATGTCCGCCCCCTCGGTTTTCGGTGTCCCGGACGCTTCCGGTCGCCCTGACTGATCTCTACCCGCCCAACCTATTCCGGGCCACGGCGAACGCCCATGACCGGGGCAGGAACATCGCCCGTCAACCGCCGGTAACCCCGCAGGAACTCGGGCTTTACACGATCCAAACGCTGTACGGCGTCCATTTTTGCCAAGTTCGCTCGTATTGGGGATGCCAGGTCACTGCCGACACGGAAAACAACCCTCTTATCGGTCTCCCCAACCAGCACATCGTGGGCTTAACTTATGTGCCATGACCTCCCCCCGCTCCACTTATGGTGGCGGCTACTACTCCGCCTCCTTCCCGGACACCCCGATCTACGACTCGCTCGTGGCCGAGCGGGGCACCCCGCAGATCGCCCCGATCCGGGTCCCCGCCGCCTACGACATGGGCAGCAGCCTGCCCGCGATGGGCAGCAACCTGCCCGCGCTGCCGTCGGCACTGCCCGCCCTCCCGGCGGCCCCGTCCCCGCAGGCTCCCGCGTACGGCTACCCACAGGTGCCGCAGCCCGCCCCGCTGCATCAGGCGCCGACGGCGTACATCCCGCAGCAGGCAGGCGCGCCGCGCGGCTACCCCGGACCGCAGGCCCCGCAGCAGCGCCCGATGGCCACGGGCACGGGCTACGAGGCCATGCGCCCGGCCGCCCCGCGGCCCCCGCAGCCGTCCTACCAGGACCCGTACAACAACCAGCAGTACCGCGGCTACTGACCTGAGTGCCCCCGCTGCGGCGCCACCTGGCAAGGTGGCGCCATGGGGAACGCAACGCTGCAGTCGATCCACATCCATCCGGTCAAGGCGTTCCGGGGCCTGTCGCTCCGGGAGTCCGTGGTGGAGCCCTGGGGGCTGGCCGGGGACCGCCGCTGGGCACTTGTCGACGACGGGGGAAAGGTCGTCACACAACGCGAGCAGCCACGCCTCGCGCAGGCCGCCGCCGAGCCTCGGCCCGGCGGCGGCCTTCTGCTGTCCGCGCCCGGCCGGGCACCGCTGACGGTGCCTGTCCCGGAGCCGGGGCGGACCGTGGTCATCGACATCTTCGGCACCAAGGTGGAGGCGGTCGCGGCCTGCGGTGCCGCGCATGCGTGGTGTGCCGGATATCTGGGGGCCGATGTCCGGCTGGTCCACCTCGACGATCCGGCCACGTGCCGCCCCGTCGACCCGGACTTCGCGCTGCCCGGCGAGACGGTGAGCCTCGCGGACGGATACCCCCTCCTGGTCACCACGCTCGCCTCCCTCGACGCCCTGAACTCCCTGCTGGCCCAGGGCGACCACGCCGACGAGGGTCCGCTGCCCATGAACCGGTTCCGGCCGAACATGGTCGTGGCGGGCACCGAGGCATGGGCCGAGGACCAGTGGTCCCGCATCGCCGTCGGCGAGGTCGTCTTCCGGGTCGCCAGGCCGTGCGGGCGTTGTGTCGTGACCACCACCGACCAGGACAGCGGCGCGCGCGGCCGGGAGCCGCTGCACACGCTGGCGCGCCACCGCAGGCGCGACGGGCAACTGGTCTTCGGCCAGAACCTGGTGCCCCTCGGCACCGGCACGATCCGGGTCGGGGGTCCGGTGCGCGTGCTCGCGTAGCGCGCGGCGGCGGGCGGTCCGCGTTCGGGCGGACGACCGGGAACCGGGGACGAAGCCTGGTCGTTGGGGTGATGTGAGAGATTCGTGAGAGGCACGGTCGGGCGTGATGTCGCTCTCTCCTGGCCGGGCTTCGGGGTGAGCGGCTCCGCCGGGGACTGTCACGGAGCCGAAGGGGGTGGGGGACGTGCGGGTGTTGAGCGGTCTGTGGCGCTGGCGGCGCAATCCGCTGCGCCGGGGGACCGATCTGGCCGAGGCCTGGCTGGCCCTGGCGGCGCTGCTGCTGATCGTCGTGGCGGCGCCCCTGATCGGCGCCTTGGCCGGTGCCGCCGCCCAGGACGCCCTGCAGCGGTCGGTGGGACAGCAGCAGCGCTCCCGCCAGCTGGTCACGGCCACCGTGGTCCGCAAGCTGAGTGACGCGCCGCCGGACGCCGACCCGGACATCGGCGCCGCGCACGAGGTCCGCAGCCGGGTCATGGCCGACTGGACCGCGCCGGACGGCACCCGGCGGCACGGCCCGGTCCTGGCCCGCCTCAAGTCCCCGCATCAGGGCGACCGCTTCGGCCTCTGGACGGATCGGCACGGCCGAATAACGACCCGCCCGCTGGACGCGGCCACGGCGACGACACACGCGGTGTTCGCCGGGATAGGCGCGGCCCTGGCGACGGCGGGGCTGGTCGAGGGCGGCCGGCGCCTGATCCTGTGGCGCATGGTCCGCCGCCGGTACGCGCGTTGGGATCATGCCTGGGACCGGGCGGGCCCGGACTGGGGCAAGGCGGGCACGGGCAGCTGACGGCCTTCCGCCTCTGGTCAACCCGCGGTCCGCGCGCACGCTACGGTGGACCGGCCGACTCTGTCTCGGCATCAACCCGCGCGCGAGCGAACCGAAGGGGCGCGCCGGTGTCCGGAGCACGACCGCGTCGAGGCCCGAGGGCCGAGCGCGCTCGCGGTCCCGCCGCCGGCCACCGCGCCCCGCAGGTGAACGAGCACACGTACCACGAGGTGGGGGCACAGCAACGCCATGGCACAGGGCACGGTCCAGGTGACGCACACCGGTACCTCGCGGTGGCGGCGCCGCACGGGTGAGTACGCATCGCTCGCCGCCGCCCTGGACGCCGCCTCCGACGGCGACGTCCTCACCATCGCCCCCGGTACCTACCGGGAGAACCTCGTCGTCCAGCGGCCGGTGACGCTGCGTGGGCCCGAGGGGTCCCCGGGCTCGGTGCGGATCGCGCCCATGGACGGGGTGCCGCTGACCGTGCGGGCCTCGGCGGTGGTGCAGGGTCTGCACATCGAGGGCCAGGACGCGGCGGCGCCCGCGCTGTTGGTGGAGGAGGGCACGCCGGAGCTGACGGACGTGCGGATCGTGACCCGGTCCGCCGCGGGCATCGAGGTGCGGGGCGCGGCCCGGCCGACCCTGCGCCGCTGCACGGTCGACAACCCGGCCGGCATCGGTATCGCCGTGCTCGACGGCGGCAGCGGGGTGTTCGAGGAGTGCGAGGTCGTCGCGGCCGGGCAGGCCGCGGTGGCGGTCCGGGGCGGGGCCCACCCGCGCCTGGAGCGCTGCCGGGTGCATCACGCCTCCGGCATCGGGCTGAGCGCGACCGGTGAGAACACCTCGCTCGAGGCGGTCGGTTGCGAGGTGTACGAGGTCCGGGGCTCCGGAGTCCAGGTCACCCAGCGGGCCACGGCGCATCTGACCGACTGCGATGTGCACCGCACCTCCGCCGACGGCGTCACGCTCGACACGGACGCGGTGCTCACACTGGCCGACTGCCGCATCCACGACATCCCGGAGAACGCGATCGACCTGCGCTCCCGCTCGGTGCTCACGCTGACCCGCACGACGGTGCGTCAGTTCGGGCGCAACGGGCTGTCGGTGTGGGACCCGGGCACCCGGGTGGACGCCAACCAGTGCGAGATCTTCGACAGCACCGGCGACTATCCGGCGGTGTGGGTGAGCGACGGCGCCACGGCGGTGCTGGACTCCTGCCGGGTGCACGACGTGCCGGACGCCCTGTTCGTGCTGGACCGGGGCTCGCGGGCGGACGTGGTGGACAGCGACCTGTCCCAAGTGCGCAACACGGCCGTGTCGGTGAGCGACGGGGCGACCGCACAGCTCGACGACTGCCGGATCAGGGACGCGGCCACCGGTGCCTGGTTCCGGGACCACGGAAGTGGCGGCACGCTCAACAACTGCACCGTGGACGGCACCCAGACCGGTGTGATCGTCACCAAGGGCGCCGACCCGACCATCGAGCGATGCACGGTCGGCTCCCCGGCCGAGGCGGGCTTCTACGTGTCCGCCGGCGGCCGGGGCAGCTTCCTGAACTGCCGGGTCAGCGGCAGCGGCGGCTACGGCTTCCATGTGCTCGACGGCTGTCGTACGACGCTGCGCAAGTGCCGCACGGAGCGGTGCGCGCGCGGTGGTTACGAGTTCGCCGACGCGGGGCCGGACGCGGGCTCGGGGACCGGCCCGGTGGTGGAGGACTGCACCAGCGACGAGAGCGGCAGCCTCCGGCCGCCGGCGCCCCGCGCGACGGCCGTACAGACGGCGTCCCCGTCCCCCGGCGGGCTGCTCGGTTCGATTCCCGGGCAGCGCAGCACGGAGCAGGAGCCGCTCGTCCCCCTGTCGGAGCCGGAGCAGCCGGCCCGGACGTCGAAGGCCGTGCTCGGGGAACTCGACGCGCTGGTCGGGCTGGAGAGCGTCAAGCGCGAGGTGCGGGCGCTGACCGACATGATCGAGGTGGGCCGGCGCCGGCAGCAGGCGGGCCTGAAGGCGGCCTCGGTCAAGCGGCACCTGGTCTTCACCGGCTCCCCCGGCACCGGCAAGACGACGGTTGCCCGGCTGTACGGCGAGATCCTCGCCTCCCTCGGAGTGCTGGAGAAGGGCCACCTGGTCGAGGTGTCCCGGGTGGACCTGGTCGGCGAGCACATCGGCTCCACCGCGATCCGCACCCAGGAGGCCTTCGAACGGGCGCGCGGCGGTGTGCTGTTCATCGACGAGGCGTACGCGCTCTCCCCGGAGGACGCCGGCCGCGACTTCGGCAAGGAGGCCATCGACACGCTGGTGAAGCTGATGGAGGACCACCGGGACGCGGTGGTGGTGATCGTCGCGGGCTACACGGCCGAGATGGAGCGCTTCCTGTCCGTCAACCCCGGCGTGGCCAGCCGCTTCTCACGGACGATCACCTTCGGTGACTACGGCCCGGACGAGCTGCTCAGGATCGTGGAGCAGCAGGCCGACGAACACGAGTACCGGCTGGCGCCGGGCGCCCCGGAGGCGCTCCTGACGTACTTCACGGCGATCCCGAAGGGCCCGGCGTTCGGCAACGGCCGTACGGCACGCCAGACCTTCGAGGCGATGGTGGAGCGGCACGCGAGCCGGGTCGCCCAGGTCGAGGACCCCAGCACCGACGAGCTCACCCTGCTGTACGCCGAGGACCTGCCGGAGCTGCCCTGAGCCCCGGCGTCACATGGCCGGTGTCCCCGGGTCCGGGCGCGGACCCGGCACGTCGGGGGTGAGGCGGGACAGCAGGCGGTCGCGTTCGCGGGCGAAGGCCGGATCGGTCTGGTAGTCGGAGTGGCCGAGGATCGGCGCCGGGAGCGGGTGCGTGGGTGTGCGGCCGTAGGCGAGCGGGTCCCGCAGCGGCTCGTGGTCGACGTCCGTGGCACCGACCGGGGCGACGCGGACGGGGCCGCCGATGGGGTCGGTCAGGCGGTAGAGGTTGCGCCAGGAGCCGACGTCGTGGTGCAGCGCGGCCAGTGCGGGCGGACCGAAGTGGGCGGGGAACCAGCGGCCGTACAGCCGCTCCAGCGGGGAGCCGTACGTCAGCAGCGCGACCCGTCCGCGGACGGAGGGCGCGAGCTGCCAGGCCGCGGCGGCCGCGAGAACGCTGCCCTGGGAGTGGCCGGAGAGGACCAGCCGGCCGCCGGTGCGCTCGGTCCAGGTCGCCACCCGCCAGGTCAGGTCGGGCACCGCACGCTCGGCGTAGCACGGCGGTGCGAAGGGATGGGCGGCGCGCGGCCAGAAGGTGCCGACGTCCCACAGGATGCCGACCGTGCGCCGGGCGGAGGCGTCCCGGTAGGCACGCCGGCCCCAGGTGACGAACAGCAGGAAGCCGAGCCCGACCAGCCAGGAGCCCAGCGCCTGTGAGGTCTCGGCCGCCGCCCGCAGGACGTCGTCCGTCCTGCGGGCCGCCGCGTCGGGGGACGTGCCGGTCGCCAGGGCGCCGGCCAGCGCGGCCGCGCCCAGCAGCAGGGTGGTGGCGGAGAGCACGGCGACGACCAGGGGCGCGCGGTCGGTGAGGGTGGCCATGGCACGGGCCTGGGCGATGCTCCGGGTGCGGGAGGGGTCCTCGGGTTCGCCAGGGTGCTCGTGACGTACGCGCTCGCGTTCGGTGCGGGCGAGCCTCGCGGTGCGCAGGGCCAGCCAGGCGACGACGACGAGCAGCACCGCGAGGATGGGCGGGATCGCGGACGCCTGCCAGGTCAGCAGCACGGGCGGGCCGTGGAGTGCGGCGCGGGTGCCGTCCAGCCAGTCGGCCACGCGTTGCGCGATCCCGCCGGACATCACCCCGCCCAGCGCGCAGGCGAGCAGCGCGACCGCGGGTCCGCCGAGGCCGCGCATCCCGGCGCGCGGGTCCGGGTGCCGGCGGTACAGGGCGTGGGCGACGACCGCGAGGGCCACGGCGAGCAGTCCCTGGACCGCCATCAGGGCGTCGAAGGCCGGGTCCCCGGGCAGTCGTCCGGCGGACCGCCAGCCGGGCCGTGACCAGCCCGCGTACAGCACGGCGAGCAGCAGCAGACCGAGCGCGCCGAGCGGCAGACCGCGTAGGAGGTGACGGTCGAGTTGCCGGTCCAGGGTCTTCTCGCTGCGGCCGCGACGGCAGACCACGCCGACCACCACGGCCGCGCCGCCGAGCAGGGCCGCGGCGAGCAGCCAGCCGAGCGTGTCCAGGGTGGCGGTGGCGCCCGGTCGGTGGTCGAAGCGGGCCGCGGGCACGACGAGAGCGGCCGCGACCGTCAGCAGGCCGGCCGCGGTGTGGGCGGCGCGCAGCCGCGCCACCAGGCGGCGCCCGTACCAGAAGCCGGGACGGGCCAGGGCGCTGCCGTCGCTGTCCGGTTCGGGGTCGTGGGAGATCGGCCGATGGGACTCGTACGCCCTCCAGGTGCGGTGGGAGAGGTACCAGAGCAGGGCGGTGAGCAGGGTGGGGATCAGCGCGGCGAGGGCGAGCCGGCGGCCGGGCAGGCTCCACCAGCCGTCGCCGGACGCGGCGGGCGAGAGGAAGCCCAGCCAGGAGTGCCGGCCGGCACAGGCGGGGACGCCCGCGCACTGCCAGGCCACCAGGTCCAGGGCGACCTCGCAGGCCGCGGCCACCAGCAGCACGGTCAGGGTGAGCGCGATCAGGCGGACGAGCAGGCCGTAGAGCCGGACCGCGCGGGCGTGGCCGGGTGCGGCGGGGCGCATCCAGTGGGCGAGGTTGACCACCATGAAGGGCAGCAGCAACAGCCACAGGGCGCGGGTGCCGTCGCCGGAGGTGAGGTTGCACCAGACGTACGCCTCCCGCACCGGCTCCCTGCGGGGCACTCCCCCGCCGCCGGTGCCGTCCGCGGTCTCCGTGCTCTCGGCGCCCTCGGCGCTCTCGACATCCTCGGTGCGACGGAAGACGGCGGCCGTGTCGTCGCCGGTGACCCGGACCGTCCGCGGGTCGCCGAGCATCTTCTCGGGCGTGGTGCCGCCGACCCCGTGCACCAGCAGTTCCAGATCTGGCTCCGCCGGTGCGGGCCGCGCGAGGGCGGCGAGGGGCCGGTGCCCGGCGATGCGTTCCTGCGCACGTTCCACTGCTCTCGCACTTCCCCCGTGACGCGTCCGAAGGTCTGAAGGTCCGTGTCCGTGCGCGCTTCAGGTTCTCCGCTTCCCGGGTGACATACACCTCCCGTCATGGAATCTCCCCGATACGTGTGACGCCGGCCGGGACACCGGGGGCCCGCACGGGGCTCGGCTGGCATGCGCGCGTCGTGACAGGCAGTGGCGCAACCAGTGCCGACCCGTGAAAAGATGAGACGCCCGCGCGCTGCCGGAGACATGGAATGTCCAGGTCGGAGGAGGCGTGCCGGGCGTGTCGGACGGTGTGCGGCGAAAGGACCGGAGCGTACGTGAGCGAGAATCAGAACCTCCTCGCGGAGCAGCGCCGCGCCCTGATCGTGGACGAGGTCCGGCGCCGGGGCGGCGTCCGCGTCAACGAGCTGACCCGCAGGCTCGGCGTGTCGGACATGACCGTGCGCCGCGATCTGGACGCGCTCGCCCGCCAGGGTGTGCTGGAGAAGGTGCACGGCGGCGCGGTGCCTGTGGTCGAGCCGAGCACGCACGAGCCGGGTTTCGAGGCCAAGTCGGGCCTGGAGTTGTCCGCCAAGGAGGACATCGCGCGGGCCGCCGCGCGACTGGTCACGCCGGGTACGGCGATCGCGCTGTCCGGCGGTACGACGACCTACGCGCTCGCCCAGCACCTGCTGGAGGTGCCCGACCTGACCGTGGTGACGAACTCGGTGCGGGTCGCGGACGTCTTCCACGCGGCGCAGCGCACCTCCGGGCAGCGGCAGGGCGCGGCCACGGTGGTGCTGACCGGCGGGGTGCGCACCCCGTCCGACTCGCTGGTGGGGCCGGTGGCCGACCAGGCGATCGCCGCCCTCCACTTCGACCTGCTGTTCCTCGGCGTGCACGGCATATCGGTGGAGGCCGGCCTGTCCACGCCGAACCTCGCCGAGGCGGAGACCAACCGGCGGCTGGTGCAGTCGGCGCGGCGGGTCGTGGTGGTCGCCGACCACACCAAGTGGGGGACGGTGGGCCTGAGTTCGTTCGCCACGCTCGGTCAGGTGGACACGCTGGTCACGGACGCGGGGCTGCCCGCCGAGGCGCGGGCCGAGATCTCCGAGCACCTGCAGCGGCTCGTGGTGGCGGGCGAGCCGGACGATGACGAGGACCCCGGGGACCCAGGGGACCCCGAGGACATCTGACCAGGCGTCAGCTAGTCTGAGCCGGCCGCTCTACGCCCGTTCAACTCCCCTGCTTTTCCGGGGACTTCACGAGGGGGTTCGTCGTCATGGCTCATCGTCTGCGCCCGGTGGGGGTCGACTTCGTCGAGACCGCTCCCGTACGGCTCGTGTTCACCCGGGACGTCGGCGCCACCCCGGACGCGGTGTTCCGGGCGCTCGCGGAGGACGTGGCGGGCTGGCCCGAGTGGTTCTCCGCCGTGGCCTCGGCCCGGGCGACCGACGGCGGGCGCGAGGTGCGGCTGCGGGGCGGCACCCGCTTCCAGGAGTCGGTGCTGGTGACGAAGGCACCCGAGGTGTACGCCTACCGCGTCGACGTGACCAACACCCCCGGCGCCCGCGCCTGGATCGAGGAGTGGCGGCTCACTCCGGCCGGCACCGGCACGCGCGTTCAGATGACGTTCGCGCTCGACGGCACGGCGGCCTTCCGCCTCGTGTGCCGACTCGCCCGCCCCGGCGTGGGGCGGTCCTTCCAGCAGGCGGCCGCCGCACTGGACCGGCGCCTGGCCGGGTAACGCCCGGCCGCACCCGGGCCGTTCGGCGCCGCCGCACCCCAGCCGCTCGTGCACCGTCCGTCCGAACCACTCGTGCACCGCCCATCCGAGCCGCACGTGCGCCGCCGGTCCGAACCGCTCAGCTCACTCCGGCCACACGCCCGTCGCCAGCAGGGACTCGATCGCCTCCGTGTACGGGGCGATGTCCAGCCCCTGCTCCTCCAGCCAGCTGTCCGAGTAGTACTTGTCGAGGTAGCGGTCGCCCGGGTCGCACAGCAGGGTGACCACGCTGCCCGTACGGCCCTCGGCCACCATCTCGGCGACGATCTTCAGCGCGCTCCACAGGCCGGTGCCCGTCGAGCCGCCCGCCTTGCGCCCGATGGCCCGCTCCAGAGCGCGTACGGCAGCCACGCTGGCCGCGTCCGGGACCTTCATCATCCGGTCGATCGCGCCGGGCACGAAGCTCGGCTCCATGCGGGGCCGCCCGATCCCCTCGATGCGGGAGCCGCAGTCGCAGGTGACGTCCGGATCGCCGGTGGTCCAGCCCTCGAAGAAACAGGAGTTGTCCGGGTCCGCGACGCAGATGCGGGTGTCGTACTGCATGTAGTGGACATAGCGCGCGAGGGTCGCCGAGGTGCCGCCGGTGCCGGCCGTGGCGACGATCCAGGCGGGCTCCGGGAAGCGCTCCAACTCCAGCTGGCGGAAGATGGATTCGGCGATGTTGTTGTTGCCGCGCCAGTCGGTGGCCCGCTCAGCGTAGGTGAACTGGTCCATGTAGTGGCCGCCGGTGTCCGCCGCGAGGCGGGCGGACTCCTCGTACATCTTCCGGGAGTCGTCCACGAAGTGGCACTGCCCGCCGTGGAACTCGATCAGCCGGCACTTCTCGGCGCTCGTCGTGCGCGGCATGACCGCGATGAACGGCACCCCGATCAGCTTGGCGAAGTACGCCTCGGAGACGGCCGTCGAGCCGCTGGACGCCTCGATGACCGGGCGGTCCGGGCGGATCCAGCCATTGCAGAGGCCATAGAGGAAGAGGGAGCGTGCGAGGCGGTGTTTGAGGCTGCCCGTCGGATGCGTCGACTCGTCCTTCAGGTACAGGTCGATGCCCCACCGCTCGGGCAGCGGGAAGCGCAGCAGGTGCGTGTCCGCCGAGCGGTTGGCGTCGGCCTGGACCTTGCGGACGGCCTCTTTCAGCCAGTCCCGGTAGGCGGCGTCGCTGCGGTCGACATCGAGGGTGGCGCCGGTCCGGGTCTGTGGTGTGGTGCTCACGGCGGGGCTCCTTACAGTGGGCGCCGACGGCGCCTCGCGCGGCCGGCATCTCGATGATAGGCACCTTCCACACCGCTTCTCACCTGCATAAACGCATCTTTGAGCCACCCAAAGCGAGGCTGAGGCACACCCGTGCGAGGTGCTCGGGGCGCATTGGCGCGAGTGCTCCGGGCGCCCGTCGCGCGCTCCCTCCACGTACTGGTGCTCCGCGCCGCATCGGGGCAGACTGCACCGCACGGGACGATCGCCCCGAACAGGGGCGCACACGAAATCACCCGGACCACCGAGGAAGCGGAACGACCGGCGTCGGTACGTCGGGAGACGGATCGGCCGGAGACGGTACGACCGGACACGGCACCGACCGGGGACGGTACGACCGGACACGGCACGACCGCGGACGGTACGACCGGACACGGGCCGGATCCGTGCCCGGGCGGGCCGGATACGGCGAGCGACGCGCACAAGGGGGCGGCGAGGGATGGCGGAGCCGGAGTTCACGGCCACGGGCGTGCGGATCGGCAAGGGACTGCGCTCGCTCACCCGGGCCGGCAAGGTCCGCATCAGCGACGGCAGGCTGGAGCTGCTGACCAGTTACGGCAGCGAGATCGACAGCGCGCCGGTGCAGGCGGTCCGCGCGTCCAAGCCCTGGTTCGCCTCGGACGACCGGGCGTTGGCCGACCTCAACGGCCAGCGCTATCTGCTGACGCTCGGTGAGCAGGATCCCGCGCCGGGCGAACCGGGGCCGCCGGCGGCACGGCGGTTCATCGAGGCGGTGCGCCGGGCGGCCGGGCGCGGCGACTGACCTGCGTCCCGTCGCGGCGAGTTGCGGGAGTGCCACCACTGCGTCACGCTGGTCTCACGTCACTCTGGGTTTACCGGCGGTTACGCTGCGAACCAGCCCGCCGGCCACGACAGCAGGCGGACGTTTGGACGCAAGCACCACCCTGCTGGATCCGTTGTTCTCCGTGTTCTTCCGGTTCCTCCGGACCTCACATCGGGGAGTCGCAGCCGTGATCAGTCACCCAAGCAGGCACTGCACGGTGGAGCTCCAAGCCCTGCCGTCGCGGATCGGACAGGTCCGCAGAATCGTATCTGCACAGTTGCGTTACTGGCATTTGGACCCATTGATCGACCGGGCCGCGCTCGGTGTGACCGAGCTGTTGAGCAACGTCCACCGGCACGCCCGGCCCGACAAGTCGTGCACCGTCGAGCTGGAACTGTTGCCCGACCGGCTCACCGTCTCGGTGCGCGACCACGATCCGCGGCTTCCGGTGGTGGCCGACGATGCGGAGGCGGCGGACGCCACCCCCCTTGCCACCTGTGGGCGGGGCCTGGCGATGGTGGCCGCGGTGAGCGAGAGCTGGGGGGCGCGTCCGGACGGCGACAACGGCAAGGTCGTCTGGTTCACGCTGCCCGCGTCCGCGGCGGCGCGCACGCAGTCTGCGCGCCTGCCGCGCCGCACGGCCGAGCCGCAGCAGGCGCCCCGGATCAGCGAGGGTCGACCGGCCCCGGCCCCTGTCGCCGCGGCGGCCCCCGCCCCGGCTCCGGCCCACGCCTCGGCCCTCGCACCTGCGGCGGCCGTGACCCCGGCGTCGCCCCCGGCTCCGGTCACGGCCTCACCTCCGGCTCCGATCTCGGCTCCGGCTCCGGCTCCGGCTCCGATCGCGGCCTCAGCCTCGGCTTCGGCCTCGACACCCGCTCCCGCCCGGTCGGCCGTTCCCGGTTGACCGGGCGGTGACCGCCCGGCGCGGCGGGCGGGCGGTGGGTCGCGGTGACCCACCGCCCGTACGAGCCGGGCCGGATCAGGTGCCGGGCCGGGCCAGGTCAGGTGCCGTGGCAGCGGCCGGTGCGGGGTTCCGGCCGAGCCCTGGACCGTACGCCGTACGACGTCGTACCGGCCGCATCCCGGGTCGTACGACGGCGCTTCGGCCGCGCTCCGCGTCGTACGACGGCGCTCACTCGGTGGCGATCGCCCGCAGGACGTCCAGGCGGGCCGCTCGCCGGGCCGGGCGGAGACCCGCGAGGGCGCCCGCCGCGAGGCCGACCAGGGCCACGACGGCGAGGCGGGCCGGCGGGAGCGCGAAGGCGAACGCGGTGTCGCTCGCGCCGTCGGACGCCTTCACCAGGACCCAGCCGAGGAACGCGCCGAGGCCGAGGCCGCCGGCCGTGCCGAACGCGGCGACCAGGACCGACTCCCAGCGGACCATGGCCCGCAGCTGGGCGCGGGTCTGGCCGACGGCACGGAGCAGGCCCAGTTCCCGGGTGCGTTCGTGCAGCGCGAGGGTCAGCGTGTTGGCGATGCCGAGCAGGGCGATGACGACCGCGAGGGCGAGGAGCGCGTAGACGAGGGTGAGCATCATGTCGATGCCACCGGCCGAGGACTGCGCGTACTCGTCGCGCGTCTGCACCTCGGGGTTGCCGTACCGGTCGGCCGTCTTCTTCACCGCCGCCTTGCCGTCGTCGGTGCTCACTCCCGGCTTGAAGGTGACGGCGATCAGTGTGTCCGAGTCCTGGGTGCGGTGGGGCGCCCAGGCGGCGCGGGTGATGACGTAGTCGCCGGCGAGTTCGGACTGGCCGTAGACGGCCCGAACGGTGAAGTTCTCCGTCGTGCCGTCGGTGAAGGTGAGCCGTGCCGTGTCGCCGGTGCGCAGGCCCTGGCGGTCGGCCTCGGCGCGGGTGAGCGCGATGCCGTCGCTGCCGAGGTCGCGCAGGGAGCCGGTGACCGTGCCGAGGTCGAAGGTGCGGGCGAGCGCGGCCGGATCGGTGACCGTCAGTGCCCTGCCCTTGCCGTCGACCTCGGCGACTCCGCGGCCGAGCCCGACGGCGGTGTCCACCTCGGGCAGCCGTTGCAGGGCCGGGGCGAGCCGGGGGCTGAGCCCACTGCCGCCCGCGCCGAACGAGGGCGCGCTGACCGCGATGTCGCCCGCGAAGGACCGGGACACCGTCTGG
This sequence comes from Streptomyces sp. NPDC047085, assembly GCF_040643735.1. Classification (NCBI taxonomy): domain Bacteria; kingdom Bacillati; phylum Actinomycetota; class Actinomycetes; order Kitasatosporales; family Streptomycetaceae; genus Streptomyces; species Streptomyces sp. NPDC047085. Next base: position 127,546 of record NZ_JBEYUW010000007.1, read on the forward strand.
TCCATGGTGGCCTTCAGGGAGGCGCCGAACACGGTGAACAGCGAGACGACGGCGACGCCGATCATCAGGGCGCTCGCGGTGGCGGCGGTCCGTTTGGGGCTGCGCACGGCGTTGCGCCGGGCGAGGCCGCCGGTGACTCCGCGCAGCCGGTCCAGGGGGCCGCCGAGGACGCGTACGGCCGTGGTGGCGGCGACCGGGCCGAGGACCACGAAGGACGCCAGCGCGAGCAGGGCGCCGAGTCCCGCGAGCCACACGGAGGGTTGGACCAGGACGCCGGTGAGGGTGGCGGCCAGCGCCGCGGCACCGAGGACCGTACCGGCGATTGCCCGCAGGCGGGAGGCGCCGGAGGCGTCGACGGCCGTCTCGCGCAGGGCGGCCAGCGGTGCGGTGCGTCCGGCGCGCAGGGCGGGCAGCAGCGCGGAGCCCAGGCAGACCAGGATGCCCACGGCGAGCGGCAGGACCATCGACAGGTTCTTGATGACCAGGTCGCCGTCGGGGAAGGGGAATCCGATCGCCGGGAACAGCGCCTGGAGCCCGGCGGCGATGCCGATGCCGCCCGCGAGTCCGGCGAGGGAGGCGGTGAGGGCGACGACGCTCGACTCGGCGAGGGCGGAGGCGGTCACCTGGCGGCGGGAGGCGCCGAGGGCGCGCAACAGGGCGTTCTCACGGGTGCGTTGGGCGACCACGATGGCGAACGTGTTGTGGATGGAGAAGGTGGCGACCAGCAGGGCGACACCGGAGAACACGAGCAGGAAGGTGGTGAAGAGGTTCAGGAACTGGCTGGAGATCATGTCGGTGTTCTCCTGCGCCGACCGCTGGCCGGTGATGGCCTCGACTCCCTTGGGGAGTACGGGAGTCAGCCGCTGCACCAGTTCCTGCTGGCTCACTCCCGGACCCGCCCGCACCTGGATGCTCGCCGCCTGGCCGGGGCGTACGGTGAGGTACTTCTCGGCGTCGGCCCGGGTCATGCCGGTGAAGGTCACCTGGGCCATGCCGTCCTGGCCGCCGAAGGTGGCGAGGCCGACGACGGTCACCTTGACCGGGTCGGGGGTGCGCAGGGTGGTGGTGTCGCCGATCTTCAGCCCGCCCTTCTTGGCGGCGCCCCGGTTCACCACGACCTCGCCGGTCCGGGCGGGTACCCGGCCCTCGGCGAGCTGGTAGGGGTTGAGCTTCGGGTCGTCGATCCAGTTGCCGGCGAGCGTGGGCGGGCCCTGGCCGCCGATCGGTTCGCCGTCGGCGCCGACGAGTTGGCCGGCGCCCTGGATGTTCGGGGCGGCGGCCGCGACGCCCGGGACGCGGTCGATCGCGGTCAGCAGGGAGGTGTCGACGGGCCGCCGTACGCCCTGGGCCTCGCCGGGCGTGGTGATGGCGTCGGCGCCACGCACGACGGCGTCCGTGCCGCTGGTGGCCTCGCCGAACATGCTGTCGAAGCTCGCGCGCAGGGTGTCGCCCATGACCAGGGTGCCGGCCAGGAAGGCGACCCCGAGGAAGACGGCGAGGAAGGTACCGGCGAAGCGACGCCGGTGCGTACGCAGCGAGTTGAGGCTGAGCCGGAGGGACGCGCTCATGACCGCACCTCGAAGGCCTTCATGCGGTCCAGGACCTTGTCGGCGGTCGGGGACCGCATCCGGTCGACCAGCCGGCCGTCGGCGAGGAAGATCACCTCGTCGGCGTGGGCGGCGGCGACCGGGTCGTGAGTGACCATGACGACCGTGCGCTCCATCTGCCGTACGGCCCGGCCCAGGAGCCCGAGCACTTCCTCCCCCGAGCGGGAGTCGAGGTTGCCGGTGGGCTCGTCGGCGAAGACGACGTCCGGGCGGCCCGCGAACGCCCGTGCCACGGCGACGCGTTGCTGCTGTCCGCCGGACAGCTCGGAGGGCCGGTGGCGCAGCCGGTCGCGCAGCCCGACGACGTCGACGAGCGCGTCGATCCACTCCTGGTCGCCGCGCTTCCCGGCGAGGTCAAGGGGCAGGGTGATGTTCTCGGCGACGGTGAGCGTCGGGACCAGGTTGAACGCCTGGAAGACGAAGCCGACCCGGTCGCGGCGCAGCAGGGTGAGCCGGCGGTCGTCGAGCGCGCCCAGCTCGGTGTCGCCGATCCAGGCCGCGCCCGAGGTGAGCGTGTCGAGTCCGGCCGCGCAGTGCATCAGGGTCGACTTTCCGGAGCCGGAAGGGCCCATGATCGCGGTGAAGCGGCCGGCCGGGAAGTCGACGTCCACGCCGTCCAGGGCGCGTACGGCGGTGTCGCCGGCGCCGTACACCTTGACCGCGCCCGCCACACGGGCCGCCGTCCGCAGTGCGGTCGTCGTGGTCATGCCGCACCGCCCTTGCCCGTGTGGCCGAACTGCTCCTCCAGGACGGAGAGCCGGCGCCAGTACTCGTCCTCGTCGATCTCGCCGGAGGCGAAGCGGCGGCCGAGGACCGCGAGCGGCGAGTCGCCCGCCGGGCGCCCCGCGTCCAGAGCCCGCCAGGGGCCGCCGCGTCCGCGCCAGACGGTGCGGCGCAGGAAGGTGACGGCGCCGATCACGACAACCGCCCAGATCAGCGGGAAGAAAAGGATCCATGGGCCGGGTCCGCCGTCCCAGTGCGCCAGGGTCTGCATCTCGGGTTCAACTCCCTCGTCGATGAGTGATCGGGTGATGTCCCGAGACTCCCTCCGACAGGGGGTCCGGGTCGTCGTGCGGCCGGCGGCAGTGCGCGTACCTCCCCGGGAGTACGGGGGCGGGGCGCGGCTGCTCCCCGGGGACTCGCCTTCTGTAACTACTAGTATGTACAGTGACCGCATGAGCACCCCGGAACGGCTGATCGAGTCCACCCGCGAGCTGCTGTGGGAGCGCGGTTACGTCGGCACGAGCCCCAAGGCGATCCTGGAGCGCGCCGGCGCCGGCCAGGGCAGCATGTACCACCACTTCAAGGGCAAGCCGGACCTCGCCCTGGCGGCGATCCGGCGCACCGCCGAGGAGTTGCGGGCCGCCACCGAACGGGTCCTCGGCGGGCCGGGAACGCCGTACGAGCGCGTCGAGGCGTATCTGCTGCGCGAGCGGGACGTGTTGCGCGGCTGTCCGATCGGCCGGCTGACCATGGATCCGGACGTGATCGCCAGCGAGGAGCTGCGCGCGCCCGTGGACGAGACGATCGCCTGGGTCCGGTCGCGCATCGCCGACGTCGTCGAAGAGGGCAAGCGGCAAGGGCAGTTCGCGCCCGGGCTGGACGGCGAGGAGATCGGCGCGACCATCCTCGCGACCCTGCAGGGCGGCTATGTGCTGGCCCGTGCCTCCGGCTCCCCCGCCGCCTTCGACGCGGGCGTGCGGGGCCTGCTCGCGCTGCTCGCACCCCGAACGCCCTGAACGCACAGCCGACTTCCGTGCCGCAACCCCGCCTCAGAAGGGAACCATGACATGCACGCCATGCAGTACGAGTTCACCCTGCCCGCGGACTACGACATGGACATCATCCGTTCCCGCGTCGCCCGCGTCGCGCATCTCCTGGACGACTGGGACGGCCTCGGCATCAAGACGTATGTGCTGCGCGAGCGCGGGGTGCACGGCTCGCCCGTGAACCAGTACGGGCCGTTCTACCTCTGGAACACCATGGAGGGCATGAACCGCTTCCTCTGGGGAGGGGCCTTCCAGGGACCCGTCAACGACTTCGGGCGGCCGGAGACACGGCAGTGGACGGGCCTGGCGTTCGAGGAGGGCACCGTCGCCGGCTCTCCCGCCGCCTTCGCCGTGCGGCGGCGCCAACCGGTGCCGGACGGTGTGGAGTTGGCCGCGTTCATGGCGGACGCGGCGAGCGAGACGGAACGGCTGGCCGCGCAGGACGGGGCGGTGCTGGCCGCGGCCGCTGTGGACACGCGCGCCTGGGAGCTGGTCCACTTCTCGCTCTGGGCACACGGCACACCGAAGGCCGACGGCGACCTCTACCAGGTCCTGCACCTGTCCGCCCCGGGCCGGGACCGGCTCCCGCGCGGGCGGCAGTGGTGAACCAGGGCCCGGCCTGCGGGCCGTGATCCGGCGTGGCCCGATCGTGCGGATCCTTGTCCCTGGCGTGGCCCGATCATGTGGATCGTTGTCCCTGGCGTGGGTTTCGCCTCAGGCCGCCGTCGGGAGGATGGGGGGCGGAACAGCATTGGCCCCCTGCCGGAGGAGACGAGACAGCCATGGCGTTGGAGATGCGCGACCGCTGCGAACGCTGCGGGACGGCCGAGTTGCCCGCGGACGGTCCGGCCCGCATCTGCTCGTACGAGTGCACGTTCTGCGTGACGTGCGGCGAGGCCATGGGACAGATCTGTCCCAACTGCGGCGGGGAACTGGTCGCCCGGCCCCGCCGCGTGGCCGGGGGCGTCTAGAACGGCTCAGGCCGGGCTGTCTGCGTAGTGCCGTACGACCCTTTCCAGGTAGTCCACGTGCGGGCCCTTCAGCCCCCGCAGGTCGGCCGCCGAGCGGACCAGTTCGATGCGGTCGAACTCGGGGTCGCGACCCCGGGCGGTCTCCGTCCGGACCAGCTCCGCGTACCGCTCGCGCAGTTCGTCCGCCGGGCGGGGCGGGGCCAGGAACAGCACGCCGACGTTGCCTCGCGTGCCCCGGATGGTCAGTCCCGGGGTCAGGGCGTCGGCGGGGGTGTCGGAGCCGGTCTCCTCGGCCAGTTCGCGGGCCGCGTGGCGGCGTAGCGCGGCGAGGTCCAACTCGTCCTGGCCCTCGGGGGGTTCGACGGTGCCGCCGGGCAGCTGCCAGCGGCCCGGGGCCGCGGTCGAGGGCGCCATCCGTCCGACCATCACGCGCCCGTCGTCGGACGGCTGGAGCACGGCCACGGACACGAACAGGGACGACCAGCCGGGCGCGTCCGACAGCTCGCGCAGGGCGCGGAATCGGTAGCTCGCCCGCGCCCAGGACAGCACCAGGCCGTCCGGCCCGTCAGGCTCCAGCCCCGTGATCACGGCCACCGGGCCGTCGAAGAGGGTGGGATTGGCCCGTACCGCCTTCGCCCACAGGCGGTCCATCGCCGAGCGGTGCCGGGGAGACAGTTCGGGTGTGGCCGTCTCGACGAGCCGGATGCGTGAGGCGTCCCAGAGTTCCACCGTGCCGGCCGTCACCGCAGCGCCCCCAGCGGGTCGTCCAGGACCGGCTGCCAGGCCAGTTCGGCCGCGCCGACCAGGCTGTCGTGGTCCAGGGTGCAGGGCAGGATGGGGACGCCGCCGCTCTGCCCCCACAGGCTGCGGTCGGCGACCACCGCGCGCAGCCGCTCGGGGTCGGCCTCCAGGAGGGTGCGGTGCAGGCCGCCGAGGATGATGCGGTCGGGGTTGAGGATGTTGACCAGCCCGGCGAGGCCGAGGCCGAGGCGGTCGATCAGGGCCTCGGCGGCGGTGCGCACGGCCGGGTCGGCGTACTGGGTGCGCAGCAGGTCGTTGGCCTGCTGGAGCAGGGAGACCTCGGGGCCGGGCTCGCGGCCCGCCTCGATGAGCAGGGCGAGCGGGTCCGCCTCCACGTCCAGGCAGCCCCGGCTGCCGCAGTGGCAGGGACGGCCCTCGGGGTTGACCGTGAGGTGGCCGACCTCCAGGGCGAGGCCCGAACTGCCCGTGTGGAGGCGGCCGTCCAGGACCAGGGCGCCGCCGACGCCCCGGTGCCCGGTGGCCACGCACAGCAGGTCCCGGGCGCCCCGGCCCGCGCCGTGCCGGTGCTCGGCGAGGGCGGCGAGGTTGACGTCGTTGCCCGCGAAGGCGGGGCCGGTGATGCCCGCCGCGCGCACGCACTCCGCGAAGATCCGGCGCACCGGCGCGCCCACCGGCCAGGCCAGGTGCAGGGGGTTGAGGGCGAGGCCGTCGGGTTCGGCGACGGCGGAGGGCACGGCGAGCCCGGCGCCGACGCAGCGGCGGCCCGTCGTGCGGAGGAGTTCGGCGCCGGCCTCCACCACGGAGCCCAGTACCTTCGCCGGGTCCGCGTCGACGGTCTCACAGCCCGGGGCGGTCGCGACGATCCGGCCGCCCAGGCCGACCAGCGCGGCCCGGAAGCCGTCGGCGTGGACCTGCGCGGCGAGCGCGACCGGGCCGTCCTCGGCGACCTCCAGTCGGTGCGAGGGGCGGCCCTGGGAGCCGGCCGCCGCGCCCGGGCGGGCGTCCACCCTGATCAGGCCCAGCGCCTCCAGTTCGGCGGCCACCGCCCCGGCCGTCGCGCGGGTGACCCCGAGTTCGGCGGTGAGCACGGCCCGGGTCGGTGCCCGCCCGGTGTGCACCAGCTCCAGCGCGGGTCCGAGGGCTCCGCGCCCCCGGTCCAGCCGCGCTCTCGAGGTGGTCCCTTCCCCCGCCTTCCGGGGGTCCGCCTTGCCGCTCATGAGGGCGAGTCTCCCATGATCCGCAGCCGTCGTGGCCTCGGTGGTGCTCCGCGCACCGGTCAGCCGGCCGTCGACGGCAGTCCGCTCACCCGCAGGGTGATGTTCAGCCGCCCGGCCAGGCCCAGCTCGGGCGGCGCCGTGCCCGGGTGCACGCGCGGCACCCCGTGGTAGGCGAAGCGGGACGGCCCGCCGAAGACGAACAGGTCGCCGCTGCGCAGCTCCACATCCGTGTACGGCTTCGTCCGGGTCTCGGTGTTGCCGAAGCGGAACACGCAGGTGTCGCCCAGGCTCAGCGAGACCACCGGCGCGTCCGTCTTCTCGTCGCCGTCGCGGTGCATCCCCATGCGGGCGTCGCCGTCGTAGAAGTTGATCAGCGCGATGTCGTAGGGCCTGGTGGGGACCGCCGGCGGGCCGAGCGCGTCGGCCACCGCGTCCCGGCCCAGCGCGTCCAGCCAGGCCGGGAAGGGCTTGACGGGGGCGCCGTCGCCGTCGAGGACGGTGCGGGCGTAGGCGTACGGGTACCAGTGCCAGCCGAGGCAGACCTGGCGGGCGGTCATCGTGCCGCCGCCCGGGGTGTGGACCGTGCGCAGTCCGGCCGGGGGCCGGGCCCATGCCCGGCAGGCGGCGAGCAGCGCGCGCTGTCGCTCGGCGTCCAGCCAGTGCGGGACGTGCACGGCGCCCGGTGCGACCTCGGACCGCTCGCGCGGAAACAGCTCCACGTCCATGTGCTCCATCCTGCCCGAGGGCCTGTCCGGCGGATCAGGTCGCAGGAAAGCAACGGCGCCTCATAAGCGCCGGTGAGCGGGGTCTGGTGCGTGCAGCTGCAAGGCGGAGGAGGGAGTCGACGCGTGGGGGTCCCCCCGCGCGAGCCCCATTCGAGCGTGGGGGAGTCGGCGACCGACGACAACGCCGCAGATGTGCGTGCCAGGCCGCGCGTCTGCGACAGGATCCGCCGGACAGGCCCTAGGGCCGCCCGACCGGTGCTGAGCTGCGGCTCGGCTAGCCTGGAGCACGATGAACGACCGTATGACGACGCCGTGGGGCGAGTGCGAGCTGTCCCGCTTCCCCGAGGATCCCCGCGACCGGCTGCGCGCCTGGGACGCCTCCGACGCCTACCTGCTGCGGCACCTGGCCGAGGAGGGAGTGGCGCTCACGGGCACGGTCGTGGTGGTCGGCGACCGGTGGGGCGCGCTGGCGACGGCCCTCGCGAAGCACCGGCCGACGCAGATCACCGACTCCTTCCTGAGCCAGGAGGCGACCCGGGTGAACCTGGCGCGGGCCGGGGTCGAACCCGGTGCCGTGCGTCTGCTCACCACCCAGGATCCGCCGCCGGAGCGGGTGGACGTGCTGCTGGTGCGGGTGCCGAAGAGCCTGGCGCTGCTGGAGGACCAGCTGCTGCGGCTCGCGCCCGCCGTGCACGCGGGGACGGTGGTCGTCGGCACCGGAATGGTGAAGGAGATCCACACGTCCACGCTTCAGCTGTTCGAGCGGATTCTGGGGCCGACCCGGACCTCGCTGGCGCGGCAGAAGGCCCGGCTGATCTTCTGCACCCCGGACCCGTCCCTGGCCCGGCCGGAGAACCCGTGGCCGTACAGCTACGCCCTGCCGGACGGCATCGGCGCGGTGTCCGGGCGCACGGTCGTCAACCACGCGGGCGTGTTCTGCGCGGAGCGGCTGGACATCGGCACCCGGTTCCTGCTCCAGCACCTGCCGGCCGGGCCGCGCGGGGGCCGGGTGGTGGACCTGGGCTGCGGCAACGGGGTGGTCGGTACGGCGGTGGCGCTGGCCGACCCGGAGGCCGAAGTGCTGTTCGTGGACGAGTCGTTCCAGGCCGTCGCCTCGGCGGAGGCGACGTACAAGGCCAACGGGGTGCCCGGGCACGCCGAGTTCCGGGTCGGGGACGGGCTGGCCGGGGTGGCGCCGGGCAGTGTGGACCTCGTCCTGAACAACCCGCCGTTCCACTCCCACCAGGCGACGACCGACGCGACGGCGTGGCGGATGTTCACCGGGGCGAAGCGCGCGCTGCGGCCGGGCGGCGAGCTGTGGGTGATCGGCAACCGGCACCTGGGCTACCACGTCAAGCTCAGGCGGCTGTTCGGGAACAGCGAACTGGTCGCCAGCGACCCGAAGTTCGTGCTGCTGAGGGCCGTCAAGAACTGACTCGCCCGACGAGCCGGCCCGGCGCCAATGACGGCGGTGCCCGACGCGCTGGTCCGGCGCCACTGACGGCGGCGCCGGACGCGGTCGGCCGAGTGCGGGTCAGGGCACCGGTGCGCTGAGGACGCGGATGATCCGGGCCACCTCCTGGGCCATCGCTTCCCGGCCGACGCTGAGGTACTTGCGGGAGTCGACGGCCTCGGGGTGGGCGGCGAGGAACTCGCGGATCGCGCCGGTCATGGCCGCGTTGAGGGCGGTGCCGACGTTGACCTTGCCGATGCCGCCGGCGACCGCCGCGACCAGGGAGTCGTCGGGGACGCCGGAGGAGCCGTGCAGGACGAGCGGCACGGAGAGCGCGGTGGACAGCCGCCGGAGCAGGCCGTGGTCGAGGGCGGCGGTGCGGGTCGTCATGGCGTGCACGCTGCCGATGGCCACGGCCAGGCCGTCGACCTCGGTACGGGCCACGAAGTCGCGGGCCTGTTCGGGGTCGGTGCGGGCGCCGGGCGCGTGGGCGTCCAGCGGAGGGCGCCCGTCCTTGCCCCCGACCTGCCCCAACTCGGCCTCGATCCACAGGCCTTGGCCGTGCGCCCAGTCGGCTGCGGCCCGGGTGGCGGCGAGGTTCTCGGCGTAGGGCAGGCGGGCGGCGTCGTACATCACGGAGCTGAACCCGGCGCCGGGCGCCTGGCGCAGCAGGTCGTCGCTCTGCACATGGTCGAGGTGCAGCGCGACGGGTACGTCGGCGCGTTCGGCGGCGGCGACGGCCGCGCGGGCGAGCGGCAGGAGCCGTCCGTAGCGGAACTTGACGGCGTTCTCGCTGACTTGGAGGACCACGGGCGCGCCCGTGGACTCGGCGCCGGCGATCACGGCCTCGACGTGTTCGAGGGTGATGATGTTGAAGGCGGCGACGGCGGAGCGGGTCCGGGCGGCGTGGGTGACCAGCTCGCCGGTGGTCGCGAGGGGCACGGCTTCTTTCCCTTCCGGTTCTTTCCCTTCCGGGGCTGCGGGTCAGGGGGCGAGGATCACCGAGCGGGTGAGGTGGCGCGGCCGGTCGGGGTCGAGGCCGCGCGCGTCGGCGACGGCGACCGCGAGACGCTGGACGCGGACGAGTTCCGCGAGCGGGTCGAGCCCGCCGTCGACCCACAGCCCGCCGGTGGTGCGGACCTGTTCGGCGAGGCCGTCGGGTGCCTCGCCGAGCATCCACGTGGCGGTGCCCCGCGTGGTGATGCTGATCGGCCCGTGCCGGTACTCCATCGCCGGGTAGGCCTCGGTCCAGGACAGCGCCGCCTCGCGCATCTTCAGGCCCGCCTCGTTCGCGAGTCCGACGGTCCAGCCCCGGCCGAGGAAGGTGAACTGGGTGCATTCCACGAGGCCTTGGGGCAGGGACGTGGTGAGGGCCGTACGGGCGTCCGCGACGACGGCCTCGCTGTGCAGTCCGAGGTGGGCACGGAGGAGGGTGAGCGCGGTGGTCGCGAACCGGGTCTGTACGACGGACCGCTCGTCGGCGAAGTCCAGGACGACGAGGTGGTCGGCGGCGCTCATCACGGGGGTGGCGGGGTCGGCGGTGATCGCCGTGGTCCGCACGGTTCCCCTCAACTGCCCGAGGAGGTCGAGCACTTCGGTGGTGGTGCCCGAGCGGGTGAGGGCCACGACCCGGTCGTACGACCGCCCTCGCGGGAACTCGGACGCGGCGAACGCGTCGGTCTCGCCCTGCCCGGCCGTCTCGCGCAGCGCGGCCACCGCCTGCGCCATGAAGTACGAGGTCCCGCACCCGACGATCGCGACCCGTTCCCCCGGCTCCGGCAACGCCTCGCGGTGCCGCCCCGCCTCCTCGGCCGCGCGTATCCAGCACGCGGGCTGGCTGTTCAGCTCGTCCTCGACATGGCTCATGTCGCACCCTCCCCTTGCTGATTGTTCCTGCAAGATATAGCGAGCTTTCGAGCACAATCAAGCATTCGTGCGCAGAGCGGGGTGCGCTAGGGTCGCCGGGTACACGAAGAACGGAGGCTGCGGATGTCCCGGGACGCCCGCTGGAAGGCGCTGCTGGAACTGCTCGTCGAGCGCGGCCGACTGGAGGTCGAGGAGGCGGCGGCCGAGCTGGAGGTGTCGGCGGCGACGATCCGCCGGGACTTCGACCAGCTCGCCGAGCAGCAGATGCTGGTGCGCACCCGGGGCGGGGCGGTCGTGCACGGGGTGTCGTACGAACTGCCGCTGCGCTACAAGACGGCCCGTCGCGCCTCCGAGAAGCAGCGGATCGCCAAGGCGGTGGCCGATCTCGTGGCGCCGGGCGAGGCGGTGGGGCTGACCGGCGGCACGACCACCACGGAGGTGGCCCGCGCCCTGGCCGTCCGCCCGGACCTCGGCACCGGCTCGCCCGCGCTGACCATCGTCACCAACGCGCTCAACATCGCCAACGAGCTCGCCGTACGGCCCCAGTTCAAGATCGTGGTGACGGGTGGGGTCGCGCGCGCACAGTCGTACGAACTCATCGGTCCGCTCGCGGACGGGGTGCTCGGCCAGATCACGCTCGACGTGGCGGTCCTCGGCGTCGTCGCCTTCGACGTCACGCACGGCGCGGCGGCCCACGACGAGGCCGAGGCGGCGATCAACCGGCTGCTGTGCGAACGCGCCGAGCGCGTGGTGGTCGCCGCCGACTCCAGCAAGCTGGGCCAGCGGGCGTTCGCCCGGATCTGCGCGGCGGAACTGGTGGACACCCTCGTCACGGACACAGCCGTCGCGGAGGAGACCGTGCGGCGCTTCGAGGAGGCGGGAATTCAGGTCCTGGCCGTGTGAGGCCAAAGCGGGCCGCAGGCCGCAGCCGCCGGTCACAGTGTCGTCAACCGGCGCGCGTGCGGCCGGGTCGCAGGCCGCAGCCGCCGGCCGCGGTGTCGTCAACCGGCGCGCGTGCGCCGGGCGTCAGACACCGCTGCGGTCGGCCTTCACGAAGCCCGCACCCCGCTGGTCGTTGCAGCCGACCGGGGACCGGTCGACCGGGTCGGGCCAGGCCTGCTGGGCCTGGAGCGCCACACTCACGAGGGTGAGCAGCAGGTCGACGTCGCTGGTGGCGTCGAGCCGGAGCGTCACCCACTGCGACCCCGGCACGATACGAATGGCGCCGGTATGCAGGAGGTCCTTGGCGAACCGCCGGATGGCCCGGTCGGTCAGCCGTAGGTCCACGTCCCGGGCCGAGTGGAAGTGGGCGATCTCGCCGTGCGCCGAACTCACCGCCTGTCCCAGGCCGCAGCTCGGGACGGCCTGTCTCAGGTCCGGCCAGGTCGCCAGTTGCGCGAGCGCGCGCGAGGCCAACGTCATGGCTCCATCATGGACCGCTCACCCGTCCGCAACCAGCGCGTGAGCAAGCATTAACCGACCTGTATCCGCGAGCGGCCGGTCGTCCTGGGGCGGCTCGGCACCCCGAACAGGGTGCGCCCGACGCCCGGTTGAGTCCGTCGGGGCAGGGCGAGCAGGGCGGGCAGCCGGAAGTCTCTGCTGGTCGAAGGGGGTTCATGGGGATTCAGAGGGATTTACGGGATTCAGGGGCTCTCGCCGCGTACCTAAATCCGTATGCGAAAAGCCGCGCGTGTGACAAACTCGCGCGGCTGTTCCCATCCGTCCATCCATTCGTCCGTCCACGGAGGCCCCCACGTCCCGCACGTCCCGCGCGTCCAAGCTGTACTGGTACCAGCTCTCCTGGTCCGCCACCGACCCCGCACGCAACCCCTTCGCCTGGGACGAGGACGAACGGTCCAGGCTCATCGAGCTGATCGTCCCGATGGTGCCGACCTCCGAGGCCATGGACGCCGACAGGATGGCCGGACACCGATTCACCCACGAGGTCACCGCGTTGCTCGCGGAGCGCTACGGCCTGTGGGCGTGCGGCTGGAGCAAGTCGATCGGCGAGGGCGGTGGCGGTGGAGTGGTCGCCAGTTGGTGCTGTGAGAGCCATTCAGTGCGTGAACCGCTCCCCACGGCCGAGCGGATCGTGGCCTCGCTCCTGGAGTGGCGCGACTGGCTGGAGGAGCTGGCGGAGAAGTTCGCCCGGCTGGCCCCGCCGCCCGACGCGAGCCCCGAGGACCGCAGTTGGCACCTGGAGCGGGCGGCGACACGGCTGGTCACCCTGGTGATGGACCGCACGGGCAGCGAATGCGCCTGGTACGGCATGTGCGCACACGTGCTCAGCTGGTTCCTCACCTCCGCCGGCCTGTCGCCCGAGGAGGCCGACCGCGCGGTGGACGAGGCCATCGGCGGCCGGTTCGCCAGCTGGACCGCGCCCGCACGGACACTGGTGGACTCCGTCGCCGAGGACTTGGCCGTGGGGCTCACCGGGGAGCGGCCCTACCGTGACCACTGACGCGCTCGCGCAATGGTGCCGGATCAGGGAGCAGGTGGACTGGACGGGCGCGGTGGCCGCGCGGCCGCACGGCACGGGCCCCGTCCAGCCGTACGTCGACGGCCTCTTGGCCTGGTACGACGGCCCGGTCCGCCACCGCGACCCCGAGCGCGCCGACCGCCTGCTGGCCGCGCTCGCCCGCACCCGCGCGGACGCCGCCCGGCGCGCTCCCCTCACCCCGGCCCTGCTGGCCGGCTGGCAGTCCCTCGTCCTCGGCACGGCCGAGGTGCCCTTCCGGCAGGGCGACGCCTTCGCCAAGCGGGGCCGGGAGCGCTACGGCCTGACCCCGCGCACCTGGCGCGACTTCGCCACCTGCCTCCGGCAGGCCACCGAGGCCCCGCTGCCGTTGCCGTCCCGCGCGGCCAGGGTCTACCTGGACGTGGCCTTCTTCCATCCCTTCCCGGACGGCAACGCCCGCCTGTCCCTGCTCGCCCTGGGACATGTGCTGGAGCGGGAGGGGGTACGGCTGGACGAGGTGGGGCCCCTTCGGACGACCCGGTACGCGGACGACGCTGAGGGGGCCGCGGATCTCGCGGCGCTGGTGGCCGTACTGCTGCGCGACACGCGCCGGCGGGCACCGGCCACGGTCGAAGGGCTCACTCGGGCTGGTCCTCCGTGGCCCGGCGGGTGATGGCCAGCCACTCGGGCGCCGTCTCGGCGTCGCTGTACGCGTCGTGCCAGTTCCACCATTGGTACGGCGGGGTCTGCGGATAGCCCTCGGGCGAGTCCTCCCAGGTCTCCTGACGCCCGAGCGCGGTCATGTCGAGGTAGCTCCAGGTACTTCCCATCGCCTCGTCACCGCGGTTGTTGATGAAGTACGTGCGGAACACGCTGTCGCCCTCACGGATGAACGCGTTCGTGCCGTGCCACTCGTCCACGCCGAAGTCGACATCGAAGTCATCGATGATCGTGTACCAGGGCATCGTCCACCCCATGCGCGCCTTCACCCGCTCGATGTCCGGCTGCGGCGCACGCGAGGCGAACACAAGAGTGGTGTCACGGGCGTTCAGATGCGCGAGATTGCCGACGTGGTCGGCCAGCATGGAGCAGCCGCGGCACGCGTGGTCGGGCCAGCCGAACACGCCGGGCTCGAAGAAGGCGCGGTAGACGATCAGCTGACGACGACCGTCGAACAGGTCGAGCAGCCTCACCCTCCCCTTGGGTCCGTCGAACTCGTACTGCTTCTCCACGGCCAGCCAGGGCATCCGCCGGCGCTTGGCGGCCAGTGCGTCACGGGCACGGGTCAGCTGCTTCTCCTCCACGAGCAGCTGCTGACGCGCAGCCTCCCACTCCTGAGGGGAGACGATCGGGGGTGTCTTCATGATGACGTTCACCTTCCGGTTCCCTCTTCCAGCATTCCTCGGAACTAGGACACCGTCCCGGCCGGAAATTCATCGGTGCCGGCCGCGACACGCCACGGATCCCGCGCAGGTACGCGCGTCTCTTGCCCCGATCCGGCAGTCCACCTAGCCTGACTTTGTGCCGCAAATAAACAAAACCCGAATGCACAGCGTCGTGCCGGGCAACGACCTCACCGCGCTCCGCGTCGCGATCACGGCGTTCTTCGCACTCGACGGCTTCGTCTTCGCGGGGTGGGTCGTGCGGATCCCCGACATCAAGCACCAGACGCACGCCTCCACCGGCGCCCTCGGACTCGCGCTGCTCTGCGTGTCCGCGGGGGCCGTTCTCACCATGACGCCGACCGGGTGGCTGTGCCGCCGCTACGGCAGCCATCCGGTGACGGTCGCGTGGATGGTGGTCCTGGCCCTCAGCGTGGCGCTGCCGCCGCTGACCCGCTCGGCAGCGGCGCTGGGTGGCGTCCTGCTGCTCTTCGGGGCGGCGTACGGCGGCGTCAACGTGGCCTTCAACAGCGCCGCCGTCGATCTCGTGGCCGCGCTGCGCAGACCGGTCATGCCCAGTTTCCACGCGGCCTTCAGCCTGGGCGGGATGATCGGCGCCGGGCTGGGCGGGCTGGTCGCCGGCGCCCTCTCCCCGACGTGGCACCTGTTCGGCATCACGCTGGTCGGACTTCTGGTCACCGCGATCGCCGGACCCGCCCTTCTGCGACACGAGGCGCCGATCGCGCCGGACCGCCGACCGTCGGGTCCGGAGCCCGCGTCGGATCCGGAGGGTGGTACGCGGCGCCCGGACGGCCGTACCCGCGGGCTGGTCGTCGTCTTCGGTCTGGTCGCCCTGTGCACCGCCTACGGCGAGGGCGCCATGGCCGACTGGGGCGCCCTCCACCTGCGGCAGGATCTGGCGGCCTCGTCGGGGACGGCCGCCGCCGGGTATTCGTGCTTCGCGCTCGCCATGACCCTCGGCCGCCTCACGGGGACCCGGCTGCTGGAACGCCTCGGACGTGCCCGGATCGTGATCGCCGGCGGCGCCACCGCCACGGCCGGGATGCTCCTCGGCTCACTCGCGCCCTCCGTGTGGGCGGCGTTGATCGGCTTCGCGGTCACCGGACTCGGGCTCGCCACCTCTTCCCGGTCGCCGTGGAGCGGGCCGGTGCGCTGGCGGGACCGTCGGGTGTCGCCGTTGCCTCCACGCTGGGCTACGGCGGCATGCTCCTCGGCCCGCCGACGATCGGCTTCGTGGCCGACTGGTTCTCGCTGCCCACGGCGCTCACGAGCGTCGCCGCGCTGGCCGCCGTCGCCGCGCTGATCGGGCTGGCGACGCGGCGGACGCTGGGCGGTTGAGGCCGGGGCGCTGAGCGGTTGAGGCCAGAGGGCCGGGCGGTTGAGGCCGGGGGCGCGCGGCGTGACCGGAGACAGTCATGCGCCGCGAGCCGTGAACCGTGAGCCGCAAGCCGAGAACGCGAGCCAGGACCGGGCGCGGCCTCGAGCGCGCTTCATCCGGCACACTGAGCCCCATGGAGACTGCCGAGTTCCTTCAGACCCTGGACCGGGAAGGCCGGCTGCTGGCGGCGGCCGCCGAGGAGTCCGGGACCGACGCCAAGGTGCCGACCTGCCCGGAATGGCAGGTGATGGACCTGCTGCGGCACACGGGCGCGGTGCACCGGTGGGCCGCCGGCATCGTCGCGGAGGGGCACACCGCTCCCCGGCCCATGGCCGACGCACCGGACCTGGACGGCGCCGAACTGGTGGCCTGGTACCGGGACAGCCACCGTCTACTGGTCGACACCCTGGCCGCCGCTCCGGCCGACCTGGCGTGCTGGACCTTCCACCCTGCGCCGTGCCCCTCGCCGCTGGCGTTCTGGACCCGGCGGCAGGCGCACGAGACGACGGTGCACCGGTACGACGCCGAGGTGGCGCGGGGCGGTGAACCGTCCCCGATCGCGACCGACTTCGCGGCGGACGGCATCGACGAACTGCTGCGTGGCTTCCACGCCCGCTCGCGGAGCCGTCTGCGCACCGAGGAACCGCGCGTGCTGCGGATGCGCGCGGTCGACGCGGGCGCGGGCGCTGACGCGGTGTGGACGGTGCGGCTGTCGGCGGAGCCGCCCGTGACCTCGCGGGACGCGTCCGAGAAGACCGACGCCGAACTGTCCGGCCCCGCCGACCGGTTGTACCTGGCGCTGTGGAACCGGATCCCCGTACCGGACGTCGTCGGCGACCGCGCACTGGTCGACCTGTGGCGGGAGAAGTCCCCGATCGGTTAGCGGAGTCGAGCGACCCGTAGCCGCGTCACTCGGCCAGCATCCGGGCGAGCACCGCACGCTGTACGGGCCGTACTTCCCCGTGCAGCGCGCGCCCCTTCTCCGTGAGGACCACGCGTACTCCGCGCCGGTCCTCCAGGCACATGGCTCGCTCGACGAGGCCGTCCTTCTCCAGGCGGCCGATGAGCCGGGACAGGGCGCTCTGGCTGAGATGGACGCGGTCGGAGATCTCCTGCACGCGGTAGCCGCAGCCGCCGTCCGCGGACACGCCGCCGGCGAGCACGTCGAGCACCTCGAAGTCGCTGGCGCACAGGCCGTGTCCGTTCAGGGCCCGGTCCAGCTCGCACTGAGTGCGGGCGTGCAGGGCCAGAATGCCCCGCCACTCCTCGACGAGCGTCTGCTCGGCCTTGTTCGCCGCCATGAGCGCACCGTAGCAGAGAAACGGGATTGTTGCATCGTAATTAAATGCGCTTGCATCCGATGCATGCGCATGTAGTCTCTTCGGCATGACCTCTCCGCTCACCAACCCCGCGGCCCCGTCCCCGGCGGTTCGCTGGACCCCCCGGCTGTGGGGCACCCTGCTGGTGCTGTGCGCCGCGATGTTCCTGGACGCGCTCGACGTGTCGATGGTCGGCGTCGCGCTGCCGTCCATCGGCTCCGATCTCCACCTGTCCACGTCCACCCTGCAATGGATCGTCAGCGGCTACATCCTGGGCTACGGCGGACTGCTCCTCCTCGGCGGCCGCACCGCCGACCTGCTCGGCCGGCGCCAGGTGTTCCTGGTGGCCCTCGGCGTCTTCGCGCTCGCCTCGCTGCTCGGCGGGCTCGTCGACTCGGGTCCGCTGCTGATCGCCAGCCGCTTCATCAAGGGCCTGAGCGCGGCCTTCACCGCACCGGCGGGCCTGTCGATCATCACCACGACGTTCCCGGAGGGCCCGCTGCGCAACCGCGCGCTCTCCATCTACACCACCTGCGCGGCCACCGGCTTCTCGATGGGCCTGGTCCTGTCCGGCCTGCTCACCGAGGCCAGTTGGCGCTTCACCATGCTGCTGCCCGCCCCCATCGCGCTGATCGCCCTCGCCGCGGGCCTCAAGCTGCTGCCGCGCAGCGCCCGCGAGGAGAACCACGACGGCTACGACATCCCGGGCGCCGTCATCGGGACCGCCGCGATGCTGCTGCTGGTCTTCACCGTCGTCCAGGCACCCGAGGCCGGCTGGGCCTCGGCGCGCACGCTGCTGTCGTTCCTGGCCGTGGCCGTGCTGCTGACCGCGTTCGTACTGGTCGAGCGGCGCTCGCCGAGCCCTCTGGTCCGGCTCGGGGTGCTGCGCTCGGGCAGCCAGGTCCGCGCCCAGCTCGGTGCGGTGGCCTTCTTCGGTTCGTACGTCGGCTTCCAGTTCCTGACGACCCTGTACATGCAGTCGCTGCTCGGCTGGTCTGCGCTGCACACGGCGCTCGCCTTCCTGCCGGCGGGCGCGCTGGTGGCGGTGTCGTCGACGAAGGTCGGCGCGATCGTCGACCGGTTCGGCACCCCGCGGCTGATCGCGACCGGCTTCGCCCTGATGGTCCTCGGGTACGCGCTGTTCCTGCGCGTCGACCTGGACCCGGTGTACGCGGCCGTCATCCTGCCGTCGATGCTGCTGATCGGCGCGGCCTGCGCCCTGGTCTTCCCGTCGCTCAACATCCAGGCCACCAACGGGGTCGAGGACCACGAGCAGGGCATGGTCTCCGGGCTGCTGAACACCTCGGTGCAGGTGGGCGGCGCGATCTTCCTCGCCGTCGTGACGGCCGTGGTGACCGCGGCGGCCCCCGCGCACGCCACCCCGCAGGCCGTCCTCGACAGCTACCGGCCCGGATTCATGGTCGTCACGGGCGTCGCGGCGGCCGGCCTGCTGATCACCCTCACCGGTCTGCGCGGCCGACGGAGCGCGCCGTCGATCGTCGTCGCCAGGTCCACCGTGGAGGAGGCGAAGGCGGAGCGCGTGGCGGTCCGCGACTAGGGCCTGTCCGGCGGATCAGGTCGCAGGAAAGCAACGGCGCCCTATCCGCCCCGCGTCTGCGACAGGATCCGCCGGGCAGGCCCTAAGGGGGAACGCCTCCCTGTGTGTGCGCCCGGCGGGTGGCGAACAGCCCCGCCGGGCGCACGCCTTCGCGGCGGACGGCAAGTGCGGCTGACGGCACGCCGGAGAACGGCGTGAGCGGCTGACGGCATGTCAGACTGTCGGTATGGACACATACGGGGGACGACGCACCAGGGCCGAACAGGACGCGGCCACGGTCGAGATCGGGTACGCGCTGGTCAGTGCCGCCTTCGCGGCGGCCGTCCTGTTCGGGGCCGTCGCCGGGCCCGCCCTGCTCTTCCCGCTGCCGCATCTGCTGTCGGCGGTACTGCTACGGCTCGGACTCGCCCTGGCGCCGGTGGTGTTCATGGCCCGGGTGGTGAGCGTGCTGGTGCGCTTCCGGCGGGAGTCTCAGCCGAGCCAGCCCGGCCGTACCAGCCCCGACTCGTAGGCGAGGACGACGAGTTGGGCGCGGTCGCGGGCGCCCAGCTTCACCATCGTGCGGCTCACATGGGTCTTCGCCGTCAGCGGGCTGACCACCAGGCGGCGGGCGATCTCCTCGTTGGACAGGCCGATGCCGACCAGCGCCATCACCTCCCGCTCCCGCTCGGTGAGTTGACCGAGGGCGTCCGCCGCCGCGGGTTCCTTGGAGCGGGCGGCGAACTCGGCGATCAGGCGCCGGGTGACGCCCGGGGAGAGCAACGCGTCGCCGCCGACCACCGCCCGCACCGCGCGCACGAGTTCGTCCGGCTCGGTGTCCTTGACCAGGAACCCCGAGGCGCCCGAGCGGATCGCCTCGAAGACGTACTCGTCGAGTTCGAAGGTGGTGAGCATGACCACCTTCACGTCCTTCAGCGCCGCGTCCTCGGTGATGCGCCGGGTCGCGGCCAGCCCGTCGAGCAGGGGCATGCGGATGTCCATCAGGACGACGTCGGGCCGCAGTTCGCGCACCCGGCGCAGCGCCTCCTCGCCGTCCGCCGCCTCCCCGGCGACCTCGATGTCGGGCTGCGCGTCGAGCAGCGCCCTGAAGCCGGCCCGCACGAGCGACTGGTCGTCGGCGAGCAGTACCCGGATCACTGGTCCTCCCTGGTGTGCAAGGGCAGTACGGCGAGCACGCGGAAGCCGCCGTCGGGGCGCGGGCCCGCCTCGATCGTGCCACCCAGCCCGGCGGCGCGCTCCCGCATGCCGGCCAGTCCGTTGCCGCTGCCGCCCGCCTCGGCTCCGGTGGCGGGCCCGTCGTCGTCGATGCGCAGCCGCAGCTCGTCTCCGTCGTACTCGAAGCGCACACGCGCGTGCCGGGATCCGGAGTGCCGTACGACGTTGGTGAGGGCCTCCTGCACGATCCGGAAGGCAGCCAGGTCGGCGCCGGGCGCCAGATGCGGTGGCTCCCCCTGGACGTCGACCGTCAGACCGGCGGCCGCCGCCTGCTCGACGAGTTCGGGAAGCCGGCCCAGGCCGGGCGCGGGGGCGCGCGGCGCGGCGCCCGGTGCGCGCAGGGTGTCGAGGACCTGACGCACCTCGCCGAGCGCCTCCTTGCTCGCGGCCCTGATCGTGGTGAGCGCGGTACGTGCCTGCTCGGGGTCGGTGTCCAGCAGGGCGAGCCCCATGCTCGCCTGCACGTTGATGACGGAGATGCTGTGCGCGAGCACGTCGTGCAGCTCGCGGGCGATCCGCAGCCGTTCCTCGTCCGCGCGCCGCTTGGCGGCCTGCGCGCGGTCCGCGCGCTCCCGTGCCCACTGTTCGCGGCGCACCCGGGCCAGTTCGGCCAGCGCGACGATGGCCAGCACCCAGGTGGCGACGACGATCTCCTGCCCGATCCCCGCGCCCTTGTCCCCCGTCGGCGGAAGCCGGCGGTACAGCCAGAGCGCGACCAGCGCGTGCCCCGCCCACAGCAACCCGAGTGACGCCCAGGCGGCCCGCCGGTGCCCGGCGACGACGGCGCTGAAGCAGCTGACGGCGACGGTCAGGAACACCGGGCCGTAGGGGTAGCCCGCGCTCACGTAGACCAGCGTCACGGCCGCCGTGCCGAAGGCGACGGCCGCCGGGTGGCGGTGCCGCCACAGCAACAGGAGCGAGGCCGCGAGCAGCAGCACGCGCGCGGTGGTGTCGAGCGGCACCCGGTGGGGCTGCCCGTGCGCGGCGAAGTGCGAGCCGGCGAGCACGAACACGGTGATCAGCACGGTGGACCGCCAGGGCAGGCGGGCCGGGCGGGACTCCGGGTCGCCGGCGGAGCCGTTCCACCACGGCGGCCCGTACCGCCACCAGTGCGAGGGCCCGGGGCCGCGCTGCTCTTCCATGCCCGCCACGCTAGACGCCGACGGGCCGCGAGGACGTCAGCCGGACGAGGTGATCACGGATACGCCCCGGGGAGTACGACCGTTCGCGCGCTCAGCGCCCGCCGGTGAGCCCCTTCACCTCGGCGTCGAACAGCAGCTCCGGGTCGAAGCCCATGCCGGTGAAGTGGCCGGCGAGTTCCAGGGAGAGGACACCGTGCAGCCGGGTCCAGACGGCCAGGGCGCGGCGGAGGACGGGCGGCGCGGCGGGGTGGTCACCGGCCCAGCGGCGATGTTCCGCGAGGTGGGTCTCGAAGGCGTCGGGCGACGCGGTGTCCTTGGCATCGGCCGTGTCATCTGCCCCGGGCACGTCCCCTTCGGCCGCGTCATCGGCCCCGGGCACATCGTCATCGGCCGCGCACACGTCCAGCAGGGTGGCCATGATCTCCTGGGCGATGGCCGTGGTGTCGTCCGGCGCCCGGTAGCCGGGGACGGGTGTGCCGTAGACGAGGAAGTACCGCTGCGGGTCCGCCAGTGCCCAGCCGCGCAGCGCGCGGGCCAGGCCGGGCAGCCCTGAACCGGCGTCGGCCGCGGCGCGGAAGGTGTCGGCGAGGCTGCGGTAGGCATCCCGGACCAGCTCGGTGATCAGGTCGTCCCGGCCGGCGAAGTACCGGTACAGCGCCGGGCCGCTCATGCCCAGGTCCTTGGCGATGGCGTTGAGGGACAGCCCCGACGCCCCGGCCGTGGCGATCTGCTCCCAGGCCCGCGCCTTGATCTCCGCCCGCACCTGGCTGCGGTACCGCTCACGGGGACTCACCGCGCCTGCCGCCATCGTCCTCACGCTCCTCCTCGCCGGTTCGTTTCAACCTATCACCAGCGAGAGAGGCCGTAACAGAACTCGCTGCGAGAGCTTGACACTCACCCTGGAAGGCTTCATGTTGGTTATAACTTCTAACTCAATCAAATGGCTCTAGCACCGCTGACCGACCTGGAGGTTCGTCATGGGAAGCAAGGAACTCAAGGACCGCAAGGACCTCGACGAACTCGTCGAGGTCGTCCTGCCGGGCGCCGTCGAACCGGAGGAGCTGCGGTTCCGGCACCGGGACATACCGGTGCCGGGGGCGGGGCAGATCGTGGTCCGGGTGGAGGCCACGGGGGTGTCGTTCGCCGAGCAGCAGATGCGCCGGGGGCGGTACTACGACCAGCCGCCGTTCCCCTTCGTGCCCGGCTACGACCTGGTCGGCACCGTTCTCACGGCCGGCTCCGGCGTCGCCCCGGACCTCGTCGGCCGACGGGTGGCGGCGCTGGTCAAGGTCGGCGGCTGGGCCAGTCACGTGGTGCTCGACGCGGCGGACGCCGTGGAGGTCCCGGCCGGGATCGGGGCGGCGGAGGCGGAGACGCTGGTCGTCAACGGCATCACCGCCTGGCAGATGCTGCACCGCAAGGCCCGGGTGCGCGCCGGGGGGACGATCCTCGTGCACGGCGCCAACGGCGGCGTCGGCACCGTCCTGGTCCAGCTCGCGCGTGCCGCCGGCCTGAGGGTGATCGGCACCGCCTCCGCCCGCCACCACGACGCCCTGCGCGAGCTGGGCGTGACCCCGGTCGACTACCGCGCCGAGGACGTCCCGGCCCGGGTCCGGGAACTGGCGCCCGGCGGGGTCGACGCGGTCTTCGACCACCTCGGCGGGCGCAGCGTCCTCGACTCCTGGCGGCTGCTCGCCCCCGGCGGGACGCTGGTCTCCTACGGCAGCGCCACGACCCGGGACGACACGGGCTCCAAGCAGTGGCCCGTGCTGAAGATCCTCGGCCGGGTGTGGCTGTGGAACGCGCTGCCGAACGGCCGCCACGCGTACTTCTTCAACGTCTGGGCGGGGCGCGCCCTGAACAAGGACCGCTTCCGGGCCCGGCTGCGCGCCGACCTCACCGAGGTGTTCCGGGCCCTGGAACGCGGCGAGGTCACCGCACACGTCGCCGCCCGGCTGCCGCTCAGCGAGGTGGCCCGGGCGATGCGGCTCGCCGAGTCCGGGACGGTGGCCGGGAAGGTCGTACTGATTCCGGACGCCCAGCGGAATCTTCCGGAGGCGTAGCCGAATCGGCGACGCCGCGGCGAGGCCGGCCGCGGTTCCGTCAATCTGCCCCGAGGGGCCACGCTCTTCTGCCACAGTCGATCGACACGGCTGTCCCCGGGAGACGCCACCGAGTCACCACCGAGGGGAAAGAATGATCGCGCGCGTAGCGGTGTGGGAGCCGATGCCGGATGACGACTGGGACTGGGTGCTGGACGCGGCAGCCGGGGTTCCCGGTGTCCATGGGGCGTACCACCTCGTCGACCCGGCCACCGGCAACGGGCTGTCCGTCGCGTTCTTCGAGGACGAGGCGGCCGCGGCGGCCGCCCGTGAAGCCATCGTGCAGCGCGCGCAGGAGATCGGCTGGCACAACACGCCTCACCCCGCGCCGGTTTCGGAGACGATCTACCAGGTCATGCGCCACGCGTGACCGCCCAGTCCTGACGTGGCGCCGGGGGTGACCGGTCACCCCCGGCCACCAAGCGACCCAGCCACCCAGCCGCCCGGCGTTCCGGAGCACGTCAGGAACCGACGGTGTCCTCCGCCGCGACGGTGGCCGGATTCCGGTCCAGCAGGGTCAGGGCCCGCTGGGCGATCGGGCGGGACCTGACGAGCTCGCCCAGCGAGGTCGAGCCCTGGGTGATCTCCTTGAACGCCCGCCAGGCGGGGCGGAAGCCGGTGAGGGCCGCGTGGAAGATGCCGGGACGGCGCTCGAACGCGGCGAGCATGCGCTTGCCGACGCTCATCTCCACGCCGAGCCCCGCCTTGATCGCGAACGCGTAGTTCAGGGCCTGGCGGCGGGTGTCGACGGCGTCGTGCGCCTCGGAGATGCGGACCGCCCACTCCCCCGCCAGCCGGCCCGAACGCAGCGCGAAGGAGATGCCCTCGCGGGTCCACGGCTCCAGCAGCCCCGCCGCGTCGCCGCAGACCAGCACCCGGCCGCGGGAGAGCGGCGAGTCGTCGGCGCGGCACCGGGTCAGATGCCCGGAGGAGATGGTGGGCTCGAAGCCGGACAGCCCGAGGCGGGCGACGAAGTCCTCCAAGTACCGCTTGGTGGCCGCGCCTTCACCGCGCCGTGAGATCACGCCGACGGTCAGGGTGTCGCCCTTCGGGAAGACCCAGCCGTAACTGCCCGGCAGCGGGCCCCAGTCGATGAGCACCCGGCCCTTCCAGTCCTCGGCGACGGTGTCCGGCACCGGGATCTCCGCCTCCAGGCCGAGGTCGACCTGCTCCAGCTTCACCCCGACGTGCGCGCCTATGCGGCTGGCGCTGCCGTCGGCGCCGACGACCGCGCGGGCCAGCACCGTCTCGCCGCCCTGGAGCACCACCGCGACCGTGCGCCGGTCCGGCACCGCCGAGCCGTGCTGCTCGACGCGCTGCACCGTGACGCCCGTGCGCAGCTCGGCGCCCGCCTTCTGCGCGTGCTCCACCAGCTGCTGGTCGAACTCGGGCCGGTTGATCAGCCCGAACAGCATCTGCTTGGAGCGGCGGGTACGGGTGAAACGGCCGTTGTGCGAGAAGGTGACCGCGTGCACCCGGTCCCGGAAGGGCAGCTCGAAGCCGGGCGGGAGCGCGTCGCGCGAGGGGCCGATGATGCCGCCGCCGCAGGTCTTGTACCGGGGCAGTTCCGCCTTCTCCAGCAACAGCACGCGCCGTCCGGCGACCGCTGCCGCGTAGGCGGCGGAGGCCCCCGCGGGTCCCGCGCCCACCACGACGACGTCCCAGACCCGCTGCACGTCGTCCGCCGAAGAGTTCTCGCCGCTCACGATGGTCTACCGCTCCGATCAAGCCGCTGCCGTGGTGTCCCCCGCATCCTACGGCGGCCGTCGCCGCAGGCCACTGTGGGAGTATCGGGGTACCTACCCTGTACATGCTGTTCAACGTCGCACCCACGAGGAGCGTGCCCATGTCGTCGAATCCGGTCGCCGAGACCGTCGCCTCGCTGCTGCCCCGGGCGAAGGCGGAGTTGGCCGAGCTGGTCGCCTTCAAGTCGGTGGCGGACTTCACGCAGTTCCCGAAGAGCGAGAGCGAGGCCGCCGCGAGCTGGATCGCGGACGCGCTGCGCGCCGAGGGATTCGTCGACGTGGCCCTGTTGGACACCCCGGACGGCACGCAGTCCGTCTACGGCTACCTGCCGGGCCCCGAGGGCGCGAAAACGGTTCTTCTCTACGCGCACTACGACGTGCAGCCGCCGCTGGACGAGGCCGGCTGGACCACCCCGCCGTTCGAGCTGACCGAGCGCGACGGCCGCTGGTACGGCCGCGGTGCCGCCGACTGCAAGGGCGGCGTGATCATGCACCTGCTCGCGCTGCGCGCCCTGAAGGCGAACGGCGGCGTCCCGGTGAACGTCAAGGTCATCGTCGAGGGCTCCGAGGAGCAGGGCACGGGCGGTCTGGAGCGGTACGCCGAGGAGCACCCGGAGCTGCTGGCGGCGGACACCATCGTGATCGGCGACGCGGGCAACTTCCGTGTCGGCCTGCCGACCGTGACCACCACCCTGCGCGGCATGACCCTGGTCCGGGTGCGGATGGAGACCCTCGCGGGCAATCTGCACTCCGGCTCGTTCGGCGGCGCCGCCCCGGACGCGCTCGCCGCGCTGATCCGCGTGCTGGACTCGCTGCGGGCCGAGGACGGCACGACGACGGTCGACGGACTGGACTCCACGGGCACGTGGGACGGCCTGGAGTACCCCGAGGAGCAGTTCCGCGCGGACGCCAAGGTGCTCGACGGGGTCGGGCTGATCGGCAACGGCTCGGTCGCCGACCGCGTCTGGGCCCGCCCGGCCGTCACCGTCCTCGGCATCGACTGCCCGCCGGTCGTCGGCGCCACCCCGTCCGTTCACTCCGGCGCCCGCGCGCTGATCAGCCTGCGGGTGCCGCCGGGCGTGGACGCGGCGGAGGCGACCAAGCTGCTGGAGGCCCACCTCACGGCGCACACCCCGTGGGGCGTCCGGGTCACCACCGAGCAGATCGGCCAGGGCCAGCCCTTCCGCGCCGACGCCACCAGCCCGGCCTACCAGGCGATGGCCGACGCGATGGCGGTCGCCTACCCGGGCGAGACCATGCAGTACGCGGGCGAGGGCGGCTCCATCCCGCTGTGCAACACCCTCGCGGGCCTGTACCCGCAGGCGGAGATCCTGCTCATCGGCCTGAGCGAGCCGGAGGCGCAGATCCACGCGCTCAACGAGAGCGTGTCCCCCCGGGAGCTGGAGCAGCTGTCGGTTGCCGAGGCGCTGTTCCTGCGCAACTACGCGGCGAGCTGAACCCTTCTGCCGACGGCAGAGCGCCCTCGTCCGCGGACGGGGGCGCTGCCTACGGTCGGCGCATGGACGTCATCGAACTGCTGCCCCGCCTCCGTCTCCTGCGCTTCCCGGTCGGCCAGGCCTATCTCTGGCGCGACGGCGAGGAGTTGACGCTCATCGACGCCGGTCTGGTCGGCTCGGGCCCGGCGATCGCCGACGCGGTCGCCGGGCTGGGCCGCGCGCCCGGGGACGTACGACGGATCGTGCTGACCCATTTCCACGAGGACCACGCGGGCGGGGCGGGCGAGTTCGCCGCTCTGAGCGGTGCCGAGGTGGTGGCCCACCACCTGGACGCGCCGTTCGTCAGCGGTGAACGACCGGGCCCGGCACCGGTGTTCGAGGACTGGGAGCTGCCGATCCACGCGGAGGTGTCACGGCACCTGCCCGAGGGCGAGCCGGTGCGGCCCCGGCATGTCACCCCCGTGTCCGACGGTGACGTGCTGGACTTCGGCGGCGGCGCACGGGTGATCCATGTCCCCGGGCACACGGACGGCAGCATCGCCCTGTTCGTCCCGGACGAGGGCGTGCTGTTCACGGGTGACACGGTGGCGGCCTCGCCGGTCGACGGCGCGATGATGCCGGGCGTGTTCAACCTGGACCGGCCGCGACTCCTCGACTCCTTCCACCGGTTGGCCGGACTCGACTCCGAGGTGGCGTGTTTCGGCCACGGCGACCCGGTGGTGGGGCGGGCCTCGCGCGCCCTTCGGGAGGCGGCGGACCGCCACCCGGCCGCCGGCTGACTCCCCCGCCCGCTCGGCGGCCGGACAGCCGCGTCAGCCGACCGGGACGCCTGCCTCCAGATAGAGCGCGGCCCCGCGCTCACGGGCCCTGAGGGCCCAGCGCAGCCGCTCGTAGCGCACGGGGGGCAGCATGCCGGCGGCCTCCTGCTCGGTGGCGAAGCGCCAGGCGCGCAGCTCCGGCCCCGGCAGCAACACCCGGGAGGCCTCGGCGGAGTCGAGCCGGCCACCGTCGAAGAGCAGCCGCAGTCCGCCGTAGCCGGGGGGCGCGGGCCGCTCCCAGTCGACGACGAGCAGCCGGGGCACCTCCCGCAGCCGTATCCCGGTCTCCTCGGCGACCTCGCGCATCCCGGCCCGGGCCGGGGCCTCGCCGCGCTCCACCACACCGCCGGGGAACTCCCAGCCGGGCTTGTAGGTGGGGTCCACGAGCAGCACCCGGTCCCGCTCGTCGAAGAGGAGCACACCGGCGGCGACGGTCTCGGCGGTGGGCTCGGGGGTCTGCACGATGTCGCAGGGCGGTACGGCGCCGGTGCCGACGGCGTCGGCGACGCGGACGGCGGTCTCGTACGGGGTGAGGGCGCTGGTGTCGACGAGGTGGGCGTCGGCGGTGAGCCAGGAGGCGAGGGCGGCCCGGTAGGGCTCGATGTGGTCGTACGCCCACTGCCGCTGCCGTATCTCGCCGTCGGGCAGGTCGGGCGGTGTCTCCCGGCCGGCCATCCGCTCGCGCAGGATCGTTTCCGCCGGGGCGAGGAGCAGATGCCGTACGGGGATCCGGCGGGCGGCGAGACCGCCGAAGATCTCGTCGCGGTACTCCTGGCGCAGCAGGGTCATGGGCACCACGAGGGTGCCGCCCAGCTCGGCGAGGAGCGCGGCCGCCGTGTCGATCACGAGCCGCCGCCAGATGGGCAGGTCCTGGACGTCGCCGGCCTCGGCGAGACGCTTGGGCGGCAGCAGGTGCGAGAGCGTTCCCCCGATGATCTCCGGGTCGAAGAGCGTGCTGTTCGGGATCAGTTCGATCAGTTCCCGTGCGGCGGTTGTCTTCCCCGCACCGAACGCGCCGTTGATCCAGACGACGGTCACGGACTCCCCCTCTTCTGTTGGCCCCCTGTGGCTTGCCCGCTCCACCCTGCCACGGAAACCCCCTGCTGATGAGGGCGCGCACACGGGAGGGCCGGCACCCCTCCCGCAGGGGTACCGGCCCTCCGCCCGCCGGGCTACTCCTGGCCGAGGGCGTTCTCGTCCAGGGCGAAGCTGTCCTGGCTGACGAGATGGTCGACCGTGCCGAGGGTGTCGGTGACCTTGAGGTCGTCGAGCGCCCCCTGCTCCGCCGCGTGGGACGGGGTGACGGCGGCCACGACGAATCCGGTGGCGAGGGAGGCGATGGCGAGCATGCTGCGCTTCTTCATGCCGTGGTCAACTGCCGAACCCGCCCGGAGTCACGCGGGTCCCGGCGAAACCTCGTGGCAGCGGCGATCAAGGGGCCGGTATCGTCCGGATCCCCGCCGGCCGGAAGCCGGCGATCCACGAACCAGGAGTACGACGGCCATGACCAGCCCCCACCCGACCACCACCCTCTGGCGCCCCACCGGCCCCAAGGAGCTGGACCTGGTCCGGGAACTGGCGTGGAGGGCGTGGCCGCCCCGGCTGCCCGAGCAGCCGATCTTCTACCCGGTGCTCAACGAGGACTACGCGATCCGGATCGCCCGGGACTGGAACGTCAAGCACGACGGCGCAGGTTTCGTGACCCGCTTCGAGGTGGACTCCGCGTTCGTCTCCCGCTATCCCGTTCAGCAGGCCGGCGGCGAGACCATCCTCGAACTGTGGGTACCGGCCGAGGAACTGGACGAGTTCAACGCGCACATCGTCGGCCGTATCGAGGTCGTGCACGAATTCCGCTGAACCTCACACGGCCGTCGGCCGCGGTACATGCAGGGCCGCCGCGGCCGCCCCCACCAGGCCCGCGTCCGTGCCCATCTGTGCGGGTGCCACCGTCAGGCGCCGGACGAAGGACAGGGTCGCGTAGTCGGCGAGGGCCTTGCGCAGCGGGGTGAAGAGGATGTCGCCGGCCTTGCCGACGCCGCCGCCGATCACCGCGATGTCGATCTCGACGAGGGTGGCGGTGGCCGCGATGCCGGCCGCGAGGGCCTGTGCGGCGCGCTCGAAGGAGGCCACGGCGACCGGGTCCCCCGCGCGGGCGGCGGCGGCCACCGCGGCGGCGGACGTGTCGCCGTCGGGGCCGGGCCGCCAGCCCCGCTCCAGGGCGCGCCGGGCGATGTTGGGGCCGCTGGCGATGCGCTCGACGCAGCCGCGCGAACCGCACGGACAGGGGTCGCCGTCCAGGTCGACGCTGATGTGTCCGATGTGGCCGGCGTTGCCGGTCGGGCCGGGGTGCAGCTGCCCGTTCAGGACCAGGCCGCCGCCCACGCCGGTGGAGACCACCATGCACAGCGCGTTGTCGTGGCCGCGGGCGGCGCCCTGCCAGTGCTCGGCCGCGGTGATCGCCACGCCGTCGCCGATCAGCTCGACAGGCAGGCCGCCGGTGGCCGCCCGCACCCGCTCCACCAGCGGGAACTCGCGCCAACCCGGCACGTTCACCGGGCTCACCGTGCCCGCCGAGGCGTCGACCGGGCCCGCGCTGCCGATACCGATGGAACCCGCGCGTCCCCACAGCGGCGACCCGGCGAGGTCGACGAGCACCTCCTCGACGGCCCGCATGACCGTCTCGCCGTCCTGCTGCGCGGGCGTGGCGCGCTGGGCGCGCGTCTGGATCCGGCCGTTGCCGTCCACCAGCGCGCCGGCGATCTTGGTGCCGCCGATGTCCAGGGCCGCCACGAGGTCGGTGTGCATCAGAGTCAGATCTCCCCGTTGATCCGTGGGACGGAGCGAAGCGAACCGTCAGAAGAAGCGAAATCAGAGAATCGCCGCAGGCCGGTCGCGGTGGGGGCGCGGGCCGGGGAACAGCGCTGGACAGTCTCTCGCGGATCTGACAACGTTGTCCAGGCTCTATGCTCGACGCCACATCCTCATACATCCGCCGGATCGACGCACCACCACCCCCGGTGGACGCTCCGGACGACAGGACAGGACGCAGCATCGTGCCCGAGACCACCCGCCGCGCAGACCGCATCACCGGGACCCGCTACGGCAACCGTCCGACGATGAAGGACGTGGCCGCGCGGGCCGGGGTCGGCCTGAAGACGGTGTCCCGCGTGGTCAACGGCGAGCCCGGGGTCACCCCGGACACCGAGCGCCGGGTGCAGGAGGCGATCGACGCGCTGGGCTTCCGCCGCAACGACAGCGCGCGTGTGCTGCGCAAAGGCCGTACGGCAAGCATCGGCCTCGTCCTGGAGGATCTGGCGGACCCCTTCTACGGCCCCCTGAGCCGGGCGGTCGAGGAGGTGGCCCGCGCGCACGGCGCCCTGCTGATCAACGGCTCCAGCGCCGAGGACCCGGAGCGGGAGCAGGAGTTGGCGCTGGCGTTGTGCGCGCGGCGGGTGGACGGTCTGGTGGTGATCCCGGCCGGGGACGACCACCGTTATCTGGAGCCGGAGATCAAGGCGGGCGTGGCGACGGTGTTCGTGGACCGGCCGGCCGGGCGGATCGACGCCGATGTCGTCCTGTCCGACAACTTCGGCGGCGCCCGTGACGGCGTCGCGCACCTGATCGCCCATGGTCACCGGCGGATCGGCTTCATCGGCGACATGCCCCGCATCCACACCGCGGCCGAGCGGCTGCGCGGCTACCGGGCCGCCATGGAGGACGCGGGGATACCGGTCGAGGAGCAGTGGATGTCCCTCGGGGCGACCGACCCGGAGCGGGTGCGCCGGGCGGCCGAGGAGATGCTGTCCGGGCCCTCCCCGGTCACCGCCGTCTTCACGGGCAACAACCGGGTGACGGTCACCGTGATCCGGGTGCTCGCCGAGCAGTCCCGCCCGGTCGCTCTCGTCGGCTTCGACGACTTCGAACTGGCCGACCTGCTCCAGCCCGGCGTGACGGTCGTCGCGCAGGACGCGGCCGCGCTGGGCCGTACCGCCGCCGAGCGTCTCTTCCGCCAGCTGGACGGCGTCCTGGTCGCCCCGGAGCGCATCGAGCTGCCGACCCGGCTGATCGCGCGCGGCTCCGGCGAGCTGCCGCCCGCGGACTGAGCCGCCCGTGGCCGGCCGCACCCTGGACGAACTCGGCCTCGGTGAGGCACCCCGCGACCATCCGCTGACCTACCCGGGCGCCTGGCCCGCCGACTCCGGCCTGCTGCACGGCGACCGGTTGCTGCCGCTGGAGCGCCTGGTCTACGACGACCGGGTGCCGGTCCTGGCCGTCGGCTCCAACGCCTGCCCCGGTCAACTCCGGTACAAGATGCAGGAGTCCGGGGTCGACTCCCCCTTACCCATGGTCCGGACGCGGGTGCGCGGGATCGCCGTGGGCGTCTCCGCGCACGTCAGCCTCATGGGCTATGTCTCCGCGTCGCCCGTCAAGTCCCCGCAGGCGTCGGCCGAGTTGTTCGTCATCTGGCTGGATCCACGGCAACTGGCCGTGGTCGACGCCAGCGAGGGCGCCCCGCGCGCGGACGGCAACTACCGCCGGACGTGGCTGACCGCACCGGACGTACGCGTCGAATTGACGGGCGGTCAGGTGCTGCCCGGGGTGCACACGTACGTCAATCAGCACGGGGTGCTGCGCGGCGGCGACGGCATCGCGCGCCGCCACCCCGGCCAGCACGCCCTGCTCACCGAACTCCTGCTGGACTGCGCCCCGTTGAGAGAGCTGTTCGGCGACAGTCCGGAGGAGTTCTGCGCCCGGGCCCGCGCGGACGCGGCCCTGTGCGCGCAGGGCACGCGGCTGTTCCGGGAGCAGGGGTGGGTGACGCAGTCGGGACTCGAGCCCTACGCGGAGCCGGCCGCCCGGGACGTCCGGCACCGGTGAGTCGGGACCATGGCCGGCCGTGCCGGGTACGGCCGACGGCCATGGTCGCGACACCCGCCGGTCAGTGGTGCGACGGGTGTGCGCTCACGGAGTCCGGTTGAAGCGCGCGACGATGCTGCGGTCCTTGTCCATGGTGATCTGGTAGTCCGTCGTGGTGTCGGTCTGCGCCACGCCGTCGACGTCCCAGCCCGCGAACACGTAGCCGGAGGCCGGGTGGGCGGTGACGGTCACCTGCGTACCGGGGTCGTAGGGGCCGAACTCGCTGACCGTGACGGTGCCGCCGCCCGCTGGGGAGACGGACAGCTTGAGGTTGTGCCGGTTGGTCACCTTCGAGGCGCGGTAGCCGGACACGAGGGGGGTGGCGAGACGTGCGATGCCGGCGTTGTTGTTCTTCGCGTCGCCGAGGGCCTGTCCGCCGACCGTGTTGGTGGTGTTGGAGTACTGATTGATGACCTTGCAGGTGGGCAGGCAGGGCGTGTTGTAGGCCATCAGCGTGTGGTACTTCTTGTCGGCGGTGATCCAGCCGAAGTTGGTGTCGTTCGCTCCCGGCGGCGTCTCCCCGTTGTTCGTGATCGTCTGGCGGTCGTGCCGCATGCCCAGGTTGTGGCCGATCTCGTGGCCCAGGTTGTCCCATTCCTTCACCGACAGGACGCTGGTGACGGAGTAGGCGCTCTCGCTGGTGCCCGAGGTCACGGGCAACGGCAGGTCGGCCGTGCCGGAGCTGTTCTGGGCGGGGATGGAGGCGAGCAGGGCCACCAGGTCGGCGCCGTAGAGGTCCCGGTTCGCGTGGGCCAGGGAGCCGAGCGTCAGGTCGTTGCGGTTGTTGAGCTTGGCGAGCAAGGTGCTGGTGGACGGGTCGGCGCCGCCGAACGGCGTCGTCTGGTACGAGTGGACGACGTGCACGCTGGCCGGCACACGGCTGGTGGCGAAAGCCTTGTTGAGCTGGCTCACTCCGTAGCGGATCCGGGCCTCCACCTCCGGCACCCCGCCGAGTTCGGTGACGGCCGCGGGGGTGTAGGCGACGAGGACGTCGATGGCGACCGGGCTGTTGTCGTCGGCCCTGGGTGTCCTCTCCGCGTGCCCGGGACGGTGGGCCCGCGGCTCCAGGGTCACGGTGTCGCCCGGCTGTCCGCTGGGGGGCAGCTTCAGCGTGTCGATCTCCTGGAGGAGGTACTCGCCCCGACGCTTGGGCAGGGGGGTGAACACATAGTCCTTGGTGCCGATCTCGATGACGCCGTCGAGGGTGACCGAGCCGCCCTTGTCCTTGCAGGCTCCGATGACGGACAGGGAGACCGTGTTCTCGGGGTTCTTCGGGTCGAAGCCGTCCCAGTAGACGGTGCCGTCCGGGTCCTTGTGGTAGTAGTCCCGCTCGGCGGTGAAGCCCCGGGTGTTGTGGAAGAGAGGCCAGGTGCGGCGCTCCGGCACCCCCTCCTCCTGCGTGCGGCACAGCGAGGCGTAGTCCTTGGCGTTCGCGCGCAGCACGGCGCTGCGCACCACCCACGGCTCGTCAGAACCCGTCCCGCCGTGTGCGGGAGGAGTGGCCATGGCCAAGGGCAGGGGGGCCAGGAGAGCGGTCGCCGCGGTACAGGCGACCAACAGGGAACGACGCATCGACGACGTCAGCCTTCCTGTGGGGGAATTTGTCCCATGATCAGCGTCGAAGCGCGTCAGGCCGTCGAGCGCGTACCCGCAGGAGCGATGTCGTTCAGAGGTTCATCCGGTCAGCCGCCCCGGCCGGCCCCGGCGCCCGCGGCGCCCGCGGCGACCGGGGAGGCCGGGGAGGCCGGGGAGGCCAGGGCAACCGGCAGGCCGGGGCCGTGAGGACGGCGGGCTACTTCGCCGAGGCCGTCAGGTCGCCGCGCCGGGGCGCCGCGAAGCCCTCCAGGTCGGCGCGGGTCAGGCCGGTGAGCCGGGCGACCTCGGCGATGTCGAGGGCGCCGCAGTCCAGGCCGCGCAGCAGGTAGCCGCTGAGGGCCTTGGCGGTGGCGGGCTCGTCCATGACGTCGCCGCCCGCGCGGTTGGCGTAGCGGGCGAGCCGGGCCGCGGCCTGCTCGAAGCCCTCGCGGTAGAAGGCGAAGACGGCCGCGTAGCGGGTCGGGATGTGGCCGGGGTGCATGTCCCAGCCCTGGTAGTAGGCGCGGGCGAGGGCGCGCCGGGTGAGGCCGTAGTGGAGGCGCCAGGCGGCGTGGACCTTCTCGGTGGGGCCGACCGGGAGGACGTTGGTCGAGCCGTCCGAGACGCGTACGCCGGTGCCGGCGGCGGCGACCTGCATGATCGCCTTGGCGTGGTCGGCGGCCGGGTGGTCGCTGGCCTGGTAGGCGGCGGAGACGCCGAGGCAGGCGCTGTAGTCGAAGGTGCCGTAGTGCAGGCCGGTGGCGCGGCCCTCGGCGGCCTGGATCATGCGGGCGACGGTCGCGGTGCCGTCGGTGGCGAGGATGGACTGGCTGGTCTCGATCTGGATCTCGAAGCCGAGCCGGCCGGCGTCGAGCCCGTGGGCCTTCTCGAAGGCCTCCAGGAGGCGTACGAAGGCGCCGACCTGCTCGGCGTACGTCACCTTCGGCAGGGTCAGCACCAGTCCCTCGGGCAGGCCGCCGGCCTCCATCAGTCCGGTGAGGAACACGTCGAGGGTGCGGATGCCCCGGTCGCGCACCGGGGCCTCCATGCACTTCATGCGGATGCCCATGTACGGGGCCGCCGTGCCGTTCCGGTACGCCTCGGCGATCAGGCGGGCGGCGCGGGCGGCGGCCTCGTCCTCCTCGGCGTCCGGGCGGGGGCCGTAGCCGTCCTCGAAGTCGACGCGCAGGTCTTCGATCGGCTCGCGCTCCAGCTTGGCGCGAACCCGGGAGTACACGGGCTCGGCGAGGTCGTCGGAGAGGCCGAGGACGGCGGCGAACGAGGCGGCGTCCGGCGCGTGTTCGTCCAGGGCGGCGAGGGCCTGGTCGCCCCAGGAGCGGATGGTGTCGGCGGCGAAGGCGTCACCGGGGACGTACACGGTGTGGACGGGCTGCCGGGTGCCGGGGTCTCCGGGGTAGCGGCGCTCCAGCTCCGCGTCGACCGGCGCGAGGGAAGCGCTGATCTCCTCGCTGACCGCGCCCGCGAGGCTCGTCGCCACCTTCTCCTGCTGACCCATCCCAACCCTCCAGTTTTCCGCTTTACGGAATCAATAATCCGCAGAATGAAGTTATCCGGGGTGGTTCCCGCTGGTCAACACCCTGCGGAGGCTGGTCGACTCCCTCCGGAAGACTGGTCGGCTCCCGCCGGGACTCATCCAGCATGCACCGAGGCCCCTGTGACCGCGCCGGTCACAGGGGCCTCGGGCAGGCGCCGCGGGGAGGCTCAGCC
Organism: Streptomyces sp. NPDC047085; assembly: GCF_040643735.1. Lineage (NCBI taxonomy): Bacteria > Bacillati > Actinomycetota > Actinomycetes > Kitasatosporales > Streptomycetaceae > Streptomyces > Streptomyces sp. NPDC047085. The sequence continues at coordinate 162,731 of NZ_JBEYUW010000007.1, forward strand.
CTTGCGGGCCTTGACCTCCTCGGTCAGCTGCGGGACGACGTCGAACAGGTCGCCGACGACGCCGTAGTCGACCAGCTCGAAGATCGGGGCCTCGGGGTCCTTGTTGACCGCGACGATCGTCTTCGAGGTCTGCATACCGGCGCGGTGCTGGATGGCGCCGGAGATGCCGTTGGCGATGTACAGCTGCGGCGAGACGGACTTGCCGGTCTGGCCGACCTGGTTGGTGTGCGGGTACCAGCCCGCGTCCACCGCGGCACGCGAGGCACCGACGGCCGCGCCGAGCGAGTCGGCGAGCGCCTCGATGATCGCGAAGTTCTCCGCGCCGTTGACGCCACGGCCACCGGAGACCACGATCGCGGCCTCGGTCAGCTCCGGACGGCCCGTCGACTCACGCGGCGTGCGGCCGGTGACCTTGGTGCCGGTGGCCTTGTCGGAGAAGGTGACGGCCAGCGCCTCGACGGCACCGGCGGCCGGGGCGGCCTCGACGGCGGCCGAGTTCGGCTTGACCGTGATGACCGGGGTGCCCTTGATGACACGGGACTTGGTGGTGAAGGACGCGGCGAACACCGACTGGGTGGCCACCGGGCCCTCGTCGCCGGCCTCGAGGTCGACGGCGTCGGTGATGATGCCGGAGCCGATGCGCAGCGCCAGGCGGGCGGCGATCTCCTTGCCCTCCGCGGAGGACGGGACCAGCACGGCGGCCGGGGAGACGGCCTCGTGGGCGGCCTGCAGGGCGTCCACCTTCGGGACGACCAGGTAGTCGGCGTACTCGGACGCCTCGTGGGTCAGCACACGGGTCGCGCCGTGCTCGGCGAGGGTCGCGGCGGTGTCGGCGGCGCCGCCTCCCAGCGCGACGGCGACGGGCTCGCCGATGCGGCGGGCCAGCGTCAGCAGCTCCAGGGTCGGCTTGCGGACGGCACCGTCCACGTGGTCGACGTAGACGAGGACTTCAGCCATGGGATTGCTCTCCTGCGTAACGAAGTTGAGGGGCGGTCAGCGGGGGCGAGCCCTTAGATGAACTTCTGGCTCGCGAGGAACTCAGCGAGCTGCTTGCCGCCCTCGCCCTCGTCCTTGACGATCGTGCCCGCGGTGCGCGCGGGGCGCTCGTTCGCGGCCTCGACCTTGGTGTACGCGCCGTCCAGGCCGACCTCCTCGGCCTCGATGTCGAGGTCGGACAGGTCCCAGGACTCCACCGGCTTCTTCTTGGCCGCCATGATGCCCTTGAAGGACGGATAGCGGGCCTCACCGGACTGGTCGGTCACGGAGATGACGGCCGGGAGCTGCGCCTCGAGCTGCTCGGATGCGGCGTCGCCGTCGCGGCGGCCCTTGACGGTGCCGTCCTCGACCGAGACCTCGGAGAGCAGGGTGACCTGCGGGACGCCCAGGCGCTCGGCCACGAGAGCCGGGACGATACCGCCGGTGCCGTCGGTGGAGGCCATGCCGGAGACGACCAGGTCGAAGCCGGCCTTCTCGATCGCCTTGGCCAGCACCAGCGAGGTGCCGATGGCGTCGGTGCCGTGCAGGTCGTCGTCCTCGACGTGGATGGCCTTGTCGGCACCCATGGACAGCGCCTTGCGCAGCGCGTCCTTGGCGTCCTCCGGGCCGACCGTCAGAACGGTGACCTCGACGTCGTCGTCCGAGTTCTCGGAGATCTGCAGCGCCTGCTCGACCGCGTACTCGTCCAGCTCGGAGAGCAGACCGTCCACGTCGTCGCGGTCGACGGTCAGGTCATCGGCGAAGTGCCGGTCGCCAGTGGCGTCGGGCACGTACTTCACAGTGACAACGATCCTCAAGCTCACGCCGGCTCTCCTACTGCATCGTTATTTCCTGGCTGCCTCTTGCAGGCAGCATAGGCGCCTCAAGCGGCCGATCCCGGTCGGGACGTCCGCGCGCTCCGACCGAAATATTACTCGTCAGTACACCCAGTTCCTGCCCGCTAAGCAAGCGCTTTGAACTGTGACCTTCGCAACGCAGCGTAACCGGAACTCGACGGCTTCGCAGGCGGGGAGAAGGGTGATCAATCCCGCAGAGCGGTGAACCTGCCCTGGTGGTAAAGGAGCGGGCGGCCCGTGCCGGTGGGGTCGCCGAGGACCACCTCGGCCAGCACGATCCGGTGATCACCGGCCGGGACACGGCCGACGACCCGGCAGACCAGCCAGGCGAGCACGTCGTCCAGGACGGGTACGCCTTCCGGTCCCTCGCGCCAGGCGGTGGGCGCGCCGAAGCGGTCGGCGCCGCTGCGGGCGAAGGTGGCGGCCAGGTCGCTCTGGTGCTCGCCGAGTATGTGGACGCCGACGTACTCCGTCGCCGCGATGGCCGGCCAGCTGGAGGCGCCGGTGCCGATGCCGAAGGAGACGAGCGGGGGGTCGGCGGAGACGGAGGTGAGAGAGGTGGCGGTGAAGCCGACCGGGCCGGCGGCTCCGCGCGCGGTGATCACCGCGACACCGGCGGCGTGCCGGCGGAAGGTGGAGCGCAGGAGGTCGGGGGTCGCGAGCTGGAAGGTGCCGAGGTCGGGCGTGGCCGTCATGGAGTTGTCCTTCTGCTGGGGATGGCGAGCGGGTGCGTGACTGCTCAGCAGTCCGGACAGCGCGCGCTCGCGGTGCGGGCCAGGTCGACGTGGACCCGCCCGTAGAGAAGGAGTTCGATCGGCATACGGTCAGGCTGACGATAGGTGACGCTTGCAGTCAAGTTCGGTCCGGGATCTGGGAGAGGTCTCACCAGGTGCCGACACGGCGTCACACGGCCTCCCCGAGTGCCGCGATGACGTCCGCTTTGCGGGGCTGTCCGGTGGCGCGCCGCACCACCCGGCCGGTCGCGTCGAGCACCAGCACGGTGGGCGTCCTGAGGATCTCCAGCTCGCGTACGAGGTCCAGGCGGGCCTCCGCGTCGATCTCGACGTGGGCGACGCCCGGGACCATTGCGGCGACCTCGCCGAGGACGCGCCGGGTGGCCCGACAGGGCGCGCAGAAGGCGCTGGAGAACTGTACGAGCGTGGCCCGCTCCCCCAGTTCGCCGCCCAGGTCGACCGCGCCGAGCCGCCTGCCGTCGTTCCGCCCGCGCACCCGTGTCCTCCCGCTCCGCCGCGCCGTCCGTCCGGTCTCCATCCGCACAAGCATCCACGAGGCGGCGAGGATTCCCGACGCCGGGATCGGTTTTGACTGTGAATCGACTGATGGACGGATGTTCCGGGAGCGGGCCGGGAACGGGTCGGGACCGGCTGCGGAGCAAAGGCACCTTAAAGATCCGAGGTCGGATGTAGGCCGACGTGACGAGGATCTCGCCGCCACGGGGCACCAGGACTGGCTCCGCGTCCGTTCTTCGGGCACGATCTGCGAGACGCCGAAAACCTACGGCTGCGTAACTTCCCGCCGGGAGCCCCTTTCCCGAGCAGAGCAGAAAGGGTCGATCCCACCCATGGCAGAGCTGGTCTACCGTCCCGTCGTCGGATTCGCCAAGACGCTGTTCAAGGTGTGGGACCTCAAGATCGACTGCATGGGCTCGGAGAACATCCCGCGCACCGGCGGCGCCGTGCTGGTGAGCAATCACATCAGCTATCTGGACTTCATCTTCAACGGCCTGGCGGCGCTGCCGCAGAAGCGTCTGGTGCGCTTCATGGCGAAGGAGTCCGTCTTCCGCCACAAGGTGTCGGGGCCGCTGATGCGCGGGATGAAGCACATCCCGGTCGACCGCAAGCAGGGCGAGGCCGCCTACGCGCACGCGCTGGACTCGCTGCGCTCCGGCGAGGTCATCGGGGTGTTCCCGGAGGCCACGATCTCGCAGTCCTTCACCCTGAAGAGCTTCAAGTCCGGTGCGGCGCGCCTCGCCCAGGAGGCGGGCGTCCCGCTGGTCCCGATGGCGGTGTGGGGCACGCAGCGGCTGTGGACCAAGGGTCACCCGCGCAACTTCAGGCGCAGCCACACCCCGATCACGATCCGCGTGGGCGAGGCGGTCGAGGCCCCCCGCGACCAGTACGCGGGGGCGATCACCCGTCGGCTGCGCGAGTGTGTCCAGGAGTTGCTGGACACCGCCCAGCGCGCCTACCCCGCGCGCCCCAAGGGACTCGACGACTCCTGGTGGCTGCCGGCCCATCTGGGCGGCACGGCACCGACGGCGGAGCAACTGAAGGCGGCCGAGGCGCACTGACACCCCGTTGACGGCCGGGCGGGGGTGGCGGACGGCGCGGTGGGCGTGGGCGTCGGCCGGCTCGGTTCAGAGTGCGGTGGGGAGCGTCTTCCACAGGTACGGCCGGTCCGGGGCCGCCTTCAGGGCGTCGAGGACGACCGGATGGGGTGCGGCGTACAGGACGGGATAGTCCAGCTCGTCGGACGCGGGGTCCGGGGTCCAGGCCAGTCGCTCCCCGTCGAGGGAGAACTGTGCGTCGACGCCCGGTTTGTTGCCGCGCGGATCCTGCCGGTGCCACGCGCCGTTGAAGCGCGCGGCGACCAGGCCGTGGACGGCGTGGCCACCTTCGTCGTCCGCCAGGCGCTGGTAGCACAGGGCGGTGGGGATGTCCTCGGCGCGCAGCAGTGCGGCGAGGGCGTGGCACTTGGCGTAGCAGATGCCGGTGCGCAGGCTCAGGACGTCGGAGGCGCGCCAGGTGACGCGGAGGTCGCCGGAGTCCTGGGAGTGCGGGATGGTGTCGCGCACGAACTCGTACGCGGCGCACGCATACTCATACGAGTCTGCCGCCCCTGCGGCCAGGCGGGCGGCCGTGTTCCGCACGATCGGATGGTGATGGTCGATGACCTCGTCGGCGGCCAAGTAGGCGGACAGGTCGGCGTTTTCCTGGATCAGCTCCATGGCCGCAGAGCATAGGAATGCGACCACCCGAGCGTCAATGACTTTTCAGTAGACCGCATATCTATGCACAACCGTGCATGCGCAGAGCCGCGCCGGACCGGCGCCCTTTCGGGCTGCGGTCCGGCGCGGCCCCGGGTCAGCTCGCGGTGCGGGCGGGCGGATCAGCCCCAGGACGTGCCGGCCGGCTCGCGGACCACGGCGTTGAGGCGGTTGAAGAAGTTGGTGACGCCGATCAGCAGGATCAGCGCGGAGAGCTGCTCCTCGCCGTAGTACCCGCGCAGGCGGTCCCACAGTTCGTCGGACACCGCGTCCTCGGAGCGGTCGGCCAGCCTGGTGGTCCGTTCGGCGAGTTCGAGCGCGGCGCGCTCGGCGTCTGTGAAGAACGGTGCCTCCCGCCAGGCGGCGACCGTGGCGATCCGCTCCTCGCTCTCGCCCGCCTTGCGCAGGTTCTGCACATGGGCGTGGACGCAGGCGCTGCAGCCGTTGAGCTGGCTGGCGCGCAGCGCGACGATCTCCTGCAGCTCGTGCGTGATTCCGCCCTGGCCGATGGCCTTGATGATGCTGCCGATGCCCTTCATCGCGTCCGGCAGGACGAACGCGGGATTCTTCATGCGTGATTCCATGCCGCCCAGCCTCCCGGCCGACCATCACCATGATCAACGTAGACTTCCGCGCTGATCGATAACCGTGGGATTATCGATCGAGGACACGGGGGGTCCAGTGGAAATCCGGGACATCGAGATCTTCCTGGTGCTCGCCGAGGAGTTGCACTTCGGCCGGGCCGCCGAGCGCCTGCACGTCTCCCAGGCGCGAGTCAGCCAGACCATCAAGAAGCAGGAGCGCCGGATCGGCGCCGCGCTGTTCGAGCGCACCAGCCGTACGGTTCGGCTGACCGAGGTCGGCCGGCAGCTGCGCGACGATCTGCAGCCTGTGTACATGGGCCTGCACGAGTCGCTGGAGCGGGCCAGGATGGCCGGGCGGGGAGTGACCGGGCGGCTGCGGGTCGGCATGATGCCGTTCAACATCGTCGACCTGCACCACTACTGGCGTACGTTCCGCAGGCGCCATCCCAGATGGGAGCTGCAGATCAGGCCGGCGCCGTACGCCGACCCGTTCGGCGCGCTGCGCGCCGGCGCCATGGACGTCTTCGTCGCCTGGCTGCCGGTGGAGGAACCGGATCTGACGGTCGGCCCGACGCTGCTCACTGACCCTCGGGTGCTGGCCGTGGCCGACCACCACGAGCTCGCCGGGCGCGACACCGCGCCGCTGGAGGCGTTCGCGGACTTCGCGCACGCGACCACCACCGGCGTCCCGGACTACTGGGAGGACAGCTACCTGCCCTTCCACACCCCGCGCGGCCGTGCCATCGAGCGTGCCCATCTGGTGCTCGGCCCGGACGAGTTGATCAGTCTGATCTCGATGGGTGACATCGTGCAGACATTCCCCCGCCACGTGACGCGGTACTGGGGCATGCCGAACATCCGCTGGCTGCCGGTGCCCGATCTGGCCATCCTCCGCTACGCGCTGGTCTGGCGCGGCGAGGCCGAGAACGACGCGATCCGCGCGCTCGCCGACACCGTGCGCGACCTGGGCACGCTCGTGCTCTGATCAGTGCCTGTGGCTGATGATCAGCCGACTATGCCGACGGCGAGCCGGTCGGATGCGAGGAGATCGCCAAGGACCTGAGCCGGCGTGCCTCGTGCAGGTGGAGCGGTTCTGGGCCCGGGTCGGCGGGAGGGAGGAGCTCGGCGCCCTGCTGAACCCGACGAACGCCTCCCCGCCCAAGTTGCTGCACTGGTCGAACCGGCGCAGACACCACCGAGCCGCCGCCCGTCGCAGCCACTACCGATGACGACTCGGCAGTCCTTCAACCGGATGAATCACGAAGTCACACTGGAGTGCTAGCGCGCCATCTCCTCCTTGAGCGCCGCCACGAACGCGTCGACGTCCTCCTCGGAGGTGTCGAACGAGCACATCCAGCGGACGGTCCCGGCCGCCTCGTCCCAGAAGTAGAACCGGAACCGCTTCTGCAGCCGCTCGCTCACGTCGTGCGGGAGCTTGGCGAAGACGCCGTTCGCCTGCACCGGGTAGAGGATCTCCACGCCGTGCACCGCGCGGACGCCCTCGGCCAGGCGCTGCGCCATCTCGTTGGCGTGCCGGGCGTTGCGCAGCCACAGGTCCTTGGCGAGCAGGGCCTCCAGCTGCACGGAGACGAAGCGCATCTTGGAGGCGAGCTGCATCGACATCTTCCGCAGGTGCTTCATCTGCCGCACCGCGTCCTGGTTGATGACGACGACCGCCTCGCCGAACACCGCGCCGTTCTTCGTCCCGCCCAGCGAGAGGATGTCGACGCCGACCGCGTTGGTGAACGTCCGCATGGGGACGTTCAGGGAGGCGGCGGCGTTGGCGATCCGGGAGCCGTCCAGGTGCACCTTCATGCCGTGCGCGTGGGCGTGCTCGCAGATCGCGCGGATCTCCTCGGGCGTGTAGAGCGTGCCCAGCTCCGTGGACTGGGTGATCGAGACGACCTGCGGCATGGCGCGGTGCTCGTCCTCGAAGCCCCAGGCCTGCCGGTCTATCAGCTCGGGCGTGAGCTTGCCGTCCGGCGTGGGCACGGTGAGCAGCTTGAGGCCGCCCATGCGCTCGGGGGCGCCGCCCTCGTCCACGTTGATGTGCGCGCTCTCGGCGCAGATCACCGCGCCCCAGCGGTCGGTGACCGCCTGGAGCGCGACGACGTTCGCGCCGGTGCCGTTGAAGACCGGGAACGCCTCCGCAGTGGCCCCGAAGTGGCTGCGGATGATCCCCTGGAGGTTCTCGGTGTAGTCGTCCTCGCCGTACGCCACCTGATGGCCGCCGTTGGCCAGGGCCAGGGCGGCCATCACCTCCGGATGCGCCCCGGCGTAGTTGTCACTGGCGAAACCGCGGACCGTCGGGTCGTGATGGCGACGCGCGTCGGTCTTGGGGGGGTTCACGGCTTCTCGGTCAGCCACAGACGGTTTCCGTTCACTTCGGCGGCGGGCTCGCTCCAGACGCCCACGATGGCCTCGGCCAGGTCCTTGACGTCCGTGAAACCCGCGAACTTCGCGTTGGGGCGTTCGGCGCGCATCGCGTCGTGCACCAGCGCCTTCACGATCAGGATCGCAGCAGCCGCGCGCGGCCCCTCCTCGCCCCCCTCCTTGCGCAGGCCGTCGGCCATGGCCAGCGTCCAGGCCTCGGCGGCCGCCTTGGCGGCGGAGTACGCGGCGTTGCCCGCGGTGGGCTTCGACGCGCCGGCGGCGCTGATCAGCAGGTAGCGGCCGTTGCCGCTGCGCTGCAGGGCGTCGTGGAAGGCCAGGGAGGTGTGCTGCACGGTGCGGATGAGCAGCTTCTCCAGCAGGTCCCAGTCGGCGAGGTCGGTCTCGCCGAAGTTCGCGCTGCCGCGCCAGCCGCCGACCAGGTGGACCAGGCCGTCGACGCGGCCGTACTCCTTCTCGATGTGCTCGGCCCAGGCTCGGGTCGAGTCGAGGTCGAGCAGGTCCACCGTCTCGCCGGTGACCGTGGCGCCGCCGTTGGCGTAGCGGGCCGCGTCCACGGCCTCGGCGAGGCGGCCGGGGTCGTTGTCCGCGCCGACGACGGTCGCGCCCGCCTCGGCGAGCCGGATCAGGGCCGCGCGCCCCGCGGGACCACCCGCGCCGGCGACCGCGACGACCGCACCACTGAGAACCCCGTTCCCCATGTCGTTCCCCTCTTCAGCAGTGTTCTGGACGCGGTCGCTCATGCGGCGAGCCGCTCGGCGCTGTCCGCCGTGATGCCCTTGGTGGAGGCGATCACGTTCTTCAGCTTCTTGGACAGGGCCTCAAAGAACATGCTCAGCGGAAACTCGTCCGGAAGCACGTCGTCCACCAGCTTGCGCGGCGGCTGGGTCAGGTCCAGGGCGTCGGGGCCCTTGGCCCACTTGGAACCGGGGTGCGGGGCGAGGTAGGTGGAGACCAGCTCGTAGCCGGCGAACCAGTGCACGAGCTTCGGGCGGTCGATGCCGTCCCGGTACAGCTTCTCGATCTCGGCGCACAGCTGGTTGGTGACCTGCGGGGCGCGCTCCCAGTCGATGGAGAGCTTGTTGTCGGTCCAGCGGATGACGTCGTGCTTGTGCAGGTAGGCGAAGAGCAGCTGGCCGCCGAGGCCGTCGTAGTTGCGGTTGCGGTCGCCGGTGACCGGGAAGCGGAACATGCGGTCGAAGAGCACCGCGTACTGCACGTCACGGGCCTGCGGGACGCCGTCCGCCTGGAGCTTGACGGCCTCCTTGAAGGCGGTCAGGTCGCAGCGCAGCTCCTCCAGGCCGTACATCCAGAACGGCTGGCGCTGCTTGATCATGAACGGGTCGAACGGCAGGTCGCCGTGGCTGTGGGTGCGGTCGTGGACCATGTCCCAGAGCACGAAGGCCTCTTCGCAGCGCTTCTGGTCGTGGACCAGCGCGGCGATGTCCTCGGGCAGCTCCAGGCCCAGGATCTCGACGGCGGCGTCGGTGACCCGGCGGAAGCGGGCGGCCTCGCGGTCGCAGAAGATGCCACCCCAGGAGAATCGTTCCGGCGCCTCGCGCACGGCGATGGTCTCCGGGAAGAGGACGGCGGAGTTGGTGTCGTAACCGGCCGTGAAGTCCTCGAACGTGATGCCGCAGAACAGCGGGTTGTCGTAGCGGGTGCGCTCCAGCTCGGCCAGCCACTCCGGCCACACCATGCGCAGCACGACCGCCTCGAGGTTGCGGTCCGGGTTGCCGTTCTGCGTGTACATCGGGAAGACGACCAGGTGCTGCAGGCCGTCCGTGCGGCCCGCCGCGGGCTGGAAGGCCAGCAGGGAGTCGAGGAAGTCCGGCACCTCGAAGCCGCCTTCGGCCCAGCGGCGCAGATCCCGCACGAGGGCCTCGTGGTAGGCGGCGTCGTGCGGCAGCAGCGGGGAGAGCTGCTCGACGGCCTCGACGACACGGCGTACGGCCGCCTCGGCGTCCGCCCGCTCCGGGGCGCCCTCGGCCTCGAAATCGATCGATCCGTCCTTCGACTGCCATGGCCGGATCTGCTCCACGGCATTCTTGAGCGCCGGCCAGGCCGGGTGCTCAACCACCCTGGTCAGCGAAGGAACCTGCTCCTTCGTAGCCGCCTGCACAAGAATTTCCGTCATGTCCCATCCTCCACGGGAGAACCTCGCGTATGGACACCGTATGCATACCCGGTTCTGCCCAGCAAGAGGGGAATCCGAAAAAAATTCTGCGGAACCGCATGGTCACCGACATTTTTCCTGCGGTAAACCGTGACGGCGCTCACTTCCGCCGCACACAAGGACGTCACGCCGGGAGAAAACCCACCGATCGGATCCGGCCGGTCAATGCCGGGAGGACTCGCCCACGCCTGGGTGACGGCGGAGCGGGCAGGAGCCAGGTGCCGCGCGCGCCGCACCGCGTTCCCCCGCGCAGGTGCGGGTTCATCGCGGGACCTGGCCATTAGGCTGCGACCTTGCCGCGCGGACGACGACGCCCGTCGGGTCCGCGGGTGCCGAGCCGCCGTCGACGGAAGCGAGTTGAACCTTGAACTTCCTTACCATCGGTCACCGCGGGGTCATGGGTGTCGAGCCCGAGAACACCCTTCGTTCCTTCGTCGCCGCGCAGCAGGCCGGCCTCGACCTCATCGAACTCGATCTGCACCTGAGCAAGGACGGCGCGCTGGTCGTCATGCACGACGCGGAGGTGGACCGCACGACCGACGGCACCGGGCCGATCGCCGAGAAGACCCTCGCCGAACTGCGCGCCCTGGACGCGGGCCGCGGGGAGCGGGTGCCGGTGTTCGAGGAGGTCCTGGACGCGGTGAAGGCGCCCCTGCAGGCCGAGATCAAGGACGTCGCGGCCGCCAGGGCGCTGGCGGAGGTCATGCACCGGCGGGACCTGGTCTACCGGGTCGAGGTGATCTCGTTCCACGACGAGGCGATCGCCGAGATCGCCCGGCTGGTGCCGGGCGTGCGCACCGGGCTGGTCGCGAGCCGCTACGGCACGGACGTCGTGGAGCGCGCGACCAAGGTGGGCGCCACGACGCTCGTGCTCAACATTCGCCGGCTGACCCTGGAGATCGTCGAGCAGGCGCGCAAGGCCGGGCTCAGGGTCATCGGCTGGGTGGTCAACACGCAGGACGATCTGCGGCTGGTCCGCGCGCTTCAGTTGGACGGCGCGACGACCGACTACCCGGAGATCAAACGGACCGCCCGCTTCACGGCGTGAAGTCGGCCGCGTGGCGTGACGGTCGGCTCCACGGCCTGATCGTCAGCTGCACGGCCTGATCGTCAGCTGCATGGCGCGGTGTCAGGCGAGTTCCTTGACCAGCAGCTCGAACTGCAGGTCGTCGCGCTGCGGGATGCCGAAGCGCTCGTCGCCGTACGGGAACGGTGTCATCCTGCCCGTACGGCGATAGCCGCGGCGCTCGTACCAGGCGATCAGGTCGTCCCGGACCGAGATCACCGTCATGTGCATCTCGGTGACGCCCCAGGTCTCCCTGGCCTGCCGCTCCGCCTCCGCTATGACGATCTTGCCGAGGCCCGCGCCCTGGAGGGCCGGACTGACCGCGAACATGCCGAAGTAGGCGTGGCTGCCGCGGTGTTCGAGCTGGCAGCAGGCGACGATCCTGCCGTCCTGCTCGACGGTCAGCAGCCGGCTGTCGGGCGACTTGACGACCTCCAGCACGCCCTCGGGGTCGGTGCGCTGCCCCTCCAGGATGTCCGCCTCGGTGGTCCACCCGGCCCGGCTGGCGTCTCCCCGGTACGCGGACTCGACGAGCGCGACGAGGGCGTCGACGTCGGCGGCGGTGGCGTCTCGGAACGTCGGGCGGGCGGCGGTGCTGTCCATGGAGGCGGTCTCCGATCTCGGGCGCTGCTGAGCCAGGGTCGAGGGTAACTGTGTCAGACCCCGCGTCTGCGACAGGATCCGCCGGACAGGCCTTAGGCTCCGGACGCATGGTGCACGTTCTCGGCAGCCGGACACTGCTGCGCCCCACGGATCCGGAACGCTCTCGTGTCTTCTACGGGGAGCGGTTGGGCCTGGCCGTCTATCGCGAGTTCGGCACGGGCCCGGAGCGCGGGACCGTGTACTTCCTCGGCGGCGGTTTCCTGGAGGTCTCCGGGCGCTCCGAGACCCCGCCGTCGCCCGGGGTGCGGCTGTGGCTGCAGGTCGAGGACGTGGCCGCCGCGCACGAGGAGCTGCGGGCGAACGGCGTCGAGATCGCTCGGCCGCCGGTGAAGGAGCCGTGGGGCCTGGTCGAGATGTGGATCGCCGATCCGGACGGCATCCCGATCGTGCTGGTGGAGGTGCCGGCGGACCATCCGCTGCGCTACCGGCCCGGCGTCTGACACGCCTCCGGATGGCCGCTGTCAGTGGTGGGGGCTAGCGTGCGAAGAGGGATCCGCCCGCGCGCGGATGCCCGTTGCCGGCTCACCGCTACCCGCTCTGCCGTATCCGGAGGGAACCGTCATGAAGTTCGACAAGCCCGTGCTCGGTGGCCCCTGCTGGACCGAACTGGGGACCAGCGATCTGGAGGGGGCCAAGCGGTTCTACGCCGAGCTGTTCGGCTGGCGGCCCGAGACGGATCCCCGCCCGGAGGCGGGCGGTTACACCATGGCGCACCTGGGGGACGCCGCGGTCGCCGCGCTCACCCCGCTCTACCAGGACTCCCAACCGGTCGCCTGGAACGTGTCGTTCGCGGTGGCGGACGCCGACGAGGCGGCACGGCAGGTGGAGGAGGCCGGCGGGACCGTGGTCGTCGGCCCGATGGACGTCTTCGACGTGGGGCGCTTCGCGGTGGCCCTGGACCCGACCGGCGCCGCCTTCCAGCTGTGGCAGGCACGCTCCTTCCCCGGCGCGGGGCTGTTCAACGCGCCCGGCACGCTCGGCTGGGTGGAGCTCGCCACCCGTGACACCGACCGGGCCCGGGACTTCTACACCACGGTCTTCGGCTGGACCGTCAACGCCTCGCCCGAGTACACGCAGTGGGGCCTGGCCGGGGAGGACTTCGGCGGGATGTCCGACATGGCCGCCCGGTTCCCGCCCGAGGTGCCGCCGCACTGGATGCCGTACTTCGCGGTGGACGACGTGGCCACGACGGTGGAGGTCGCCGATCGGGCGGGCGGCAGCGTCGTCCTGGCACCCGTGTGGATCGGGGACGTCCGCCGTATCGCGGTGCTGCGGGACCCGCAGGGCGCCGTGTTCGGTGTGCACAACGCGAGCGAGGAGGGCTGACCTCACGCGTGCGAGGGCCGGGGGCCGACTTCGGGTGGGCGGGGGCGAGGAGGGCCGGGCGTCTCAGGTGCGCAGCGCGCCCATCCGGCCCTCCAGTCCGCTGAGCAGGCCGCCGAGCAGGGCGGCCAGTTCACTCTGGCTCTCGGGCGCGAGAGCGGACAGCACGGCCGTCTCGTAGGCGAGTTGCTCGGGGAGGATGCCGTCCACGAGGTCGCGGCCCGCGTCGGTGAGGCGCAGGTGGGCGACGCGGCGGTCGCGGGTGTCGCCACGCCGCTCGACCAGTCCGCGCTCGGTGAGGTGCTTGAGCCGCTTGGTGACGGCGGCCCCGGAGGAGAAGGTCTCCCGGGCCAGCTCCCCCGGAGTCAGCTCGTGGCCGGTACGGCGCAGCGCGCCGAGCAGGTCGAACTCCGGGCGGCTGAGCTCGGCCCGGCGCAGCGGGGCGTCCTCGGCCTGCTGGAGGAGGGCGGCGCAACGGTTGATCCGGCCGATGACCTCCATGGGCGCGGTGTCCAGCCCGGGGTGGACGGCCTGCCATTGCCGGACCACGGTGGCGACGGTGTCGCCCTGCGCGCCGGGCCGCCCGGCCGTCGGCCCCTCCTCGCCCTCCGCTTCGCCGCCGGCGGCGGGCTGCCCCGTCGTCTCCGCCCCGTGCTGCTCGGCCTCTTCGGCCGCATCGGAACCTTGGATCTCATCGACACCTTCGGTCCCCGGCCGCTCCCCTGTCGCATGGCCCCCGGCCCCGGCTCCCGGCCGCCCGTTCGTCGCCGTCATGGCCGTATGTCCTCCGTCGTCCTGCCCGCGTCCTGTGCCAGGGGTGCGAGGCCCTGGCGTCGTACCGTCGCCGCGAGCGTACGGTGTCCGGACTGTTCGGCGAGGACGACCCGCTCCGTGGGCAGGGCACGCTGCCACCACTCGCCGGACGCGGCGTCGGCCGTGACGCGCAGATCGACCAGCGCGGCGGCGAGGGCGCGGCGGGCGGCCTCCAGGGCGCGGGACGACGGACAGGGCGCGGCGAGGAGCCGTGCGGCGTGTTCGCGGGCACGCTCGACGGCGGTCAGCGCGTGCTCGATACGGTCGCCCGCGCGCCGGTTGGTGACGGCGACGGCGGCGACGAAGCCGACCAGTGCGCCGATCAGGGTGTCCGCGACCCGCTCGGTGATCAGCCGGCCGGGGTCCTGGGTGCGGGCGAACTCGGTGATGAGCAGAGCCATCGGCGTGACGCAGACGCTGCCGAGCCAGTAGTTGCGGCCGATCAGCGCCTCGGCGCCGAAGTTGAGGGCGACGCAGCACAGCACCAGGGCGGCAGGGTGGAGATGGGCGAACGGGGCGACCGCGGCGAAGACGAGGACGCCGAGGAGATTGCCGACGACGCGCTGGATGCTCCGGCTCCACGTCAGGGTGACGTTCGCCTGGTACAGGGAGGCCGCAGTGACGAGGGCCCAGTAGGGGCGGCCGACACCGAGGGCCAGGGAGGCGTAACCGGCGAGGGCGCAGCCGGTCGCGGTACGCACGGCGATGGGGGCGAGCGGGGCGAGCCGGTGGCGCAGCGGACGGCGCGGGAGCGCGAGTTCCGCGTCCACACCGAGCAGTTCGTCGGACGTGTCCTGCGGCGGGCCGGCCTCCGGGACGCGGCCGGTGCCACGCAGTGCGCGGGCCCAGCCGCGCAGCCGCTCGGGGTCGGTGTCGGCGGGTGCCGCGAGGGCCACCTCGGCGCGGACGAGGAGCCGTTCGAGGGCGCGTCGGGTGGGGTCGGGGCGGGTGCCCTCGGGGCGAGGCCGGTCAGGACGGGTGCCGTGCGGGCCGGTATTGCGGGGCTGGGCGCCGTAAGGGCGGATGCTGCCGGGCCGGGTGCTTCGGGGCCGGGTGCTGTGGGGTCGGGGCTCGGCGGCGAGCAGGGACTGCCACGCGGTGTGCACGGCGGCGGCCGTGGCGGCTCGGGCCCGGGCGTGGCCCTCGCCGGTGCCGCGCGTCTCCGCGTACGCGGCGGCCGCGTTCAGGGCCTGGGCGGTGGCGCGGCGCTCGGGGCCATGCGGACGCAGCAGTCCGGGCGCCATGCCGATCAGCCACGCCCAGGCGCCCGCCGCCAGGGCCAGGCCGATGTGGCCGGGCACCTGGTCCAGGGTCTGCGGCACGAACAGCGAGGCGGTGCTGATGAAGGCGAGCACCACGTGTCCGGGCGGCCCGATGCGGGTGGCGTCGCACACCGTCTTCTGCACGGCCGCCATGAGGGCGCCGACGGTGACCAGTACGACGGCGTCGGACGTGAGTGACGCCGTGAGCAGGGCTACGGCCAGGCCGCCGACCATGCCGAGCACCAGCCAGGCGAGGGCGCGGGCCCGGGCGGCGTAGGGCCGGTTGTGGGCGTAGAGCGCGCACAGGGACCCGGCCATCGTGTACATGGCCAGGTCGAGGTGGCCCAGGGCCAGCAGCGTGAGGTTGGGCGGGGCGACCGCGGCGAGCACGCTGAGCGCGGGCTTGAACCAGATGTCGGAGGGCCGGCCGAGGCGGAGCGTCCCGGCGAGGGGAAGCCGATGGGGGGTCGCACTGCTCATACCATCAATTTAGCAGGTGTTTTACTTATAAAGCACTTTCTTCGACACCGACACCTTCCCTGCTCACGGGCCGTGCTCCGGCGAATGCTCCCCGTGTACACCCTTGCGCTCGCGTGCGCGCCACGTGTTGCGGGCATCGCATCTCTCGACCGACCGTCGAACGGGAGGTGGTGCGCGTGCCGGGACCGGTTTCGGCGGCGTGGCTGCTGGTCGCGCTGTGCGCGGCGACCGGCGCCTACTGTCTGCTGCGGATGCGCAGCGGTGTCGAGGAGCAGCGCCGGGCCGCGGGTGGCGAGGCGCTCATGGGTTTCGGCATGGCCGTGATGGCCGTGCCCGCCACGGTGCTCGCGCCGCCGCGCTGGGCGTGGCCGGTGTACGCCGCCGTGTTCGCCGCCGCGGCGTTGCGTGCGCTGTGGGCGCTGTGGGCGGCGCGCGCCGGCGGCCATCATCTGCACCATCTGATCGGGACCGCGGCGATGGTCTACATGGCCCTCGTCATGGCCGCCTCCCCCGCCGGGCACCATCACGCGCACACCGGTGCCGGTGTGCCGCTGGTGACCGGGGCGCTGCTGCTGTACTTCACCGCCTATGTGCTGCTGTCCGGCGCCCGCCTGGTACCCGCCGCGGTCGCGACGGGCGGAGCGGGCGGAACGGGCGGCACAGCCGGCCCGGGGGCGTCGGGCTGGGGCGACCGTCCGGAACTGGCGCGGGCGTGCCGGCTGTCGATGGGGATCGGCATGGTCGCGATGCTGCTGACGATGTGACGACGAGGTGAGAAATGGTGGGCTCGCCCCCTGGGTCTTACCCGTGCACGGAACGAACCGGCCTGCCCCGCCCTGCCCTGTTACTGTCCCGGCGCATGACCGCAGTGTTGTTCGACTTCTCGGGAACCCTGTTCCGCATCGAGTCCGCCGAGTCCTGGCTGCGTGCCGCCCTCAAGGAGACCGGCTCATCCCTGTCCGAGCCCGAACTCGCATTGGCCGCGAGCGCCTTGGAGGCTGCCGGGGCGCTGCCGGGCGGAGCCGGGCCGGTCGAGATCCCGGAGGAACTCGCCGCGTTGTGGGCGGTACGGGACCAGAGCGCCGAGTCGCACCGGGCCGCCTTCACCGCGCTGTCCCGGCGCGTACCGCTGCCCGATCCGGATCTGCACGACGCGCTGTACGAGCGGCACATGTCCCCCTCCGCGTGGACCCCCTATCCGGACGCGGCCGAGGTGCTGCGGACGCTGCGCGAGCGCGGGATCGGGGTCGGCGTGGTCAGCAACATCGGCTGGGACCTGCGCCCGGTCTTCCGTGAGCACGGTCTCGACGCCTGCGTGGACGCGTACGTGCTGTCGTACGAGCACGGCGTGCAGAAGCCGGACCCGCGCCTCTTCTCCGCCGCCTGCGCCCAGTTGGGCGCCGATCCCCGCCAGGTGCTGATGGTCGGCGACAGCAGGCCGGCGGACGGCGGCGCGGCCGCCCTGGGCTGCCGTGTGCACTTCGTGGACCATCTGCCGGTGCCACAACGCCCGGACGCGCTGCTGCCGGTACTGGATCTGGTGGGCTGAGTCCTCGCGCGTGAGCCGAGCTGCCCCGACAGAGCGACCCATCTCCGCCGCCATCATCGTGGCCGAGGGCCGTGTGCCCATGGTTCGACGGGCGGTCGGCGAGGGTGAGTTGCTGTGGCAGTTCCGGGCCGGCGGCATCGGCCTGGCGTGAAGGCTGTCCGGCTGCTCGGCGAGCGCATCCACCCGAAGACCGGCCGCGCGGATGAGGAGTTGGACGCGGTCGCCTGGGTCACCCCCTCGGACAGCCCGGTCGTCCTGCCTTGTCAGCGGCGAGTCGGTTGCAGGCGCTCGATGCGGTCAAGGTCGCCGGCGAGAAGGCTCTGGTGGCTGATGGTGAAGTCTCCGTTGAGCAGGGTCTGCCCGTCACCGTAGTACCGGCCCACCACGGCGGTGGGAAGGAATGAGCGCAGGCTGTGGCGCATGTTCCTGGGGTAGTCGACGGGTTCACCCCACCCGGCAGGGGCTTGGTCAGTGGAGAGCAGGACCCAGTGGTCCACCGGCACGGCGGCGTCGAGGTCCGGGGGTGCTCCGGTGTGGCTGTCCAGGGCCGGCACGGTCAACTGGTCGGGGTCGAGGGGCGGGTACCACAGCAGCAGGGGCTTGGCGCGTTGCGCGTCGGCGTTGTCGAAGCAGCACACGGCGATGGTGTGGTCAGGAAAGTGGTCGGCGTAGAAGCGCAGGAGGTCCGGGTCGAGGTCCGGGCGGCGGTGCGGCGGTACTTGCCGCAACGCGGTGGGGACTGCGGTGGCGTCGGTGGCCAGGAGCATCGTGTAGACGTCATGGTCGAAGACCTGGACGGGCTGCGGTTCAGCGCTCATCCACGCGATGTCGTCGGCTCCGGCGGCGACGGGTTCGACAGCGGCGACCATGCGGCGCAGGACGTCGCCGGTGCGCCCAGCGGAGAGGAAGTGCCCGGGGGCGAGCTGCCTGGTGGGCAGGTGCAGCAGCATGGCATTCGGTCCGTCCGCCAGATTGACGGCGGTGTTCTGGTAGCCCAGGACGTGGATCAGGCCGTGCACCTGGTGGTGCTGCCTTCCGCAGTACACGATCGTGCCGGAGAACGCGGCCTCACCTGTCGAGATGCACATGGCGGCAAGGTACCGCTCAGCCGTCCGGGATGAGTTCGGTGGCGGCGATGCAGGCGTCGACCAGGTCGGGGCGGTACTGGATCTGCTTGAGCCTGCGCTTCACGGCCTGGGTGATTTGCCCGAGGTCGGCGGCGCCGCCCGGCGGGTGAGTGGGAGATGGTCGCTCGTTCGATGCTGGGGCGGGCGCTGCGGGTACCGATGCCTGACCTGCCGAGCGGTACCGCTGTAGTCGGTAGCTCACCCAAGGGCCTCGCCCGTGACGCACGAGGCCCTTGGTGCTGCGGGTTTGTGGTGCCCACCACAAACCCTCTGGTAGCGGTTGCCCAGCTTCCCCGCGCCCCGCAACCTGCCCTCAACTGGGCCTGGGAGCTGGGAGGTTGGTGTGATCGTTTGTCCGTCACCGAAGTGCGGATCACCGAACGTTGCGGATCTTCCGCACTACTGGCAGAGCCTGCCGTCGGAGTCACCGCTGAAGGCGAAGTACGCGCCGCCGGCCGCGGCCGACGCCAGCTACTGGGCAGCGCTGGTCGCTGTGGTGCTGGGGATCGCCGTGATGGTGTCCGGGAGCGTTCTGATCGGCTTGCTGGTGACTGCGGGCGGGGTCGGCTGGGGCGCGCTGGTATACCGCCGAGCGGCCGAGGCGGAGGCGCGGCTGGCGGACTGGAACAATTCCCGGGTGTGCTTGGCCTGCACGGGCACGTTCTGACGACATGGATGAAGGCCCCGACCGGTGCGGTCAGGGCCTTCGCTCCCAGTTGTGGAGAGGCGCCGCTCTCCGCGTAGCAGAAATGCGACCCGTGCGCCGCACGCTGCGGGCGATCACCGGCTGACAATGAGCGCAGGCGCCAATCCCCCACTGGCAACCGCTCGTCCACCCCAGCGAGGTGATCGATGGCGTATGCCGAGAAGCGCGGCCCGAACCGGTGGCGAGGCAGGGACAAGCTACCTGACGGCACTTGGGGCTCCGTCACACGTGACGACAACGGGCAGCCGTTCACGACGAAGAACGCCGCCAAGAACTATGGGGCCGGCTTCGAGACCGACGTGCGCCGCAAGACGTTCATCATCCCCAACGGGCAGCACCTGTAGGAACGAAGCCGTCCGTCTGAGACGATCCCCCGCGTCGCCCCAGACGGACGGCAGCCTGAAGAGGCTCCCGCGCACAGCGGTGCCTGCTGCGTTGAGTATAGTTGGCTGACAGCCAGTCAACGCAGGAGTTACAGGATGTCCCCGCGGAGCGCCTCGGTCAATGAAGAGTTGCGGCGACGTTCCCGGGAGCGGCTGCTGCAGGCGGCGCTCGAACTCGTCGGCGAGCACGGGTTCGAGGCCACGACGCTGGGCGACATCGCGGACCGCGCCGGTTCGGCACGCGGACTGGTGTCCTACTACTTCCCCGGCAAGCGCCAGTTGGTGCAGTCCGCCGTACACCGGCTGATGCACCGCACGCTCGAAGAGGCGCTGGAGCGGGAGCCGCACACCGAGGACGGACGGGAGCGGCTGGCCCGGGCCATCGACGCGATCCTGGGCCTCGCCCGCGACCGGCCGGTGCTCATGCGGCAGCACATGGCGGGGCTGCTCCAGGCCGAGGGCTTCGTGCAGTGCCCGGAACAGCGACGGCTGTCCGACCTGCTCGGCGACACCGTCGCCCGCTACGGCTCCCAGAACGTGACGACCGACTACCCGATGCTGCGGGCGGTGCTGATGGGGGCGGTGTACGCGGCGCTGGTGCCCGGAGTTCCGATGCCCGTTCCGGCGCTGCGGGCGGAGCTGTTCCAGCGGTACGGGCTCGACTGGGACATGGGCATGCCGCCGGACCACACGGGCGCCGAGGCGCAGCAGCAGCAAGAGCAGGAGCAGGATCTGTCGCGGTTCTTCGCGACCGGGGAACGGATCGAGTAGCCGCGCTTGCGGCCGACTCCCCGCCGACGACTGTCCGGCGTGCACGCAATGTCATCATACGATCACGCTCCATAAGGGTGGACACGCACCAGGGTCACCCGTCGGCATCTGCCGCAGCGGCACCACCAGTGCCATGCTGGATCCGTCAGGCACTCTCCAGCTGTCCCCGGCGTGAGGAGTACCGCTGTGCTGCGTGTCGCCGTCGTAGGCTCCGGGCCGAGCGGGTGCTACACCGCCCAGAGTCTGGTCCAGCGGGATCCCGACGTCCGCGTCGACGTCCTGGACCGGCTGCCCTGCCCGTACGGCCTGGTGCGCTACGGCGTGGCCCCGGACCACGAGAAGATCAAGTCCCTGCAGGGCAATCTGCGGACGGTCCTGGAGCACGACCGGGTGCGGTTCCTCGGCGGGGTCGCGGTCGGCGGGCCCGGCGGGATCCCCGTGAAGCGGCTGCGGGAGCTGTACCACGCGGTCGTCTACTGCGTGGGCGCCGCCACCGACCGGCAACTCGGCATCCCCGGCGAGCATCTGACGGGCAGTTGGTCGGCTACGGAGTTCGTGTCCTGGTACAGCGCGCATCCGGACGCGGTGACACAGGATTTCCTGCGCGGGGTGCGGTCCGCGGTGGTCATCGGCGTGGGCAATGTCGCCGTCGACGTCACGCGGATGCTGGTCCGCGACGCGGGCGAGCTGCGCCCGACGGACATGCCGCAGGGCGCCCTGGAGGTGCTGGCGGCCAGCGGGGTCACCGATGTCCACATGGTGGGCCGGCGCGGCCCCACGCAGGCGCGCTTCACCACCAAGGAACTGCGTGAGCTGGGCGGCCTGCCCGGAACCGAAGTCACCGTCGACGCCGAGGAGTTGGCGCTCGATCCGGGCTTCGCGGATCTCGCGGCACTGGCCGCGGTGCAGCGCCGCAACGCGGAGGTGCTGCGCGACTGGGCGGCAGCTCCGCCGCGGAACGCTGACCGCCGGATCCACCTGCGGTTCTTCCTGCGTCCCGTGGAGGTGCTGGAAGAGGACGGGCGGGTGGCCGCCGTGCGCTTCGAGCGGACGGCACCGGACGGGCACGGCGGCGTGACGGGCACCGGGCGGTTCGAGGACGTGCCGGCGCAGCTGGTGCTGCGCTCGGTGGGCTATCGCGGAGTGCCGCTGGAGGGGCTGCCGTTCGACGTGGCGAGCGGCACCGTGCCGCATCTGGAGGGCCGGGTCGTCCGCGACGGCGTGGCCTCCCCCGGCGAGTACGTCGCCGGGTGGATCAAGCGCGGCCCGACGGGTGTCATCGGCACCAACCGTCCGGACGCCAAGGAGACGGTCACCTCGCTGCTCGCGGACGCGCCCGCGCTCGTGTCCCAGCCGGTGCCGGAGGACCCGCTCCCGGCGCTGCGGGAGGTGGGGATCGAGCCGGTGCCGTGGCCGGGCTGGCTGTCGATCGAGCGCGCCGAGGCCGAACTGGGCGCGCGCCTGGGGCGCAACGTGGTCAAGCTGGCGGACTGGGACGCCCTGCTGGGAGCGGCGCGGTCGGTATAGCGCCACCGGCGCGGTGAGGTGGCGCGTGGTGCCGTAGATGGGGTGGCCCGTGGTGCCGTCGACGGGAATGGGACGGTCACGGCGAGCGGGCTGCGGACCTTCACCCGGGTCGGCTCCAGGGGGACAACCGCCTGACGGTGGTGGCCGTTTCGGTCGTCTGAGTCCCAGTCGGTTCGCCGAGTCGCGGTGAGCAGGTCGGAGCCTGCGCGGAGCAAGAGGTCGTACAGAAGCGTCCTTCAGGGTCGTACGGCCGGGAGCAGGCGGGCGACCGTGCGCTCCAGGCGGGGCAGCGTGCGCTGGCCGGCCAGGGCGAGGGCGATCGCCGCGGCCACGGCCGCCCAGGCGACGGGACCCAGCGGGGTGCAGCCGAGGAGGCGGCTGAGTCCCGGGGTCTGGATCACGGCGAAGAGGGCCACGGCGGAGCCCAGGGCCGTCATCCGGACCAGGGTGCTGTCGCGGCGGTCGAGGAGGGTCTGGACGAGCTGGGTGCCGACCACGCCGCACAGGGCCATGGTGCTGGAGCGGCGGGCCGTGCCGGGGGTGAAGCGCCCGATCAGCCATGCCGTGAGGGCCCCGAGCGCGGTGGTCAGGGCACGGTGCCGGATCTGCCGGATCAGAGGTGCCCCGAGGACGGCGCCGACGGCGTCCTCCGGCCGGGCCGTCTGCGCGGCGGCCCCGCTGCCGTGCTTCGGTGTCACCGCGACGGCCATCGCCGGGAAGAGGTCGGTGAAGAGGTTCACCAGCAGCATCTGGCGCGTGGACAGCGGGGCCGTTCCCGAGAGCAGGGTGCCGAGGATGCCGAAGCCGACCTCGCCCGCGTTGCCGCCGATGAGGATCGCGATGGCGTCGGCGACGCTGTGCCACAGGGAGCGGCCCTCGGCGATCGCGTCGATCAGGACGGTCAGGTCGTCGGCGGTGAGGACGATGTCGGCGGCGTTGCGCGCGGCCGCCGAGCCCCGGGCGTTGATGCCCACGCCGATGTCGGCGGCGCGGATCGCCGCGGCGTCGTTGGCGCCGTCGCCGATCATGCCGACCACTCGGCCCGCGTCCCTGAGCGCCTCGACGACCTGGAGTTTCTGCTCGGGCGCGACGCGGGCCACGACTCCGGCGTCGCACAGCATCCGGGCCCGGGCCTGCCGGTCCGCGGCGGCCAGTTGGTCGCCGGTGACCACCTGGGTGTCCTCGGGCCAGCCCAGCTCGCGCGCCACGGCCCGGGCGGTCTGCGGGTGGTCGCCGGTCAGCATGACCGGTCGTACGCCTTCCTTGTACAGCCCCTGCACCACGGCCAGGGAGGTCTCACGGGGCACGTCCGACAGGGCCAGCAGTCCGGTGAATTCGAGGTCGCGCAGTGGGGCTCCGAGGACGTCGGCCGCCTCCTCGTGGTCCGCGAGGGGCCGTGCGGCCACCGCGAGGACCCGCAGTCCGTCGCCGGCCAGCGTGAGTGCCGTGTCGGCGGCGTGCTCGGGAAGGTCGGCGCAGGCGGGCAGGACGGTCTCGGGCGCGCCCTTGACCACCAGGACGCGAGGGCCGCCCCGGTCCAGGACGCGAGGGCTGCTCCCGTCCAGGAGGCGGGGGCCGTCCCCGTCCAGGACGCGCGGGGCGCTCGCGTCCCAGCCGACGGCTGCCGCGTATCCGCGGGCGGCCTCGAACGGCAGGCCGGCCAACTGCGTCCAGGCCGGATCGGGCCCGGCCCCGTCGAGGACGGCCTCGTCGGTGGCGTGGGCATGGCGGCCGGAGCCCCCGTTCGCCCGCGGGCAGGCCCGCGCCGCGCAGCGCAGAACTCGCCCCGTGCCCGCCTCGCCCGGCACGCGGAGCGCGCCCTCGGCGTCGGACACCCGCACCAGACGCAGCCGGTTCTCGGTGAGCGTGCCGGTCTTGTCGAAGCAGAAGGTATCCATGCGACCCAGCGCCTCCAGCGCGCGGGGGGTACGGACCAGGACACCGTCGCGGCTCAGCCGGCGCGCGGCGGCCAGCTGCGCGACCGTGGCCACCAGCGGCAGGCCCTCCGGTACGGCGGCCACGGCGACGGCCACGCCTCCGCCGACCGCCTCGCGCACGGAGGTGCCGCGCAACAGCGCGAGGCCGGTGACGGCGGCGCCGCCCGCGAAGGTCAACGGCAGGGCCTTGCGGGTGAGTTCCCGCAGTCGGGCCTGGACTCCGGCGGACGGGGGCGTGCGGGCGGCGAGGTGGACGGCCCGGGCGGCCTCGGTACGGTCGCCGGTGTCGACCACGACGGCGTGGGCGCTGCCGGCCACCACGGTCGTGCCTTCGAAGACCATGCAGCGCCGGTCGGCGACCGCGGCGTGCGGGGTGGGGTCGGTGTGCTTCCGTACGGGCAGCGACTCCCCGGTCAGCGCGGACTCGTCGACCTCGAGGCCGTCCTGCCACAGCAGGCGGGCGTCCGCGGGTACGACGTCGTCCGTCTCGAGTTCGATCACGTCACCCGGGCGCAGCTTGCCCGCGTCCACGGTGCGGGTGCCGCCGGCGAGCGCCTCCACGGCGGGGGCCGCGAGGCGCGCCGTCCGCTGGTGCTCGGCGTGCAGCCCGGACAGGGCCCGCTCGGCGCGCAGCCGCTGGAAGCCGCCGACCAGCGCGTTCAGGTCGAGCGCGCCGATGACGAGCAGGGCGTCGACGACCGAGCCGAGGATCGCCGAGGCGGCGGAGCCGACGGCCAGCACCGGGGTGAGCGGGTCGTCCAGTTCGTCGCGCACGGCCCGGCTCAGCTGCCAGCTCCACCGGGCCGGGGCGAGGACGCGCAGCCGGGCGGCGCGTGCGGCGGCCCCACGCGCCCGGGCCGCCGCCTGGTCCAGGGCGGAGGGCCGGGCGTCCCAGGCGTGGTTCAGGCGCCGCAGGGCCTCGTCGGGGCTCAGTGCGTGCCAGTGCACGCGGGGGCACGGGTGCGGCGCGGGAGCCAGCGCCACGCCGAGGGCGGCGCGTGCCCCGGACAGCAGGGCGGTCGCCGCGGCGGCGTCGACCGGGGCGCGGCGCAGTCCGGGCAGCACGGAGCGGCGTCCCCGGCCGCGCTTGGACTCGCCGATGGCCACGAGCAGGCCGGAGAGCGCGGCACCGGAGCGGGCCAGGATCTGTCCGCGGCGGCCGACGGCGCGGGCGACGGGGATCGCGGTCAGCAGCCGCCACACGTCGGGCAGGCCGTGCACGGCGAGGACGTCCGCGCCCCAGACGACGGCCGCGTCCCCGTCGGTGAGCGCGATCGCGAGGTCGCCGGCGCGCAGCCCGGCGGGCACGTCCCGTTCGTCGGCCGACCGCATCCGGGCGACCGTGACGACTCCGCCCTCGTCGCCGCGCAGCCCGTACACGACGTCGTCCAGCGGCCGCCGGGCGTCGACGACCTGGTCGGCGAGGCGGGTGAAGTCCTCGAGCGCGGGGTCGTCGATCAGTACGACCTTCAGGCGGGCCCGGCGCGCCGCGTCCACCACGGCCTCGGTCCACGGGTCGGCCTGCCCGTCCCGCGTGCACAGCGCGCTCGGGTGCAGGACGACGGTGCCGGCCAGCTCCAGCTGTCCGAGGCGCTCCGGGTCGCGGACCAGCACGCCGGTGCGGGCCAGTGCGATGCCGAGCAGGGCGTGGAAGGCGGCGGGGGCGTACCGGGCCGCCTTGGGCGAGCCCGCCAGCAGCGCCTCCGCCGCTTCGGCCGTGTCCCGCTTGACCAGGAGGGTGGCCGCCGCGCCGAGCACGCTGCCGGTGCAGGCGTGGACGGCGTACTCCTGGGCCGGGGTCGGCCGTAGCGGCGGGCGCGGGGAGCCGTCGGCGGCGACGCTGACGCGCCCGGGGGCGCACAGCTGGTCGTGGACCGCGTCGAAGGCGGCCGCGCGCAGCACCGTCTCGGCCAGTTGGCAGGCGCGCAGCGCGCCGTCGAGCACCAGCGAGGTGGGGGTCTGACCGGCGCCGTGGACGGCCGCGTTCGCGCAGGCCAGGGCGAGATCCATGCGGGAGGCGCCCAGCTTGGCGCGCAACCGGGCACGGAAGCGCGGATTCTCCCGCAGCAGCGTCACGACGGCCGTCACCATGTGGGGCGCGGGCGGCAGGCGCAGCAGCCAGGCGGTGAGCGCGACGCCGACGCCGGTCACGTCGGCCGCGAGCGCGGCGGCGGCGGCACGCACCCCGGCCGGGTCGGCGGGATGCACGGTCTCCTCGGGGTCACCGGCGGCGACGACCAGCCCCTGCCGCGCGGCGAGTTCGGCCGCATGGTCCGTGATCCGGTCGGTGACGCCGCCCTCCGCCACGGTCACCACCAGCCGGGCGAGCCCCTGGTCCCAGTACGCGAGGACGACGTCCGGCCGCTCGGCCAGCGCCTCGGCGACGCGGCACGCCAGGTGCCCGAAGCCGCTGGCCGGCCGTCCTGGCACCGGGTCGGCGGGCCCCACCGGTAGCAGGTCGGCGGGCCCCACCGGTAGCGGGTCGACAGGCCCTCCCGGCACTGAGTCCGCGGGCCCTCCCGGAACCAGGTCGGCGGGCCCCACCGGTAGCGGGTCGGCGGGCCCTCCCGGCACTGAGTCCGCGGGCCCTCCCGGAACCAGGTCAGGGAGCCCTACCGGTAGCGGGTCGGCGGGCCCTCCCGGCACTGGGTCGGCGGGCCGCAGCGGGAGGTGGAGGCGCGCGCCGGACCGCCAGTGGGCCGGGGCGCCGGGCAGCGCGGCACGGACGACCCGTGCCACCCGCACCACCGCGTCCGCGCCGCGCACGCCCGCCCGCGCGGTGCCGGCCGTCGCTCCGGCGGCCGCCCCGACCGCGGGCGCGGCGACCCGGGCGAGCAGCCAGGGATCCACGGGCAACAGCCGAACGGCGGCCGACGGCACCGTCAGCAGATGGAACACCGGGGCGCCCTCAGACGCCGGTGCGGGCGAGCCGCGCCGTCGGGCCGAGTCGGCGGGCGGAACGCCGCGCAGGCGCTGACGTACGGCTGCGCAGGACCGAGGCGGGGCCGCCCAAGGGCGGCATGGGGGCCGACGACGACTTCTGCTCAGCCATGACTCTCCTCGGTCGAGGTCGCCTTACCCGGCCCACCGCGTGCGCGCGACCGCCGTGGTCATCCCCTTCCCCAGGGAAAGCCACGGCCCCCGCCCCCGCCACTCGACCCACCCGGGCGGCGCAGCGCACACCGCTCGGCCGCGGTCGTCCCGGCAGCGGTCGTTGGTCGTCTCGGTTGCGGGCGTCACGGCAGGGGCGTTGCCCGGCCGCGGTGCCGGAGCGCAGGAACCGGCGGGCAGCGTGCGTCCCCGTCCACACGTCAGCGGCAGCCTGGGCTCCCTGCCCTGAGCGCCACGTGGGCTCCGCGCTCCGCACGGACCTCCGTCAGTCCCCGATCCCCCGAAGCCCCACCGATTCGGCCAGCTCTCGCTGGTAGTCGGCGTAAGCCGTCCGCAGTGCCTCGCCCGGCCAGTCGGGGGGCAGGAGGGCGGGCGGGAGCACGGGGTCGGTGAGCAGGTGGCGTACGGCCGCGGCGAAGGCAGTGAGGCGGTCGGCCGGGTGGCGGGAGACGGCCGCACGGGTGAGCAGGGTCCGGGCGGTGGCCGCCCAGGCGTCCAGCGGCCACAGGCGGGCGACCAGGTCGTGCGGGGAGCCGTCGGGGCGGGCGGTGTACGACTGGGCCACGCGGTACAGCTCGTCCGGCAGGGGCCGGGCGAGGTTCGCCGGGCGCAGCCACACGCCCTCGCGGAGTTCGGCCAGGCGCAGGGCGGTCAACCGGGTGCGCAGATCGGCGCGTTCGGCGGGGGTGCGGCCCGTCGCCGTGATCACCACCATCTCCCAGCCGCCGTCCCACGCGCGCGTGCGGGGGTGAACGACCTCGTCCTGGCGGCGCTGGCGGGCCAGCAGCCGGTCGCTGAGGCCGTACACGGCATCCGTGCGCCGGAGGTCCCCGGCGGCCACCATCCGGCTCAGGGCGGCCCGCAGCGTGGAGCCGCCCACGCCGAAGGGCTCGACCAGCCGGACCAGGTCCTTGACCGGCAGCTGCGGCGGATGCGCGCCGAGCAGCAGGCTCAGCACGACCGACCGCGCGGACAGCGACCGCAGCCCGGCTCCGGCCTCGTAGGGCTCACCCAAGTCTCCGGACTCGTGGGGCCCATCCGGGTCGCCGGGACGGCAAGGCTCGCCGGGCTCGGCCGAAAGGTTCATGCGCATGGGCACGTACTGTACGTCCGCCTTCTTGTTGCATCATTGCTACGACCGCAGGATGGGTGCAACATGACCGTATGGTCTCGATACCCGCGCAGTCGCCGCAGCCGCAGTACGCCACCCACGACGTCACCAACCAGGCCCCGCCCCTGGCCCCCTACGACGCCTCCGACGACCGGGCCCTGCTGGAGGGGCTGCGCCGGGAGGGCGCCGAGTGGGCCGAGGAGGACGTCCGGCGGCTGGGGATCCGGGCCGGCGGGGCGGAGGCCCAGGAGTGGGGTGACCTGGCCAACCGGCACGAGCCGGAGCTGCGCACCCATGACCGCTACGGCCACCGGGTGGACGAGGTCGCGTTCCACCCCAGCTGGCACGAGCTGATGCGGACCGCGGTCGCCGAGGGCCTGGCCGGCGCCCCCTGGGCGGACGAACGGCCGGGCGCGCATGTGGCCCGTACCGCGGGCGGGCTGGTGTGGGGGCACACGGAGGCCGGGCACGGCTGTCCGACGTCGATGACGTACGCCGCCGTACCCGCCCTGCGCGCCCAGCCGGATCTCGCCAAGGTCTACGAACCGCTGCTCACCAGCCGGGAGTACGACCCCGTCCTGCGCGTGCCGACCGAGAAGCCGGGTCTGCTGGCCGGGATGGGCATGACCGAGAAGCAGGGCGGCTCGGACGTCCGCACGAACACCACGGTGGCCACGCCGACCGGCGAGCCCGGCGTGTACACGCTGCGCGGGCACAAGTGGTTCACGTCGGCGCCCATGTGCGACGTCTTCCTGGTGCTGGCCCAGGCGCCGGGCGGGCTGTCCTGCTTCCTGGTGCCGCGGATCCTGCCGGACGGCAGCCGCAACACCTTCCGCATCCAGCGGCTGAAGGACAAGCTCGGCAACCGGTCCAACGCGTCCTCCGAGCCGGAGTTCGACCGGACCGTGGCGTGGCTGGTCGGTCCCGAGGGGCGGGGAGTGAAGACGATCATCGAGATGGTCAACTGCACCCGGCTGGACTGCGTGATGTCCTCGGCGACCCTGATGCGCAAGACGCTCGTCGAGGCGGGTCATCACGCGCGCCACCGCAGCGCGTTCGGCGCCCGGCTGTTCGACCAGCCGCTCATGCGCAACGTCCTGGCCGACCTGGCGCTGGAGTCGGAGGCGGCGACGACGCTCACGCTGCGGCTGGCCGGGGCGGCGGACCGGGCGGTGCGCGGGGACGCCGGGGAGCGGGCCTTCCGGCGCATCGCCACCGCCGTCGGCAAGTACTGGGTCACCAAGCGGGGCCCGGCGTTCACGGCGGAGGCCCTGGAGTGCCTGGGCGGCAACGGGTACGTCGAGGAGTCCGGGATGCCCCGCCACTACCGGGAGGCCCCGCTGCTGTCGATCTGGGAGGGCTCGGGGAACGTCAACGCGCTCGACGTGCTGCGCGCGCTCGGTCGTGAATCGGACACCACGGAGGCCCTGTTCGCCGAACTGGCCCTCGCGCGCGGGGCGGACGCACGGCTGGACACCACCGTGGCCTCCCTGAAGAGCGAGTTGGCCGAAGCGGATCAGGTGGGCGCCCGCCGGCTGGTCGAGCGGATGGCGCTCGCCCTGCAGGCCTCGCTGCTGGTCCGGCACGCCCCGCACCCGGTCGCGGACGCCTTCTGCGCGACCCGGCTGGGCGGCGACTGGGGGCACGCGTTCGGCACCCTGCCCCCGGGGACCGACCTGGACGCGATCCTGGAGCGGGCCCTGCCCGGCCGGAACTGATCCCTCCCGGGCCGGCGCCCTCCCGCCGGCCCGCCGGTCCGCCGGTCCGCTTGCCTCCCCTTGCCCGCTGGCCGGTGTCAGCCGACGGATCGCACACAGTCAGCACACGGTTCCGCGCCGTTGTCGGTGCCGTGGTGCAGACTCGCGATCAGGTGGCACTCGCCTGGGGAGGACAACGTGTTCACGGGGATCGACGAGGTCGACTGGGCCTCGCTGCGGCACGCGTACGGCAGCGCGGAGGACGTGCCCGGCTGGTTGCGCGGACTGGCCTCCGCGGACGCCGCCGAGCGGGGGACCGCGCTCGACGGCATGTACGGCGCGGTGCACCACGAGGGGAACGTGTACGACTCGACGCTGGCCTGTGTTCCCTTCCTGTTCGCGCTCGCGGCCCGCGAGGAGGTGCCGGACCGGGCCGGCATCGTGGACCTTCTGGTCAGCATCGGATCGCAGAGCGGGGACGCACGCGCGCGTGAGGCGGTACGCGCGGACGCCGAGGTGTTCGCCGTCCTCACCGACGACCCGGACCCGAGGGTGCGCCGCGCGGCGGCCGGGGCCGTGGTGCGGTTCCTCGACGGTCGGGCGCGCGTGCTGGACCTGTTGCGGCGACGGGTGGCGGTCGAGCGGGACGACCGCGTCCTGCGCGCGCTCACGGCGGCCCTCGGCCAGTTCGTACGGGGGTGTCCGGAGCACGCCGCGGCCGCGCTGGACCTCCTGGTCGCCCAGAGCGCCCCGCCCCACGATCCCGCGCTGCGCCTGGCCGCGCTGGGTCAGCTCGCGCTCTGCGCCCCGGCCCGGCTGCCCGCCGACCTGGTGCCGACGGCCGTACGACTGCTGCGGGAGCGGTCCGCGCACCGCACCCGCGTCACGGACCGCTGCGGACACCGCGGATCCGACACCCTCGTGGCGCGCCTGCGGCGGCTGCGGCCCTCGGACGAGGAGGGTGCGTCGCTGCTGCGCACGCTGCACACCGCGCTCGGCGACCGGGTCGGCGACCGCTCCGCCCTGCTCACCGGGCAGTTGACCAGCCCGGACCCGGTGGACCGGTGCAACGCCGTGTGGATGGCGGGGGCCCTGTTCCGTGGCCGGCGTGGCGACCATGCCGCGACGGTGGGGCTGATCGGCGGCCAACTGGGCACGGAACAGGACCGGTTACGGGACGCGGCGGTCTCGGTCCTGTCGGAGCTGTTCGACCTGGCCGCGCCCGCCGCTGACGACCTGCACGCCCTGGTCCTGGGCCGCCCCGACCTGTGGACGCACCGCTGGGAACGCGGTGCGCCGACGCTGGGCGGCCCGCTCAAAGCCCTTGCCAGGAGCGGGGATCCACGGGCGGTGCCGGTTCTGGCCCAGGTCCTGGCGGGCCCGGTCGTGCCGGCCGGCCTGGGAGACGAAACGGCGCACCTGGGCCCGGCCGCGGCACCCCTCGCCCCCGCGTTACGGCACCGGCTCGGCCGGATCCCGTTGGACTCCCCTGCCGTCAGCCGGCTCGCCGGCCCCCTGCTGTCCGCGCTCCGGGCCATCGGTGACCGGGAAGCGATACCGGAAGCGCTGCGGCTGCTGTCCGGTGCACCGGACGGCCTGGGCGCCCGGGACGCGCTCGCCGGTCAGGTGATCGAGACGCTGGACGCGCTCGGGGGCGCCGCTCACATGGTCCCGCTGCTCCGGGAGTTGCTGCGCACCCGGCACGCGGTCGTGGCGGCGGGCGCGTTGTGGTCGGCGGAGCGGGAGGCCGCCGCCGTCCTGCCGGTCCTGCGCCGGGAGTTGCTTCGAGGCGAGCCGGACGATCGTCGCCTGGCCGCCGCACAGCTGGGCAGGCTGGGGCCCGCCGCCCGCGCCGCCCTGCCGGATCTGCGGAGGTCGGCGGGATCGGGACCGGCCGAGGAGCGGGCGTCGGCCGCGTGCGCGCTGTGGCACATCGGCCACGACCCGGACCCCGTGCTCCCCGTGTTCCGGTCCGCCTGGACCGAGGACCCCCGCACCCGCGGCCCGATCGCCCGCTGCCTCGCCGACATGGGCCCGGCCGCCGCACCCCTACGGGACCTGATCCGAACGGAACTGGCCACGGTGCGCAGGCACACCGCGGGCGAGGGCGGGCACGGCGGCAGCCGCGCCATACCCGAGGACGAGGCGCTGCTCAAGGCGTGCAGGGCCCTGCTGTCGGGGTCACGCTGAGCGCCGGACACAGACGGCGGCCACCGCGCACGCCTGTCCACCCGGAGATCGAGCCGCTGGTCAAGGCGCGGGGGCGCGCGGCCGGGGTCGGGCCGACCACGAAACCCCAGCACCACACAGGCCCCTGGCGACGATCAGGCGCCGATCAGAGTGTGCGGGAACGTGCTGACGGCGTCGCCGGACCACGAAACCCGGCCGCCCCGCAGGCCACCCCTCCCTGGGGACCAGGCTCCGCTCAGGGCGTGCCCGTACGCGCTGTCGGGGGCAGGCCGGGCTGGCCACGGAACTCGAAGCCACGCGGACCGCGCTCAGCCGGTCGTGCGGCCCCACTGTGGGCCGAGGCGGGCCCATTCCGCGTCCCAGCGGTCCAGGCGGCGGCGTTCCAGGCGTCCGCGCAGGACGAGTCCGCCGACGAAGGGAACGGCCCCCGCGCTGACGCCGACCAGGGCGCCGATCAAGGTGGCGCGGAAGGTGGCCTCGGAGGCGGTGGTGGGGCGGGTGACGAGGTGGCCCTGCGGGTCGGTCCAGATGGTGACCGGGGTGCCG
Source organism: Streptomyces sp. NPDC047085 (assembly GCF_040643735.1). Lineage (NCBI taxonomy): Bacteria > Bacillati > Actinomycetota > Actinomycetes > Kitasatosporales > Streptomycetaceae > Streptomyces > Streptomyces sp. NPDC047085. The sequence continues at coordinate 194,983 of NZ_JBEYUW010000007.1, forward strand.
GCCTTGCTGCCCGGGGCGACGCGGGCCTCGGCGGTGTGGGCCGAGCCGTCGGGCGCGGTCCAGCGGACCTTGGCCCAGACCCGCTCGCCGTCCGTGGACTCGTCGGAGGTCTCGGCGTCTGACGTGCCGGGGGCGTCGGTGACGACGCGGGCGACGGCGGGATGCCAGGTGGCGCGTTCCCGGGCCAGTCCGTGCTCCACCGACCGGGCCGCCGCGAGGCCGGCCACCACGCCCGCCAGGACGGTCAGCAGCCAGGCGCCGAGCATGACCCAGGCCTCCACCACGTCGGCCCGGCGCCTGAGCGGATTGCGCCGCCAGCGCCACAGCCACACCTTCGGACCACGGAACGCCTTCAAAGGCATCCTCCTCACGAGCGCACCGACCGGCCGGACCCCCCTCCCATACGGGCCGGTCCGCCCAGTTGCTCACGCCGAGCCTCCCCCGACGGTCGCACGAGAGGCCCCTCTCGCGCAGGCGCATCCGGGAACGGGCCCCGCCGATCTCCGCGACAGGCCGAGGGCACCGCTGTGACCTGCGACGACGCCGACTCTCTGGGGCACTGTCAGTGGCGGGGTGCACACTGGCCGACAACTGACGAACTACCTGGACGACGACGTCCCGGAGGTGATCGGCATGACCGAGGTTCTGCTCGCCGTGGGTACCCGCAAGGGCCTGTTCATCGGGCGGCGGCGGGGTGGCACCTGGGAGTTCGACGACAGTCCCTACTTCAACGCCCAGGCCGTCTACTCGGTCGCCATCGACACCCGCGGCGACAGTCCGCGGCTGCTCGTGGGCGGTGACAGCGCGCACTGGGGCCCGTCGGTCTTCCACTCCGACGACCTGGGCCGCACCTGGACCGAGCCGGCCCGGCCCGCCGTCAAGTTCCCCCAGGACACCGGCGCTTCGCTGGAGCGGGTCTGGCAGCTGCACCCGGCCGCCGCCGAGCCGGACGTGGTGTACGCGGGCACGGAACCGGCCGCGCTGTACCGCTCGGAGGACCGCGGGGAGAGCTTCGAGCTGGTGCGCCCGCTGTGGGAGCACCCCACCCGCTCCCAGTGGGTTCCGGGCGGCGGCGGTGAGGGCCTGCACACGGTGCTCACCGACGCGCGCGACCCGCGGGCGGTGACCGTGGCCGTCTCCACCGCCGGGGTGTTCCGCACCACGGACGGCGGGGCGAGCTGGACCCCGTCCAACTCGGGTGTGTCCGCGGTGTTCCTGCCGGATCCGAACCCCGAGTTCGGCCAGTGCGTGCACAAGGTCACCCGGGACGCGGAGAACCCGGACCGGCTGTACCTGCAGAACCACTGGGGCGTGTACCGCAGCGACGACGCGGGCGCGCACTGGACCGACATCGGCGCGGGACTTCCGTCCACGTTCGGCTTCGCGGTGGCCGCCCATCCGCACCGGGGCGACACGGCGTACGTCTTCCCGATCAACGCGGACAGCGACCGGGTGCCCGCCGAGCACCGCTGCCGGGTCTTCCGCACGGCGGACGCGGGCAAGAACTGGGAGCCCTTGTCCCAGGGGCTGCCGACGGAGGACCACTACGGCACGGTGCTGCGCGACGCGCTCTGTACCGACGACGCGGATCCGGCCGGGGTCTACTTCGGCAATCGCAACGGCGAGGTGTTCGCCTCGGCCGACGACGGTGACAGCTGGCAGCAGCTGGCCGCGCACCTGCCGGACGTGCTGTGCGTGCGGGCGGCGGTGATCGCCTGAGGTCGGCGGGGGCACGCGAGGGCGCGAGGGGAGGTGGTGCCCGGGCTCGCGGTCGGGCTCGGCCGCGGTCCGGTCATCCCCGGTCGCAGTGCGGTCGTCGCGCGGCCGCCGCTTGATCGTCGACCGGTGCCCGGCAGTAGGGTGACGCCCGTGGCACCACGACCCTTGCATGAAATCGTCGAACCGGGCTGGGCGAAGGCCCTGGAACCCGTCGCCGGACGGATCGCCGCGATGGGCGACTTCCTGCGCGCGGAGATCGCCGCGGGACGCACCTACCTCCCGGCGGGACAGAACGTTCTGCGCGCCTTCCAGCAACCCTTCGACGAGGTACGCGTCCTGATCGTCGGTCAGGATCCCTATCCGACCCCGGGACACGCGGTCGGCCTGTCGTTCTCGGTCGCGCCCGAGGTGCGCCCGCTGCCGCCGAGCCTGATCAACATCTACCAGGAGCTGAACGCCGACCTGGGGCTCCCCCAGCCCTCGAACGGCGACCTCACGCCGTGGACCCGGCAGGGCGTGCTGCTGCTCAACAGGGCGCTGACGACGGCTCCGCGCCGTCCGGGCGCGCACCGGGACAAGGGCTGGGAGGAGGTCACCGAGCAGGCGATCCGGGCCCTCGCGGCGCGCGGCAAGCCGCTGGTGTCCATTCTGTGGGGCCGGGAGGCCCGCAATCTGCGTCCGCTGCTGGGCCGGCTGCCGGCGGTGGAGTCCGCCCACCCGTCGCCCAGATCGGCGGACTACGGGTTCTTCGGCTCGCGTCCGTTCAGCCGCGCCAACGACCTGCTGATCCAGCAGGGCGGACAGCCGGTGGACTGGCGCCTGCCGTGACCGTCGCCGGGTATCTGGCCGTGGACTCCGGGGGCTCCGGCCTCCGGGTCGCCGTCGGTGTCCCGGGACGGCCGCCGTCCGCCCAGGGGGAGTCGAAGGAGCCGGTGCGCACCGGCGAGCGGGGCATCGATCCCGGCCATCTGATGGAGCAACTCGCCCCTCTGGCCCGTAGGTTGACGGCCGAGGCCGGGGTGGACCGACTGGGTGCGGCCGTCGTCGGCGCCGCCGGGTTCGCCTCCCTGGGCGAGGGCCTGCGTGCCGAGCTTCCCGGCGCGCTCGCCCGTGAGCTGGGCGCACCGAGCGTGGCCCTCGCCGCCGACGCCGTGACGGCCTACGTCGGCGCGCTCGGACCGCGTCCGGGCGCCGTGGTCGCCGCGGGTACCGGCCTCATCGCGATCGGCACCGATCTGACCGGCTGGCGGCGGGCGGACGGCTGGGGCCATCTGCTCGGCGACTGCGGCGGCGGGGCCTGGATCGGGCGGGCCGGTCTGGAGGCCGCGCTGCGCGCCCACGACGGGCGGGACGGCGGCTCCGCCACGCTGCTGGTCCGCGCCGAGGAGCGGTTCGGGCCCGTCCGGGGCCTGCCCGGCCTGCTCTACCCGCGCACCGACCGCCCCGCCCTGCTCGCGTCCTTCGCGCCCGAGGTGGCCGCCTCGGCCGCGCACGACGCGGTCGCGGCCGGGATCGTGCGTGCGGCGGCCCGGAACATCGCGGAGTCCGCCGTGGCGGTGTGCCCGGAGTCCGGAGAGCCCGAAGTGTCCCTCACCGGAGGTCTCTTCAAGATGGGCGACCCGCTCCTCGTACCCCTGCGTGAAGAGTTGGCGCGGCGGCTGCCGCACGCGCGGCAGGTGCCTGCGGAGGGCGACCCGTTGCACGGCTGCGTACGGATCGCGACGGACCTGCTGACCGGGCGGCTCACTCTGCCGGGTGAACCGACCATGCTGCACGTGGTCACCGCAAAAGGGGGTTGAAGCGGACTGGGACTCATGTGTCCGGCATGTGCCCGGAACATGTGCCATTCGTGCGCAACTCATCAGACAAAACCGGACGGATACCGCTCACCTGCACCCTCCCCGAACAGAGGAGCCCAGGAAGCCAGTAACATGCGGCGCCATGAGCTCCCCCACTGGGCCCGCGTCCGGCCTGCCAGTACGAATGCCGCGACCCCGCCAGCCCGGACGGCACCGCCGACCGGAACCGCTGGTGGCTCCCGAGGACGCCCCCGCGTTCGTCCTCGCGGTGCCGGGCACGCCCAGCGCCGCCACCCGCGGCCTCGCCGAGGAGGTCGTGAGCATCGCCCGCTCCGAGCTGCCCGGCCTGGACGCCCGGATCGGCTACCTGGACGGGGACGACACCGAGTTCCCGGCCCTCAGCTCCGTGCTGGCGCACACCGCCGAGGAACGCACCGCCCGCTACGAGCAGGCCCTCGCCGCCGGTGCCGAGGTCAAGGAGCCGGACGGCCCGGTGGCCGTGGTCGTCCCGCTGCTGGCCGGCCCGGACAGCGCCATGCTGCGCCAGATCCGCCAGTCCGTGATGGACAGCCGGGTCGCCGCCGAGCTGACCGACGTCCTCGGCCCGCACCCGCTGCTCGCCGAGGCGCTGCACGTGCGCCTGTCCGAGGCGGGTCTGGCCCGCGCCGACCGCGCCCGTCTGTTCACCGTGGCCACCGCCGCGGACGGCATCGTCCTCGCGTCCGTGGGGGGCGAGGAGGCCGTGCAGGCGGCCGGGATCACCGGCATGCTGCTCGCCGCGCGCCTCGCGGTGCCGGTGATGGCGGCGGCCCTGGACCAGGAGGGTTCGATCGCCTCCGTCGCCGAGCAGCTGCGTTCCTCGGGCTCGCAGCAGCTGGCCCTGGCGCCGTACCTGATCGGCCCGGAGATCGACGCCACGCTGCTGGCGGCGGCCGCCGAGGAGGCGGGCTGCTCCATGGCCGAGCCGCTCGGCGCCTACCCGGCGATCGGCAAGCTCGCGCTCGCCAAGTACACGAGCGCGCTGGGCATCGCCCCGCAGCAGCCGCAGGGCGCGCCGGTCCGCTGACCCGGCGCGGCACGGCGCAGCACAGCGATTCGTACGGCGAAGGGCCCGCTCCAGGAGACGGAGCGGGCCCTTCGCCGTCTGAAGGCAGTGGGGCGGCCCGGGCTCAGTCGAAGACCACGCAGGAGGCCGCCGCGACCTTCACGGAGCCGTCGTAGCGGGGCAGTCCCGTCGCCCGGTCGATCGCGAACCAGGTCACGTCGCCGGAGCGTTCGTTGGCCGCGTACAGGAAGCCGCCGTGCTCGGCCAGGGCGCGTGGCCAGTGGCCGCCGCACGGCACCGTGCCGGTCAGGCGGAGCCCGTCGCCCTCCACGACGAACACGGACAGCACGTCCTCGCCGCGGGTGGCGGTCCACACGAAGCGGCCGTCGGGCGACACGACGATGCCCGAGGGGTACGCGTCGCCCGCCGGGGCGCCCCGCAGCACCGGGACCTCGGTGAGCGGCTTCAGGGAGCCGCCGGCGGCGTCCCAGCGGCAGACGGTGACGGTCGGGGTGAGTTCGTTGACTACGTAGGCGTACTCGCCGTCCGGGTGGAAGGCCAGGTGGCGGGGGCCGGAGCCGGGGCGCAGGGCGACCTCGCGGTGCACGGTGGGGGCGCCGCCGCCGTTCAGGGTGCACACCCGGACCGAGTCCGTGCCGAGGTCCACACTGACGGCCCAACGGCCGCCGGGGTCGGCCTGCACCTGGTGGGCGTGCGGTCCGCGCTGGCGCCGGTCGTGCGGGCCGGAGCCGGTGTGGCGGAGCACTCCGGAGGGCGCGGCGGCGAGGGTCCCGTCCGGGCGCACCGGCACGGCGGTGACGCTTCCGGAGCCGTAGTTGGCGGTCAGCACGTGCCCGGCGTAGAGGCCGAGGTGGGTGGGTCCGCTGCCGTCGACGGGGACGGGCGGTCCGGCGGGCTCCAGTTTCTCGCCGCGCACGCGGTAGGCGGCCACGGCGCCCTCGGCCGTCTCGCTGACCGCGTAGAGCATGGTCCCGTCCGGCGACAAGGCGAGGTAGGACGGGTCGGGCACGGTGCCGAGGCTGCCGGTGAGGACCAGCGCGCCGGTGTCCGGGCGGACCTCCGCGGCCACCAGCCCGGGTCCCCCCGCCGCCGTGAACGAGCCGATGAACGCCCTGTGCCGCCTGCCGCCTTCTGCCACCGCTGTCCCCTCTCGCGCCGAGCCAGTGCCGACGGTAGCAGTCGATCACCTTCGGTCTAGACCAAATGGGGGACGGGAGGGTGTTCCACCGCGGACCGCCGGCGGCCCTCAGGCGCCGACCAGTGGTGAGCCCGTGGGGGTTCGCAGGGGTTCCGCCAGGTCGGCCAGGGCGCGTTCCAGGCCGTGGAGGTGGGCCAGGGCGGGCTCGGCGGGGGCGTCGGCGGGTCGGTGGACGGGGTCGGAGCCGCCCTCGGTGAGGGCCTCCACCGCGGCCTCCACCCGCCAGCAGGCGGCGGCCAGCCGGGCGTCGTGGGAGGCCTCGGGGTCGGCGGCGACGGCGACCAGGCCGCGGATCTCGCGGGCGCAGTCGTCGAGCAGGTCGAGGACCCGGCGGGCGCGCCGCTTGCGGCCGAGCATCGGGTTGAGCGGGTGCACCAGCGGCGCGACCGAGAGCCGGACCCGGCCGAGCAGCCGCTCCAGCTCGGCCACCCGCGGCGCGGGGTCGGCGGTGGGCGAGCCGGCGAGGCGTGCGGCGGCCTCGGCGGTGCAGGCGTGCACGCAGCGCAGGGCGCGCTGGATCCAGGCGTCGGTGGTGGCGTGAGTGGTGACGGGCAGCACGAACAGCACGGCGAGGACGGCTCCGAGGGCGCCGACGGCGGTCTCGGTGAGGCGCAGGGCCAGCAGGCCGGGGCTGAGGACGCCGAGGAGGCCGTAGAGCGACTCGGCGAGCAGGGTCACCCAGAGCATCATCCAGGTGTAGGAGACGGCGGCCGTGTAGAAGATGCCGAAGACGGCGACCGCGACGAGGACGGCGGTGGGGACGGGCGCCCCGTGCACCGGCACGGCGATCAGGAAGCCCAGGACGATGCCGATGACGGTGCCGAGGACGCGCCGGAAGCCGCGCACCAGCGTCTCGCCGCGCGAGGCGGTGTTCACGAAGACCCACCAGGTGGCGCCCACGGCCCAGTACCAGCGCTGCCCGGACACCAGCTGGCCCACGACCAGCGCGAATCCGGCGCCGGCGACCGCCTGCACCGCCTGCCGGGTCGTCACGCGGGCCAGCCCGGTGCCGGCGGGCGGGGCGGGGACGGCGGCCGGGGGCAGCCGGCGCTCGTAGCACCACAGGCCGAAGCGCACCGCCGCCGCGCTGAGCACGGACAGCAGGACGGCGGCGTACAGCTCCGGCAGCCGGCCGGGCGTCGCGTGCAGGAACTGGGCCACGAAGAAGGTCATGAAGGCGAACACGCCGAGGCTGTGCCCGCGCGGGCCCCAGCGGCGGGCGTAGACGCCGGCCCCGACCACGGCGAGGAACGTCAGGTCCCGGGCCACCGGGTGGGTGTGCAGCTCGGCCGCCACGGCGAGCACGGGCACGCCGACGACGGGCAGCAGCGCGGTGGTGACCGCCTGCCCGCGCACGGTGGCGTCGGCGACGGTGAACAGGGCGAGCAGCGCGGCGAGGCCGCCGGCGACGGCGCCGACGAGGGAGTGCCCCGCGAGCCCGCACGCGACGACCGCCAGACCGATGCCGAGCACGGCCCGCGCGGCGAAGCGCAGCCGCGCCCGCCCCGGGTCCGGCGCCACGAACACCCTCTTCAGCACTGCTGTCCGCCCCCTTGTGGAAGTCCGCACGAAAAAGGCGCCGCGGGGGTCCGCAGCGCCATCGACGTCTCCATGAGAGCATCACGAGGCCGACTGGCTCAACTGCCACCCGGATCGCTGGGCCATTGGACCAGCACGGGAAGGGATCAACAGTCCACCGGCGGGCCAACGGACCAGGTGGCGGGGCATGTGCGCATCGCGTGGCGCTGGGCCATTGGTACAGTCGGCGTTGATCAACTGGTACGAGGAGGCCGGAGCGCCATGGCCGTGGACGAACTCGACACCCGCATTCTGCGACTGCTGCTGGAGCAGCCGCGCACGAGCGTGCGCGAGTACGCCCGCATCCTCGGTGTCGCCCGCGGCACGCTCCAGGCCCGCCTGGACCGCATGGAGCGGGACGGTGTCATCACCGGTACGGCCCCCTCGCTCTCCCCCGCCGCGCTCGGCCATCCGGTGCTGGCGTTCGTGCACATCGAGGTCACGCAGGGCCATCTGGACGACGTCGGGGACGCGCTGGCCGCCGTACCGGAGATCGTCGAGGCCTTCTCGATCACGGGGGGCGGGGATCTGCTGGCCCGGGTGGTGGGGCGGGACAACGCCCATCTGGAGGACGTCATCCAGAAGCTGATCAGCCTGCCGGGCGTGGTGCGCACCCGGACGGAGGTGGCGCTGCGCGAGCGGGTGCCGCACCGGATGCTGCCGCTGGTGGAGTCGATCGGCCGGGCGGCCCGCGCCTGACGTGACGTCGCGCTCCGGCGCGGGGGCTTCCCCGCGCGGATCACGACATGCGCGTAGGACGCCTGCTGCATAGCGTGATTGCATGACTACAGTCGAGACGCGTCAGGCCACTGCCGACCCGCGTCGCTGGAAGGCCCTCGCCGTCTGTCTGACGGGCGGGTTCATGACGCTCCTCGACAGCTCGATCGTGAACGTGGCGCTGCCCTCGGTGGAACGCGGGCTGGGCGCCGACGCGGCCGACGTGTCGTGGGTGGTCTCGGGCTACGCCCTCACCTTCGGGCTCGCCCTCGTCCCGGCGGGCCGGCTCGGTGACGTGCGCGGACGGCGTACGGCGTTCCTGTTCGGGCTCGCCCTGTTCACGCTGACCTCGGCCGCGTGCGGGCTGGCGCCCGGTTCCGGCTGGCTGGTGCTGTACCGGCTGATGCAGGGCGTGGCCTCGGGCATCGTCGCCTCACAGACGACCGGGCTGATCCAGCAGATGTTCCAGGGCGCCGAGCGGGCCCGGGCATTCGGGATGCTGGGCAGCGTCGTCGGCGTCTCCACGGCGGTCGGTCCGCCGGCCGGCGGACTGCTGATCGAGGCGTTCGGGGTCGAGGACGGCTGGCGCTGGGTGTTCTACGTGAACCTGCCCATCGGCGTGGCCGCCTTCTGCGCGGCGCTGCGGCTGCTGCCCCGCACCCCCGGGTCGGCGGTCCGGCGGGAGGGTGCCGACCTGCCCGGCGTCCTGCTGCTCGGTGCGGGCGTGCTCGCGCTGATGCTGCCGCTGGTGCAGGAGCAGCAGTGGACCGGACGGGAGAAGTGGGCGCTGCTGCCCCTGGCGGCGCTGCTGCTGATGGCGTTCTGGGCGTGGGAGCGGCGGCAGGGGCGGCGCGGGAAGGCCCCGCTGCTCGATCTGACGCTCTTCTCCCTGCGGTCCTTCTCGCTGGGCGTGCTGCTGAACCTGGTGTACTTCGCGGGCTTCACCACGGTGTTCTTCGTCTACACGCTGTACCTGCAGAACGGCCTGGGCTACGGCGCGCTCGCGGCGGGACTCTCCTCGCTGCCGTTCGCCGTCGGCTCGTCGGTCGGGGCGGCCCTGGGCGGCCGGCTGGTCGTGCGCCACGGGCGCAGGGTGGTGATCGCCGGTCTGGTCGGGGTGGCGGTGGGGCTGCTCGGAGTCGTCGTGGCCGTGCAGGCGGTGCCGGGGCGGGGTGGCGCCGTCGCCGCGCTGCTGCCGCTGCTCGTCGCCGGCGTCGGCTCCGGCGTGACGATCTCCCCCAACACGGCCCTGACCCTCACCCGGGTGCCCGTGCGCCGGGCCGGGGCGGCCGGGGGCGTGATGGTCACGGCCCAGCGCATCGGCTCGGCGGCCGGCATCGCCGCCGTGGGCGCGGTGTACTTCGCCCATCTGGCCAACCACGGCAGCCCCACCACGGCCCTCCAGCTCGGTCTGCTCACGGCCGTGGGCATCATCCTGATCGCCCTCGTCCTGGCCGTCGCCGATCTGCGCGAGGGGCTGGCGCAGCCGGAGCCGACGGAGGTCGGGGGGCCGGTCCGGGCGGGCGCCGCGGACGGGGCGGCGGGCCCGGTGCGCGAGTCGTAGAGCGGTCGCTCGGCCGACCGATCCCCCTGACGGCCCCGAGCACGACCGCCGACTCGTACGACGGTCTCGCGGCCTACGACCTGCGGCGCGGCTTCCCCCGCTTGGCCGGCTTCGCGCCACCCGTGCCCGAGCGGCCGCGCGCGGCGCGAGACGTGGGCTTCGCGCCGCCCGACCGCGCACCCGAGGACTGCGCGGACTTCGCGGCCGTCGGCTTCTGGCGGGACCCGCTCTGCTTGCGCTTGTCGTCGGCCTGGGCGTCCGGCCGCGTGCGGCCCCGGCTGCTGTTCACCGTGCGGCCCCGCACGATGCCGATGAAGTCCTCCACCAGGTCGGTGGTGGCCTCCTCCGGCCAGGACAGGGCGACGCTGGACTCGGGCGCGTCGGTGACGGGGCGGTAGGTGAGGTCCTTGCGGTGGTACAGGCGGGCCAGGGACTGCGGGACGATCAGCAGGCCGACGTTCGCCGCCACCAGTTCGATGGCGTCCGGGGTCGTGGCGGGGCGCTCGAAGGCGGGCTCGCCGGGCGGGCTGTCCCAGTCGAAGACGTCGTCCAGGGGGTGGAAGAGGACCTCGTCCTCTAGGTCGGCGAGGGTCACCTCGTCCGCCGCCGTGATCAGGTGGTCCTTCGGGACGACGACCACCGTGGTCTCGGTGTAGAGCGGGATCGCGCTGAAGAACGTACGGTCGACCGGCAGCCGTACGAGCCCGGCGTCGGCCTCCCCCGCGCGCAGCACGTCCGGCGCCTCGCCGGCCGGCACCTGGACGAGGGTGAGCGGGATGTCGGGCAGGCGTTCGTTCCAGATCCGCGCCCACTTGGCGGGCGTCACTCCGGGAACGTACGCGAGCCGGAACGACGGTGATTCCTCCGAGCCTGTCACCAGGCCAGGTTACCGGCCGTGGTCGGAGCCCTCGTACGCGGCCGATACCCTTGACCTCATGAGTTCGCAGCAGAGCAGCCAGACGATGAAGCCCGCCACGGCGGCGAAGAAGCTGGGTGTGTACCTCCCCGCCACGCCCGCCGCCTTCCAGGAGGGTGTCGTCTCGCGTGCCGAGCTGAACGAGCTGCAGGCGAACCCGCCCGAGTGGCTGCGCGAGCTGCGCGCGAACGGCCCGCACCCGCGTCCGGTGGTCGCAGCGAAGCTCGGGGTGTCCATCGCGGGCCTGGCCCGTGGCGGGGTCACCGAGCCGCTGACCACCGAGCAGATCGAGGCGCTCAAGGAGGAGCGGCCCGAGTGGCTGGAGAAGGAGCGTGCCACCCAGGCCGAGGTCCGCAAGGAGTCCGTGCGGATCAAGAACCTGAAGAAGGAGCGGCAGGAGAAGGGCGCCGCGCGCGGCTGACGCGCCCCGTCTCCCGCCTCTCCCAGGGGTCGCCCCCGATCCTCCTGGTCTCCCCCGGTCCTCCGGTTCAGCTGTCCGACGGCACCTTCAGCCGGTCCCAGCTCGTGCGGCCCGGGATGCCGTCGGCGTCCTTGCCCTTGAAGCCCAGCTTGTGCTGCCAGGCGGCGTAGGACTTGCGGTCGGCCTCGGTCCACTCCGGGCTCGGCCCCTCCTCGTAGTGCCCGCAGCCCTCGGCGACCAGCCGGCGGCCCATCGCGGTGATGACGGGCGAGCGCTGCCCGATGTGGAAGAAGCCGCTGCCCGGGAACGGGGCGTACTTCGGCTTGGGTGCGGGCTTCGGGTCCGGCTTCCCGGGGCCCGTGCCCCCGCCCTTCCCGGCGAGCCGGTCGGCGATGCGCTTCCGCATGCCGTCCATGGTGAAGCCGCGCGGGTCCTGCTTGCCGGGCTGCCATTCCTTGTGCCCGATGACGGAGCGCTCCGACCAGCCGTGGTGCCGGCAGATCGCGGCGGAGACCTTCTCGATGGCCTCCTTCTGCGCCTCGGGCCAGGGGTCCTTGCCGTCGCCGAGGTTGATGCACTCGAAGCCGTAGAAGTGCCGGTTGCCGTCGACGTCGGCCTGGTTGTCGTGCGGCAGCGTCGTCTCGTTGATCACCGCCCGCAGGACGTCGCTGTCGCCGAGGCCGGCGTGGTTGGCGCGGCCGTTGCCGACGAGGTGGACGTGGCCCTGCTTGTCGATGACGCCGTGGCAGAGGGGGCCGGGCAGGTCGGAGCGGCCGTTGTAGCAGAGGTTCACGGAGTTCTCGGTGCCCGAGGTGACGGTGTGGTGGATCATCACGCCGTTCACCGGGCCCCAGGGGCCCTTGGTGTTGCGGTTGTGGTGGCGCCAGTCGCGGACCTCGTGGACGGTCAGGCCCTCGGCGCGCAGGGCCGCCAGCAGTTGCGACGCGGTCATCGGCTGAGCCATCACTCGTCTCCTTCCGCGGCGGCCTCCGCCGCCGCTGTGGTCTGCGAGCGGCCGCCGGAGGGGCCGGCCTCGGCCGCCACCTCCTCGCGTGCGGCCAGCGCCTCGGCGTCGAGGGCCGTCCGGTCGGCTGCCGGGATGTCCGCGCCGAGCGGGCCGAAGGCGAGCCGCAGGTCCACGGTGCTGCCCTCGCCCTTGACCAGGGCCAGCGGCGCGAAGTGCCGGTCGATGCCGGCCGGTGCCTGGAGCAGCGGGCGGCGGGCCGCGTCCGTGGGCCACTCGACGCGGCCGGTGGCGGTGCGGGCGGGGATCAGCCAGTGGTCGCCGGTGCGGTAGCCGCCGTTCTTGGCGAAGTACACCTCGACGCCGTCCTCCAGCGGCAGCCACTCCCCCTCGGTGAGCGGGATCGCGCCGCCCTTCAGGGCGGTGGTACGGCCCTTGCGCCGGGGTGCCTCGTGGTGGTCCCAGCGGCGCAGGAACGGGTGCAGGTGCGGCAGCCGGCCGACCCGCGGGTCCGGCTCGGCGGACAGGCGGACGCGGCGGCCCGGCAGGTCCAGTTCCTCCACCCGCAGCAGCGGCAGGGGTTCGAGACGGGAGGCGTAGGCGGTGTCGGTGAACTCGACGAGGTCACCGACGTCGAGGTCGAGCTTGTCGTCGAGGCCGAGGGTCGCCAGCCGCACCCAGGTGCCGTCGAGTTCGTCGACCGGGAAGACCACGGAGCCGTTCTCCCGGGACCACTTGAAGGTGGCGTCCTTCGCCTCGCCGCCGGCGTGGATCTCCACCCGGTACAGCTGGTTCTCCGGGCCCCGGTAGCGGGCGTCGGGCCGCACCAGGCAGGGGTCCTCGTCGGCGTGCTCGGGCCGCTCGCTGCGGGCGGCGAGCCGGGCGGAGGGCGCCGCCTGGGCCGTCGCCCACTTCTCGAACGCCCGCCGGACCGTCTGCACGGAGGGCTCGGACTCCTCGACGTCCAGCGCGGACAGGGTCAGCGGCAGGACCTGCCAGACGACCTTGGCGCGGGCGGCGGTGTCGGGCAGCGCGGCGCCGAGGGCGACCTCGCGCAGCGCGGGGTCCTCGGCCGCGGAGACGGCCCGCTCCCACACCTTGAGGTAGACGACGAAGGGTGACTGGGCGGGTGAGGGCAGCCGGTCGCCGGGGCGTTCGGGGTCGCGGAAGCCGTCGGGCTGGTTCCAGTAGTCCCAGTAGGTGTCCGTCTCGACGGGCTGCTGCTCCTCGGCTTCGTCGTCCGGCACCGGAGTGCCCGGCCGGGGGCGGTCCGCGTCGCACAGGATGCCGTCGACGTAGTAGCGGCCGCCGTCGATGTGCAGGGTGTCGATGTCGTGCTTGCCGCCCACGTACGTGATGTGGAAGCCGGTGGCGCCGCTCGGGCCGCCGTGCGGTCCGATCAGGTCGGCGGCGAGGGTGCGGGCCTGGTGGAGCTGGATCGCGGCCTGCTCGTTGAGGTCCGCGTCGAGTTGGACGCGGCCCTGCTGGGCGATGACCGCGGAGTAGTGCCGCTCCGGGCGGAAGGTGGAGCGTGAGAGATCAGCGTGCATGAAGGGGGTCCCCCTGGTTCGGAAATCTGCGGGTGGGTCGTGCGGCTGGACCGCTCACGTCACGAAGAAGATCCCGGCGTCCGCGCCGGCCGGGGTGTACTCGGCGAGCCGCGCCCTGAGGCCGTCCTCCCGCTGCGGCCGGTACAGGTCGTGGAAGGCGCCGAGTTCGGCACCGTCGTCGGCGCCGCGCCGGATCTCCTCGGCGCAGCGGTCGGCCAACTGGCCGTACCAGGGCGTCCCGTAGCGCTCGGAGGTGAACAACGGCCGGACCCGCCCGGCCTGTTCGGGTCCGACGAGGTCGGGCTGGCAGCGGTGGCGGCGCGGGGTGCGTGAGCCGGGCGGGACGGAGCAGTACCGCAGGCAGCCGATGCCGCGCCGGGCCACGTGGAGCCTGCCGGTGAAGACGGAGTTCTCGGCGATCTCGACCGCGTGTGTGTGGACTTCGCCGATGACCGTCGTGCGGTGCAGGTGCAGGACGGCGTGGGCGTGCCGGCAGTCGGGGGCGGAGAGGGCCTCGCGGTCGTCGCCGGTGGCGTCCAGGACGCTGTCGCGCAGATGGATGTCGAGGGGGTCCTCGCTCACTTCGTCGCCGATGACCTCGATGGTGCCGAGGATGCTGTGCTCGATCTGGACGCAGGCGGTGGTGCGGTCCAGGACGATGCTGGGCTCGTCGGGCGAGTGCGGCTCGCACTCGGGCTCCAGCGACCAGCCGGGCACGAGCGTGGAGTGCCGGACGACGACCGCACCCATCGGGCCGGTGACGTTGATGCCGCGTCCGGCGACGAGCAGTCCGTCGAGGACGACCCGGGGCCGCTCGTGCGGGGCGCAGTCGTCCTGCACCGCACGGATGTTGAGGGCGTCCGGGCGATTGCTGTACCAGTCCAGCAGCCGGATCACCGGCCGGGTGCCCTCGGCGGCGCGCAGTTCGAGGCGGTCGCCGGGGTCGAGGTCGAAGTCCAGCTGCTCCTGGTAGGCGCCGCTGTGGGTGATCTCGATGATGCCGGTGCGCCCAGGGCCCCGCTCGTCCTGCCAGGCGCGGTAGGCGTCCATGATCCGCCGGTACGGCTGGCCGGGGCCGACCCGGTAGAAGTCCGCGTCCGGGCGGGGTTCGCGGTCGGGGCGTTCGTACTCGCCGCCGCCCATGTCGGCGCCGAACGCGTGGTGGTAGTCCACCCACACACCCTGCCGGGGCGCCTGGCGGGAGCCGAACGCGATCCGGCCCAGCTCCGGGTCGACGGCGACCTGCCCGCGCTTCGGCCGGTAGCGCCAGTCGGACAGGTCGGCGACGACGATGTCGGCGGGCGGCACGGGCCGGTCCTCGCCGTCGCGCCGGATGACGAGGCTCTTGCCGGGCCCGTAGTAGTCGGCGAGCCGGTCGTGCAGCAGACGGCGGGTGATGAACGCCGGGACGTTGTCGACGGCCGCGATGTGCGCGGGCGAGGGCTCCGGGACCGGCTTGGTGGCCAGCGGGGTGTCGTTGCCCAGGATGGAGAAGGTGTAGAGGTTGCGGGCACGGTCGATGCAGTAGGCCGGGGAGGAGGTCAGCGCGTACGGCTTCAGCCGCCAGACGAACAGGCCGACCCCGGACGGCGTCCAACCACCTTGCCTCCTGGCCGAGTCGGCGCGGCGTACGTCGACGGTCCGGGCCGTCTCCTCGAAGGGGCCGCCGGCGACGGAGAGCGCCGAGCCGTCCCGCAGGTCGAGCAGGCGGCCGCGGTCTCCGCGCCGGCCGCCGGTGCCGTACAGCTTCACGGGCTGGGTGTGGGCCACGTGCCGGGACAGTTCGACGGCGCGCGCGGGCCACTGCGCGACCTGCTCGGAGAGTTCCTCCAGCAGGTGGAGCGTGCCCTTGCGGCGGCGGTGGGCGACCGTCGCGGCCACGTCGGCGCGCGGGGCGATGGCCTCCGCGAGCGCCTCCCGGCCGCCGCCGTGCAGGCCGGTGGTGAGGACCCGCTCGTAGCCGGGCAGGGTGCGGTAGCCGACCAGGTCGCCGAGGTACGGCAGCACCCAGGGCGCCGCGGTCTCCACGAACAGGTCCTCGTAGCCTTGCTGGACGCCGTCGCGGACCCGGTCCAGCTGCTCGGCGATCACCGCGAGCAGCGCGCGCAGCGGTTCGCCCTCCTCGGCGTCGCGCAGCCGGTGGCGGCGGGGCAGCAGCTCGGCGAGCCCGTCGGGTTCCCGGGGCAGCACCGGGGCCGGAGTCTCCAGCTGGACGTCCGTCGGCTTCGCGGCCATCACTTGACCTCCGTGAGAATCAGGGTGTCCGCGGCGCGCGCCGACAGCAGGGTGAGCTGGGCCGGGCGGATGCCGCGGAAGACGAACACCGTGCGGCCCCTGGCCAGGCGCCGGGTGTCGGTGATGTCGGGGTTGAGGCGCAGGAGTTCGGCGAGCGGGAGGCCGTGGCGGGCGCAGACGGACGACAGGGTCTCGCCGTGCGCGTCGCGGACCGTGTGGGTCCGCTCCTCGTACGCCGCGGGGTGCGCGGGGACGGACGCCCGCGGCGTGCCCGGCGCGGTGAGCAGTCCGGTGAGCTGCTCCGGGGTGGCGGAGGCGGGGACGCCGGTGAAGACGTCGACGTCCACGTAGTCGACGCCGGGCACGGACTGCGCGGTGGCGAGGACCTCGGAGAGGCGGGCGGGCTGCCCCAGCTCGCGTCCCTCGTAACCGAGTCGGCGCAGCAGCGCCTGGCGCAGCCGGGGTTCGACGAACTCCCAGGCGTGGTCGGGGGCCACCTTCACCTTCGCGGCGATCAGCAGCAGGACGAGTTCGCGGACGTCCACGCGGACCGGCAGGTTCGGGTCGCCGTATTCGGTCAGCGCGGCGCTCAGGGGCCGGAGGTTGTCCTCGGCGAGCGGCACGTCGTCGGTGCCGGCGACCGTCACGTGCAGCACGCGCCGCTGGCCGTCGAAGAGTTCGCGGGCGGCGGCCCGGCCGATGCCGGCGCGGGAGCGGGCGAAGTCCTCGTAGTCGGCCTCGGAGACCAGCCGGTCCAGGGCGGAGACGGCGAGCGGGATCGTGCGGCGGGTGAGGCCGGGTCCGTCGGCGTCGGCGCCGCCGGTCGCCGGGCGCGGGTTGGTGACCGCGGTGACGCCGAGGGGGCGGGTGAGGGGCTGGGTGATCCGGTCGGCGGGTACGTCGGCGGCCTTGCCGGTGCCGAAGCGGTAGCGGGCGCGGACGTTCTCGTGGCCGCTGGGCAGCCGGGCGCCGTGGACGCCGTCGCCGAACGTCACGGTCGTACGGCCGTCCGAGGCGGTGCCGGTGATGTACGCCCGCTCGGTCGGGCCGCGCCCGGCGAGGCTGTCGACCTCGTGCCACAGGACGCCGTCCACGCGGATCTCCAGCACCGGTGTCGCGCCGAGGGGGTTGTCGGCGGCGAGCCAGGTCAGCGGGGACTGCCAGAGCGCGAAGGTCTGGTTGACGCGGTCGGAGTCGCCGCTGCCGATGGCCTCCTCGCGGCTCTCGCCGTGGGTGGCCTCGACGACATTGCCGAGGATCCGGACGCTCGCCCGGCGGTAGCGGTGGACGAGGTCGGCGGTGAGGGTGAGCCGGGTGTGGACGTGGTCGTCGGGGAGTCGGGGGTCGACGGCCGGGTCGGCGGCGGCGAGCGTGACCACCTCGGTGGCGGTGACCCCGGCCGCGCCCGGGACGTCGGTGCGCTCGCCGGTCACGATGAGGGTGCGCCCGGGCCGCAACCCGTCGTACAGCTCGGCGAGTTCGATCTCGTTGCCGTGGACGTCCTCGCCGAGCGGCTCGTCGGCCGGGCGCAGCGGTTCGCCTGCCGCGTGCACGGTGGTGTCGCGGATGTGGGAGAGCAGCACGTCGAACTCGTCCAGCCAGGGGTCGGCGAGGGTGAGTTCGGTGCCGCGCCCGGTGATGCCGTAGTTCGAGTACGCCGCCGTACGGGCCGCCACGACCTGGGTGGTGACGAAGGAGAGCTTGGCGTCGCCGGGTACGGAGGAGGTCCCCTTCGCGGGCCGCTGGACGGCGACCCAGCTGCCGACGGTGATGCCGTCGTGCACGCTGTCCAGTTGCAGGATACGGCGGTTGACGGGCTCCGGCTTGGCGGCGATGACGATCTCGACGTTGGGTTCGGTGCTGCCCACCGTGTACCGGACGCTCACCTCGTACTCGCCGTGGGTGAACTGTTCGGTGGCGCCGGGCCGCAGGGAGATCTCGTGGGGGGTGCCGTTGTGGATGCCGATGTGCACCTGGCCGTCGTCGTCCGGGCGGGACACGAACAGGCGGCGTTCGGGCAGGCCGGCGTGGAGACGGGCGGTGACGCCGGGTTCCTCGGCGGCGGTGGCCGGACGTCGGTTGAGCCAGTTCAGCTCGCGGTCTTGGGGGGAGCGGGTGGACAGGTCGACCTGGCCCGGGCCCAGGGTGAAGGTGAGCTGTTGCGTGACGGGCAGGTTCTCGGCGCGCTGGTCGCTGCTGGCGCCCTCCACGTACTGGAACTCCGCCCGGACCGGGACCTTGCCGGCCGGGTCGTACACCACGCGCATGCTCGCCAGCACCGCGCCCGTCAGCGGCCAGTCGGCGGTGCGGATGACCCGGCCGTTCGCGTCCTGGACGGGCTTGAGCGGGGCGGTGGCGCCGAAGGGGGCCGCGGTGACGCGCATCGCGAGCAGCTCGCGCAGCAGCTGCGGGCCGCCGGGGGCGGTGGCCGTGCGCCAGGCCGGGTAGAGGCCGCCGAGGCCGGGGTTGAGGGCGGAGAGGAGGCGGGCGGTGTCGCCGCCGGGTCGCCGGGTGCGGGGGCCTGCCGGGGGCGTGGGGGTGGCGGTGCGCAGGGCGGGGAGGACGGCGCTCAGGGCCTGAAGGGCGGCTTGGCGGGGGTCGGGAGCAGGGTGTGCCCGCGCGCCCACGTCGGCGGGCGCCTGGGCGTCCGCCTGCTTGGCGGTGGCGTGCTCCGCCGGCTGGGCCGGGGCCAACTCGAGTGCCCGCTCGGCCAGTTCCGCGAGCACCGCCTCCAGTTGCTCGAACCAGGAGGCCACGTCCTCGTACGGTTCGGCCAGCACCTGGGCCTCGCGGAGGCGGGCGACGGGCTCGCCGAGGCGGGCCGCGAGGCGCTCCGGCGTCCTGATGCCGTCCAGGTCCGTGCGCAGCGGGGCGAGGACCTGGTCCTCGAAGTCCTCGATCAGCCGGCTGACCGGTCGCGGATTGGGCACCTGGGGTGTGGGCGGCTCGTCGCCGGGTTCGCCCGGGGCGGCCGGCGCCGCCGTCCAGCGGCGTACCTCGTCCACCAGCTCCTTGAGGGTGGGCGGGGCCGACTTCGGCAGCGAGATCGCGGTGATCTCGTCCTCCCGGTCGATCCGGACGCCTGCCACGGGCAGCAACTTCCGTAGTCCACCGGCCTGTTCACCGAAGACGAAGAGGAGCTGGTCGCCGGTCTGGAGGGAGTTCGCCGTGCCCTCCACGAACAGGGCGGAGCGGCGGTCGAGGTCCTCGGGAGTGAGGAGGGAGGGGCGGCGGCGCCGTACCTTCAGCTCGTTCCAGTCCCAGCGGGCGGTGAGGTCCCGGGCGGTCTCGAAGGTGAGGGACTGCTCGTCGGCGGAGGCGGGCACGCTGTGGCTGCGGGCTCCGCGCGGGATGAGGACGGGCAGGGCCTCGGCGCGCGGGTCGCGTTCGAGGGTGTACGCCAGGTGGGTGCCGGCCGCGACGCCGGGGCGCGGCCGGTGTCCCACGAGCCGGCCGAGCAGCACCAGCGAGCGGTGCTCGTTGGCGGTGCGGATGTAGGCCTCGTCGGCGATCCGCTCGGAGTGGAAGGTGAGCAGGTCGCCGAGGACGGCGGTGGCGTCCAGCAGGCCGACGGCCGGATCGTCCGGGGTGCGGACGGTCAGCCCGGCGAGGGCCGGGTAGGCGGGCGAGGCGAGCCGGTCGAGCAGGGCGGCGAGGAAGGAGCCGTACTCGCCGACGCGGTAGTCGAGGGCGGTGCGGCCGGGCGGGTTGTGGACCGGGGGCGGGGCGAGGCGCTCGTCGTGGCCGCCGCACGCGCCGCCGCAGGAGCAGGGCGGAGTCGACGGAGTCTCCGGAGCTGGCGGGGTCTGCGGGGTCGGCGGAGTCGGCGCGGTCATCGGGCACCTCCGAGGGATATCTCGAGCCGCCCGTTCTCCGGCCGGTCCGGGTCGTTGTCGCAGGTGGCGATCTCCAGCGGGCCGAGCCGCAGCACGCCGTCCTCCCTCTCTCCTCGGTCCTGTTCGAACAGTCGCCGCAGCCGCGTGACCTCGACGCTCTCCACCCCGGGGACGGCCGCCGCGGCGGCCACCAGCCGGCTGAGCCGGACCGGTTCGCCGAAGCTCAGGGCGTCCGGGTGGAAGAAGCCGAGCCGTCCGCCCGGCAGTCGGCCGTTGCCCAGCACGCGGTACAGCTCGGCCAGGATCTGCCCGTGCTGGTGGCCGGGCCTGGCGCAGACGGTGAGCGCGATGTCGAGCGGCACGAGCCGGGCGGGTCCGACGACCAGCTCGTGCCCGATGCGCCGGTAGGCCTCCAGGGCCTGCGCCGCCGAGGCGAGCAGCGCGTCCGACGGGGTGCCGCTGCCGTACGCGTCGATCGCGACGTGCGCCTCCTGGGCACTGCCGGTCCAGCGGATCTCGGCGGCGGCCCGCTGCACTCCGGGCAGCGCGGAGGCGAGGGCCGCGTAGTCCTCGGCGGTGACCGCGCGCAGCCGGGTGCGGCGCAGGTCGAGCGGGGCCGACTGTCGCACCTGCTCCAGCGGTTCGGGCTCGGTGCCGCCGGTGGCGGGCAGCGGGTTGCGGACCGTGGCGGCCGGTACCGGCTCGTCCGGTTCGCCCTGCTCCCCCATCGTGACGACGAGGTGGTTGATGGCCTCGGCGCCGACGTTGCCCGCGGTGCCGCCGCCGAGCCGGTAGCGCACCGCGAGGCGGCTGCCGGGCGTCGGCCGGGCGCCGTGGCGTCCGTCGCCGAAGCGCAGGGCGAGGCGTTCGTCGTCCTCCAACTCGCCGACGAAGTGCGGGTCGCGAGCGGCGCTGTCGAGCAGGTCGCGGCGCGGCTCCCAGCTCCGGTCGCCGTCGTGGAGACGTACGGCGGGCAGGGCGCGGCGCGGGTCCTGGGCGAGAGCGGCGGCCGCCGGACCGCGCAGGACGGGTTCCTCGGGGTGGAGTCCGGCCGCGTACGCGGGGCCCCAACTGTGCGCGATCTCCCAGGCGATGTGCCCGTCGAGGACCGAGCCGGCGCGGGCCCGCGCGGTGAGGATCTTCACCCGGCGCAGCTTGGCGTCGAGCAACTCGTCGCTGCGGTGCAGAAGTTCACGCAGGGCGCGGACCGGGTGGAGGCGGAGCTCCAGCCGCTCCAGCACCTTCAGGCCGTAGATCACGGCGAGTTCGGCGGTCTCCTCCTCGCCGAGCCCGTCCCGGTCGCGGGCGCTGCGCCACAGTTCCACGAGCCGCTGCCGGACCCGCTCCGGGATGGCGGCGATCCGCTCGGCCTGCCCGGCGGCGACCGCGGCCGGGTCGGGGAACGGCACGGCCTGGGTGACCGGCGCCCGGCCGAGGACGGGGCGGAAGCGGGGCCGGATGCCGGGGTAGACGGACTGCGCGAGCAGGGTGCGCAGGGCGGCGGCCTGCGCGTACACCGTGCCGGGCACCACTTGCTCATGCCGCTGCCCGGCCCGTTCCAGCCCGAGCCCGACGCGTATGGTGGCCACCTCCCCCACGACCTCGAACAGCTCACGGATGTCGTCGGGCGTGAGCGCCTGTCCGCTCTCCGCCTTGTCCGTCAGGGAGTTGATGAGCCGTGCGGGTGCGTTGCCGTCCCTGCGGTCGCCGCAGCCGAAGTCCGGAGGGTCGCAGGGGGTCACGACGGCCGGTACGGGCGGCACGGTGACCCTCTCGTGGAGTCCGGAGCGGCCGTGGTCGACGAGGACGGTGTTGCCGCGGGCGAGGGTGACGTCCTCGACCGGCAGGCAGTCGCGGCCGCCGCGGGTGGCCAGGCAGAGCGGGAAGCGCAGGGCGTCCTCGGCGGCCCAGGTGACCTCCAGGACGGGCTGGTCCTCGATGCGGTCCAGGCCGGGGGTGACGGAGGTCAGGCGTACGGCCTGGCGGTGCGCGGGGTCGGCGTCGCCGGGGGTGCCGGTGCGCGGGCCCTTGACCTCCTCCAGGACGAGGACGTCGCCCGGGCTGAGGTTCAGCCGGCGTTCGCGGCAGGTCTCCGGGTCCGCCCACTCGTCGCACAGGGTGGCCGCGGTGGCTCCCTTGGGCAGGACACACACCTCGCCGCCCCAGGTCCACAGGCGGATCGCGTTGTGCGCGACGCGCAGCCGCAGCGGGTCGGCGGCGACGACCGGTTCGAAGACCTCCACGGAGCCGCGCTCGTCCAGGTCGCCGAGGTCGTTCTCGTCGATGACGGTGCCGGGCTCGGGGCGGTCGTGCGGGTCGAGGGAGCGGACGTCGACGGAGGCGAAGCGGAACGTGCCCGGGGCCAGGGTGTGGTCGGCGGCGGTCTCGACGGTGACGTAGGCACGCGCGTTGCAGCCGTCGTGCATCGCGTAGTCGATGAGCCGGACGTGCCGGCGTACCGAGACCCGGCGGCGGGCGGTGTCGAGGTAGGCCTCGGTGGCGACCGCGTCCTGCTGGTAGCTGATCTGGTCCCCGGTGTACGCGAGCAGTTCCACCAGCGTGATGCCGAGATCGGCGGGGTTGCGCTCCACCCAGTCGGGGGTGGTCAGCGCGAGCCGGTCGAGCAGCAGCTTGCGGATGGTGTCGTAGTCGCGGGCCGTGTAGTCGACGACGGGCGCGGCCGGGAAGTCGGGCGTGTCCTCGCCGTCGTCCACGCAGTCGAAGGGCGTCGGGCAGTCGGGCCGGAAGGCGAAGGACGCGCTGAAGTAGCGCTGGTCGAAGCCGCGGTAGGGCTCGGTGCCGGGCCTGCCGTACGGGTCGGCCTCCACCAGCGAAAGCCGGTAGCGGGAGGTGTCGCCGGCCCGGTCGAGGGTGACGTGGAGCCGGTCGTCCAGCTCCGGGTCCTCCTCGCGTTCGACGCTGACGTCAACGGCCGTGATGCCGGTGACGCGCCGGCCGCCGTCGATGCGGACGTTCTCCGGGCCGAGGCCGTGCGGGGCCTTGCCGAGGAAGGTGACGGTGAGCTGCAGCCCGTCGTCGCTGACCTCGACGGCGTCGACGCCGCCCAGCTGGGCGGCGCGCACCTTGGCTCGCCGGGTGGTACCCGTGCTCATGCCGCCCTCCCCTCGAAGACGTCCTCGCGGACGGCGCCGGTGGCGCGCACGAGGTAGGAGAGATGGACGCGTACGACGTCGTCGCCGCTCTCGATGTCGAGGGACACGACCTCGACCAGGTCGCCGAGCCAGCGCTGGAGCGCGGCCTGCACGGAGAGTTCGAGGGTGCTGACCAGTTCGGGCGTGTTCGGGGCGAAGACCAGGTCGAGCAGTCCGCAGCCGAAGTCGGGGCGCATCACGCGCTCACCGGGGCTGGTGAACAGCA
Organism: Streptomyces sp. NPDC047085; assembly: GCF_040643735.1. Classification (NCBI taxonomy): domain Bacteria; kingdom Bacillati; phylum Actinomycetota; class Actinomycetes; order Kitasatosporales; family Streptomycetaceae; genus Streptomyces; species Streptomyces sp. NPDC047085. Next base: position 217,924 of record NZ_JBEYUW010000007.1, read on the forward strand.
GCTGCTCGATCAGGTCGTGGACGTGCTCGGCGGGGCGGGCGTGCGCGGTGCGCCCGCGGCGGTCGGCGTGGAAGGGGAACGCGATGTCGGTGCGGGCTCGCCCGCTGGTCGGCCTCATCGGACGGTGACCTTTCGCTGCGCGGCCTGGACGAGGGGCGGCCCCTGCGGGACGAGGGCCGCGCTGAAGCACTGGGCGGCGGAGGTGTCGAGCAGCACCGGCGCGCCGTCGGCCGTGACGCCGGTGTCGGCGGCGGTCCAGCGGGCCGAGACGCACGGCGAGGGCACACCGGCGACGGTGTGCGGGCAGCCGGTGACGACGTACGTCTGGGCGGCCGTGGCGACGGCGGCGCCCGCGATCCGCAGGCCACCGGACGGTGTCGCGGCGGGCGCGACGCGGCCGCCGTGCGGACATCCGATGACGGCGCCCGCGTCCAACAGACTTCCGGACACGTTCTTCTTCCCCCCGTGTCTATCGCTTGGAGAGGACGCTCAACTGGCCCTCGTTGATGGTCACTTCACGACCGCGCAGCACGATCTCGGCGCCGGCGCCGGTGGCGATGACCACGGCTTCCTTGGTGATGCGGATGTAGGCGCCACCCTGTGCCTGCAGGAGGATCCCCTGTTCGGCGCCGGCGGTGTCGTTGAGCACGATCTTGTGGGCCCCCGGGGTCTGCACGACGACCGGCTTGGCCGCCGCGTTCGCCTGGAGTTCGCGGCGCGCGTCGGGCGGCAGCTCACCGGCGTCGCCGTACCAGCAGCCGGTCCACACCGGGAAGCTGGGGTCCCCCTGCTCGAACTCCACCCACACGCCCGCGCCGGGCGGCGGCACCACGAACTGGCCCGACTCCGGTCCGGTGAACGGCAGACAGGGCAGCGCCCACGTGGACGGCTCGTCGCCGAGGACGTCCGGTACCTCGGCCGTGATCCGGCCGATGCGCAACGGGTCGTCGTTGCTGACCACCCGGCCGCGGAACTTGCCGAGGTAGCGATTGCTGGGTGCCGCCATGGTGAGGGTGCTCCTGGTCGATGGTCATGGGTCTTACGGCTGTGCTACGGCCGGACGTGGTCGCTGCGTGCTTCCAGGCCCTCCCGGGTGAGGGTGAAGTTCTGCTGGAAGGAGCCCGGGCGGAGGTTGTGGGTGACGGACTTGACGTAGTAGTCGCCGTCGTAGGCCCGTCCCGCGCCGCGCACGCCGACGAGCCGGCGCGGCTGGAGCATGAACCCGTGGCGGTTGACGTCCAGGGAGCCCGAGCCGGAAACGACGTCGGCGGAGACCGCGGCCCTGGCGAGCAGTTCGGCCTCGGCCTGTCCGCGCTGCTGCTTGGCGGTGCCCGCGAGGGTCCTGCGCTTCAGCGCCGGGGTCGGGCGCCTGCCCAGGGGCGGGCGCAGGGGGCTGATCGGCGGCTGGGGCAGCAGGGTGGCCTGCCGGGTGCCGGGGTCCTGCCAGCGCGCCTGCGGCTCTTCGCGGGCCGTGCCGTCGTAGGCGAAGGTCAGCTGGTCGACGGTGGACTGGGAGTCCATGTTGACGTTGAGTGCGTGCTGCCGCAGGCCGAGCCGGACCTCGGGACCCCAACGGGCCGAAGACTGACCTGGGTTGGGCCCGGGCTCCAGATAGAAGGTGTATCCATTGGCGCGGGCCAGCTCGGTGACGTACTGGAGGTCCGTGCCCGTCTGGTAGTGCACGCGGAGGTCCTGGTGTGGGGGCTGGGCCACCTTCTCGGTGTAGACGTCGGGCCGGATGCCGTAGTCGGAGTACCGGCGCAGGATCGCCAGGACCCGCTCGGAGGGGGGCAGGTTGGGGTAGCGGGCGGTGCGCTCCTCCAGGTCCATGAGCAGCGTCAGGTCCTCGCCGGTGACGGTGAGGGTGGAGTGGCCGGGGATGTTGCTGGCGCCGACCTCCTGGCGCACGATCAGCCCGTCGAACAGCACCTCGGGGGTGCCGCGCACGCTGACGGTGACGATGACGCGGGTCTTCGGGTCGAAGTACCCCTCCGGGAGTAACCGCGTGCTGATCAGCCCGTTCTTGGTGAGGTCGAAGGCGATCTGGAAGCCGCTGCGCTCCCCCGCCGTGGCGGTGATCTGGGCCGACAGCAGTGCCTCGGCGACCTCGGCGGGGACCGGGCGGGCCAGGGTGGGTCCCATGAGGAGTTGGACGTGGACGGGGCCCTGCCCCACGGGCTGTTCAGACACGCCGCTCTCCGCGGGCGAATCCGCCGGCGAGCGGAATGCCGATCACCCGCCCCGTCTCGTCCGTCAGCTCCCGGGGGTCGAGGACCGGGTTGGCGTCGGCGATCCGCCACCACTGACCCGGGTCGCCGAAGAAGCGCTGCCCGAGCAGATCGGGCCGCTCGCCGGCGCCGACGACGTGCGCTTCCGTCTCCTCGTCGAGCGGGGGCAGCAACCGCCGCTTGGTGTACCGCACTTCGGTCCCGTCGTCCTTCCGGTGCACCCCGATCTCGGCGTCGTGGTACCGGCTGGTGCGCGGGTAGGGATGGGCCCCGGGTATGGAGTCCAGGGCGCTCTCGTACGGCTCGATGTCTGCCATGTGGTTTCTCTCCTCATCCCCTGCCGGTCACGAGGTCGGCTCCGCCGAGCCCGAGCGCGCCCAGGCCCCCGCCGCGCGCCGCGGCCGCGAGCCGTTCCTTCTGCGCGAGGTGCGCCATGTAGAGGTCGGCTCCGCGATGCCCGGCGGGCAGGTCGCTCACGGTGAGGATCTTCATCCCGACGCTGAGCGAGGCCCGGATCGGATTGAGGTTCACGTCGAAGGCGGACTCGTTGACGGAGAGTTCGGTGAGCCGGACGGGCATGACCCGCTTGCTTCCCCAGGTGAACAGGGTCAACGGCATCTCGATCGGGCTGATCTCGATGGCGCCCTTCCGCGACAGCCGGGTCGCCGCGCGGAGCTGCGCGGTGGTCGGCTGCACGAGCATCTCCAGGGTGGCGAGCTGCGGGTGGATCCCGTCGGGCGCGGCGATCTCCAGCTGGTCGGTGGCGTCGATCTCGGCGGTGAACTTCCACGTCTCCTGCGCGGGGCCCTTGAGCCGCAACGCCTCGTTGCGGTCCCCGCTGCCGGCTCCACCCCCACCCGCGTCCCCACCGTCCCCGGCGGACTGCGGCGCGATGCTGCGCTCCAGGGTGTCCGGGTTGAACTGCAGCACGATGACGCGCTGGGGCGTGCCGCGGTCGGGGTCGACGACGACGATGCCGGAGCGAATGGGTTTGGGGATGTCGGCGTAGCGGGTCACGAGCGACTCTCCTGCCCCTTCAGATGGTCCACGACGATGGACCACCAGCTGTCGGGCACTTCCAGAGCCGGTGGGTCCTGCTCGGCCAGACGGGACCGGAGCTCCTCAACAAGTTCCAGTCGCTCCGCCTCCGCTGCTGCGTCGATCTTCTTGAGATAGACACCGCACTGCTGGAGGAACGCGACAAAATCATGGATGGTGCTGTTGATGGTCTCCATCTGCATGTCGCCCTCGGTGAGGGCAAACATCCCCACGAGTCCTTCGTGGACGTCGAGGAAATAGCGGACATCCTTGTCGCCGGGCGACCCACCGATGACCAGGATTTTCGCATCCCGCCCCGAAGCATCGAATTCATGGACAGAAAAGTTCACCGGCTCACCCACCACCCGAGTGGTAAAGATGGGCGACAACTCCTTGGGCAGGCCGACCTCGGAAAGAACGCGCGCCACCCCCGACTGGAGGCCGATTGCGCGAAGTTGTTCGTAGTTCACCGAGGTGACATTCTGCTCGCCGAATGTCCGGACGAGGTCGAGGTGCGAAACCATCTAAAACCACCATTCAGGTTCTATGGTGACGAGGGTCCCTTCGGCTTCGAACGTCTTGTTCACCTTGGGCCCCATCTTCCTGTTCGTGTCACTGTCGAGCATCTTCAGGTTCTTGTAGGAGTCTAGCCCATCGAGGAAGAGATCGATTTCGTGATCAGGATCCATACTCAGGACTATTCGCTTCACTCTGTTCTGAAGATCCTTGTCGTGACTTGACCGCTCGAGAGCGAGCACCCTGACCGCCTGCCCATAGCCCTTGGTGAGCTCCTTTATTCGCCTTGCATCCTCCATTCGCTGCCGCTTCTCAGGGGTGTCCATTTCAATGAGATTATCCTCCTCGTACTCACCCGTGATCGTCCTTACCAGCTTGCTTTCCTGTTCAGCCTTCTTCAGCATCAACACCTTGCGCGTATAGCCGATCTTGTCGAAGTCCTGCTTCCATGTGACCTTGGCTTTCCCGGGTTCAGGGGTTTCTCGCTTGGCCGTGAATCGGTGGGTGGATTCCTGGAACTTCGAAACACGACTGGCTTTGGCCAGGCCATCAGAAATCTGCTTGTTGGTCCCCAGAGTGACGTCTTCGCCTGCCTCTTTCTTCTTGAGCGCTTCCCGGGCGTCCCGCTCTGCTTCCCGGATGACCTGCCGGGCATCCCGATCGGGATCGTTTTCCAGGTCATCCGAGAGATCCGTGATAATGCGCTTCACCTTTGCCACCAGCGCGTCCAGTCCGCTGTCATCGAGTAGGACGAGCCAGGGTGACCCTCCGGTGAAGCCGAGAGCTTCTTCCAGCTCTTGCTGTTTCTTTTCGCCGAGCTTGTTCAGGTGGGCCTCGATCGCGATACGAGCCTGTTCCTGGGTCGTCACCTTGCCCGTCGGATTGAGCGTGGCTGTCGTCGTGAAAGGGCGGGCCCCTTCGGTGGAGAGATCGGTGAGCCGATACCAGGCTCGTAGACCGACAAGAATGCCCTTGAGGACCGACTTGTTCACACCACGCTTGAGCAGACCCTCCAGCTTGGGGCGAATTCTGCGGATTATCGCTTGAAGGCGGTCCTCCTTCGACTCCTTGGAGTTCTCGTCCCTCTTGCGCTGGTCCTTCTTGTCCTTCTTCTCCTTCTCCGGATCCTTGTCCTTCGGCCGCCGGTCCTCACGCCTGTCGCGCTTAGGCCTTTTCGGGCCCTTCGACTCGTGCTTGTCCTTCGGCCGCCTGCCGTCCTCGTCCTTCTTCTTCGGCTTGCCGGGCTTGTCGCCGTCCTTGTCCCTGTCCTTGGTCCTGTCCCTGTGCCTGTCCTGATCGGCGTCGGACTTGCGCTTGGCCGGGGTGTCCTTGTCATGGGACTTGGGCTTGCTCGGGTCGTGATCCTTCGGTCCGTCGGGGGACTTGCCGTCGGTGTCCTTGGGTTTGCCGGCGCTGTCCTTGTCGTCCCTGGGTTTGCCGGGGGTCTTGCCGTCGGGGGTCCTCGGCTTGGTCCCCGCGTCGGGCTCTTCCTTCGGTTTCGGCCGGGGCTCCGCCTTCGGCTTCGGCTTCGCGGCCGGCGTCGGCCTGGTGTCGGGCTTGTCGTCCCCGTCCTTCGGCCTGCCGTTCTTGTCCTTGCCGGTCGGTGACTTGGGCTTCGCGGGAGTCTTGGCGTCGGCCTGCGTCCCGGGCTTTCCGGGGGCACCGTCCTTGTCCTGGTGCGGCTTCTGCGTCGTAGCAGGGCCCGACTTCTTCGCGGGCTCGGCCTGGGGCCTGTCGGCTCCGCTCTTGTCGTCCGCGCCGTCGGAGGCCGTCTTCTTTCCGCCGCCCGGCTTGTCACCCTTGCGCTTGCCCAGCTTCGCCGCCACGCCCTTCAGGCGGCGGCCCACCTTGGCGACGTATTTGCCGATGCCGTTGAGCAGGGCCTGGTACAGGACCTCCAGGAGGGCAACGACGCCGGCCGCGACCGCTTTGGCGAAGAGGATGCCGGCGCCGCCCATGCGGACTGCCTTGAGCCAGGCGAGGACCGCGCCCAGGGAGCGGAGGATGGCGCTCAGGGCGCCCCAGGCCGTGCGGATGGCGTCGATGACGGCCATGACCCAGCCGGCGCCGGGGATCAGCTTCGCGACGACCTTGGTGATCACCAACTCACCGATGATGAGCGGGAGTTGCGGAACCACCGCGTCCCACGCCTCCTTGACGATCTTGTCGAGCGAGAAGCCGCCCTTGATGAGCTTCTCGATGATCGCCTTGGGGACGCCGATGATCTCCTCGATCTTCTCCTGGAACCAGGCCTTGACGGCCGACGAGACCTCGCGGAAGAGGTGGTTCTTCGCGCCGTCCACCGCCGAGTTCTTCGCGCCGCTCAGCCAGCCGCCCGGGTCGGAGAGGAAGTCGACCGCGATCATCATCCAGGCACCCAGGGCGCTCAGGAGTTTCGACGCGAACTCCAGAACGGCCTTCACCGCGTCGACGATCGCCTTGACCGCCGCCAGCAGCGCCTTCTTCAGGACGTCCAGGATGCTGCTGAGGAGCTTGCCGATGGCGTTCAGCAGATCCGTGACGGCCTGCTTGAGCACCTGGGCGAGCCGGTTCACGAGGGCGATCGCCGCCGCGATCAGGTTCGTAATGAACTTACGGATCCTCGCCGCGAGTTCGATCACCGCCCGCACCATCGACAGCGCGAACTCGATCAGGTCCTTGATGAGGTTCTTGATCGCCTCGACGATGTTCTTGCGGGCGTCGTTGATCCAGCGCTCGACCGTGTCCTTGAAGTTCTTGATGAAGCCGATGACGGCGTCGCGCGCCGCCCGGATGACCCGGACGATCGCGTTCTTGATCTCGAGGACCTTCTGCTTGATCCAGTCGAAGGCCTTGCTGACCCAGTTGCCCGAGTCCTGGACGGCACCGTCGCGCTGCTTGTTCGCGTCGCGTTCGGCCTTGTCGCTCTCGTCCTGGATCTTCTTGTCGCTGCCCTCCTTCTCCTTGTCGACGTTGTCGTCGGTCTTCTTCTCCTCGTCCGCGACATCCTTACGGACCTTGTCGTGCCGCTCGGTCTTCTTGTCGCCGAGGGTCTTGAGCTCCTCGTCCTGCTCCTTGCGCCAGCCCTCGCGCTGGGCGGTGACCTCGCCCAGCGCCTTCTCGCGCTCGCCGGCCTGCGTCCTGGTGTTCGCCGCGATCTCGGCGTCGACCTTCTGCTTGTGCTCGGCCTGCGAGGAACGGAAGTCGCGGTCCTTGGCCTGCCGGCCCTCGGACATGCTCTTCTGGCCGTCGCTGAACGCCGCCTGGAACTGCGGGCCCTGCTCGTGCTCCGCGACCTCGGAGGCCGCCTCCGGCGGTACGGCGCCGGTGGCCCCGCCGCCCTCGACCGCCGCGCCCTCGCCGCCCCGCGCGCCCGGCACCTGCGCGGTCAGCTCCTCCTTGGGGGCGTCGGGGTAGACCTGGTCCTCGCCCATCCCCCGGCCGGAGTCGTCACGGGCGGTCCCGAGGGTCTCCTGGCCCTTGGCCTCGACATGGCCGTCCTGCTCACCGGCCGTCCGCTCCGCCGCGCCCGTCATCTGGACACCCGGCGCGTTGCCCGCCTGGGCCTGCTTGAGCGCCTCGTCCTTCGTCGGCAGCCCCGCGAACTTCGCGGCCAGCGCCTGTGGATCCACCACCGGCTTGTCGGCACCGAAGAGGCTCGCGACCCCGTTCACGATCTTGCCGCCGATGAAGCCCAGGGCCATCTTGAAGGTGTCCCAGCCGCCCGGCTCCTCGGCCTTTTCCGCCTCGATCTGCCCCTCGGGCTCCTTGGCGCCCTTGACCTCGGCGTTCTCCTGCTCCGGGGCCTGGGCCTCCGCGGGCTTGTCCTGCGAGTACTGCGCCGGGGCGTCCGTCTTCGGCCTGCCCTCCAGCGTCCGCGGCGCGCCCGCCGGGCGCTGCATCGAGGGAGGCGCCGACGCCAGTGCTTTGTGCTCGTCGCCGACGGAACGGTCCACCGCGCCGCCGACGCCGCCCATGGCCTGAAGTGCCTTGTGCGGCTTGAGTTTCGAGGCCGTCGCCAGGCCCGCCTCCGGGGAGACCCCGGAGAGGTTCGGCACCGGGCCGGAGTCCTTCTTGCCCTTGGCGCGAGAGGGAGCGCCGGTCCCGCCGCCACCCCCGGTACCGCCACCGCCGCGCGGGGTGCCGGTCGTCGCTGTGCTCGGCGACGGTCCGGGCTGCGGCGCGGCCTCTGGCTCGGCTGCGGGCTCCGGGGCCGCTTTCGCCGACGTGGGTTCCGTCTTCGCGGCAGCGGGCGTGGCCTTGGGCGTCGGCGCCGGTGTCGGTGCCGGTGCCTCCGTGCGAGCCTGCGGTGCGGTACGGGACTCATGGGCGGGCGCCTCACCCGCCCCGGGCGCGCCTGCGCCACCGGATGTTCCGGCGGGCCCGGACGTCCCGGAGGACTCGGACGTTCCCGAGGCAGTACTCGGAGCAGTGGCCCCGCCTCCGGCTGTGTTACCGGTGCCCGCGCCGCTCCCGCCCGATTCCCTCGCCCCGGCGTCCGCCTGCGCCGACTGGCCACCGGTCGCCTTCTGGGACTCCTTCTCCTGGCCACCGGCGCCCCTGTCGCCCGCGGCGGCGGTGCCCTTCTCCTCCTTGGCGGCCGACTCCCTGGCCTCGCCGCCGCCCTCGGACTTGCCCTCGGCCCTGCCCGGCGCCTCCTGCACCGTCGTCTGCGCGGCGACGGGACCCGCCTTGGGGTCGTCGCCGTTCTTGGGATCCCGGGTGGCCGGTGCGGGCGGCGCCGCGGCGGCCTGCTCCAGCGCGAGACCGCCCGGTCCGGCCCCGTCGTCCGGCCCGCCCTCGGTCTCCTCCGCCGACGGCCCCGGCTCCATGTCGGGCTCGGCCGCGTCCTCCTCGGGTTCGGCCGTCGCGTCCTCGGCGTCCTCCGCCTCGCGCTCGGCCTGCACCTGCTCCGCCCTGGTCGGCGGTGGGGCGGGGAAGGACGGCGCTGACCGGGCCGTGGACGCGGCCGGGTCGAGCTGGTCCGCGGTCGGTACGGCGGACACGTCGAGGTCCTGCTGCGGGACGAAGTCGTCCGGCTGGAGCTTGACGTCCCAGGCGCTCGGCTCTTCTCCCCCGACCTCGACCTCCGACTCGCTGCCGGAGCCGAAGGGGTCTTCGTCGGCCTGCTCCTCCGGACCGTCGAGGTCTTGGGTGCGCCGGCCGTCGAGGGTGCTGAAGGCGCCCGGGAGCCGGGCGTCCTTGCCGGATGCGGCCGCCGAGCCGGCGGGCTGCTGCTGCCCCCGCCGGTCCTGCTGCTTCAACTGCCGTCCGGACACGGCAGCTTCGGCCGCGCCCGGGCGGTTCTTCGCCGCCGACTCCTCCCTGCTCGCGGCGGGCGCCTCCTTGCGCTCGGTCTGCTCCCGACCGCCCTCGTCTCCCCTGCCCCCCTTGTCTCCCCCGTCTCCCTGCCTGCTGTTTTCCGCGCCCTCTCCCCGGCTCCCCGAGTCCGCGGACTTCCGCTCACCCTGCTGCCCGCCACCCGAAACCCCACCGGAGGGGGCCGACGACTGCTCCTGCCGGGATCCGGACGCCCCCGCACCCGACGCGGGCCCCTGCGCCGTACCCCGCCCGGAGCCGGACCCCCGTGCGCCGGGCGCCTCCTGCTCCGCGCCGCGTGGCGCGCCCCCGCCCTGCGGAGTACTCCCGTTCTCTCGCGTCCCGCCGTTCTGCGGCGTGCTGCCTGCCGCACCCTCCTCGTCGGTCTGCTCCTTCTCGGGCCCCGGCGCGAGGCCCGGCCGGTCCTGCTCCGCCCGTTGTTCCGAAGCCGTCCGCCGGGCGTTCTCGCGCTCGGTGCGCAGTTGGTCCGCCGCGTCCGGCTCGGTCTCCGGGGCGTCGTGCGCGTCGCGTTCCAGGTCCTGGGCGTGGTCGTCGTACGCCCCGATCTCGTCGACGAGGTCGAGCACGCGGTCGTGCTCGGGTGCGAGCAGCCGGTTCTCCAGGCGGACGAGGACGCTGTCGAGCAACTCCTCGGGCAGCCGAGCGAGTTGCTTGCGGGTGCGCTGGGACAGGTCTTCGGGGTCGCCGCGCAGTGAGCGCACGACCGAGTTGGCGAGGCGGTCGACGAGGGTCGCCGGGTCCATCGCCTCCGCGCGGTTGCGGTCGGCGTCCACGGTGGCGTACCGCAGCCAGCCCGGGGTGGCCTGGCCCTCCTCCACCTCGGGATCGGACTCGGTCCGCTCGGGCCGGACGAGCTCCCGGGCGGCCGACTCGGCCTCCCGCTCGATGGCCTGCTGGGGCAGGCTGACGGCGCCCGTCTCCCGCCCGGCCCGCAGGGCGCCGAGGCCGTGCGGGTTCTGCACGGTGTGCAGCAGTTCGTGGGCGAGGAGGCGGCGGCCCTCGTCGGTGCCGGGCTTGAAGGCGCCCTCGCCGAAGAGGATGTCCTGGCCGACGGCGACGGCGTCCGCGCCGAGCAGCTGGGTGAGCAGGCCGGCGTCGCGGCCGGTGTGCAGGCGTACCCGGCTCAGGTCGTGCCCGAGCTGCTCCTCCAACTCCCGGCGCACACCGGGGTCGAGGGGCTGTCCGGCGCCGCTGACGATGTTCTTCGGCTCGGGGGCGCGGGACTTGGCGGCCCGCTCCTTGCGCTTGCGTCGGCGCTGTTCGGCTGCCTGCTCGGCGCTCGCCTGCTGGGACCGGTCGCTCACGGTGTCACCTCCCCGTGGCCGCTGAGGCCTTCGTGCACCGCGCGGGCCAGCTCCTGCCCCAGGCGGCGCGCGGACAGCCCGGCCGGCAGCGCCGCGAGGCCGCTCAGCGCGTCGACGGTCACGGCGCCGTTCGCCGCCAGCGGCACGCCGTGCAGCCGTACCAGGCGGGTCAGTTCGCGCTCGAAGGCGGCGGAGACGTGGGCGGGGTCCGCCCGGAAGCCGTCGAGCACCAGTTCGCCGATCTCCACGCGTATCGCCGAGGGCCGTCCGCTCACACCCATCCGCGCACCTCCGCCGGGGTCAGCGAGCGCTCCAGCTTGAGGTACTCGGTGCGGGCGGCCGCGAGCATGTGCCGCATCTGCAACGGGTCGCCCTCCTCGGCGGCGAGGAACGCCCCGGACAGGGCGATGTTGCGGATCGAGCCGCCGGCGACGGTGAGCCGGGCGAGGAGGGCGGGGTCGATGTCCTTGACCGGCGCCTGCGGTGGCAGCACCCGGCGCCAGATCTCGGCGCGTTCGTGCTCGGCCGGGAAGGGGAAGTCGACCACGAAGCGGATGCGCCGCAGGAAGGCGGTGTCGAGGGCCTGCTTCATGTTGGTGGTGAGGATGGCCAGGCCCCGGTAGGCCTCCATCCGCATGAGCAGGTAGCTGACCTCCAGGTTGGCGTACCGGTCGTGGCTGTCCTTGACCTCGCTGCGCTTGCCGAAGAGGGCGTCGGCCTCGTCGAACAGCAGCAGCGCGCCGCCACGTTCGGCGGCGTCGAAGACCCGGCGGAGGTTCTTCTCGGTCTCGCCGATGTACTTGCTGACCACCTGGGAGAGGTCGACCACGAACAGGTCGAGGCCCAGCTCGCGCGCCATGACCTCGGCCGCCAGCGTCTTGCCGGTGCCGGATCCGCCCGCGAACAGCGCGGTGACGCCGAGGCCGCGGCGCAGGGTCGCGGCGAAGCCCCACTCCTGATGGACGGTCGCCCGCTGCCGCACGTGCGCGACGATCTCCCGCAGCACGGAGGTCTGCCGCTCGTGGAGCACGAGGTCGCCCCAGCCCGCCTGCGGCTCGATCCGGCGGCCGAGTTCGTCCATGCCGATCCGGGCCTCGTCCAGCCCGGCCCGCCAGGCGAGTTGGGCGGCGTCCAGCTCGTCCTCGTGGGGCAGCCGGCGGCGTACGGCGGCTGCGGCGGACCGTACGACGTGCGGGGGCAGCTGGAACTGGGCGACCAGGGCGCGGAGTTCGGTGTCGCCGAGGTCGGTGATCTCCTCGAACACCTGGGACCAGAGTGCGAGTTGTTCGTCGTCGTCGAGCCGGGGCACGGGCACGCGTACGCCGTGCGGGCGCTGGGTGCGCAGCGGGTCCTCGCCGGACACGACGACGGGTACGGCGGCCCCGGCCAGGAACGCCTCGGTCGCGGCCCGCTGGTCGCGGTCGAGTTCGCCGGCCTCCACCAGCAGGGCGGCGGGCAGCAGGATCGCCTCCCGCTGCCACAGCCGGGCCAGCCGGTCGCGTTCGGCGGGGTCGGTCGGGGCGTCCTCGGCGCTCATCGCGTACAGACCGAGCCCGCAGCGGGCGGCCGCGGCCGCGGCGATGTCCGCCCGGCTGCGCAGATCGCCGCCGGTCACCTCGACCAGCAGCGGCGCGTCGGGGTCCCGGCCGTCCTCGGTCCAGCCCTCGGCGAGCCGGCTCGCGGCCAGGTCGTACGAGGGCGGCAGCGTGTCCGGTGCCGGGGTGCGGCGCAGCCGGCCGTGCAGCCGGGTGTCCAGGTAGGGCGAGCCCAGCAGGAAGTGCAGGATGCGTTCGTCCAGCCGAAGCCGGGAGGCGGTCAGCCGGGTCTCGTCCTCCAGCTCCACGATCCGCCAGCGCCGCAGCGGTGCCACCGGGGTCAGGGCGCTCCAGTGCGGCCCGTCCAGGGCGGCGAGCGCGAGGGAGAAGGTGGGGTACGCGCGCTGCGGGTCTCCGGAGGCCGCGGCACAGCGCGCCGCGGTCGTCGGGTCGAGTTCGTCGGCGGCGGTGAGCAGGACGAGGTCGCGCTCGAAGGGGGTGAGGCCGAAGCAGGTGACGAGGGCGTCGAGAGGGGTGGCGGTCTCGGGCACGGGGACGACGGCGGTGTCGGTGTGGGTGTCGGCGGCCTGCTGCTCGGTGGCGCGTGCCGCGTGGGCGTCGACGCGGGCGAGGACGCGCCGGATCCCGGCGGTCAGCTCCGCGCTGCCCGCCTCCGTCGCACTCGGCTCGTACGTACCCATGTGTTCACCTGCCCCCGTCGTGTCGCCCATGCCGTCTCAGTTCTCCGTGCTCTCGCCGCCGCCCCGGCGCTCCGTCCTCCGGGCGGCGGGCGGCGTGGATCGGGCGGTCCGGGGCGTGCTCTTCCGGGTGCGCGCCGGAGCCTTGGCCTCGGTATGGGCAGTGGTCTCGGCGACGCTCTCGGTAGCGGTCTTCGCCGTGGTCTTGGCAGCGGTCTTCGCAGCGGTCTTGGCAACCGTCTTGGCCACGGCTTTGGTGGCCTTGGTCCGAGCGGGCTCCTCAGTGGTGACCTCAGGCCCGTCGGCGGATGGCTCATCAGGACGCGGCTCAGCCCCCGGAGGGACCGGTGCCCCCGGCGCCCCGAACGGCAGCACCCGCACCTCGGGCCGTTCGACCGGCGTCGCCGGGACGGGCGTCTCGAGGCCGTCGATGAACACGAGGGAGGCCTGGTAGACCACCGACAGGGCGTACGGGGTCTGGTAGAGCATCCCCCACAGCTTCGACGTCTCGTCGACGTCCATGACCGTCGGCGTGAACCGCACCCGCTGGGCCGCCTCCGCGAGGTTGCTGCCCGCCAAGTAGGGGCGTTCACCAGCGAGTTCGATGACGTCCTCGGGCAGGACCGGTATCTCGTGCAGCGTGCGCACCACCGAGCCGATGAGCCGCTGCCCGACCAGCTCGGTCTCGTCGCCGTACGCGCTGATCACGTAGTGCAGGTCGAGCGCGGCGGCGGCCCGGCGCACGAGCCTCCCGTCCGGCGCGCGGGTGGGCAGGTCGTTGTTGCGCTGGGAGGAGTTGGGGGTGACCTGGTACAGGAAGACGGAGATGGTGGGGTCCGTGGGCGGCTCGGCGGGCGGCTTGCGCGGCTCCACCTTGACGGCCATGTCGATCTCCGGCTGGAGGTGGGACTCGATCAGCAGGGCGAGGGCCTGGCTGACATGGGCGATGGCGAGTGCGTTGCTCATGACGTCAGTTCCTCGGTTCCTTTCGTGTGACCACTCGTCCGGCCCTTCGCGCGGCCTCTTGTCTTGCCTCTCCCGCCGCTGTCACTCCCGTGCGGCTCACTCGCGCCCCCGGGCCAGGTAGTCCGCCAGGCTGAGGGCCGCCCCCGGCCGCTCCGTGGGCCGCGCTGGCTGCCGTGCGCCGCCCCGCGACGGCGCCTGTCCGGCCGTGACCTCCAGCCGTCCGATCTGCACCTGCACCACCTGCTCGGGCGCCCGCCCGGGCCGGCGTGCGGCGGCCTGTCGTACGGCGTCGCGCGCCGCCGCCGTGTCCGCGGCGCTGGGACGCGGTGCCGCGGACACGACGGTGGGGGGAGCGGCGTCCGTTCCCGGGAGGGTGGGTACGGACGCCGCCGCCCGGTCAGCGCCCGGCTCCGGGCCTCCCCGCCCGGACATGCGCGCACCGGTCCGGGGACCCGCGGACGGCCTCGGCGCGAGGGGCGCGACGGGGCGCAGCAGCGGTGCCTCGGGCAGGGGCCGCGGGGCCGGGCGGGCCTGCGGTTCGGCGGGTGCTCGCTCCGTGTGGACGACGGTCCGCTCCCGTTCCGTGTGGTGGCGGACCTCGGCCGGGGCCGGCCGGGGCTCGTCCCGGTGCGGTGCGGGTGCGGGTGTGGCGGTGGGCCACAGCGCGGAGTCGGCGGCCTCCGGGTCCGGGGTGCGGGCCCGCACCGCCTCGACGCGTTCGAACGGTCCGGGCAGCCGGGGCCGTACCCGGACCGTGTCCGGTCCCGGGGCCGCGTGCCGGGCGATCAGCCGGTCGAGGAAGTCGGGTTCCGCCCCGGACGCCCGGGAGGAGTCGGACACAGAGGAGTCAGACATCCGCACACAGCTCCAGGTAGTAGCGGCGCCGCAGCGGGCTGAGCGCCAGGATCTCCGGCTCGCTCCAGCCGTATGCGGTGGCGAGCAGATGGACGTCGAGGAGCAGGTCCCTGGCCCAGGCGTCCAGTTCGGTCCACAGGTACGAGGCGATGTCGAGGTCGGCGCGGGTGGCCGTACCGCACTCGGGGCAGGCGATGTTGAGGGTCACGTCGGCACCGGGGTCGGCCGCCTCGACGGCCTCGGCGATCCGCCGCCGCACCGGCGCCGGAAGGGCATCGGCGGTCTGTGCCGTCCCGTGGTCCACGGCCGAGACCAGGCAGCGGGCGAGCAGCGCGGCACGCGGGTCCGCGGCCCGGGCCGCGGCCGTCAGGTCGGCGGCGGCGGGCAGCCGGAAGACGATCTCCCAGCCGCCCTCCGCCAGCCGTACGACCGGCTCCTCGGGTGCGCTCAGCGACCGGGCGAAGTCCCCGGCGTCCAGCTCGAACTCCATGTCCGCGCCGCACGCCCCGCACTCCAGCCGTACCTGCATCCGCTCCCCGAACAGGGCGCGGCGCAGGGCGAACAGGTCGGACTCGCGTGCGCCCACGGGCAGCGCCGAGACGTCGGTGTCCGGGCGCGCCGTGCGGTGCAGCAGCAGGGCGCGCCCGGCGGGCGCCTCGGCGAGCCCCGCCTCCCAGGTGGCCAGCAGCCCGGCCGCCCCGGTGATCGCCATGTGTTCCCCCCGGTCTTCTCAACTCACCCTGAATCAGGCCGGGTTGAGGAAGGAGGGCTCCTCGGGCTCGGGCACCTCGTAGTCCCGTTCCCAGCCCTCGCACTCGAGCTTCAGCGACTGGATGGCCACGGCGTTGGCGTTGGCGTCGAGTTCGCCGAGGACCTGGTACTCGCTGGGCCAGGTCCGGTAGAGCTTGTGCGAGACGGCGACCTGGCCGGCCTCGTTGAGGACCTGGATGACGATGTCCTTGCGGAAGTCGGCGAGGGACACCTCGGAGCCGAGGCCCGCGCCGACCTGCCAGACCTTGTTGGCCCAGCGGTCGAACTCGGGGTCGTGGGTGACCCCGCGCTCCAGCGTGATGCCTTCGAACTCGGAGCGGCCGGGCGACTTGCGCGGGGAGGAGGGGTCGCCGCCGTGCCGGTGCTTGACGACCTCGGTGGTGCGCTTCAGCGGACTGATCTTGCTGATGCCGGCGACCGTACGACCGTCCCACAGGACCAGGAACTTGAAGTTCTTGTACGGGTCGAAACGATGGGCGTTGACGGTGAACTCTGCCATCGGATTCCTTCAGCTCTCCAAGATTCCCGTGGGCCTACAGCTCGAACTGGCCGGACGTCTGCTGGATTTTGACGATCACGAACTCCGCCGGGCGGACCGGTGCGATGCCGACGAGGACGTTGACGACGCCGTTCTCGATGTCCTCGGCGGTGGTGGTGTCGCTGTCGCACTTGACGAAGTAGGCCTCGCGCGGGGTGCCGCCCTTGAAGGCGCCCTGCCGGAACAGCGTGTGCAGGTACGAGGAGGCGGCGAGGCGGATCTGCTGCCAGAGGTTCTCGTCGTTGGGCTCGAACACGACCCACTGCAGGCCGCGTTGGAGGCTCTCCTCGATGTGCAGGGCGAGCCGTCGTACGGGCACGTACTTCCACTCGCTGTCGAGCGCGTCGGAGCCTTCCAGGGTGCGGGCGCCCCAGACGGTCGGGCCGGTCAGCGGGAAGGTGCGCAGGCAGTTGACGCCGAGCGGGTTGAGCAGTCCGGTCTCACGGTCGGTGAGGCCCACGGTGAGGGAGTGGACGCCGGCGAGGCGCGCCTCGGTGCCGGCCGGTGCCTTCCACACGCCGCGCTCGGAGTCGGTGCGCGCGATGACGCCCGCGACGGCGCCGGAGGGCGGGAAGGAGCGCAGCCGCCCGGTGAGCGGGTCGGTGAGCTGCAGGTGCGGGAAGTACAGGGCCGCGTGGTTGCCGCGTACGGCGTCGAAGGCGGCGAGTCCGGCGCGTGCCGAGTCCACGCTCACCCAGGTGCCGGGGGCGTCCACGAGCAGGAAGATCCGCCGTTCCTGACACAGCCGCTGGGCGGCCGAGACGACGGTGACGGCGTCCTCGGTCTTCTCGTACGACGCCAGTTCGGGCAGGACGAGGAGGTTGACGTCGGCGACCTGGCGCAGGGCCTGGATGCCGGTCTTGTCGGCCTCGGAGCCGATGAGGTCGCGCGGTCCGGGGGCCTCGCCGTCCTCGCCGCCCGCGAGCGGGAAGACGGGCGGGTTGACGGAGGCCTCCAGGCCGAGGTCGTTGGCGCACTCGCCGAGGAAGCGGACGACGTCCTCGGGGTCGGTGGAGCCCGCGACGACCTGGATGCGGCGGCCGAAGGCGGTCACCTCGGCGCCCGCGAAGGCGTGCTTGCCCGGGGCGTCGGGCAGGGCGCGCAGCTTGCGTTCGAGCAGCAGCGCCAACTCGGCCACGGAGGACGGGGCTTCGCCGTCGCAGTCGGGGTCGTAGAGAGTGAACTCCCGCTCGACGTCGCCGATCTTGACGGTGAGGTCGACGGACAGGTCGGGCAGGTGGTGGCCGAACGGCTTGGAGACCGTCCCGGAGGGGTCGGGGCGGCCCTCGCCGACGACCTCGACGCGGATCAGGCGGGAGCCGGCGTTGATGACCGTGGGCGCGTAGCGGTCGTCGGACGGGTCCGTGGACAGGCCGGTGAAGCTCTCGCGGGCCTCGCCGCGGGCGTCGTACACGCGCAGGTTGAAGGTGTCGTCGGGGCAGGTGGTGTCCTGGTCGACGGCCAGGCGCAGGCCGTTGCCCCACACGCCGGGCTCCTTGGCGTGCACCTGGAGGACATCGCTGTCGCTGTGCCCCTCGGTGGACCTGAGGGTGACGCAGGCGGCCTTGCCGCTGCTGGCCCTGGTGACGCGGACGACGACGGCGACGGTGCCGCCGTTGCCGAAGAACTGGTGGACCGCGTAGCCGACGGCGCTGCGAGCGCTCAGCCCGCCGAAGCGGCGCTCGAACTCCGCGAAGCTGGTGACGCGTACCGGCTCGTTCAGCGGACCGCGCCGGGTGTGGCCCACGAAAGCGGTCACCGACGTGGTCAGGGTCGAGATGGTGCGGGTGCTGCTGGGAAGCTCTTCGACGTAGACGCCGGGGTACGTCGGCTTGGCGGCGCTCACCGCGCTCATCGGCTTTCCCCCTCCTAATCCCTGTCTCGGGCACCGGACGAAGACACCAAGAGACAGACAGCGGAGGGACATGTTCCGGTTCGGTGCGGCGGGCGCCCGCCGGGCTGGGCGGCAGCGGCCGGGCGCACCGCATCAGTTCCCCCGTCGGCGCCCGGGCGGTCGGTGCCCGGGTCAAGCAGTGCGCTTGCGACTCCTGATGCTCAAGTGCTCAATCCACCTTGTTGTGCGGTGAGTTGGACCTGCAAGGCGGGTTCCGGCCACGCAAGGCGAAGCTTTGGTGAAGGCTGCCTCGCGACATTCACACATCGCGCCCGCGCGCCCCGGACAGGGGGCGCACGCCTCCCCCACGGGGGGTCTCCGCACCTCGCGCGACCCGGTGCCCGGCGTGCGCGCCGTGCCCCGGACGCGCACCCCGGCCGCCCGCACGCGGCTCCGGGCCCCCCGAAGCCTCCCCGAGTCGTACACAACCCGTCGTGGCCGGTTCCGCCGGGGTGCGTGTCCGCCGGGGGAGCGAAAGGCGTTGTCAGTGGCCTCGCCTAGAGTTCCCGTCACTTGATCACTGCGGTGCGGGGAGGCACGTATGGGGTGGGTGTCGGCCGGCGACTACGAGGTCGCCCTCGACGGCGGAAAGGTGGTGTGCCGCAACGCGGCCGGGCGCCGGCTGAAGTCCGTGCCGCCGAAGCTCGCCGACGACCCGGCGGTCGTGGGCCTCAGGCAGCTCACCGAATGGCTGGAGCGGCACGAGCGGCAGTGTCTGGCCGACGTGGAGCGGTGGATGGTCCGCTCCCTGCCCGTGCCGCTCGACGTCGTCACCCGGGTGTGGCCCGACCCCGCCTGGCAGGCCGCCCTGCGCGACCTCGTCGTCACCGGTGCCGACGGTCGGGTCGCCGGATTCCTGCGGGACGCCGACTCCGGGCGCGGCCTTGGCCTGGTCGACCTCGACGGCGACACCGTGCGCATCGCACCGGGCCTGGTCCGCATCCCGCACCCGGTGCTCCTCGACGACCTGGAGGAACTGCGGGAGTTCGCCGTCGAGCTGGGCGTGGAGCAGCGCGCCCAGCAGCTGTTCCGCGAGGTGTGGCACCGCCCGGCCGGCCTCGACGCCGAGGGCACGTACGTCGAGGAGTACGCGGGCGGCTCGTACAAGGAACTCCGCTTCCTGCACGGCCGGGCCGCCCAGCTCGGCTACCGCGTGCGCGGCGGGCACGCCGTGTGCTCCGTCCTGGAGGACGGCCGCGGCGTCGAGGCCCGCGTCTGGGTCGGCGACTACGACGGCTGGGCCGAGACCGAGACCGGCCCGCTGGTGTGGACCGACGCCACCGGGCGGACGCTGAAGCTCGGTCAGGTCGGGCCGGTCGCCTGGTCGGAGGGCATGCGCATGGCCGCCGCGCTGTACGCCGGGCGGGACATCCAGGACGAGGAGCAGGCGGCATGACGACGTACGACGAGACCACCCTGACCGCACTGCTGGACGCCGGCGCCGTCCTGCCGCCCTGCAGCACCGCGCGCGAGGACGCCGACAGCCTCACCGTCCGCACCTACACCCACCCCGCCCTGGACGACCGCCCGATCGTGCGCCTGGTGCCGGGCACCCTCGGCGAGGCCGAGGACCTGGCCCTGGAGTTCCTGGGCCTCGCACGCGAACCCGAGGCGCCCGAGGTCGGGCAGGTCCGCAAGGAGACCCTCGGCTTCCCGGCCTGGGCGCTCGTCAACGACCCGGCGAACGGCCACCACGCCCTCGCCCTGGTCAAGGACATCGAGCGGCTCGCCCGGCAGGCCAAGTCCAAGCCGGGCAACGCCAAGGACGGCTTCGAGGTGCTCGGCGAGCGGCTCGGGCGGGCCGTGCCGCACTTCCTGCCCACGTTCTACGAGCAGGCCGCGCGGGTCTTCCTCCAGCACGAGAACACCACGTACGCCGCCGCCTTCTTCGGCAAGGCCCGCGAGGCCGAGCGGGTGCACGCGCTCGCGGTGGACGAGGAGCGGCAGCGTGCGGTGTTCCTGGAGTTCGCCTTCGCCGGGGCACTGACCGTCAAGGCCCTCAAGGAGCATGTCAAGGACCTCGCCCGGCGCCTCGACCCGGCCGCGGCCTGGGCGCAGTTCCGGCAGCTGACGGTGGAGCGCTGCGCGGCCGGCATGCCGCCGTACGCCTCGCTGCCGCAGGACGCGCGCGGGCTGATCAAGGCGGCGGGCCTGGACCGGGTCACCGAGGAGTGCGCCCTCGTCGCCGACCTGCTCGCCTCGCCCGCCGCGGTCCGGGCACCCGCGTCCTTCTGGAACTCCTACCGCGCGACCCTCACGGTCCTCGGCGAAGAACGGCCGGCCGTCCGGGCCCGCCTGCTGGAGATCATGCCGGCCGGGCTCGGCCGGGACGTCGAGGACGACGAGTTCTGGCTGACCCTGCTCGCCGAGTGCGGAGCCGAGCGGCTGCTGACCGACGCGGAGGCGGCCGGGGAGGCCGAGGAGCACGGCGTCGATCCCGCCGACTGGCTGACCCGGTGGGCCGCGTTCCGCAAGCACGGCGGGTCCTTCTCGCGCCGCTCGCCCGCCACCCTGGCCCTCGTCGCGCGCATGGCCCCGGGGCTGCGCGCCGCCGGGCGGCCCGTCGACCTGTTCGCCGGCCGCTGGCACGCCGGAGCCGACCTCGACCTGCTGGACCTGTGCGCGGCCGAGGGCATCGCGCTCACGGTGCCCGGCGCGGACGTGAACGTGCATCTGCCGCTCGCCGGCTGGCTGAAGGACACCGCCGCCGGCCGCCGGGACCTGGTGGCCGTCGCCGCCGACCCGCGCTTCCGGCGCCTGCTGCACCAGGCCGTCGGCGCGCTCGGCAACGAGTCACAGGCGTCACAGCTGCTCAAGGACGTCGCCGGACACCCCGTGCTGTCCGGCGTGCTGCGCGAATGGCTGGAGCGGCATGCCGAGTACTACACGCGCGCGACGGGGCTGCCCGGCGCGCGTGCCGCGCTCGACCGGCTGCGCCCCTACCGGACGACCGCCACCGGGACCGCGCCGGACGCCGTGGCCCGCGTCGCCGGACACGCCGTGGCACCGCTGCTCGGCCGCACCCTGCGCGCCGGGATCCTGGACGAGCTGGGCTGGCCCGCCCTCGACGAGGCGCTGACGCTCCTCGACACGGAGACCAGGAAGGGCGAGGACGACACGCTGACCGTCCACGAGGCCTGGCCCGCGCTGATCCTGCAGCGCCGGCACAAGGCGGTCGTGGTCGGTCCCGAGAAGGTGCTCCTGGAGCACGACCTGCGCCTCCCGGTCGAGCTGGACCGCTGGCAGCGACCCCGCTTCCACCACGTGGACGGGGAACTGCTGGTGATGTGGCGGCAGGGAGGCAAGCAGTACGGCTACTGGTCGGCCCGCCCCGCCGAGGTGTTCGAACTCGGCGGCGAACAGCTCCCCTCCTACTGGTCCGGGAACAACGCCGACACCCCCTCGATCCCGCTGCCCGGCGGCGGCCGCGCCACGGGCGGCCGCACTCTGCACGCCGGGGACACGGTCCTGCCGCCGAGCCGTGCCGTGATCGGCGACGGCACCTCTTTGTGGCGCCAGGGCAGGCAGGGCCGGGAGACGCTGTGGCTGGAGTACGACCCGGCCACCGGCACGCACGGCCGCGCCTCGCTGCCCGCGCTGCTGCGGGCCGGCATCCGCGAGGACGCGAGTCTGCTGCCGGCCCAGAGCGAGGTGCTGCCGCTCCAACCGGGGCTGGAAAACAGCCCGTTCGGCACCGACGGCACGGTGCTGGGGCGCTGGGTGCGCCTGGAGGGCAAGGGCGACGAGGCCCGGCGGGTCGCCGGCACGCCCGACGGGCGCACCGTCTCCATGCCGACCGCCCACCACGGCCGGTCGGGCGCCATGCCGCTCGGGGCGCTGCGGCTGCCCGGTGGCGCCGAGCCGGTCGCCGCGCAGATGTTCCGCCAGATCGGCCTGTTCGCCGCCGACGACACTTCTGACGGCGGCGAACTGGGCCGGGTCACGCCCGGCGAGCCCGGCCGGGAGTACGCCGCCGGGACGCGGCTGGTGCCGCCGCCGCCCTTCTGGCACGCCCTGCGCCCCCGCGACGAGCAGGGCTCGGCCGTGCTGCGCGCCCTGACCGACGAGCAGGCGGCCGAACTGCTGCGCGTCACGGCCCTGGCGCTGGCCGGCTGGCAGGAGGCGCTGGCCCAGGCGGGCGCGGACGAGGCTGCCAAGGCCGCCGTACCGCCCGCCGACGAGGTCGCCCTCGAGGCCGTCGCCAGGGCTCTGCCCGAGCTCACCGACGGCCGGCTGCTGGCCGGTGTCACCTCGCTGGTCCGCGTGGCGCTGCGGATCACCGAGTCGGCCACGGCGTTCGCGAACCCGCCGGAGGAACGGCCGCGGCAGCCGCGCAGCCGCACCGAGGGCATGTACGCCGACTACAGCCCGGAACACGGCGACGACCGCAGCCTGCACGACGCCCTCTCCGGGATCGTCGGCCTGCACGGCTGGTGGTACGGGCAGCGGTGGACCGTGCTGCGCCAGATCCGGGCGGTCAACCACGTGCTGTCCGGCAGGCCGGCCGACGGCAAGCCGCTGCCGGGCCGTGAGCGGCTCGGAGCCCTCTCCGACGGCTGGCACAGCGAGGAGTACACGATCCCCGAGATCGGCATGGTGTGGCCGGACGTCCTCGGCGTCCTGCGGGCGCTCGCGCACCGGGCGGCCTCGCCCGCCCTGACCGACGCCCGACGGGAGCCGCTGCTCCTGCTGTTCGAGGCGATCACCGAGGGACCGCTCCTCGCCGCCGACGGCACGCTCCGGCAGATCCTGCTGAGCGAGCCGCACGACCGGCAGCAGCGGGCCGGCCAGGTGCTGCGCCGGGACGGCCGCACGGTGGTGATCCTCGGCTGCCAGAGCATCGACAGCCGGCGGGACCGCGTGAACTGGCTGGCCCTGGACCACGACCCGGCCGGCGCGTTCGGCGCGGTCGCCCACTTCACCCTCGACCACGAGGTCCGGTATGAGCCGGGCATCACCGCCGACGACCTCGCCACCGTGACCCGGCTGATCCGGGACAAGGGCGCCGCGCCCTGGCAGGCCGAGGCACCGCAGGCGCTGGTCGCCGCCACGGGCGGTGGGCTCGGCCCGCTCCAGGCCGCCGCGCTGCTCGCCGGCCTGCTGCACGAACCCGGCGCCGAGGCACTGGCCGTCACCGGGCTGAAACCCCGCCAGAACGAGGCCGCCGTCGCCCGCGTGAACGGCCTCGGCCAGGAGGATCGGAACGCCCTCCTCGGCGCCCTGCTGCCCACGGACCCCGCCGGCCTGTGGACCTCCGGGCCCGACACGCAGGCTGCGGGCCGGATCTGGGCCGAGCGCCTCGGCTCGCTGGTCCGCGTACCGGAGGAAGTCGCCGCCGACCTGGTGGGAACGGGCGCCGGATACGCCGAGGACGTGCTCAAC
Organism: Streptomyces sp. NPDC047085; assembly: GCF_040643735.1. Taxonomy (NCBI): domain Bacteria; kingdom Bacillati; phylum Actinomycetota; class Actinomycetes; order Kitasatosporales; family Streptomycetaceae; genus Streptomyces; species Streptomyces sp. NPDC047085. Next base: position 240,968 of record NZ_JBEYUW010000007.1, read on the forward strand.
CCGGCCCGCACCCCCTGGCTCAGCCGCACCACGGTCGTACGCCCGGACAAGGACGGCCGGCCCGTCCCGGAGGACCCCACCGCGGTGCCCGGCCAACAGGTGCTGTCCGCCGTCGTGAACGGCCTCGCCGCACTGGCCTACGTCCTGCCCTACGGTCACCCGCTGCGCGCGCACCTGCCCGAGGGGCTGGCCGCCGTGCGCCGCCGGATGGCCGACCCGGAGCTGCTGCTCGACCTCGGCGTCGACTGGACGGAGAAGGGCGCCTCGACCGCCGCGGCACTCCGCGAGGCCCACGGCCTGCCCGAGACCGGAGGGGCCGACGCCCACGGCATGACCCGGGTCGGCGAGGCGATCGTGCTGTACCCCCACTACCGCGAGGCGGAGACGGTCCGGATCCGCCCGGCCGCGGTCACCGGCCCCGAGGACCCCGTGTTCGGGCTGCTGGAAGGCCTGGTGGGCCCGGAGCGCCGCACCAGCCTGGGCGCGCTGCGCGCCCTGCTCGACGCACCGCTGACCCGCGCCGTCGAGGCCGGTACCGACGACGGCCGCGAGGGCTACGCCCAGGACCCGACCGTGAGCGTGCCCGCGCTCGTCGCCGAGGTCGCGGCCGCGCAGGGCCTGAGCGAGGATGCGGCCGCGCTCTACCTCCAGTTGCTGGCCCTGCCCGACCCGACGGACCGCAACTGCGCCCGCTGGACCGGCTGGAAGCCCGCCCGGACGAAGAAGGCCCGGGCCGAGCTGGCCGCGACGGACCTGGTCGTGGAGGCGAAGCGGCCGCGCGCCGGGCGCACCCTGTTCCTGCCCTGCGGCTGGCACGACCTGAAGTCGCCCGCGCTTCCGGTGGAGACCTGGAAGGAGGGCCTCTACCCGCTCGTCGACCACCGTCGCGCCCTGCCCCTGCTGCCGGTGCCCGAGCTGTTCGCCCGCGCCTGGGACCGCGTCCGCACGGGCGACGCCCCGGCGTACGAGGAGCTGACGACGCGGGCGACGCGGAGGGGGCGCCGCCGATGAACCCCGCCTCGCCGACTGCTGCCTGGGGCAGTGGGCCTGCTCGGGCCGGTGACGCTGCCCCGGCTCCGGCCGCTGCCCCAGCTCCGGCTGATGTCGTTGCGCCGACTCCGGCCGGAACCGCAGTGCCGCCGCTCCCCGCTCGTACCACTGGGCCGGCCTCGGCCCGTACCACCGTGAACGTGAAGGACTCCCGCCGATGACCGCCGCCCTCATCCCCGACACGAGCCGCCAGATCGTCCCGCCCGAGGACCGGTACGCCACGGAACTGGCCTTCCTCGCCGCCTACGACACCGGCCCGCGCCCGCCCGCGTGGCGGCTCACGCCCCGCGCCGTCGTCACGTTCGTCATGGGCAGCGCCGGCCAGGCGCTGCGGCTGCCCGACGACGCGGCGGCGCCGGAGGACGTGCCGCGGCGCCTGGAGATCACCGGCAAGTTCGTCGGCGACCGCGCGCTGGTGGAGCGGTGTGTCGTCACGCTCGCCGGTGAGCGGGGCCTGCTGCTCGTCGGCGAGCCCGGCACCGCCAAGTCGATGCTGTCCGAGCTGCTGTCGGCCGCCGTGTGCGGGACCAGCGGTCTGGTGGTGCAGGGTACGGCGGGCACGACCGAGGACCAGCTCAAGTACGGCTGGAACTACGCCCTGTTGCTCGCGCAGGGGCCCAGCCGGCAGGCGCTGGTGCCGTCGCCGGTGCTCACGGCGATGACGCGGGGTGCGATCGCCCGGGTCGAGGAGGTCACCCGGTGCCTTCCCGAAGTGCAGGACTCCCTGGTGTCGTTGCTCTCCGAGCGGCGCATCGCGGTACCCGAACTGGCGGGCGGCGACGACGGGTTGGCGCACGCGGCGCCAGGGTTCAACCTCATCGCCACGGCCAACCTGCGCGACCGGGGCGTCTCCGAGATGTCCGCCGCGCTCAAGCGCCGCTTCAACTTCGAGACCGTCGGCCCCATCGCGGACCTCGACGCCGAGACCGCGCTGGTGCGCAGCCAGGCCCGGGCGTCGGTGGAGCGGACCGGGGCGCCGTTCCAGGTCGACGACGCCGTGCTGGAGGCTCTGGTCACCGCGTTCCGTGATCTGCGGGAGGGCCGGTCGGCGGAGGGCTGGGAGGTGGAGCGGCCGTCCACCGTGATGAGCACCGCGGAGGCCGTGTCCGTCGCGGGCGCGCTGGGGCTGGCCGCCGCGTACTTCCCGGGTGACCGTGACGTCCTCGGCCTCCTCCCGGGCCATATCCTCGGCGTCGTACGCAAGGACGACCCGGCGGACGCGGCTCGCCTGCGGGGCTACTGGGACGGTCCGGTGCGGCGCCGGGCCGAGCAGGGCTCCGCCACCTGGCGCACCCTGTGGGACCTGCGCACGGTGCTGGAGGGCTGAACACCGTGTCCCACGCATCCCCCGAAGCGGCCGTGGCGGCCCTCACCGACCCGGCGGCGCCCTACCTCATCGGCGTACGGCACCACGCGCCCTCGCTGGCCGCGGCGATGCCGGCGCTGCTGGACGCCGCCAAGCCGGACGTCCTGCTCGTCGAACTCCCCGCCGAGCTGCAGGACTGGCTGCCCTGGCTGGCCCACGAGGAGACCCGTGCGCCCGTCGCCCTCGCCGCGGCACCGGTGGGCGGGGCCGGGGGCAGGGACGGGGGCATCGGCGGGAGCGTGGGGCCCGCGTTCTATCCCTTCGCGGACTTCTCCCCGGAGCTGGCGGCCGTGCGGTGGGCGGCACGGCACGCGGTACCGGTCATCGCCTGCGACCTGCCGCTGGCCGACCGGGCCTGGACGCGGGACGAGCCCGGGCCCGGCGGCGGTACCGGGCACGACTCCCGGGCGGAGACCGGCGCACCACCCGGCCGGGACACGCCGGTTGCCGTCGACCGCACGCCGACCGGGCGGCGCCTGGCCGACACCCTCCGCTCCGGCCTCACCGGCCGCCCAGGGGACGACCTCTGGGACCGGCTGGTCGAGGCCGCCGCTCCCGGTTCCACGCCGGAGGCACTGCGGCGGGCCGCGCTGCTGACCGGGTGGGCGCTGCGCGAGGACGCGGCGGCCGGGGGCGGCGTACCCGGGCTGGACCTGCGACGGGAGCGATGGATGCGCTCCTGCCTGGCCGCCGCCACCGCGCACGGGGAGCGTGCCGCCGTGGTCGTGGGCGCCTTCCACGCCCCGGCCCTGCTGGCACCGGCGGACCTTGCGGGAGCCGAGGGCGCCGGGGGTGGCAGGGCCGCGTCGGCGGGCCCGGCCTGGACGACGTCCCTCATCCCCTACACCTACGCCCTCCTGGACGAGCGTTCCGGATACCCGGCCGGTATCCGGGACCCCGAGTGGCAGCACATGGTCCTGGAGGCGTCCGGTGATCCGGCGGCGCTGGAGGAGGCGCTGACGCGGGCGGCCGTGCGCGTGTGTGCGGCCTTGCGGGGGCTCGGGCATCCGTCGGGGCCCGCCGACGCGCGGGAGATCACCCGCCTCGCCGGTGATCTGGCCCGGCTGCGGGGGCTGCCCGCGGCGGGCCGGGGCGAGTTGGTGGAGGCCGTGCAGACGGTGCTCGCGCAGGGGGAGCCGTACGGGCGGGGCCGGGCCGTGGCACGGGCGATGGAGCAGGTGCTCGTGGGCACCCGCGCGGGGCGTCCGGCGCCGGACGCCCCGCGCAGCGGGCTCGCTCCGGCGGTCGAGGCCGAACTGGCCGCGCTGGGGCTGCCCGGCCCGGCGGACTCCGGCCCGGGCACCGCCCGCGACCTGCGCCTGGACCCGCTCCGGTCCGGCCTGGACCGCCGCCGCGAACTCCTGTTGCGCCGCCTGACGGTGTGCGGGGTGCCGTACGCGCAGCCCAAGGAAGTCGCCGGCGCGGGCGGGGCCGAGGCGCTGACGTCCCGTTGGGAGGTGCGCTGGACGCCCGCCACGGCGGCCATGCTGACCGCGGCCGGGGTCCGTGGGGTCACCCCGGCCCAGGCGGCCGAAGGCCTGCTGCGCGAACGGCTGCGCGCGGAGCGGGACGAGGGCGGCCCCACGGCGGCGCAGACGCTGCGCGGTCTGGAGCAGGCGGCCGAGTGCGGCCTGCCCGGGCTCACCGACGAGCGGCTGGACGACACCGCCGGCGTGCTGCCGAACTGTGGCACGCTGCCCGAACTCCTCGCCGGTCTGGCCCTGTTGGACCGGCTGAGCGCCGGTCACATCGCCGGGCTGGACGCCTCGGACGACCGTACGGCGCGGGCGGCGGCCGTGGCCGACCTGCTCACCGCCGCCGCTGTGCGCCAGGTCGACGGCCTCACCGGCTCCGAGGACCCCGCCGACGCCCACGCCCTGCTCGAACTCGCCCACCGCGCGGACCTGCTGGGCGGCATCCGGCTCACCGACGCGCTCGCCCGGCTGGCCGCCGACGGTTCCCCGCTGATGCGCGGCGCCGCCGGAGCCGTACGCGTGCTGCTGGGCCACGAGGATCCGCGGGTTCTCGGTGACCGGGTGGCGTCCTGGGTGGACGGGGCGGCGGACGCCGAATCCCGGTCGGCGCTCACCGCACGGCTCACCGGACTGCTCACGGCTGCCGGGCAGTTGCTGGAGTCGGCCGGCCCCGCGCTGGAACCGCTGCTGGGCCGGGTGTCCGGCCTGTCCGACCGGGACTTCCTGGACCGGCTGCCCGCCCTGCGCGGCGGCTTCGACACCCTCAGCCCCGCCGCGCGCGAGCGCCTGCTGTCCACCGTCGAGGAGCGCCTGGACGACCGTCACCTGGCCGACACCGGCACCGTCGACCCCGTGGCGCTGGCCACCTGGACGCGCGCGGACCTGGCGGCGCGTGACGTCCTCGGCCGGCTGGGACTCCTGCCGCCGACACGCCCGACCGATCCGACCAGCACGACCAGCACGACCGGCGCAACCGATCCGACCAGCACGACCGGTGCAACCGGCCCGACCGGCGCGGCCGACACGACCGGGGCAACCGGCCCGACCGGCACGACCGGGGCGGCAGAGGCAGTCGCGCCCGACGCCGACGGTCCCGCCACTCCCGCATCCGACCCGAACCGCCGTCTCACTCCCTCCGACCGCTGGCGTCTCGTCCTGGGCCGCCGCACCGATCAACTGCCGTCCCACGCCCACTCTTTGGCGACGGCACTCGACGAGCTGTACGGCAACGGGCGCGGTGAGGGCTCCCGAGGTGATCTCACCGGCCCCGGGCGTGGTGGCGGGCGGCAGGCGTCCTATCCCGGGGTGCGCGAGTGGTCCGAGGAGCTGGCGGCGCTCTTCGGGCCGGGAGTCCGGGAGGAGGTGCTGGCGGCGGCCGCCGCGACCGGGCGGGCGGATGTGTTCGCGGAACTCGACGCGGACACCGTACGGCCCTCGGTCGACCTGCTCCGCTCGGTGCTGCGACACGCCGGCGGGCTCCCGGAGGCCCGGCTGGCCGCGCTGCGTCCCCTCGTCCGGCGCCTGGTCGACGCGCTGACCCGGCAGCTGGCCACCCGGCTGCGCCCCGCGCTGCACGGCACCGCGCTGCCGCGCCCCAGCCGGCGCCCGGGCGGCGGCCTCAACCTGCCGCGCACGTTGCGGGCGAACCTGGCGACCGCGCGCCGCATGCCGGACGGCACGGTCCAGGTGATCCCTGAGCGTCCCGTCTTCCGCACCCGGGCCCGCAAGGCGGCCGACTGGCGGCTGATCCTGGTCACCGACGTGTCGGGCTCGATGGAGGCGTCCACGATCTGGGCGGCGCTCACGGCGTCCGTGCTGGCCGGGGTGCCCACCCTGTCCATGCACTTCCTGGCCTTCTCCACCGAGGTGATCGACCTGACCGACCATGTCGAGGACCCGCTGTCGCTGCTGCTCGAGGTCAGCGTCGGCGGCGGCACGCACATCGCGGCCGGGCTGCGGCACGCGCGCGAACTGGTCACCGTGCCCTCGCGGACCCTGGTCGTGGTGGTCAGCGACTTCGAGGAGGGCTACCCGCTCGGCGGGCTGCTCGCCGAGGTCCGCGCGCTGGTCGGAGCCGGCTGCCAGGTACTGGGCTGCGCGAGCCTCGACGACGCCGGCCGTCCGCGGTACTCCACCGGGGTCGCAGGCCAGCTGGTCGCCGCGGGCATGCCGGTGGCCGCCCTCAGCCCGCTCGAACTCGCCCGCTGGGTAGGGGAGAAGATCGCATGAGCCCACAGCTGCCCCCGGTCGCCCCGGCCGTGACCGCCGAACTCGTCGAGGCACTCTCGCCCCGGCTGCGCAAGCGCCTCGACGCGGGCGTCGCCAAGCTGGCGGACAGCCCCACGGTCGTGGACGGCGACACCGTACGCGTCGCCGTGGACGACACCACCCACGTCGAACTCCATGCCCCCGGCGGCACGGTGACCACCCCGGACGCCATCCGCTGCGGCTGCCTCCTGGCCCCGGCCTGCCTCCACCGGGCGGCCGTGGCCTCGGCGGCACCGATCGCGGAGCCGACGGAGGATCCGGCCGCCGACGAACCGGCAGCCGCCGTACCGGCCTCGGAACCGGCCCCGGCATTGGCACCGGAGCCGGAGCCGACCCTAGCCACGGCGAGGGCCGAGGACCCGGAGCAGGCACCGCCCGGCGCGGAGCCCGGGACGGCCGCCGCCACCGTCGCACAACGCACCGCCGCCCAGGCCCTGATGACCGCGGCGAGCGCCGTACTCGACGCGGGTACGGACGGTTCCGGAGCGGTGCTCCAGGCGGAGCTGCTTCGCGCCGCGCACACCGCGCGGCTCGCGGGTCTCCCCCGGGCCGCCGCCTCGGCCGTGTCGGTGGTCACCGCGCTCCGCGCGGCCCGCTCGGCCGACCCGGCGTACCGCCTCGCCGATCTCGTGAGCGCACTCGGCGACGTCCTGGCCGTGGCCCATCGCGTCCCGGACGCCGAGGGCGCCGAACTCACCGAGCTGCGCGGCACCTCCCGGCAGCCGTACCGCCCGGACGGCTCCCTGCGCCTCTACGGCCTCTTCTCCGAACCCGTGCTGACGGCGAGCGGCTACGCGGGTGCCGTCACCTGGACCGCCGACGCCGACGGCCGGCTGTACCAGGTGTCGGACGTGGCACCGGGCGGCGCGGGCCGGGTGGTGGGCGCGGCCGACCGTGCCGTACGCATCGGTGACACGGCCCTGACGCACCGCGAGCTGTCGCGGGCGGGGCTCGCGGTGTCCGGGGCCACGGTCTCGCCGACGGGCCGGCTGGGAGCGGGCGCACGGGTGCGGGCGGTCCGCGCGTCCGGTGTCGACTGGCGCGCGGAACCCCTGGACCGGCTCTGGGCTGTGCCCGTCGCCGAACAGGTGGCCCGCGCCCTGACCGGCGGTCCCGGCCTGCTCTTCCTCGACGTCACGCTGACGGGCACGGTCCGCGAGGCGACGGGCGACTGCCTGCTCGCCGAGTGCGGAGGTGTCGCCCTGCGCCTGACCGTCGCCCACGACCACCCCGCACTCCCCCATCGCGACAACCACCGCCTGCTGGCGGCGGCCCGGGGCAGCCGGCTCCGGATCGTCGCCCGGCTCACCCCGGCCGGGCACCCCCGGGCCACGCTCCTCGCGACCGAGCACCCCACCGCCCCCGGCACCCATGTCGATGTCGGCCTGGACCGCCTCCAGCACGCGGACCTCCCCGCGATGTCCCCGACTCCCGCATCGCCTCCCCTCACCGTCCCCACACCCGACGAGGCCCCGATCCACCTGCTGCGCCGCCGCGTGCACCAGGCGGTGTCGGGCGGCCGCCGGGTGCTGTCCCTCCCCGGCGGCACCACCACCGACGCCCGGCGGCTCGGCCGACACGGGCTGTCGACGGCGGGAGACATCCTGAGCGAACTCCACGCGGCGGCGGCGGAGCGCTCACGCGACGTCTTCGGCCGCCTGCTCCCCGCGGACACGGACCGCTTCGCCCGGGCGTGGCTGGCCGCGACCCGTTACACGGACGAGCTGGACCGCGCACTGTGCACGGCGGCGTGGACGCCGGCGTGATCACGGGGTCGAAGCCGACGACCACGACGCCGGCGAGGTTCCTCAGCTGCTTTCTCGCCCTGCCCGGAGCCGAGGAGGGCGTGGCTGTGGGCTTCAGGGCACTGGGACTGTGACACCGCATCCGCCCAGTGCGACTCACCAGAGCCGTCGGCGCCGGCCCCCGGTGGTCCTGCGGCGGTCGTCGCGTCCTGGCGGGCGACGGCCGGTGGCACAGTGCGCACGGCGCCGCCGGCCGCGGCACTGCTCACTGTCCGCGTTCACGGCGTGATCCGCTGATGTGGGCGAAGCGACTCCCGGTGTTATTCAATGAGGTATGCCGTCCGGGATCTCGGGCCCCGTCGGACGGGTCCGAGTACGGCCCCGGCGCCGCGCCGGGGATTGCTGAGAGGGCCGCATGGACTCCACACCCTCCGCATCGTCCTCTTCGCCGTTCGACCTGCTCAGCGGTGCGCTGGGGCGCTACATCCCGAGCGGCGGAGCGGCAGCGGCCGCCGGTCCCGCCGACGCGCGGGACGACCGCGCCACCGGCCGGCGCGTACCTGATGACGCGGCAGCCGGCCGTCAGGAGCAGATTCTCGGCGTGGTCAACCTGGACCGGGACCTGAGAATCACCCGCAGCAACCTGGACGCCCCCGTATTCGCGGGCGTGGACGCCGCGGCCGGGACTCCTTTCGTCGATCTCCTGCCTCCTGGAGACGTACCGACGGTCACACGGCGGTTGCGGCAGGTCCTGGAATCCGGCGAGGCGCACGTCGCCCGGATCCAGCGCCTGCGGCGCGGCGACGGGTCGGAGCTGGTGGTCTCGCTGAGCATCCTGCCCGCCGCGGCGCCTCAGGAGGGCCTGACCGTCTCCCTGATCGCCATGGCCCGCAGACTCCACCTGTACGCCGCCGAGACCGCGATCGGCTCCTCGCTGGACATCGGCGAGACCGCGCAGTCGCTGGCGGAGTCCCTGCTGGCCTGGGGAGACGTGGCCGCCGTCGACCTCGACTTCGCCGTGTGGACGGGCGAGGGAGTCATCGGGCAGACGCAGCGGCGCATCCGACTGCGGCGGGCGGCCCTGGTGCCGGACCGGGCGTGGCCCGAGGGCTATGCGACTCCGGGCGACGATCTTCCCAGCGACGCGAGTCGCCTTCTCGCGCAGGCGGTACGGCGGGACGACGCCCCGCAGGCCATCGTCATACCCGACCGGGCGGCGGTCGAGCGGGTGCTCGGCTGTCCGCGGCTGATACGTGCCCTGGTTCCCGGCAGCCGGTCGGCGGGTGTGGCCTGCATACCGCTGGTCCTGGACGGCGAGCCGCCCGTCGTGCTGGGGGTGGCCGAGGTCTGGCGGCGGGCGGACTGCCCCTTCCGCGACAGCGAGCTGCTCGACCTGCAGGAACTGGTGGCCAGGACCGTCCATCACGTCGACCTGGCCCGTCAGCACCAGCGCGAGCACACGCAGGTGCTGGCGCTGCAGCGCCGGCTGCTGCCCCGGACCGGCGGCGACACCATCGAGATAGCCAGCGTCTACCAGCCCGCCACCCCCGACAGCGCGGGCGTCGGCGGCGACTGGGTGAACAGCTTTCCGCTGCCGGACGGCCGTACCGCGCTGGTGGTCGGTGACGTCGTCGGACACGGCCTGGGAGCCGCGGCAACCATGGGCCAGCTGAGCATGGAGGCCCGCGCCCTGCTGTCCGCGGGGCTGGCGCCCGACGAGGTGCTGGAGCACCTGGACAAGACCGTGACGGTGCTGGACGACGCGGAGTCCGGGCTGGCGGCCGGCTACAGCGCCCTCGGGTCGACCTGCTGCATCGCCCTCTACGACCCGGTCAGCCACCGCGTGGCGCTGTCCAGCGCCGGCCACCTCCCCCCGGTCCTGGTGTCCCCGGACGGGCACGCGGCGCCGGTCGCGGTCCACCCTCATCCCGGCCTGGGCGCCGAGTTCGCGCTCCGGGAGCCGTTCGACGTGCACACCTTCCCCGCGCCCCCGGGTTCCCTGCTCGCCCTCTACACCGACGGCCTGGTGGAGGATCCGGCCACGTCGATCGAAGAGGGCATCGGCAGACTGGCGGACGCCGTGTCCAGGGTGCACCCCTGGGACGCCCTGCAGCAGGCCGCGCGGCGCGTCGTCTCCGCGCTGGCGCCCGTGTGCCAGCGCGACGACGTGACCCTGCTCCTGGCGCGAATGATCGGCTACCGCAAGGGGGACACCGCGACCTGGCGGCTGCCCGCCCGCGACGACGCGCCCGCCCGCGCCCGCGCGCAGGTCTGCGCGCTGCTGCGGCAGTGGCGCACCAGGGACGACACCCGGGACAACGTGTCGCTGCTGATCAGCGAGCTGGTCACGAACGCGGTGCGGTTCGCCACCGGTCCCATCACGGTTCGGCTGATCAGGGCCGGTCACGGCCTGCTGTGCGAGGTGGGTGACACCGGCAACGGCAGGCCGCGTCTGCGCCGGGGCGGCCTTCTCGACGACGGCGGTCGTGGCCTGCACATCGTGCACAGGCTCACCACCCGGTGGGGGGTGCGGTGGACGGACACCGGCAAGGTGGTCTGGGCCGAAGTCGCGAGGTGACACGGCCGCGGGGCGGGGCGCGGCCGACGTGGGGCGCGCCGCGAGGATACGGGCGGTGTGCGCGTCAGCCGACGCCCGCGACGGTACGGAAAGCGCCCTCACCGGCGCCGTGCCCCGTGCTGCGGGCGGCCCACTCGCCGGTGCGGGGGGCGCTGACTCGCGCTACAGCCACTCCCCCTCCAGGGCGGTGGCGGTGAGGCCCGGTGCCGCCGCGTACAGGACGGCGCGACTGCCCGGCTTCTGCCCGGCGTCGTGCGCCCGCCGCATGATGTCGAACACGGCGGCGCCTCCGCGGTTGCCGCTGGTGTAGCTGTCCCGGCTGTAGTCCAGCAGCCCCGACGGCCACGCGTCGGGCATCGTCTGCTCCATGTACTCCAGCACCCGGGTCCCGCCGGGGTGCGCCAGCAGCAGGTCGGGGTGCCAGGAGTCGGGGTCGTCCTGGTAACGGACGCGCAGCCACTCCCACATGGCGGTGACCGTCTCCTGTACGGCGCGCGGCCCCCGCCGGTCCATCACGAAGTGCGTGCCGTCCGCCCGCGTCTCCAGGCGGTGCAGGTCGTGGGTGCCGGGCAGGGTGTGGTGCCAGGCGGCGTCCAGCCGCAGCACCGACTCGCGCCTCGGGCGGCCCGTGACCACCGCGGCGACCGCGGTGTCCGCGAACAGCAACCGGACGATCAGGGACTCGAGGGTGTCGTCCGCGGGCTGGTAGGTCGTGCTCAGCGCCTCCGCGATCACGACCAGCACCACCCGGTCGGGGTCCGCGGCCACGAGGTCCGCCGCCAGGGCGAGGGAGCGGGTCCCCGCGATACAGGCCCACTGCGTGGCCGGCAGCAGCATCGCGTCGTTGCGGAGCGGGAGCCTGTTGGCCAGGGCGATGTCCAGACCCGGCAGTGCCGGCGTGGTGGAGTGACTGGTGATCAGGCAGTCGATGTCCGCCGCGTCCAGCCCGGCGATCTGCAGGGCCCCGCGCGCCGCGCGCTCCCCGTAGGACTGCACCGCCTCCCAGGCCGGTGCGGTGCGCTCCTGGACGGTCTGCGGCCCGGGTATCGCCTCGAGTGCGGCGATCACGCGGTCCACGTCCTGCTGGCTGAATCCGTCGCGCGCCAGCGCCTCTTGGGCCGACCCGATGCCGACACCCTGTAGGCCGCCGCCCTTGCCGGGCGCGACGGCGGTCTCCAGCGGCAGCATCCACCCACGGGTCTCGATGCCGGTGCTGGCCGCGATGCCGTCGATCCGCGGCGCCCACGCCGCATGCGCGTGCCGGTCGCGCACCTCCGCCACGATCTGGCTGGTCTCCACGGCGTGCTCGCCGTGTATCACGGCAGGAGGGCAGAGGTAAGCGGCCATAATGGGGCACCTTTCCAGGGAAACAGGCAGGAATGTCACGAGTGCTGTGTCATGGGTCACTTTGTGATGTCGCGCCCAAGAGGTTGCCGAAGGGCTCCACTTCGGGAGCCGATGTCCGTTTCGAGCATGGCCACTAAAGGGACATTTCCGCTGTGATGCACATAACTTAGGCAGCTCCGGGAATGCGTGACACGGCACACACCGCCGAGACAAGGGCACTCACAGCACTCCCGCCCGCCCTACCTGACGAACCGTCAGTCAGCTGCAGCTCCCACCGGCAGACCCTCGGGGGACGGGAAAACGCGCAGCGGAGCTCGACGCGGCCTGACGGCGTTCACTACAGAGCCGGTCGCCGAGCGCAACGGTGCGGACTCCTGCACCACAACTTCGAACGGTGTCAGGGCATCTGCGCGTCGCCATCGCCGGACTGCCCACGATCTGAGATCCATGGCACCGCCAACAACCCCTGGGATCACGACGGCGCGAGTTCGTCGGCCACGTCCGCGCCGCTCGCGGCGGCGGAAGTGATGCTCTGCCGGAACGCCGACCCCAGCGCAGGCGTGACCTGCGAAGTCACCACTCCGCATCGCTGCGCCACTTCGCGGGAAACGACCGGTGTTCACCATTCGCCCCGCTTCCGGGACTGTCCCGGACGGTGGATAGGGACATGGCAGCCGGCGCCGCACCGCGGGAGCAATCCGGTCTCACCCGTGGGTTCTCTTGGGCATCATGAGGGGTGCACGGTGGCGGCCTTCGGACCGGAACGGGAAGGACGGGACTTCATGGCGCGGAAACCGCGGAAGTCGGGAACGCAGCAACCGGTGCAGAGAATCGTCCTGCCCGTCGAGCGTGGCGCCACGCCGTCGAGCGGCGGCTCCTCGGCCGCACGCTCGGCCGCCGGTCCCGCGTCGCCGGGCACCCGCCCCCGTACCGGCGTGCCGGCGCCTCAGAAGATCCTGCTCCCGCAGGAAAAACCGCGCCCGGCGGGCGGGCCGCTCCAGCAGCAGACGGAAAGCGTCCGCCCCAAGAAGAAGAAGAAGTCGCCGCGCGTACCCGCCCCCAAGGCGCCTCCGAGCGTGCCCGTCCAGCACACGCCCCTCCCGGGCTCGGCCCCCGACCAGGCACAGCACCTGCGGCGCGTCATGGGCGAGGGCGACCCGCACATGCTTCGGCGCGACATTTCACGACTCTTCAGAAGCGGTCCCGCGCAGACCGCGAAAGTCATGAAGAACCTCACGGCCCGGAAGGACCGCCGACTGCTCGTACGGACCGTCCGCCAGGCCGCCGAAGACCTCGATCGGGCGCTGAAGGTCTACGACCATCTCCGGGTGTGCGGCGTGCACAACTGTGCCGTCGCGGTTCTCTTCGCCGCCGTGGAAGAGCGCCCCGCACGCCTCCCGGACATCCTCGAGCATCTGCGGCAGAAACAGCGGCACGAGGACGCCCGGCGGCTCCGCTCCGCGACCGCCGTCCTCGCGACAGGGCACACGGCTGCCACGATGGACGAGGAGGTGGCCCGGGTCCTGCAGTACACCTCGTACAGGGTCGCAGCAGAAAGGGAGTTGTCCCGCAGCAGGCGGCAGAGGAGAGAACAGGCAGCGCGCGAGAAGGCCGCGAAGGCTCCGTCTCCCGTGCCCGGCACGGGAGACGGACGGTCGACGTGGCGGCGGCTCCTGCGATGGGTCGCCGCACTGTTCCGGCAGCGAGCCTGAGGGAGTCCGGTCGGCCGGTGGCCGTCGGTCACCACCCTTGCTGCACGACACGTACGCCCTCGAGGGCGGCCGGGGGCGCGGACGGCGCAGGGGCGGCGGGCGCGGCCGGCTCGGCGGGGGCAGGAACGTGCTCCCCCTGACCCGGCGGTGGGGAGACCAGCAGTTCGAGGACTTCACTCAGCACCGCCGACAGGTTGCGGAGCAGACCTCCCTGTAGCCGCTGCCAGCCCTCGGCGTCCTCCTCACCCACCGCGTACATTCCGGTGTGCTTCAGAAGCACCTCGCCGACCTGGCGGTTCTGCTCCTCCGTCCGCTTTTCGTACTCCGGGTTGTGGAGGAAGAAATTGCGCAGTCCGTGCACTTCTCCCAACCGCCCGTCCCACAAGGGTTCCACCAGTGCGGGCAAGGGGAGTTTCGCCGCGTACTTCGGGTCCGACTTGGGGAAACGGACGGATTTGTGGATGCGCTCGTGGAACACCTTGTAGGCGGCCGCCAGCCAGGCGGTGAAATCCATATGGCTCACGGCGATCCGTCGCAGCCGTTGCAGGTCGACCGGCGGCGCCGCGTCGAACAGCGCGTAACCGAGCCGGGGCACCGACGCCGCGCAGATCTCCGAGTAGAGCCCGAGGGCGGTCTCCACCTGTGTCTCCCACCGCTCCCGCCGGGACGGGTCGACCACCGCGCGACGGGGCGCGACGGTGACGGCTGCGGGGTCGAGCTGCAGCGCGGGCAGCCGCCTCTGCGCCGGGGAGCCGACGGACCTGGCGACGCCGCTGCCCAGCTCCGCGAAGTACTCCTCGAGCACTTCCACCCCCCCGATGCGGTGCCGGTCGCCGCCGGCGACGTCGACCAACTGCTGCAGCAGTTCGTGGTTGGGGACCAGGTGCTGGGGCGGCTGGAGACGGACCTTCTGCTGCTTGCAGTAGTCCTCCCACCAGCGACCGAAGAGCGTCTGGTCGCTGATCCCCACCGCGTGGAGCCGGATGCCGAGCTCCGTGTGGAGTTCCTCCATCGTCGACACCGGGTCTTCCGTGCCCACGACCGACTCGCCGCTGCGGTCCTCGCTCAGCGGCGCCCAGTGCGCGCCGTCGCTCACGAGGACGATGAGCTTGTCGTTGTCGGGCACGCCGTGCCGGTAGAGCAGCTCCCCCGCCCGGTGCAGGGCCTTTCCGATGTCGGTGGGCTGGTCACCGTGTTTGAGCAGGGTGACGGCACCTCTCAGCTGCTCCAGACTCCGGTCCCCGGGAGCGGTCGTCACCTCGGCCATGCCGTCCCGCCCGGGGAAGAGCACCTGGGTGGTGAGGTCGAACCGGACGAGGGCGAACCGCGTGACCAAGCCGTCCACCTGAGCCCGCGCGTCGATCATCGTGCGCAGGGCCCTCTTGAGAGCTTCCATCCGGGTCACTCGGAGGTCCCTTCGGACACGGAAGCCTTCGCGTACGTCGGGGATGTCATCGGCCCCCATGGAGCCGCTGCAGTCGGCCAGCACCACGATGTCGACAGCGCTCCGCACACCCGGGGCGAACACGCTGATCCTCGTCGCCGCGCCGATGCTCAGCAGTCCGTCCAGCGGCTGCCCGGACCGATCGGTGGCGGAACGCACCCGGAAGGGGTGGCCCCCGACGTCGATCCACTCGTCCGCGTGTCCTTGACCGTCCCCGTGCACGAAGACGTGGCCGGACAGCAGCGTCGAATTCTGTACACGTCGGGTGGCCTCGTCCAGGGAGAGTTCGGCCGGTGATTCCAGCTCCACTGCCGCCGGCACCGCCGCTTCCACGGGGTTCAGACTCCACGGCGCCTCCGCCAGCCCGTACTCCAGGGCCAGCTGTTCCGGAACGACCAGCACGTCCTCGGGCAGCTCGGGGACGGGGACCAGCCGTACGGCCACGGACCGGTCGGAGCCGGTGCCGCGCGGCAGGAGCACACCCGCGGTCTCCGCCGAGACCCGGCGCGCGGACAGGGCCAGTCGGTTGCCGGCCACGAGCCCCTGCCCCGTCGCCGTGATCAGCCGTGTGTTGTCCGGCGCAAAACCGGGGACACTCATTCCCGCTCCAATTGAATGTTGATACCGAGCCGCGTCCGCAGATCCTTGACCACCGCGCCGCCGGTACCGATGAACCGGCTGCGCATTTCCTGGGGGACCCGCACGAAGAGGATGTTGCTCTTGCGCCTGTAGTCGGAGAACGTGACGGCATCCGCGAGCTCGTGCTTTCCGGACTGCTGCAGCAACGTCCGCAACCGTGCGAAGTGCCCGCGTCCTTCTTCGTGGCTGTCGCGGAACCGCTGCACGTCCTCGCGCCGTGACGCCGCCTGCTCGTCGAGCAGGCGGAGAGCGGTCTGCACGAGGTTGCCGCCGTCCCTGGCGCCGCGGCGTCGCAGGTCGTCCTGGAGCCGTACGAACAGGGCGTCGACGGCCCCCATGTCGAGGACGAGCTGGCGGGTGTTGATGAAGATGTGCCGAACGATGCCGATACGCGGCAGGAACGCCGCCCTGCGTCCGCCGTACCGGCTACCACGGCGGGCCTGGGAACGTGCCACGGTACCCGCCACGACGAGGGCGACCAGGGCCTCGGGAGCGGACCCACGCAGATCCCTGTGGTGTCGGCTGCACAGCGCGAGCCCCTTGCTCCGCGATCCGTAGATCTGCCACCGCATGACGTGCTCGCCGCAGACCCGGCGGCCGCAGGCGCGCGCGTCGTCCAGGGTGCGGTGCTCGCAGCGGATGTGCCCCGTGGCCGGGCAACCGGCCCGTTCGCAGGCGGGAAAGCGGTCGGCGTGGCAGTCCACGCAGTAGGCCAGGGAGGCATCGCCGGGGTGCGCGACGAGATGGTCACCGCACCACGCCCGCCCCGACCGGCAGCGCGGGCCCCCGCACCAGCTACGGGCCGGCCGGCCGCACCGGCAGGTGGGTACGTGCCGGGCGCAGGACGCCCGGAGACTGCCTTCCAGGAAGACCGCGTGAGCGTCGCATACTCGGCCGGGTCTCTCCTTGGTGCCGCAGCCGGTGCAGGTGAACGGGGCATAGGTGGTCGTTCCGGAGGCCCGGCACGTGTCGCAGGGGTACCGGACCGCCGGCGGCTCCAGAACCCCACGTACGGCGAAGGGCGTTGCCGCGCTGAAGGGCACAGGCGCCGTGGCCGGGCTGAGGAACCAGACCCCGACCTCTCCTTCCTCGCCGAAGTCGAGCCGCACCCGCGGCCCCGACCGGGGGTCGACCGTCACCAGGACGGGCTCCAGTCGCTCCCACAGCTCCACGTAGCCGTCGGGCGATCCGGGCACCTTCCGGTGGGCCCGCAGATCCAGCATGACGGGCACGGCGGCCGCGACATGTGCCGTGGTCATCAGGTGGCCTCCTCGGTGGCGTCGGTCGTCCTGTCCCCCGCCGGCGCGACCAGCAGGAGCTCTACCGTGCCGCGGCGTTCCTTCGCCTTTCCGGTGTACGTGGTGTCGGTGAGCAGGATGGTTCTGACGCCGCCAGGTGGCCGACCGAGCGCGCGAAGTCCCGCGCGTACCCGCGAGCGGTCGGCTTCGGGTACGTCCCAGTGCAGGAGCGCGAGTCCCGACTCGCCGGCGCTGCTCAGCGCGCGACCGGCCGCGGGTTCGTCCCACGACGACAACGGGCTGTCGCAGCTGACCTGCTGGGCGCGCCGCGGGCGCAACACACGGCGCAGGGCTTTCGCCTCCTCGCGGTCCCGCTGCCGCAACGGCCGGGTGAGATCGAGGACGGTGGCCGAGCGGCAGTACACGCGCAGTGCCTCGACGATCTCGTCAGGCGTCCGGTCGGCACCCGCCACTACGTCGAGGAGCCGCTCGGCGGACAGACCGGCGTGGGGCCTGCTGCGTTTGTCCGAACGAGACGCCGGGTGGCTGGCCGCTGCGTCCGTCCGGCGCTGTCCCGACGTTCCGGTGGTCTTCTGCCGGTCCGGCACGGCACGTGCGGGGTCCAGCTGCTCGGCCAGCCAGACGCGGGCGGCCGAGGTGCTGCCTGCCGCACGGTCCAGGTTGGCGGCGCTGACATGATCCTTGATCAGCCACTCGGGTGACCTCAGCCCCTTCGCCAGCCGGTCGGCCGCGAGCAGGCCGGTGTCCTGCGCGTGCCACCTGGCGAGAAGGTCGTTCTCGTTGCGCACGAAGCCGTCGGAGGACGCGTCGACGGTGAGCTCCAGACCCAGAAAGATCTGGGAGAGCTCGTCGGGGTGGGCATCGAGCTGCCGGAAGTACGGCAGGAGTTCAGCGAGCATCGCCGACGCCGCCTGCCGCGCCGTGACCATCGCGGTCGTGGTCGTACGAGCACCGTTCGGCTTCGCTGGTCCGCCGGCCGACGACCGCTGCTCGACGTCGAACTGTGCGGCCAGCCCGTGGGCGATCGCCCGTGAGCGATTGCGCTCCAGCACGGGCTGCGGGACGGAGCGCACCCGCTGGCCCGTTCGTTCCAGGTCCCGCACCCGCATGGCGATCGCCTGCGCGACGAGTGCGTGCACCATGGTCGAAGAGATCGACATCTGGGCGTCGAAGAGGCGGAGGGCCACGTCGCCCTCCGCCGCCAGGCTCGCCTCACCCAGCGGGTTGACGTCCATCGCCTCGAGCCGGGCCAGCCGCTCGTTGCGCCGCAGCCCGGCCCGTACACGGTCGAGGTGCTGAGACGAGAAGGAGGCGATGTAGCGCGTCGCGACCTGGTCGGTGGCCCGGGAGAGGCGAGCTGAACCCCTGGGCGAGGCACCCGCGGGACCGTGGAGTTGGCGTGCTGTCAGGGAGATCAGGGACGGCGAGTACTCACGGACCAGATTGCAGAGCAGTTCGCGCTGTACGTCACTGACCACTTCGAGGGAGTGCAGGTCCGCGCACAACCCACCCGCCGGGTCGTCACCTCCGCCGGGAACCCAGCCGCTCGGCATCAGGAGACCGCCGGCCTTCCGCGTCTCGTCGGCCACGACGGCGACGGCCTCGGCCAGCGCCCCGGCCACGGCCCTCCGCATGGCCTGGTCGTGCAGCACGATATGTCCCGTGTCGATCCACACCGCGGCAGGGGCCCGGGGGATGCTACGCAGGGTCAAGGGCACACCGGTGGGCAGGACGGGTAACCGGGGCGGCTTGGCCAGCAGCCGTGCCGTGAGCGCCGCCCGGGTCTCCAGGCCGTACTGGTCCCGGTCTCGGGGCCGGCCGGTCACCATGTACCCCTTGGCCAGCCGCTGCCTGAGCGGTCCCGAACGGTAAAGCGAGACGAGCAAGGGAAATCAGTCCTCCGGCCTTCGAAGTTCGGCGGACGCGAGCTCCCGCAGGGCGGGGATCGCGATGAACAGCACGACCGTCATCACGAGCGCCGTGAGCGTGCTGAACAGCAGCGTCTTCGGCCCGGGCTCCCCCCACAGCGCCCCGGCCGCATAGGCGACGGCGAACGGTAGCCCGATGGTGGACAGCAGCCCGACGGCGAGCCCATTGCGCCGGGCCCGGGCGGTCTCCACATAGCGGGCGGCATCGGCGAGCGCTGTCCCGGCCTGTGTGAGGAGTCCTGGCAGTCGGTGCTGTTCCTGGAAGCGCTCGAGGAGCGTGTTGGCGTTGCCGTGCGCGGTGATGTGGGAGGACCACAGCGCCCGCCGCAGTTCGATTTGCTTGCGCTCCAGGTCGAGCAGGCGTCGGGCCTCCGCCCGTCGCGCGGGCAGCCGGGCCAGGGCATTGGCCAGAAAGTTGACGCCCAGCACCTGCAAACGTCCGAGGAGGAACGCATCGAGGTAGATGGTGTGGACGAGCGACTCGGCCCTGGGGTGGAAGCCGGCGTCGTCGCCCGAGTCCGGTGAGATACCGACGAAGGCCGCGCCGTCCCGTAGCACCAGCGCCTGCCAGTCCGCGGAGAGCCGAACTCTCCCGGCGAACAGCCCGTCGTCCTCCGGATCGGGCGGGAAGCGATCGACCGGCGTGGCGGACGCCGACAACCACAGCCATTGGTCGCGGGCACCCCACCCCGCGTACGCCGGCGGCATCACTTCGGGCAGGACTCCGTCGTCGAACGTGACGTGCGACAGGACCCATGCCTTGCGCTCGGATTCGAGGGGCCGGACCCCGGCGGGCAGCAGTCGCGCGTACTCCACGCGCATCGCTGTCAGGTCGCGGAGCCGCGGAAGGTCGTTCAGCGGATCGCCGGACAGCCGCACGTGCAGCACGACGACGGCCCGCCGGGGCGCGTCTGAGGCCAGGACCGGGGGCAGGCGCAGCACCTCCATCGCCTCCACCACGGGTGCGGCGGGCGTCCCGCCGGGAGCATGCGGGAGAGGGGGAACGGAACGGTGCCAGCGGGAAGGGTGACCGATCGCGCCGTAGAGGGACTCTCCAACGCGCGGCTCGAAGTACGTCATCCGCCGTTCCCGGTCGGCCACTCCGGCGGCTAATCGCACCGGCAAGGGGCCCTCCGCCCAGTCAGCCGCCGGTGGTCCGTCCGCAAGCGTCTCAACATCGAAAACGACACACGCCGTCCCCCGTTGTACGGACACGTAACCCCCCACCGTTGGTTCCGGCTCCTGTGACGCATGCTACTGCCGTTTCTGCCATCTGTTCTCCGGATCGGATGGGAGCCGGAGAGTCCGAATCGGCTCGGGACCAGTAGGCGGTTATCGAGGAGCGTTCCGCAGCTGCCAGGTGGGCGGCGGAGGCGAGCCAGGCCCGGGTACAGCCGTCTGCCGAGGGGCCGACGCGGCTGTTGTGACAGAAGAACGGCGCGGCCCGGATCCACTGGCCGGGCACGCTCACCGCATCCGCGCCTCGCCGTTCAGGTTCCGGGTCGTTTGGCGCGGCTGGACCTCGCCTCTACAGTCCCACCGAAGCGAATCCCTAGCCGAAGAAGCTCAGCCGCACCTGACGGTTGGCGTTGTCCTTGTTGGTGTCGACCAGGCACACGGACTGCCAGGTCCCCAGTTCCAGGCGGCCATCGATCACCGGGAGGGTGGCATGGGGCGGGACGAGGGCGGGCAGGACGTGGTCGCGGCCGTGGCCGGGGCTGCCGTGCCGGTGCTGCCAGCGGTCGTCGCCGGGAAGCAGGGTGTGCAGGGCGGCCAGGAGGTCGTCGTCACTGCCGGAGCCGGTCTCGATGACCGCGACACCGCAGGTCGCGTGAGGGACGAAGATGTTGAGGAGACCGTCGCGGCCGGCCGCCGCCTCGCTCAGGAAGTCCTCGCAGTCGCTGGTGAGGTCGACGACCCGTTCCTGGGTCCCGGTGGCGACATGAAGCACTCGCGTGGTGAAGGCATCTGACATGCACTCCATCCTGACCCATACGCCGTGCTTCAGCGGACTTCGCGGGACCGTTTCCTGAAACGCGGGGCGCTCGCCTCGCCGGGCCGAACCGCGCGACTCGCGGACGACCTGATCGGTGACGGTTGGCGCTGCCGTCGGACACGCGGACGACCGATGCCCGGACGGGACGACCTCTCGGGAAGACCGACGCCCGGCCCGCTGTTGGTGCAAGCGTGAACGATGTACGCGAGGTCGAGGTAGTCGTCATAGGCGCTGGACAGGCAGGACTGTCCAGCGCCTACCACCTGCGGCGCACCGGTTTCGAACCCGGCCGCGACTTCGTGGTGCTGGACCACTCCCCCGGCCCGGGCGGCGCCTGGCAGTTCCGCTGGCCGTCACTGACGTACGGCAAGGTGCACGGCATGCACGCGCTGCCCGGCATGGAGCTGACGGACGCCGATCCGGCGCGGCCGTCGGCGGAGGTGATCCGCGAATACTTCGACCGGTACGAGCGCACCTTCGACTTGCGGGTACGGCGCCCCGTCGACGTGACGGCCGTACGGTCCGCGGGCGAGGGCGGGACCGAGGACGACGCCGGCGACGTCCGGGCCGGGCGGCTGCTCGTGGAGACCTCGGACGGCATCTGGTCCGCCCGGGCCCTGATCAATGCCACCGGCACCTGGGACCGGCCCTTCTTGCCGCGCTATCCCGGGCAGGAGGACTTCCGGGGGCGGCAGCTGCACACCGCGCAGTACGCCGGGCCGGAGGAGTTCGCCGGGCAGCGGGTCGTGGTCGTGGGCGGAGGGGCGTCCGGCACCCAGCACCTGCTGGAGATCGCCCCGTACGCGGCCGCCACCACCTGGGTCACCCGGCGGCCGCCCGTCTTCCGGGAAGGCCCGTTCAACGAGGAGGCGGGCCGGGCGGCCGTGGCGCTGGTGGAGGAGCGGGTACGGCAGGGGCTGCCACCGAGGAGCGTGGTCTCCGTCACCGGCCTGCCGCTCAACGACGCCATCCGGCAGGGCCTGGCCGACGGGGTCCTCGACCGGCTGCCGATGTTCGACCGGATCACCCCGGACGGAGTGGAATGGGACGACGGACGGCACGTGAACGCCGACGTCATCCTGTGGGCGACCGGGTTCCGGGCCGCGCTCGACCATCTCAGGCCGCTGCGGTTGCGCGAGCCCGGCGGCGGGATCCGGGTCGAGGGGACCCGCGCGGTCGCCGACCCGCGGATCCACCTCGTCGGCTACGGCCCCTCGGCCAGCACCATCGGAGCCAACCGTGCCGGACGCGCGGCCGTACGGGACATCAGGCGGCTGCTGGCCACCGAGGAACCGGTCGCCGCTTGACGTCCCGCCGGCTCACGGGGATGGCTGATTACCCGGCGACTGCCGCGGGGCGGTGCTCCGCTGTGGGCTCTGGCTCGGCGTCCGCGACTGCGCCTTGGCGGCCTGGAAGGCGTTGAAGTCGGCCACGTTGCGCTGGTGCTGGGCATAGTCGGCGGTGAAACGGGTGTCACCTGGCTTGACCGTGACGAAGTACAGCCAGTCGCCCGGCGGTGGGTTGAGCACGGCGCGCATCGCGTCCTCGCCGGGGTTGTCGATCGGCGTCGGCGGCAGGCCCAGGCGCTGGTAGGAGTTGTACGGGCTCTCGATCTGGGTGTCGTCGGCGGTGGTGTGGATCGTGTTGCGGTTCAGCGCGTAGTTGAGGGTGGAGTCCATCTGCAGCGGCATACCGCGCGCCAGCCGGTTGAGGACGACCCGGGCCGCCTTCCCCATGTCGGCCTGCGTGCCGGCTTCGGCCTGGACGATGCTCGCGATGGTGACGGCCTGGTAGACGTTCATCGCGTTGCGCTGGGCCCCGGCCGCGACCGGCGCGGCGTTGAACCTCTTGTTGGCGGTGTCGACCATGAGCCGCAGCACCGACTCCGGGGTGGCGCCCTTGGCCAGGGGGTAGGTCGCCGGGAAGAGGTAGCCCTCCGGGTTGCCCTCGGCGGCGTTCGGCAGCTTCAGGCCGGCCTTGGCCACGGACTTGCGGGTGCTGCCCGCGGGCAGTTTGAGGGCCTTGTCGACGGCGTCGTAGATCTGGCCGGCGCGCCAGCCCTCGGGGATGACCAGTGTGGCGGTCTTCGCCTCCCCGTGACCGCCGTCCATGACCAACAGCGGCACCGCCACGGCGGTGCCGGCCAGGGCGGCGCCGGCGACGACGAGGACGATTTTGCCCCGGCGCGTCAGCCGCATCGTGCTCCGTGGCGGAGTGTTCTTCTGCATGCGGGCACGGTAATACGTATATCGCCGTAAACCCGACATATCGTCAGCTTGTCGACTCCGGTCGTGCGACAGACCTCGGTGACGGCCGTTACGCCGGCCCGCCGGTCCCGGTCGCACGTCGGCCCGCCGGTCCCCATCGCGTATCGGCCCGCCGTCCCAGTGATGCGTCAGCCGACCGGACCGACCGGGGTCTGGTCGTGCGTCAGCTCGCCGGCTCCAGGTGCGCGTCGCGCCGTACCAGGGCCGCGTACCGGCCGTCCCGCTCCAGCAGTTCCTCGTGCGTGCCCCGTTCGGCGACCCGGCCGGAGTCCAGGACGGCTATCTGGTCGGCGTCCCGGACGGTGGACAGGCGGTGGGCGATGGTGATGGTCGTCCGGTTGGCCGACAGGGCGTCGATGGCGTCCTGGACGGCGGCCTCGGTACGGGTGTCCAATGCGCTGGTCGCCTCATCGAGGATGAGGACGGGCGGGTCGCGCAGGATGGTGCGGGCTATCGCGAGGCGCTGCTTCTCGCCGCCGGAGAAGCGGTGCCCGCGTTCGCCGACGACCGTGTCGTAGCCGTCGGGCAGCGCGGCGATGTGGTCGTGGATCTGCGCGGCCCGGGCCGCGGCGTGCAACTCCTCGTCGGTCGCGTCGGGCTTGGCGAAGCGGAGGTTGTCGGCGACGGAGGCGTGGAAGAGGTACGTCTCCTGCGAGACGACGCCGACCGCGCGGGCGAGGGTGTCGAAGTCGAGGTCGCGGACGTCCACGCCGTCCAGGGTGACGCGGCCGCCGGTGACGTCGTACAGCCGGGGCACCAGATAGCCGAGGGTGGACTTGCCGGCGCCGGTCGGGCCCACGAAGGCGAGGCTGCCCCCGGCGGGCACGGTGAGGTCGATGCCGTCGAGGACGGGACCGCCCTTGTCGTCGTAGCGGAACTCGACATCCTCGAAGCGGACCTCGCCCTTGATCTGGTCGAGGTGGACGGGCTCCTCACGCTCGGTGATGTCGATGGGCAGGTCCAGGTACTCGAAGATGCGCTGGAAGAGCGCGAGGGAGGTCTGGATCTGGACGCCGGTCGCCAGCAGGCTCACGGCGGGGCGGAACAGGCCCTGCTGGAGCGAGACGAAGGCGACGATCGTGCCGAGCGAGACCTGGGGGCCGCCGAACTGGAGGGCGAGGCCGGCGGTCCAGTAGATGACGGCGGGCATCGCGGCCATGACGATCGTGATGACGGCCATGCGCCAGCGGCCGGCCATGTTCGACCTGACCTCGAGGTCGACCAGGCGCTCGGACTCCTCCGCGAAGCCCGCGGTGAGCGAGTCGGCGCGGCCCATGGTGCGGCCGAGCAGGATCCCGCTGACGGACAGCGACTCAGTGACGGTGGCGGCCATCGCGGCCATCTGTTTCTGGCGCTGGGTGGTGATCTTCTTGCGCTCGTTGCCGACCCGGCGGCTGATCCACACGAACACCGGCAGCAGGAGCAGCGAGACGATCGTGAGCCGCCAGTCCAGGGCGATCATGGCGACGATCGTGGCGACGACACTGGTGACGTTGGAGACCAGGGAGGTCGCGGTGGAGGTGACGGTGGCCTGCATGCCGCCGATGTCGTTGGCGATGCGGGACTGCACCTCGCCGGTGCGGGTGCGGGTGAAGAAGGCGAGCGACATGCGCTGCAGGCGGCCGTAGACGGCGGTGCGCAGGTCGTGCATGACGCGCTGGCCCACGGTGGTCGAGATCAGCGTCTGGAGCACACCGAAGACACTGGCGAGGACCGCGCTGAGGATCATGCCGAGCGCGAGCAGGCTCAGCAGGCCGGTGCGGCCCTGCGGGATCGCGACGTCGAGGGTCTCCTTGAGCAGGAACGGCGTGGCCACCGAGACCAGCGAGGAGGCGCCGACCAGCAGGCCGACGATCGCCAGCCGCCCACGGTAGGGGCGGAAGAGCTTCAGGATGCGGCGCACCTGCCGGGGCTGTTCCTCGGCGTCGGCAGGCGGGGTCCAGGAGAGTTCACGGTCGGGATGCATGGGCTCCTACGGAGGTGAGGGCGCCGGCCCGGAGATCGGTCGACGATGACTGACGGATCGTAGCTCATTGTTACCTATACTCACAATGAACGGCATCCTGATATTGTTCCCGCATGAGCGCCCCCGATCCCGACGGCCTGCTCGCCGAGCAGTTGCTGCGGCTCACCCGCCGGGTGCACCGCATCCAGAAGCGCCACCTGGAGCGGCGCGACGTGGGTGTCACCCCGGCCCAGTCCCGGCTGCTGCGCACCCTCGCGCACTACGGCTCACCTCCGCGGATGGCCGATCTCGCCGAGCGCCTGGAGGTGGTGCCGCGGGCGGTGACGACGCTGGTCGACGGGCTGGAGGCAGGCGGCAAGGTGCGCCGGGTGCCGGACCCGACCAACCGCCGGGTGACCCGGATCGAGCTGACCGACGAGGGGCGTGCGACCCTGCGCGAGCTGCGCGGCGCGCGCCGGTCGGCCGCCGAGGAGATCCTCGCGCCGCTGACCGACAAGGAGCGGCAGGTGCTCGGCGTGCTGCTGGACACGCTGATCGACGGAGAGGCGGCCAAGGGCTGCTGAGCGGACGCGGCCCCGCTCCGGAACCGGAGCAGGGCCGCGAGTCATGAGTGGCGCGTTCCGCTTCGCCGGACTCAGCAGCGGCTGCGGTCCTCCGTCAGCACCCCCTGGGCCGTGGCCAGCGAACGGTCGTAGCAGCCGTCCGAGCCGTACAGGCGGTAGCGCTCGCTCGACGTGCCGACCGCGTGCCGCTGATCGCGCGGGACGTTGAGCGTGTACGTCGCGTCGCCGCTGTAGGTGTCGTCGAGCCGCGACCAGCGGGTGCGCCGGCCGTCCCGCAGCTCCACGACCGTCGCCCGGTCGCCGAGGGTCAGTTCCGTGCGCAGCCGGTCGTCCGTGCCGACGGTCGTGGCGCCGTTCATCGTGTAGGTCCGCTGGGTGCGGGTCGTCCGCGCGGGGCCGTGCGAGCCGGCGGTGGTGACCGTCTCGTCGTCCGACCAGGTCGCGTCGAGTCCGTCGGTGTTCTCGCCGTCGGTCCAGCGGTGCGCCGAGGTGTTCGCGAGTGCCCGGGTGACGGTGGTGGTCACGCGGCCGTGCGAGGTGTCGAGGTACCCGGAGACGGTGAGCCGGTGTCCGGCCCGGGTGTCCACGCGGTTCTCCGCACCGGGCGTGTACGTCGAGGAGTTGGTGGCGCCGGCCGCCTCGTCCCGGGTGAGCGCGCCGGGGACGTGGGCGCGGTGGGCGTCCTGCCAGACCAGGACGTTCACGGGGGCGCTCCAGCCGGCCTGCCCTGCGGGCACGCCCACGACGGAGACCTCGACGCGGTGCGGGCGGCCGTCGTTCAGGAGCCCGGCGAAGGGCGTGAGGTCGTACTCGATGGGCCTGACGTCGAAGGCGCGCGGGCCCGGGACGACGTACCAGAGGAAGGGGTTGGACCAGCCGCCGGTCCACACGTTCGGGAACGGCGCAGCGATTCCGGCGAGTTGCCCGTCCACCGTGATCTGCACCTCTCGGTACGGCCCGTGGTCCGCCTTGCAGGAGTACGACGCCGGGTCGGCCACGGTCAGGTACCAGAACTCCTCGCAGCCGCCGCCGGATCCGGTGGCGTACACCTCGGCGACGATGCGCTCGCTGTTGCGCGGAGTGGTGAGGGTCGTGCCGTCGGCGGTGTCGGCGAGAGTGAGCACGCGGTCCGGGGCGCTGGTCGCGGGGCGTCCCGCATAGAAGGTGAGAGTCGCCTTGACGTCGATCACGCCGGTGTAGGTGGCATCGACAACGTTGCCGATGAGCATCTCGACGTCCTGCGGGCCGCGGAAGGTGTCGCTGTAGCGGGTGACGTCCTTCTCCACGTGCCACTCGATGCCGTCCGGCGACGGCTCGGGGGTGGACGTGCGCAGGATCTCCACTCCGCCCACGTGCAGATAACCGAGACGGTCGTACTGACGTCCCTTCACCTTGCCGTCGAGCCGCAGGACGACCTTGCTCCAGTGGTCTCCGCAGCCCTGGGGTGGGGTGTACGTGCCCCGGTAGGGGGTGAAGTCGCGGAACTGGGCCTGGGCGAGCGTGACCTCGCACGCTGTGGTGTGCGGGCGGTCGACGGGCGGGGCGGCGGTCACCGGGTCGTGCCAGTCGGTGCCGAACTCGGCGGGCACCTCGGCGGCCTGGGTGTCCGCCCGGGTGCCGGCCTGAGCGGCGGCGGCTCCGGTGCCGAAGAGCGTGCTCGCCAGGAGGGTCGCTCCGGCAAGCATGGACATGACTATCCGTCTTCTCATGGGCGGTGTTCTACGGGGGACGGGCCCGCAGTGCAATGACGCCTCCCGCGGATCGGCCGGTCCGATCCGCCGAGGCGCAGGTCAGGCGCGCAGTTCCGCCACGTTCCCCATGACCGCCACGGGATGCCGGGCGGGGTCGAGTGTGCGCAGCAGGTACCTCATGGCCTGCTTGGGCAGGCTGATGCACCCGGAGGTGCCGCCGCCGTGGTCGAGGTGCAGCCAGATGCCGCCGCCCTTCTCCACGCCCTCGGGACGCGTGGTGTCGTGCGGATGCGTGCCCTTGACGCGGTTGTAGTCGATGGCGATGACGTAGTCGAAGTCGTGCTGGTGCGTCCCGTCCCATCCGTCGGGGGGCGCATAGGCGCCCTCGTCGTGGTCGTAGGGCAGCCGGGTGCCCGGGTCGGGGAGGACTCCGCCCGCGTCGGAGAGGGTGAATACGCCGACCGGGCTGCGCTCGTCGTCCATCCAGTGGTCGGTCGTCCAGCCGTTGCGGCCATTGTGGGCGTGCCAACTCCTCGTCTGATGCCACTCGACGCCGTGCCGGGTGTAGAGCACGACCGTGGAGCGGGCCGAGTTCCTGCCCTCGCCGTAGACGACCAGGACCTGGCTCGAACCGGCCGGAATCCGCTGGTACAGACGGTCACCGAGGCCCGGGATACGGGTCGGATCGACGGATGGGTCCTCGGGTGCGCCGGGGCTGTGCACGGCCCGGCCCTGCGGGGCCGGCACGCCACCTGCGTGCGTCGCGCCCGGTTCGGGGGCGGCGCCGCACGCGGAGAGCGCCGAGAGCAGGGCTCCGAACGCCGCCAACACGACCGTCACGCACCGCACACCGTCGATCTTCACCCGATCATCGTGGCATCACATTCCGGCCGATGATCGGGCGTTTCGGACACTCGGAGTAGCGGCCTCGGGTCGGTCGCCGGGCCGCGGCAGGGGCCCAGGACACCTGACCTGAACGCGACGGTTTTCGCTTGCCGTCGGGAAAACCGGTTGATATTCGCCGCGCTGCGACGCGACCCTTTCACAGCCCGTCACCGCTTCACGCCTTTTCCTGCCCCTCCCCGGCCCCGCCGCCCTGCTCTACCCGATCTCTCCGCCTCCCCTCCCTGACACGAGCCACTGGGACGTCATGCAGATCCAAGACCTTCCGTATTCCGACCCGGGCGTACCGGACGCGCGTTCGGGTCCTCGCTTCCTGTGGTGGCTCTGGCGCAACCAGGTGGGCGGCCAGCTCAAGGCCCTGGCCTGGGGTGTGCTCCACTTCGTCGCCGTCTCCGCGCTGCCCTTCTGCGTGGGGCTCGCCGTCGAGGCGGTCGTCGACCGCTCCGGTGACCGACTGGCCCTGACCGGCGGCCTGTTGCTGCTGTGCGGGACGGGCATCGCCGTGGGTGACACCTTCCTGCACCGCGCCGCCGTCACCAACTGGATCACGGCCGCCGCCCGGGTGCAGCAACTGCTGGCGCGCCAGGCGGCCGTGCTGGGCTCGGCACTGACCCGGCGGGTCGCGGCCGGCGAGGTGGTGGCCGTCTCCACCGGTGACGTGGAGAAGATCGGCTGGTTCGTCGAGGCCGTCTCCCGGTTCACCGCGGCCGCGCTGACCGTCGTCGTGGTCTGTGTCGGCCTGCTGATCTACCAGCCCGCACTCGGTGTCGTCGTCGCCGTCGGTCTGCCGGTCGTGGCGCTCGCGGCGCTGCCGTTGCTGCCCCGGGCCACGCGCCGCGCCGACGCCCAGCGCGAGAAGGCCGGCCGGGCCACCGAGCTGGCCTCGGACACCGTCGCCGGGCTGCGGGTGCTGCGCGGCATCGGCGGCGAGGAACTGTTCCTCGACCGCTACCGCCGTGCCTCGCAGGAGGTGCGGCACGCGGCCGTACGCAGCGCTCGGATGTGGTCCCTGATCTCCGCGATCCAGGTGCTGCTGCCCGGGCTGCTGCTGATCGTGGTCGTCTGGCACGGCGTCCACCTGGCCCGCCAGGGCCGGATCACCGTCGGTGAACTCGTCACCGTCTACAGCGCGGTCATGATCCTCAACTACCCGCTGCGGCACTTCGAGGAAATCGCCATGGCGTACTCCTTCTCCCGTCCGTCGGCGAAACGGGCCGCGCGGGTGCTGTCGCTCCAGCGCACCACGAACGCCGAGGGGGCCCGCGAGGCCGAGTGCCTGGACGGCGATCTGTACGACCCCGCCACCGGTCTGCTCGCGCCCGCCCGCCGCTTCACCGCCGTCGTGTGCGGCGACCCGGACGCGGCCGGCCGGCTCGCGGAGCGCCTGGGCGGGCACCCCACCGAGCCGGGCCCCTCGGTACTGCTCG
This sequence comes from Streptomyces sp. NPDC047085, assembly GCF_040643735.1. NCBI lineage: Bacteria > Bacillati > Actinomycetota > Actinomycetes > Kitasatosporales > Streptomycetaceae > Streptomyces > Streptomyces sp. NPDC047085. The sequence goes on from NZ_JBEYUW010000007.1 coordinate 270,592, forward strand.
GCGGCGTACCGCTCGACGACGTCCCCCTCGACAGCGCCCGCACCGCCGTCCTCGTCCAGGACAAGGACCCGGTGCTGCTCTCCGGCACCCTGCGCGAGCTGCTCGACGTGCCCGCCTCGGGCGCCGTACGGGCCGAGGACGCACTCGCGGCCGCGCAGTGCGGGGACGTCCTGGACGCCCTGGTGCAGGGATCCCTGGACGCCGCCGACCCGATGGACGCCCGCATCACCGAGCGCGGGCGCTCCCTGTCGGGCGGCCAGCGCCAGCGGCTCGCCCTGGCCCGGTCCCTGGTCACGGACCCGGAGGTGCTGGTGCTGGACGAGCCGACCTCCGCGGTCGACTCGCACACCGAGGCACGGATCGCGGACGGACTGCGCCGGCTGCGGTCGGGACGGACGACGGTGGTGTTCACCTCCTCCCCGCTGCTGCTGGACCGAGCGGACGAGGTCGCCCTGGTCCACGAGGGCAAGGTCGTGGCGGTCGGCGGGCACCGCGAGCTGATCGACACCGAGCCCCGGTACCGGGCCGTGGTGACGCGGGAGACCGAGGACGAGCAGGCCGTGAGCGATCGGGACACCCTGCTGGGCGCTCTCGGACCGCTGGACGAACTGGAAGAGATCGAGGAGAGCGCATGATCGGCGTTGCGCCACCGGCGTACGACCCGGCGGCCCCGACGACCGCCACCACCCTGCCCGTCGGCGCGGCCGCCACCGTGCGTGCCTACGTCACGGAGCTGTTCCGCCGACACCGCCGGGCCTTCCTGCTGCTCATCGCGGTCAACACCGTGGCCGTCGTCGCCTCCATGGTGGGCCCGTACCTGCTGGGCGGGCTCGTCGAGCGGGTGTCGGACCGGGCGCGGGAGCTGCACCTGGGCCTGACGGCCGGGCTGTTCCTGCTCGCACTGGTCGTGCAGGCCGCTTTCGTCCGGGAGGTGCGACTGCGCGGCGCGATGCTCGGCGAGCGCATGCTGGCCGACCTGCGCGAGGACTTCCTCGTCCGCTCGGTGGGGCTGCCGCCGGGCGTGCTGGAGCGGGCGGGCACGGGCGACCTGCTCTCCCGCATCACCACCGACATCGACCGCCTGGCCAACGCCATGCGGGAGGCGGTGCCGCAGCTGGCGATCGGTGTCGTGTGGGCGCTGCTGCTGCTCGGCGGGCTCGTCGTGACGGCCCCGCCGCTGGCGGCCGCCGTGCTGCTCGCGGTCCCGGTGCTGGTGGTCGGGTGCCGCTGGTACTTCAAGCGGGCCCCCTCGGGCTACCGGTCCGAGTCCGCCGGCTACGCAGCCGTCGCCGCCGCGCTCGCCGAGACCGTGGACGCGGGCCACACCATCGAGGCGCACCGCCTCGGCGGCCGCCGCGTCGCCCTGTCGGAGCGGCGGATCAAGGAGTGGACCGCCTGGGAGCGATACACGCTGTGGCTGCGCTCGGTGCTCTTCCCGGTGATCAACGCCGTCCACGTCATCGTGCTCGGCTCGGCCCTCATGGTCGGCGGTGTCTTCGTGCTGCGGGGCTGGATCGGGGTCGGACAGCTGACCACGGGCGCGCTCATCGCCCAGATGCTGGTCGACCCCGTGAACCTGATCCTGCGCTGGTACGACGAGGTGCAGGTGGCCCAGGTGTCGCTGGCCCGGCTCGTCGGGGTGCGGGACATCGAGCCGGACGCCGGGGACGCGGCGCTGGCTCCGGAGGGCCGGGACGTGCACGCCGACCGGGTGCACTTCGGCTACCGCGAGGGCGTCGACGTGCTGCGCAAGGTGTCCCTGGAGGTCGCTCCCGGCACCCGGCTGGCCCTGGTCGGCCCCTCCGGCGCGGGCAAGTCCACGCTGGGCAGGCTGCTCGCCGGCATCTACGCGCCCCGGGACGGCCGCATCACCCTCGGTGGCGCCGAGCTGTCCCGGATGCCCGCGGAACGCGTCCGCGCGCATGTCGCCCTCGTCAACCAGGAGCACCACGTCTTCGTCGGCTCCCTGCGGGACAACCTCCTGCTGGCCCTCCCCCAGTCCGGGCTTGGCCCGAGCGCGGGAACTTCCGTCGGCGCGCGGGACGCTGAGCTGTGGGCGGCGCTCGGCGCGGTCGACGCGGACGGCTGGGCGCGGGCGCTGGACGACGGCCTGGACACCGAGGTCGGCTCCGGAGGGCTCGCGCTGACCCCGGCGCAGGCCCAGCAGATCGCGCTGGCCCGGCTGGTGCTGGCCGACCCGCACACGCTGGTCCTGGACGAGGCGACCTCGCTGCTCGACCCCCGCGCGGCACGCCACCTGGAACGCTCCCTGGCCCGCGTCCTCGACGGCCGCACCGTGGTCGCCATCGCCCACCGCCTGCACACCGCCCATGACGCCGATGTGATCGCGGTCGTGGAGAACGGCCGCATCAGCGAGCTGGGCAGCCATGACGACCTGGTGGCGGCGGACGGGGCGTACGCGGCGCTGTGGCGGTCGTGGCACGGCTGACGGATGCCGCTGCGGCACGGTCGGAGGGTGCGGTGACGGCACGCGCGAGGGGTGCGGCGGCGGGACGAGCGAGGCATGCAGCGGCGGCAGGGGCGAAGGGTGCGGTGATGGCACGCGCGAGGGGTGTCGCGGCGGGACGGGCGGAGGGTGCGGTGACGGCCCGCGCGAGCGGTGCGGCGGCGGGACGGGCGAGGCATGAGGCGGCGGGACGGGCGAAGGGCGCCACCGCGGCCCCCTGGGGAGCCGTTCGGCCCCAGGACAGGCGCCGTGCCGTTGCGCGGTGCCGAACAGGGGTGGAAGGCTGGATAGCGGCACCGGTACGGGAAACGGCCGGGAACCTTCCGGTTCGCGGCGCGCGCACCCCGTGCCGAGCGTGCCGACGGGCCGCCGCCCCTCGCGGTGGCGCGCGGCCGTGCTCACTACATGGAGGTTCCCGTGAAGAGCGCCGACGGATGGGGGGATGACGTCTACCAGCCCGATGCCTCCGAGATCCGGGAGGACACGGGTGTGCTCGACGTCGAGGACACGCTGGACTTCGACGGCGTCGACGACCCTCTCGACCGGGGCTGGTCGCCTCCCGAGCGGCCCTGGGCGGTGGAGCACGCCGGCGTGACGGCGGCTGAGCGCCAGGCCGGGGAGACGCTGGACCAGCGGCTCGCCGAGGAGCTGCCCGATCTGGCCACTGCCGACGGCGACGGCATCGGTGACTGCACCACCACCGACGGGGAACTCCTGGACAACGAGGTCGGCCACATGCGCTCGGGCCGCCTGGTCGCCCCGGACGAGGGGGCGCACGAGGACGAGGAGAGCGCCCTCGTGGCCACCGACGTCGGCATCGACGGCGCCGCCGCGTCCGCAGAGGAGGCCGCGATGCACATCGTCGACGAGGACTCCCTCTCCGGCTGACCCGGACGCCCCCTGCCCCACCGCCCCGCGCGAGGAGCCGCCATGCAGCAGGACAAGCACCCCGACTACCACCCCGTGGTCTTCCGCGACCGCGCCGCCGGCTACGCGTTCCTCACCCGGTCCACCGCGAGCAGCGAGCAGACCATCGAGTGGGACGACGGCGAGACCTACCCGGTGGTCGATGTGGAGATCTCCTCGGAGAGCCACCCCTTCTACACGGGCAAGGCCCGCACGGTGGACACCGAGGGCCGCATCGCCCGGTTCGAGCGCCGGTACGGCGGGGCGGAGTCGGACGAGGCGACCTGAGCGGGAGCGGTACGTCGGACCCCTGCGGGAGCCCGCCGTCGGACCACGGTGGGGGTGGTACGTCAGATCACGTTGAGGGCCGCCGCGCAGCCCACTCCGCCGAGCAGCATGAACACCGGCATCAGCACCTTCAGCTCCACCCAGCTGCCGGCCCGGAATCGCAGCGCCTTCGGCGGGCCCACCGGGTACCAGCGCTTGCGGCCCAGGGGGATCGGCCACAGGATCGGGCAGCCGGAGACGGTGAGCGCGTCCCCGATGTCGTGCACCAGCGCGCCCAGCACGATCGGCAGCCCCAGCCACAGGTACTCCTGCCCGGGCGCGGTGAACAGCCAGTCGGAGCCGTTGCCCGGCTTGTCCAAGACGCCCGCGAGGATCCACGCGCTGGTCGCGGCGAGCAGCCAGACCAGGACATCGCTGCTGGAGCCCCGCGCCGCCCTCCACAGCAGGCCCTCGATCGCCAGAACCATGTGCACGAACAGGATCGCCAGCACCGCCCAGCGCCCCCCGGTGATCGCCAGTGCCGAGCTGCCCGCGCCGACGAGGACCGCCCACAGCCAGGTGTGCGTGAGCGTGCGGTGACCGCCCGTGCGGCGCGCGTCGCCCTTCTTCCTGGTCGACTTGTAGACGGCGTAGGATAGCTTGTCCACGATCTCGCAGATCCATCGCGAGATCGGTCCGAAGGCCCGCGAGATGGTGGCCGCCTTGTGGTCGAGGTCCGGGGCGAGAGCGGCGCCGGCGCAGATCAGCGCGCCCACCAGCAGGACCGGCCAGGGCATCGAGTGCCCGGCCGCGGCGGCGGCCGCTCCGACGCCGAGCCAGGCCGCAGCCCCTGACAATGAGTGTGCTGGTCCCATCATGGCCGCTTCCCGCCCCGTTCCTCGTGTGCCGCTGTCCAGTTGACCCGGTGCACTGACGCTCCGTCGGCGCCACAGCGTAGCGGCCGCGATCTTCGTACCCGAAGCCGATTCCCCTCAAGGGGAGAAGGCCAGGCAAGATGGGTGCGTGACCCTCATCGATCAGCTGCCGCCGACCGCCGACCCCGACGCCCTGTACGAAGCCTTCGAGTCGTGGGCCCTGGAGCGCGGCCTCACCCTCTATCCCCATCAGGAGGAGGCGCTGATCGAGGCGGTCTCCGGGGCGAACGTGATCGTCTCGACGCCCACCGGCTCCGGCAAGAGCATGATCGCCGCGGGCGCGCACTTCGCCGCGCTGGCGCGCGACGAGGTCACCTTCTACACGGCCCCGATCAAGGCGCTGGTGTCGGAGAAGTTCTTCGAGCTGTGCAAGCTCTTCGGCACCGAGAACGTCGGCATGCTCACCGGCGACGCGTCGGTGAACGCCGACGCGCCCGTGATCTGCTGCACCGCCGAGGTTCTGGCGTCCATCGCCTTGCGTGACGGCAAGAACGCGGACGTCGGCCAGGTCGTGATGGACGAGTTCCACTTCTACGCGGAGGGCGACCGCGGCTGGGCCTGGCAGATCCCGCTGCTGGAGCTCCCCCAGGCACAGTTCATCCTGATGTCGGCCACTTTGGGCGATGTGTCCTTCTTCGAGAAGGACCTCACCCGCCGCACCGGCCGCCCCACCGCGGTGGTCCGCTCGGCGACCCGCCCGGTGCCGCTCTCCTACGAGTACAAGCTCACCCCGCTCACCGAGACGCTCACCGACCTGCTGGAGACCAAGCAGGCACCGGTGTACATCGTGCACTTCACGCAGGCGCAGGCCGTGGAGCGGGCGCAGGCCCTGATGAGCATCAACATGTGCTCGCGCGAGGAGAAGGACCAGATCGCCGAGCTGATCGGCAACTTCCGCTTCACCACCAAGTTCGGCCGCAACCTCTCCCGTTACGTCCGCCACGGCATCGGCGTCCACCACGCCGGCATGCTGCCCAAGTACCGGCGCCTGGTGGAGAAGCTCGCCCAGGCCGGCCTGCTGAAGGTCATCTGCGGCACCGACACCCTCGGCGTGGGCGTCAACGTGCCCATCCGCACGGTGCTGTTCACGGCCCTGACCAAGTACGACGGCAGCCGGGTGCGCACGCTGCGCGCCCGCGAGTTCCACCAGATCGCGGGCCGCGCCGGCCGCGCCGGCTTCGACACGGCGGGGCTCGTCGTCGCGCAGGCCCCCGAGCACGTCATCGAGAACGAGAAGGCCCTCGCGAAGGCCGGCGACGACCCGAAGAAGCGCCGCAAGGTGGTGCGCAAGAAGGCCCCGGAGGGCTTCGTCGGCTGGACGGACAACACCTTCGAGAAGCTGATCGCCTCCGAGCCCGAGCCGCTGACGTCGCGGTTCCGGGTGACGCACACGATGCTGCTGTCGGTGATCGCCCGGCCCGGCAACGCCTTCGACGCGATGCGCCACCTCCTCGAGGACAACCACGAGCCGCGCAAGCAGCAGCTGCGGCACATCCGGCGCGCGATCGCGATCTACCGCTCGCTGCTGGACGGCGGGATCGTCGAGAAGCTCGACAAGCCGGACGCCGAGGGTCGCATCGTCCGCCTCACGGTCGACCTGCAGCAGGACTTCGCGCTCAACCAGCCGCTGTCCACGTTCGCGCTCGCCGCGTTCGAACTCCTCGACCCCGAGTCGCCGTCCTACGCCCTCGACATGGTGTCCGTGGTCGAGTCCACGCTGGACGACCCGCGGCAGATCCTCGTCGCCCAGCAGAACAAGGCCCGCGGCGAGGCCGTCGCCGCGATGAAGGCCGACGGTGTCGAGTACGAGGAGCGCATGGAGCGCCTCCAGGACATCTCGTACCCGAAGCCGCTGGAGGAGCGGCTCTTCCACGCGTACAACACCTACCGCAAGAGCCACCCGTGGGTCGGCGACCACCCGCTGTCGCCCAAGTCCGTCATCCGGGACATGTACGAACGGGCGCTGTCCTTCACCGAGTTGGTGTCCTTCTACGAGCTGGCCCGCACCGAGGGCATCGTGCTGCGCTACCTTGCCAGCGCCTACAAGACCCTCGACCACACCATCCCGGACGACCTGAAGTCCGAGGATCTCCAGGACCTGATCGAGTGGCTCGGCGAAATGGTGCGCCAGGTGGACTCCAGCCTGCTGGACGAGTGGGAGCAGTTGGCCAACCCGGAGGAGATGACCGCCGAGGAGGCCCAGGAGAAGGCCGACGAGGTGAAGCCGGTCACCACCAACGCGCGCGCCTTCCGCGTCCTCGTCCGCAACGCCCTGTTCCGCCGCGTGGAACTCGCCGCCCTGGACCAGGTCGAGGAACTCGGCGAGATGGACGCCGACTCCGGGTGGGACGCCGAGGCGTGGGGCGAGGCGATGGACAAGTACTGGGACGAGTACGACGACCTCGGCACCGGCCCCGACGCCCGCGGCCCCAAGCTGCTGGTGATCACGGAGGAGCCGGAGAACGGCCTCTGGCGCGTCCGCCAGATCTTCGACGACCCGAACGACGACCACGACTGGGGCATCAGCGCGGAGGTCGACCTGGCGGCCTCCGACGCCGAGGGCCGTGCGGTGGTCCGCGTCACCGATGTCGGCCAGCTGTGACCACAGGAGAATCCCCCCGATGACGAACCCGGCCGAGCGACTGGTCGACCTGCTCGACCTGGAGCAGATCGAGGTCAACATCTTCCGTGGCCGCAGCCCGCAGGAGTCCCTCCAGCGGGTCTTCGGCGGCCAGGTGGCGGGCCAGGCGCTGGTCGCCGCCGGGCGCACCGCGGACGGCGACCGACCGGTGCACTCCCTGCATGCGTACTTCCTGCGCCCGGGCCGGCCGGGCATACCGATCGTGTACCAGGTGGAGCGGGTCCGCGACGGACGCTCGTTCACGACGCGCCGGGTCACCGCCGTGCAGCAGGGCCGCACGATCTTCAATCTGACCGCCTCCTTTCACAAGCCTGAGGAAGGACCGTTCGAGCACCAACTACCGCCGGTCCGCGAGGTGCCGGACCCGGAATCGCTGCCGACGGTCTCCGAGGAGATCCGCAAGCATCTGGGCGCACTGCCGGAGCAGTGGGAGCGGATGGCGCGCCGCCAGCCCTTCGACATCCGGTACGTGGACGGGCTGCGCTGGCACGCCGAGGAGATCGAGGGCGCCGAGCCCCGCAGCGCCGTGTGGATGCGGGCGGTCGGACCGCTCGGGGACGACCCGCTGGTGCACACCTGCGCGCTGACCTACGCGAGCGACATGACCCTGCTGGACGCGGTCCGCATCCCGGTCGAACCCCTGTGGGGCCCACGGAACTTCGACCTCGCGTCCCTGGACCACGCCATGTGGTTCCACCGGCCCTTCCGCGCGGACGAGTGGTTCCTGTACGACCAGGAGTCCCCGATCGCCACCGGCGGACGCGGTCTGGCCCGCGGGCGCATCTACGACCGGCAGGGGCAGCTGCTGGTCTCGGTCGTCCAGGAGGGCCTGTTCAGGTCCCTGTAGGTGGTGCGGGTCCGGATTCCAGGACTCGGGTTCAGGCCTCTGCGGGCCGGCGGTTTCTGGCTCGCAGCCAGGCACGCAGGCCTCGGGGTGTGCGCGGCGCTTCTCGCATGGACTCGTGGGCGACGACGGGGTCGGGCTCGGGCTCGGGCTCGGCAAGCAGTACGGGCGTCCGCGCTTCGGGCACGCCCGAGGGTGCGGCTTTCGGCGGAGCGGGCACCGGCGATGTGGGCCGGTGGTGCCGTGGGGCAGGACGGGCGGCCGGTGCCTGGGTGCGGGCCTCGTCCACCGCCTGCGCGAGGTCGCTGCGGAGCCACTCGATCTCGTCCGGATCGTGCGCCGTCATCAGTTCCTCGGCGAGGTACGCGGAAGGTGATCCCGGCACTCCCTGATCGGGCGGCGTCGGCCGGAACCGGTTCAACTGGGCCCGCTCGTAAGGATCCCTGACCACGTCCGCCACCTCGACGGGCGAGAGGAAGGCCGCCACGGCTCCGGCTCGCGCCCAAGGGTCCTCGGCCTGCCGCAGCAGGAAGCCGAGGTGCCGTCCCCTCCAGTTGCGGGCGCGCAGGTCCACGCCTGCCGCCACCTGACTCCTCAGGGTCTCGGGTGTACGCCCCTTGAGCAGGTGCGCGTTCTCCTCGCCCGCCGCGAACTGCCGGAGTTCCTCGGCCAGATACAGCCAGACCACGGCTCGGTAGCGGTTCAAGTAGAAGCGCACCGGCACCAGCAGCCCCAGACGAGCAAGCCGGGTGAACCTGCCCGCGGAAATCTCCATGAGCGCGGCGCCCTCCGCGGTGCCCACGACCCGAACGCGCTGCCGGAGGGTTTCCGGGAAGCCGTCCTGGGCGCGCAGCCGGTCGAGTTCGGTCCGCTCGACCCGGCGGCCTCCGCCGCCGCCCTCGTCGGGCACGGTCCGGATGCGGCCGAGATGGACGGCGAGATCGAACTCGCCTCGTTTGAGCCCCAGTTCCCGAGCTGCGCGGCTCGGAGTGCAGGTGATGGGGCGGGGTGGGGTGCAGGTGCTTCCCGGCATGGTCGTACTCCCCCGTGGAGTGGTGCTCACGCCCTCTGCGTTCGCAGTGCACACACCGTAGCCGGTTTCGAGCAAGCCGCGGCGGGCCTGTGGATAACTCCACGGGAGGAGACGAAAGCGCAGGTCAGAGGTCCACTGTCGGGGTGCGCTCGGGCCGGCGGGCGTCCACGCCGAGGTGTTCGCCGACGCGGTTGACGAGCAGGGTCATCTCATACGCGATCTGGCCTATGTCGGCCTCCGCGCCGCTGAGCACGCACAGGCAGCTGCCGGCGCCGGCGGCGGTGACGAAGAGCACGGCGTCGTCGTACTCGATCATCGTCTGGCGCACCCCGCCCGCGCTGAAGTGGCGTCCCGAGCCCTTGGCCAGGCTGTGCAGTCCGGACGCGACGGCGGCCAGATGCTCCGCGTCCTCGCGACGGAGACCCGTACTCGCTCCGGTGACCAGCCCGTCGTTCGACAGGACCAGCGCGTGCCGCACGTGGTCCACCCGTTCGGTCAGATCGTCCAGGAGCCAGCCGAGTCCCTGGTTCTGCGCCATGTTCCGTCTCCCCGTGCGACCTCTCCCCCTGGCCGGAGGACTTCCCCGCCAGCCTTCCCCACCTCCGGCGTCCGGGCAAGCACGATGGGCGTATGGCACAGAAGATGACCGACGAGGAATGGCGGGCGTTCGTCTCGCACGGCACCCGAACCGGCAAGCTGGCGACGGTCCGGGCCGATGAGAGCCCGCACCTCGCCCCGATCTGGTTCCTGCTGGACGGGGACGAGCTGGTGTTCAACACCGGCAAGGAAACCGTGAAAGGGCGCAATCTCGCCCGTGACGGACGGATCGCCCTGTGCGTGGACGACGACCGGCCACCGTTCTCCTTCGTGGTGCTGAACGGCCGCGCCCGGCTCTCGGAGGATCTGGAGGAGATGCGTCACTGGGCCACCCGGATCGCCGCGCGGTACATGGGCGAGGAGCGCGCGGAGGAGTTCGGCGCGCGTAACGCGGTCCCGGGTGAGCTGCTGGTCAGGGTCTCGATCGACAAGGTGGTCGCGGTGAAGGACATGACAGGCTGAGGGGCGGGGTTCAGCTCACCGAGTCGAGGAGCCGGGCGGTGTGCATGCGCCCGGCGTACTCGACGAGGCGGATCAGCACCTCCTTGCCGGAGTCCCGGTCCCGTGCGTCGCACAGGACCACGGGTGTCCCCTGGTCCAGGTCCAGGGCTCGGGAGACGTCGTGGGCATCGTAGGCACGCGCCCCCGGGAAGCAGTTGACGGCCACCACGAACGGGATGTGCCGGTGTTCGAAGTAGTCGACCGCCGGAAAGCAGTCCTCCAGCCGTCGGGTGTCCGCGAGGACCACGGCTCCGAGGGCGCCCTGCGACAGCTCGTCCCAGAGGAACCAGAAGCGGTCCTGGCCCGGTGTCCCGAAGAGGTACAGCGAGAGGCCGGAGCGGATGGTGATGCGCCCGAAGTCCATCGCCACGGTCGTGGTGACCTTGTGGTCCACGCCGTCGGTGTCGTCCACCAACTGTCCGGCTTCGCTGAGCAGTTCCTCGGTGCGCAGCGGCCGGATCTCGCTGACGGCCCCGACCAGGGTCGTCTTGCCGACGCCGAATCCGCCGGCGACCAGTATCTTCAGTGCCAGGGCGGAGGCGTCGCCGGCGGCTTCGGAGTGCTCGGAGACCATGATCACTTCTCTCGGATGGGCCGGCTGCGGTCGAGGGGGGCGGCGGACGAAGTCAGCATCATGACAACTCCGCCGCCACCGCGGGGGTTCGGACTGAAATGCGCCTGATGTGACCGACTCGCGCCCGGTTGGTTGCGGGATGCGTGTGGAACGGTGTGCGGGGTGGCGCCCGGTTGGCCGTGTGCGTTCATCTGCCGTGTGCGTTCATTTTGCTGTACTCGTTCATCTGCTGCGCTCGTTCATCTGAATGCGCTCGTTCTTCTGGGCGTGCGTTCGTCTACAGGGCCCGCAGCCCCTCGATGACCTCGCGCAGGATCCTTTCGTCCGGGAGGCGGGCCGGAGGCACCGGGCGGCTGATGGTGACGCAGCCCATTTCCAGGAGGTCGCCGAGGAGCACCCTGACCACGCCCACGGGGAGGTCCGCGTCCGCGGCGAGCTCGGCGACCGACTGTGTCTCCGTGCGGCACAGGTCGATCAGGGTGCGGTGTTCGGGGCCGAGCGCGGTGTCGTCGTCCACGAGCGGTGCCGCGGGATCGAGGGTGACGAGCGCGATCAGGTCGAAACGTACGCCCGTGGGGCCGGGCTGTGTGCGTCCGCCGGTCATGGCGTAGGGGCGGACGAGGGGCCCGGCCTCGCCGTCGTACCACTGGCTGCCCGGCTCCCGCGGGCCGTCGGTCGGGTTCTGGGTCATCGGTGGCGCTTCTTCCGGCTCATCCGGCGGCGGGCGGCTGGGCGGCGAGGCGTGGGGGCGTGTAGAGGTGTTCGCCCACCCGCTTGACCAGGCGTGCCATCTCGTAGGCGACCAGGCCGATGTCGGCGGTCACCGCGGTGAGGACGGCGAGGCAGGAACCATCGCCGGCGGCCGCGACGAAGAGGAAGGCGTCGTCCATCTCCACCATGGTCTGGCGTACGCCGCCCGCTCCGAAGTGCCGTCCCGCGCCCTTGGCGAGGCTGTTGAAGCCGGAGGCCACGGCGGCGAGATGTTCCGCGTCCTCCCGTGCGAGGTCGGTGGAGGCGCCGACGGCCAGGCCGTCGTTGGACAGCACCACGGCGTGCCGTACCTCGGTCACCCGCATCACCAGGTCGTCCAGCAGCCAGTCGAGTTCGCCGGATCGCTGGGCGGTACTCATGTTGGGGTCCTGGATCATGCCGGATCTCCTTCGGTCCTGTCACTGCCCGTTTCGGGGTTCGGGGCGGCGCCGCGGCCGGGCTGCCTGCCCCCGCCGCGTACCCAGCCGTCGCGGTAGGCCGCCATGCGGTCCCGTGCGAGTTCGGGGGTGCGCCGCTCGTCGCTGCGCGGTGCGGGTTGCCGCTCGGGTTCGTCGGTGCGCTGCCGGCGAAGCTGGGGCGCGAGGCTCGCCTGGCGCACCCGGCGCGGGAGGTCCTCGGAGGACTCGGAGTCGCTCGGCGGGCGGTGCAGCCTCAGGGTGGTGACCCCGGGGGGCGGGGGTTCGTGCGCGGGGGGCGAGGGGGGCGAGGGGGCCGGGGCGGTGGCCGCCAGAGCGGCCCGGCCGGCCTGTGCGGTCACGGCGGAGGGGGGCGGGGGCGCGTCGGGCACGCGCGCGTAGGCGCGTTCCTCCTGCGGACGTGCTTCCGCCTCCTGGGCCGGGCGTTCCGCGGTGCCGTTGTGCAGCAGGACGGTGGGCAGCAGGACGACGGCGGTGGTGCCTCCGTAGGGGGAGGTGCGCAGGTGCACCTTGATGTCGTGCCGGGAGGCGAGCCTGCTGACCACGAAGAGTCCGAGACGGTCGCTGTCGAAGAGGTCGAGGGCCTCGGACTGTTCGATGCGCCGGTTGGCCTCCCCGAGCGTTTCGGCGCCCATGCCGAGGCCCCTGTCCTCGACTTCGAGGACGTAGCCGTTGCCGACGGGTTCGCCCGTGACGCGCACGCGCGTGTGGGGCGGCGAGAACTGGGCGGCGTTCTCGACGAGTTCGGCGAGCAGGTGGGTGAGGTCGGCGACGGCCGCGCCGATGACGTACGCCTCGGGGAGCTGGCGTACCTCCACGCGCGCGTAGTCCTCGACTTCGGACACGGCGGCGCGTACGACGTTGGTCAGGGACACGGGCATGCGCCAGGCACGGCCGGGTGCCGCTCCGGAGAGGATGATCAGGCTCTCGGCGTGGCGCCGCATCCTGGTGGTGAGGTGGTCGAGACGGAACAGGTCGCTCAGCTCGTTGGGATCGTCGGAGCGGCGCTCCATGCTGTCCAGAAGGCTGAGCTGGCGGTGGACCAGCACCTGGCTGCGCCGGGCGAGGTTGACGAAGACTCCGGAGATGCCGCTGGCGAGTTCGGCGCGCTCCACGGCGGCGCTCAGGGCGGCGCGGTGCACGGTCGTGAGGGCTTCCGCCACCTGGCCGGTCTCGTCCTCGGCGGGTGGTCCGGCGGGTGCCTCGGCCTGGATGTCGATCTCCTCGCCCGCGCGCAGTTTCCGCATCGCCGCGGGGAGTTTGCGGCGGGCGATCCCCAGGGCGTCGTTGCGCAGGCTCACCAGCTCGACCACGAGGCCGCGTCCGATGCGGACGGAGATGACGAGCGAGGCGGCGACGGCGGCGAGGCCGAAGAGCACGGCGGCGCCCGCCGGGCTGAGCAGGCCTCGGGTGTACGGGTCGGCGCGGCCGGCGACGGCCCGGCCCGTGTCCGCCGCGACGGTGCCCATGCCGTTCTGCACGCGCGCGTGGGCGATGGTCCACTCGGACGTGGGTGACGTGTCGACGGCCTTGGCCGCGGAGCCGGCGGTGAGGATCTTCTCCTCGGCGGCGGTGAGGGCGGTGTAGGCGCTGCTGTCGGTGAGGCGGCGCCAGGCCGCGCGTTGTGCGGCAGGCAGGTCGGGGACGGCCGTCTCGGTGAGGGTGCGGCGCGTGGCGACGGCCGCGTCGAACAGCCGCAGTCGCTCGCCCTGGAGGCCGTCGGCCGGGCGCGCGCTGCCGAGGACGGCGTCCTCCTGGGCGAGCGCCTCGGCGGCGCGCGAGAACTCGAGCAGCACGCGCGCGTCGGAGCCCACTTCGGCCTGCTGGATGTCGGTGAGGGCGCCGTCCACCGCGAAGGCGGCCGCGATGGTCTTGGTGTACTGCACGTACGCCGCGTTCCATCCGGACTTGCGGTCGACCACGGCCGTCCGGAGCGCGGGCAGGTGTGCGGCGCCGTCGACGAAGGCCTCGAGGCGTCCGGTGACCCCGGCGGGCAGTTCCTGGCTGTCGGCGACGGTGCCGTCGTGACCGAGCCGCAGCTTGGCGATCGCCCGGTCGGTACGGGCCGCGAGGCCTTCCAGGTCGTCCCCGCGTGCCGCGCCCGGATCGGCGGCGTAGCGCACGGCCGCGGCCCGCTCTGCCTGCAGCGCGGTGACGGCGGCGGCCACCGGAGCGCGCAGCTCGGCGTCCACACGCTGGGACTGGCGCAGCCGGGCGACGTCCTGGGCGGTGCTGACGGTGGCGTAGGCCCAGAGGGCGAGCAGGGAGACGACGGGCACCATCAGCAGGCAGACCACCTTGGCGCGCACCGTCCGGGGGCGCATGTGCCAGCGGCTGCCCTTCGGGGGCGCGCTGTCCGGTGCCGTGCCGAGGGGCGGGTCCACGCTCTCGTCGGCCGGCGGTCCGGCGTGCGCGCGGCGGCCGCGGGGCGGGGACTGCGCCGGGGGGCCGGCTTTGGGTGTGCTTCGGGGCGGGCGCATGGCCTCCTCGCTCGGGACGTGGGTCGGGGCTCTCGGGCCGGGCTCCCGCTAGCGGGCGGCGCTCTCGACGGGCCGTTGTGCCGAGGCGGACGCCTCGCGCTCGTCGGCGGTGGGCGAGAGGGCGACGAAGGCCGAGGTGAGGAACAGGTAGGACCCGAGGCCGACGGCGAGGGGGAAGATGAACTGCATCGCCGTGGCCCCGGGCAGCACCTCGCTGGAGGGGGTGACGCGCACGCTCACCGCGAACATGCCGGTGTAGTGCATGCTGGTGACGGCCACTCCCATGACCAGGGAGGCGACGGTGACGGCGAGGGGCGACTTGATGTTGAGGCCCGCCCACAGTGCCGCGGTCGCCGCGACCACGGCGATCAGGACTGACAGCCCGACGAGCGTCGGATCGTAGGTCACGTCGCCGTGCAGCCGGACCGCCGCCATGCCCAGGTAGTGCATGCTGGCGACGCCCAGCCCAGTGGTGAGGCCGCCGAGGAGGAGCGCACGGTTGCGGTCCCGGCTGTAGCCGACGGCGAAGACGCCGGCGCAGACGACGACCATGGCGACGACGAGGCTGAGGATGGTCAGCGGCACGTCGTAGCGAATCTCGGTGCCGCTGACGCGGAAGCCGAGCATGGCCACGAAGTGCATCGTCCAGATGCCGGTGCCGATGGCGGAGGCAGCGGTGATGAGCCAGTTGCGGCGCGAGCGGCCGGTGGTGGCGAGCGCGCGCACGGTGCAGCGCAGTCCGAGTGCGGCGCCTATGCAGGCCATCACATACGACAGTACGGGGGTCAGCCAGCCGAAGGCGGCGTGGTCCATGTGTCCCATGACCCCGGGACGCTAGCCGGATCAGGGGCGCACGAAGGGGGCGCATTTCGAAAGGTGTTGGAATATGACACACAGATGCGCCAGAACGATCGCGTCCCGCTCGAACATGCGCACAGGAGCGTCACCCGTGGCAGTGAGAGATCATGCGGAGCATGAGCGACGACCACACACACGTCCAGGATTTCTTCACCGCCCGGGCCGACGACTGGGACAGCCGGTTTCCCGACGACGGCCCCGCCTACGCGGCCGCCG
Source organism: Streptomyces sp. NPDC047085 (assembly GCF_040643735.1). Lineage (NCBI taxonomy): Bacteria > Bacillati > Actinomycetota > Actinomycetes > Kitasatosporales > Streptomycetaceae > Streptomyces > Streptomyces sp. NPDC047085. The sequence continues at coordinate 286,098 of NZ_JBEYUW010000007.1, forward strand.
TCGCCGATCTGGGCCTGCGCGCGGGTGACCGGGTGCTCGACGCGGGCTGCGGCACGGGCCGCGCCCTGCCGCCTCTGCGTGCCGCCGTGGGCGCTACCGGGGTGGTGATCGGGGCCGACCTGACCCCGGCGATGCTCCAGGCCGCCGTGCGAGCGGGCCGGGGCCGCGACGGGTTCCTGCTGCTCGCGGACGTCGCCGCGCTGCCACTGCGCTCGGGGGCCTTGGACGCCGTGTTCGCCGCGGGCCTGATCGCGCATCTGCCGCAGCCCGTGGAGAACCTGCGGGAGCTGGCCCGCGTGGTGCGGCCCGGCGGCACGCTCGCGCTGTTCCACCCCATCGGCAGGGCGGCCCTGGCAGCGCGCCAGGGCCGGCAGATCACCCCCGAGGACCTTCGGGCCGAGGCCAATCTGGGCCCTCTCCTTGCCCGTTCGGGCTGGCGCATGACGTCCTACGTCGACGAGGACGCCCGCTTCCTCGCGTTGGCCACGCGCGAGGACTGACAGCCAGCCGGCTCAGTACCGTCCCGCTACGGCTGCCACGAAGGCGTCGGGGTTGTCGAACATGACGTTGTGCCCGGCGCCGGGCACCGTCACCACGCGCACCCCGGCGGCCTCCAACTGCTGCCTGCCGGGCAGTTCGCCGCTGTGTTCACCCTGAAGGTAGACGCGGTCGATCTCCAGGCCTTCCAAAATCGTCCGCATCGTGGGGTCCGAGCCCCGCCGCAGCCCGACCGCGCTCCGGTGCAGCGCGCGCGGATCGGCGAGCCGCATGGTGGCCGCCCACAGGGGGCCCACGCTGTCCAGCACGCGCGCGTACTCCTTCTCGGCGAACTCGTCCTCCCCATAGGCGGCGATTCCGCTGCTGGCTGCCGTCTGCGGAGGGAACGGGTCGAGGTTCGCCTCCGTCAGCACCAACCGGGAGACGAGGTCGGGCCTCCGGTGGGCGAGCACGAGGGCGACGGCGCCGCCCATGCTGTGCGCGATCAGCTCGGCGCCGGTGACGTCCGCCTGGTCCAGCGCGACCGCCACGGCATCGGCGTGCTCCTCCAGCGTGTAGCCGAAGTGCGGGGGCCGGTCGCTGGTCCCGTGCCCGGGCAGGTCCATGAACAGGCTGCGCCTGCCCGCCAGTTCCGGCCGGGCGGCGATGTGCGCGTGGTACACGGCGGACATCGATCCGAGTCCGTGCAGATACACGCGCGCGGGCTGCGCACCGGGCACCTCCGTCCATCGGATCCGGCTCCCCCTGTCGTCGAATTCGGCCTGCTGCACGGTGCGCTCCCTCGTGTCCGTGATGGGACCCTGACGATACATCGGTGTCGAGGTATATCGTCAACGAATTAAGTCGGGTCCGATGTACAGCGTGCCTGGGAGAGAATGCGGGCATGCTGGAACTCGCCATCCTCGGTTTCCTCTACGACGCCCCGTTGCACGGCTATGTCCTGCGCCGGCACATCGCCGCGCTCACCGGGCACGTGCGGCCCGTCGCCGAGAGCACGCTGTACCCGGCGATCAAGCGGCTGGAGAAGGCGGGGCTGCTGGCGAGGGCCACCGAGCCCGGCGCAGGGGCCGCGCCGCGCCATGTCCTCACCCTCACCGAGGAGGGCAGGCAGGAACTGCGGCGGCGGCTGGCCGAGCCCGCGCAGCGCGAGATCACCGACGAGAACAACTGGTTCACGCTGCTCGCGTTCCTGCGGCACCTGGACGACCCCGCGGCCCAGGCGGCCGTACTGCGGCGCAGGCTGGCCTTCCTGGAGGAGCCGGCGAGCTTCTTCTACGACGGCGACCGGCCGCTGCGCGCGGAGGAGCTGGACGACCCCTTCCGGCGCGGTGTCCTCACCATCGCGCGGGCCACGAGCCGGGCCGAACTGGCCTGGCTGCGCGACACCCTGGCCTCACTCGAGGGCGTCGGCGGCTGAGGTGTCCTGGTGCCTGACCGGGCACCCGCGCAGTCCCGGGACCGGACGGGTGCCCAGGTCGGCCGGCCGGTAGCCGTTCGGATAGCTCTTGATCTCCCAGTTCTGCCGAGCGAAATGCGGGCTGCGGCGCGGCGGCAGCAACCGGACCAGCCGGCCGCGCGTCCGCACCGCTCGGCGCACGAGGGCGGAGGTGGCCGCGCCGGGCGCCTCGTAGCGGAAGGCGCGCAGCAGGGAGTCGTCGAGCAGGGCCAGCGTGGCCGTGCGCAGCAGCGGTGCCAGCGGGCGCGGATACCAGGACGCCATCAGGTCGAGCGTGGCGTCGGAGACCTGCCGGGACCGCTCGTCCCAGGCGAAGTGGGCCTCTTCGTAGGCGTCGAGCAGGGCCTCGAACTCCTCGTAGGTCTCGGGGATGCCGGGGATGCCCATGTGGCGGCCGAGGGTGCGGTAGTACTCGGTGGTGGCGACGATCTCGTGCCGCGACAGGCGCCGCCAGCCGTAGGCGTCGATCCAGCGCCTAGGCATCACGACGAAGGTGGAGAGCACGTAGCGCATGTCGTCGTCGCTGATGTCGTAGCTGCGGTGCATCTGGTTGATGCGACGGATCGCGGTACGGCCCTCTTCGGCGGCGAAGCCGTGTTCCACGACCGTGTCGAGGAGCAGCGCGGTGTCGTCGTACCGCTTCTGTGTGCGGTCGGTCAGCTCCGCCGTCTCGGCGAGCAGGCGGCCGATGCTGGGGACGGCGTAGGTGCGGTACAGCGCGAGTTCCAGGGCCCGTGTGTAGTCCCAGGGGAATTCGAACGCCACACTGAGCCGGTAGATCTCGAGGGCGTCCGCCACCGGGTCCATCCGGCGGATCTCCTCGAGCCGCGCAAAGCGCTTCACCACTGCGTTCCCCTTCTGCTGCCGAAATCCCAACTCTACGTTGAACAGCAGCAGATGAACGATCGACAGCGAACCCGTTCAGGCGGAAGATGGTCCGCGTGATCCACACGATACGCAAGTACGCCGCAAGATTGCGCCCCTCCCCGCGTGCGGGGGCTGCGGAGGTCCCGGAGAGGCGCGCGCACAACTTGTTCGAGGCCGCGGCCGCCTACGTGACGGCCTGCGCGGAGGACGACCAGGACGGGATCGACGAGGCGTCGGCCTGGGTGTCGCCCGAGGCGCTGTCGTTCGGCGTGAGCGAACTGGCGTGCCGTGCCGTCGCCACGCTCGCCCGGGAGCGCGGCACGTCACCGGGAGCGGTGGCGCGGGACCTGCTCGGGCTGCCGGAGGCCTGAGAGGAGCCCGCGGGAAAGTCGTCCGCCAAGCGCGGGCGTTTCGCCCCTGTCCAGGTGGAAACCTGCAGGTCCGCGTGGTGTGCGGTGTCGTGACAAGCACCTTCGGATCGCACTAGGGTGCGCGCCGACGGACGAACCACTGGGAGGCAGGGATGGCCGGAACGGACGACGAGGCCGTCACCGCCGCGGACGATGCGCTGTATGTGCTCACGGCGGTACTGCTGACGCCGGCGCAGTTTCCGAGCGTGCTGGGCGACGACTATCCGGAGGCCTGCGCGGCGCTGGGGCTCGCACCCCGCGCCGACGGGTACGGACTGGTCCTCGGCCAGGACGGTGAGGGTGCCCGCTGGACGGTCGTCATCGACGACGTCTCGCTGGTCGCGGTGGCGATCGCCTCCTGGGACTGCGGCATGGAGTACGAGCTCTCGCCCGACGAGCGCACGGTCGTGGCCGCTCTGCCGGGCTGGCCCCTGGCGGTGGCCGTGGCCGCGCCCGGTGTGCCCGCACCGCACGACCCCCGCCCCGACGATGCGGACCAGCCCCCGCTGGCCCCGCCGGACACCAGCTCCTGGGGACCGGCCCAGCGGCGCCTGGGTGCCGACGAGATCGCGCTTCAGTGGGCGGCGTGGCGCGGTCAGATCAGCGAGGGCGACCTGCCGCCGGAAGGGTCGCCGGAGACGGCGGAAGGCTCACAGGCCTCGACGGGGTCGGCGACGTCCTCGGCGGCCGCGTCAGAGGCCCCGGCGAGCGCGCCGAAGGGCGGCCACCAGGGGGTTCGGCGGGTGCTGTCCGAGGCGCGCGCGTACCTCGACTCGCCGCCTCCGCTGGGACGGGTGCGCTCCTCGTTCGCCCCGGGTGACGCCCGCACGCTCCGCGCCGACGGGCCCGGCTGGTCGATGGTGGCCCGCACCGACGACATCGCGTTCATCCTGCTGGACGAGAAGCCCGGCGAGGTCCTGCCGGTGGGCCGGGGGCCGGAGCTGCCGGGCCTGCTGGAGGCGCTCGAGAAGATGGCCGTACGGCCCAGTTGAGCCTGCGGGGCCACGGCGTCCTTGAAGGCGTGGCCCCCGCTGCCCCGAAGCACGTCCGGCACGGCCGCTGTCACCGCGAGGGACGCACCCGGGACGCTCGGCCCACTCGGCTCAGCGGCCGATCTCCTTGCGGGCGACCCGGCGGAGCCTGCGTCGCTGTGAGGGGTCCAGCGTCAGGTACGCGGCGACCGGGACTCCCACCACGATCAGGAAGGACACCCACCAAGGCAGCCATATCAGCAGGATCAAACCGACCGCCACGCCTCCTGCGGCGATCTTGGCGTTCTTGGACATGAGCGTCGCCTCCTTCACGGCCACTGCCGCTCTCTGCATGGAAAACGGCCCCGCGCGCCGCACGGTTCCGGCTGCCGACCCTGAGAGATCCCTGAGGCGCACCGGCGCACCCCCTAGTGGTCCACGTCACAGAGTAAGCGTTCTTGGCGAGCCTGCGACGTCCTGTACCCTCGGCGACTTCGAAGCGAGTAGTCAAATTTGAGGAGTGCGGCAGAGCTGTGCAGAGCATGTTCCCGGCACCACCCTCCGAACTGTCCGAACTGACCCGCTGCAGCGCCGTGTTCGTCCCGCCCGATCCCGCCCGCGCCGGTGTGATGGCCTTCTGGCGGCCCGACGGCGGGCCCCTCTCCGGAGTGCCCCACGGCGTCGTCGAGGAACTGGACCTGACGCTTCCCGTTTCGGACGGAAGGGTGGAGCGGGCGCGGCTTCCTGCCATACGGCTGCCGCTGTCAACCGCCCTGCCGGTGCTCACACGCGCGCGTGGCGAGTCGGGAAGCCACCGGGCCACCGCCTTCTGGGGAGCGGCCGGAATGCTGGCCCTGCACTTCCTGGCGCGCGGCCTGCTCCTGCCCGGCCTGTCTCCGGACGACCACGACATGTGGCGGGTGGGGCCGCTGTCCGCGCACGACGCGGAGCTGGTCCGTGAACTCGCCGCGGCCATGCCCCCGGAAGCACACGCCGTGCCCATCGCCGCGGGCGGACCGGCCCGGCTGCCAGACCCGGAGCACCTGGTGCGCGCCTTCCTGGACGCGATGGCCGACACCCTCCCCCGCTCGCCCGCCGCACCGATGGTGACCGGAGGCGCCGCCTATGCCGCTCGGGAGCCGCAGCGTCTGCCCGGGCTGCGGGCGTGGGCCGACGACATCGCCGCGGGCCATGACACGGGCCTGCGGCTGTCGCTGCGGGTGGAGGCACCCGGTCTCCTGGACGGCGTGCCGGAGGGCGAGGCTCCGGTGCGGTTCCGAGCCGTCCTCCAGGCGCATGGCGCGAGCGGAGCGGCGGACGTCGTGGACGCCGCCGAACTGTGGGCCGCGTCGGGCACGGCAGCCGTGCCCGAGATCTTCGGCCCCCGCGCGCGGGCGGACACGTTGCTGGCGTTGCGGCGCGCCGCACGCGCCTGGTCGCCGCTGGCGCCGCTGCTGGCGGCCGCCGTACCCGATGCGGTGGACCTCGCCGACGACGAGGTCGTCGAACTCCTGGGTGACGGCGGGCGTGCGCTGGCGGCGGCGGGCGTCGACGTGCACTGGCCGAAGGAGTTGTCGCGCGAGCTGACCGCCCACGCGGCCGTCGGTCCGCCGGACCACGGGACGGCCTCGGGCGGATCCGAGGAGGCGGCTTCGGCGCTGCCGTCCTTCCTGTCGGCCGAGGCGATGGTCGGATTCCGCTGGTGGTTCGCGCTCGGCGGCCGGGAGCTGACCCGGGAGGAACTGGACCGTCTCGCGGAGGCCAAGCGTCCCCTCGTACGGCTGCACGACCGCTGGGTCCTCGTCGACCCCGGGGAGGCCCGGCGCGCACGAGCCCGGCAGGACGGCTCTCTGACCCCCGTAGAGGCGTTGGCGGCCGCTCTCACGGGCTCAGCCGAGGTGGACGGCCACCGGGTCGACGTACGGCCCACCGGATGGCTGGCGCGGCTGCGGGAGCGGCTCGCTGATCCGGAGGCGGCGCAGCCCGTAGGACAGCCGCCCGCGCTCGACGCCACCCTGCGCGACTACCAGCTCCGGGGCCTCGGCTGGCTGGCCCGGACGACGGCCCTGGGCCTGGGGTGCTGTCTGGCCGACGACATGGGCCTCGGCAAGACGGTCACACTGATCGCGCTGCATCTGCACCGTCAGACGGACCCGTCGGCGGCGGGGCCCACGCTCGTGGTCTGCCCGGCCTCGCTGCTCGGCAACTGGCAGCGGGAGATCGAGCGGTTCGCCCCCGGCCTGCCGGTGCGCAGGTTCCACGGACCCGTACGCGATCTCGGCTCCCTGGCGGACGGGGAGTTCGTCCTCACGACCTACGGGACGATGCGCCTGGATGCCGAGCGGCTGGCCGCGGTGCCCTGGGGCATGGTCGTCGCCGACGAGGCTCAGCACGTGAAGAACCCCTACTCGGCGACCGCGCGTGCGCTGCGCACCATCGGCGCACGCGCACGCGTGGCGCTCACCGGCACCCCGGTGGAGAACAACCTCACGGAACTCTGGGCGATCCTCGACTGGACCACACCAGGGCTGCTGGGCCGGCTCGGCACCTTCCGCACCCGGTACGCGCAGCCGGTCGAGGGCGGCCAGGATCCCGCCGCGGCCGAGCGGCTCGCACGGCTCGTGCGGCCGTTCCTGCTGCGGCGCCGGAAGTCGGACCCCGGCATCGCGCCCGAGCTTCCGCCGAAGACGGAGACCGATCATCCCGTCGCGCTGACGCCCGAACAGGCGGGCCTGTACGAGGCGTTGGTCCGCGAGACCCTCGACCGGATCGCCACCGCCGACGACATGGCCCGGCGAGGCCTGATCGTGAAGCTGCTGACCGGGCTGAAGCAGATCTGCAACCACCCGGCGCAGTACCTCAAGGAGGACGGCGCGAGGCTCCCCGGACGCTCGGGGAAGCTGGAACTGCTCGACGAACTCCTCGACACGATCCTCGCCGAGGGCTCCGCCGTTCTGGTCTTCACGCAGTACGTGCGCATGGCCCGCCTGCTCGAACGGCACCTGGCGGCCCGTGGCGTGGCCTCGCAGCTGCTGCACGGCGGCACCCCGGTCGTGGAACGCGAGGCGCTGGTGCGGCGCTTCCAGGACGGCGAGGTGCCGGTGTTCCTGCTGTCGTTGAAGGCCGCCGGTACCGGTCTGAACCTCACCCGGGCCGAGCACGTCGTGCACTACGACCGCTGGTGGAATCCCGCGGTCGAGGCACAGGCCACGGACCGCGCGTACCGCATCGGGCAGACCCGCCCGGTGCAGGTGCACCGCCTGATCGCCGAAGGGACTGTGGAGGATCGCATCGCGGAGATGCTCGAACGCAAGCGGGACCTGGCCGACGCGGTGCTGGGCGCCGGCGAGGCCTCGCTGACGGAGCTGACGGACGCGGAACTGGCCGCACTGGTGGAGCTGCGCGAGGAGGCGCGATGAACCACGAGCACGCGACGAACGACGAGAACGATCGGGGCCTGGAGCGCACGTTCGCCGCGCTGCCGCCCGCGGGCGGGCGCGGGTTCGCGGGGACCTGGTGGGGGCGCGCATGGCTGAGCGCCCTGGAGGACGCGGCACTGGACGGCGCGGCGGTGAAGGCGGGCCGCCGGCTCGCGCGCGCGGGAGGCGTGGGGGCGGTGACGGTGCGGCCGGGCCGGGTCACCGCCGTCGTACGCGAACGGAGCGGAGCGGCGCACCGGGCCGACATCCTGGTGCCCGAGCTGTCCGAAGCGCAGTGGGACATGTTTGTCGATCTGGTGGTGGAGCGCGCGGGACACCTCGCCGCACTCCTCGACGGCGAACTGCCGTCGCACCTGATCGAGGACGCGGCGGTCAGGGGAGTCGACCTGCTGCCCGGCTTGGGCGATCTGGAACCGGAGTGCGACTGCGGCACGTGGGACCACTGCGGACACACCGCCGCCCTCTGTCACCAGGTGGCACGCCTGCTGGACGAGGATCCGCTCGTGCTGCTGCTGATGCGTGGCCGAGGAAAGAGCGCCTTCCTGGAGGAACTGCACCTGCGCGGCACCGCACCTCGCGCGGAACCCGCCACATCGGCGGGCGTGGACGCGGTGGAGGCGTGGGCCGCCGCGGACATCCTGCCCCCGCTGCCCGCCCTGCCCGGCCTGCCCGAGAAACCCGGTGAACCGCCGTCCTTCGACGCCGAGTCGGTACCAGCGCCCGCGCTCGATCCCGCGGCGCTGCGGTACCTGGCCGGGCGCACGGCCGTGGAGGCGCACCGGCTGCTGGCGCGAGCCCTCCACGGGGGCGGGCAGGAGGAGACCGGTATTCGGGAGTTGACCGCGCATCAGGACGCCGTGCGGCTTGCCGACGGCACCGCTCCCGATGCCGTCGCCGACCGGCTCGCCGACGGGTCCGGGCGCGGCCGCGACGGGCTGGCGAGGGCTGTCCGCGCCTGGCGCCTCGGTGGAGCGGCGGCACTGGCCGTCCTGGACGAGAAGTGGCAGGTGGAGGGCGTGGCGCTCGCCCGCGCGCGCGTGGCCTTGGAGGAGGCCTGGGAGACGGAGGAGCGGCCGTCGTTCCAGGCCGACGGCAACCACTGGACCCTCGCGGGCGCAGGAGTGCAGCTTCGGCTCGGCAGGGACGGCCGCTGGTGGCCCTACCGCGCGGAGGACCGGCACTGGTTCCCGGCGGGCGACGCGGACCGGGACCCGGCCGCGGCACTGGCGGCCGCACGGCCTACCCCTAAGAGCCGCCCCCTCTCAGATATCTGTCGTTCCACCATCTCGAAATGGACATGATCGGACGAGTGTTGGTCGCTGTTCGTACACCTGGCCGTTGTGCGCAGTTCCCCCCGGGGTCCAAGGGTGACCGCAGTCACCGAACTTGCCCTCAGGAGGGTCGATGTCCCCGCATTCCGCCAGCCGGCGCCGCGTCCACCGTTCCGTCGCCACGGGGCTGCCGCTGGCCGTGGCCGCCGCCCTCGTGGCCGCGACGACGGCCACGGCGGCGCCCGCCGGGGACGCCCAGGTCATCCGCACGGCGACGCTCGGGGAGATCCCGCTCGGCACCTTCAGCAACGCGCTGCTCCCCGGCAGCGTGGGCGACGACCACGGGGTGCACCTGGGCGGCATCGGCAGCGACATCTACCCCGCGGGCCACAAGGGCGAGTACTGGACGGTGACCGATCGCGGCCCCAACGGCCAGATCAAGGTGGACGGCAAGAAGCGCCGGACGTTCCCGGTACCCGGGTTCGACCCGGCGATCGTGAAGATCCGGGTCTCCGGGGACGAGGTCGAGGTGATCGACGCGATCCCGCTGACCACGACCTCGGGCAAGCCCGTCACCGGGCTGCCCGACCAGTCGGGCCGCGACGAGACGCCGTACACCTACGACGCCCGGACAGCCCTGTCGTTCAACCCGAACGGCCTGGACACCGAGGGCATCGTGCGGGCCGCCGACGGGACGTTCTGGCTCGTGGACGAGTACGGCCCCTCGCTCGTGCATGTCTCCGCGCGCGGCAAGGTGCTCACCCGCTATGTGCCGAAGGGGCTGAACCTCACGGGCGCCGACTACCCCGTGGTCGAGGCGCTTCCCTCCGTCCTGCTGCACCGGAAGATCAACCGCGGTTTCGAGGGTCTGGCTCAACTCCCCTGCGGTGACCTGGTGGTGGCCCTCCAGAGCCCGCTCTCGCTGCCGGACGCGAGCGCCGGTGACGCGTCGCGGACGACCCGCCTGCTGCGCTTCTCGCCGGGGAAGAAGGCCGTCACCGCCGAGTACGCCTACCGCTTCGACCCGGTGAGCGTCGTCGACCCCGGCGAGGACGACACGTCCGAGCTGAAGATCTCCTCCGTGGTGGCCGTCGGCGGTGACCGCCTGCTGGTCGAGGAGCGCACCGACAAGGCGGCCCGGCTGCAGCTGGTCAGGCTGGGCCACAGGAACGACATCCTCGGCGGCCCCTGGGACGACGACACGACCGCCCCGTCGCTGGAGCAGTTGGAGGACCCCGCCGCGGCAGGGGTGCCGGTGCTGACCAAGCGGCTCGTCGTCGACCTGGGCAAGGCGAGCGGCGTTCCGGGGAAGATCGAGGGCATCGCGCGCGTGAACCGCGACACGCTCGCTCTCATCAACGACAACGACTTCGGCATGACGGACGGGACGGGCGCGTTCGACGCCGAGGGGCGCCTGGTCGACAGCGGTATCAAGACGACCGTGACGTACGTCCGGCTTCCCGAGGACGTCTGACCCGGGGACGTCCAACCCGAGGACATCCAAGAGGACGTCCCAGGGGGCCGCGACCATGGAGGGCCGGCAGTAGGCCGGCCCCACTCAGGCTCCGGAAAATCGACACCCGCGCGCGTGGGGGCGACGCCAGCCGTGGCGGCCCCCACGCGCGCGTGCGTGATCAGCTCCGGGCGCCCAGCAGGTGGTCCATCGCCAGCTGGTCGAGCCGCTCGAAGGCCATGCCGCGGGCCGCGGCGGCCTCGACGTCGAAGTCCTCGAAGGCCGTGCGGTCGGCGAGCAGGGACTGCAGGCCGTCCGCCGCGGTGGGCTGGGCCAGCTGGTCGAGGCGCGAGGCGCGCAGCGCCTCCTGGACCTCCGGGTCGGCGCGGAAGGCGGCCGCACGCTCCTTCAGGATGCGGTAGTTGCGCATGCAGCCGGCCGCCGACGCCCACACGCCGTCCAGGTCCTCGGTCCGCGGCGGCTTGAAGTCGAAGTGGCGCGGCCCCTCGTAACCGGCGCTCTCCAGGAGGTCGACGAGCCAGAACGCGGCCCTCAGGTCGCCGGCGCCGAAGCGCAGGTCCTGGTCGTACTTGATGCCGGACTGGCCGTTGAGGTCGATGTGGAAGAGCTTGCCCGCCCACAGGGCCTGCGCGATGCCGTGCGGGAAGTTCAGCCCGGCCATCTGCTCGTGGCCCACCTCGGGGTTGACGCCGTACAGCTCGGGACGCTCCAGGCGCTCGATGAAGGCCAGGGCGTGGCCGACGGTGGGCAGCAGGATGTCGCCGCGCGGCTCGTTCGGCTTGGGCTCGATGGCGAAGCGGATGTCGTACCCCTGGCCGGTGACGTACTCACCGAGGAGGTCGAAGGCCTCCTTCATGCGGTCGAGGGCGGCGCGCACGTCCTTGGCCGCGCCGGACTCGGCGCCCTCACGGCCGCCCCAGGCGACGTACGTCTTCGCGCCCAGCTCGGCCGCGAGGTCGATGTTGCGGATCGTCTTGCGCAGGGCGTAGCGGCGGACGTCGCGGTCGTTCGCGGTGAACGCGCCGTCCTTGAAGACGGGGTGCGTGAAGAGGTTCGTCGTGGCCATGGGGACGGTCATGCCGGTCGCGTCCAGGGCCTGACGGAAGCGCTTGATGTGTGACTCGCGCTCGGTGTCCGAGGACCCGAAGGGGATCAGGTCGTCGTCGTGGAAGGTCACCCCGTGGGCGCCGAGCTCGGCCAGGCGCTGCACGGTCTCGACCGGGTCGAGGGCGCGGCGCGTGGCGTCGCCGAACGGGTCCCTTCCCTGCCAGCCGACGGTCCACAGGCCGAAGGTGAACCTGTCGTCGGGGGTGGGCTGGTAGCTCATGCCGCGGCTCCTTGTTGCGTACGACTATTTCGTCATGGCCGTTTACAAATTAGTATGCGAACACACCTGAGGGAAGAGACAAGGTGTCTTCGACGACAAATCGGCACGGCCCGGTGACGTCGACGGAGGCCGTTGCCCGCTCACAGCACAACCCGCAGAGCCGCGGAAGAGGGAGAGCCCGATGTCAGCAGCCGAGGGTCCGCTCGTCGTCGGCGTGGACAGTTCCACCCAGTCCACGAAGGCGCTGGTCGTCGACGCGGCCACCGGGGAGATCGTGGCGAGCGGCCAGGCGCCGCACACCGTGTCGTCCGGCGCGGGCCGGGAGAGCGATCCCCGCCAGTGGTGGGACGCCCTGTGCGAGGCACTGCGCCAGTGCGGTGACGCGGCGCACGAGGCGGCCGCGGTGTCGATCGGCGGCCAGCAGCACGGTCTGGTCACCCTGGACGAACGGGGCGAGCCGGTGCGTCCGGCACTGTTGTGGAACGACGTCCGCTCGGCGCCGCAGGCCCGCCGGCTCGTCGAGGAGCTGGGCGGACCGAAGGCCTGGGCCGAGCGCACCGGCAGCGTGCCCGGCGCGTCGTTCACGGTCACGAAGTGGGCCTGGCTGGCCGAGCACGAGCCGGACGCGGTCCGGGCCACGCGGGCGGTGCGGCTCCCGCACGACTACCTCACCCAGCACCTGACCGGTCAGGGCACCACGGACCGCGGCGACGCCTCCGGAACCGGCTGGTGGGCGTCCGGAACGGAGACGTACGACGAGGAGATCCTGGCGCACGTCGGGCTCGACCCGGCGCTCCTGCCGCGTGTGGTACGGCCCGGCGAGGTGGCCGGCACCGTGCGCGACAGCCACGACCTGCCGTTCTCCAAGGGCACCCTGGTGGCACCGGGCACCGGCGACAACGCGGCCGCGGCGCTCGGCCTCGGCCTGCGTCCGGGCACCCCGGTGCTGAGCCTCGGCACGTCCGGCACGGTGTACGCGGTCTCCAAGCATCGCCCCGCCGATCCGACCGGCACGGTGGCCGGCTTCGCCGACGCGCACGGAGACTGGCTGCCGCTGGCCTGCACCCTGAACTGCACGCTCGCCGTGGACCGCATCGCGGCCCTGCTGGGCCTGGACCGCGAGGCCGTCGAACCCGGCGGGTCCCTCACCCTGCTGCCGTATCTCGATGGCGAGCGCACCCCGAACCTCCCGCACTCCACCGGACTGCTGCACGGGCTGCGCCACGACACGACCGGGGGTCAGCTGCTCCAGGCGGCCTACGACGGAGCGGTCCACTCGCTGCTCGGCGCGCTCGACCTGGTCCTCGACGCGGACGCGGACCGCAGCACCCCCCTGTTGCTGATCGGCGGGGGCGCCCGCGGAACGGCCTGGCAGCAGACAGTACGGCGGCTGTCGGGTCGTCCCGTCCAGGTGCCCGAGGCGCGGGAACTGGTCGCCCTCGGCGCCGCGGCGCAGGCGGCGGCCCTGTTGACCGGCGAGGACCCGGCCGCGGTGGCCCGCCGCTGGAACACCACCGCGGGGCCGGTGCTGGAGGCGGTCGAACGGGACGAGGAGACGCTGAACCGGATCGCCGGGGTACTCTCCGACGCGGCCCCGCTGCTGGAGCGGGGGACGGGATCGCGCTGAGCCCAGCCGCGGACGCCGGGGGTGGACGAGGAGCCGGGCTCGACAATGGACTCCGGGAACAGAGCTGAGCCCGCTCCCGGACACCCTGGCCGGACCGCGGAACGAGCCCGCCCGGCCGCGGACACGAGGATTGACGGAGGCATGACCGCACCGCTGCACGAGAACCGCTCGTCCGGGACCGGACGCGCCCTGCCGGACACCCAGCAGGGCATACGCCGGCGCAACCTGGCTCGGGTCCTGCATGCCGTCAGCGCGGAGGGTTCGCTGTCGCGGGCGGCGGTCGCGTCACGCATCGGTCTGACGCGGGCGGCGGTGTCGACTCTCGTGGACGAGCTGATCCGCTGGGGCCTGCTGGAGGAACTGGGCCCCGAACGGCCTGGCCGGGTGGGCCGGCCAGGATCGGCGCTCGCGGTGAGCGGGCGCGGTCCGGCCGGTATCGGGGCGGAGGTCGGCGTCGACCACCTCGCGGTGTGCGCGGTCGACCTGCGCGGCACGGTCCGCGCACGGGCCGTGCGGCACGTCGCGAACCGGGGCCGCGCCCCCGGCCCGGTGATCGAGGAGCTGACGGCCCTGGTCCGCCGGGTCGTCGCCGAGGCGGAGCGGGAGGGGCTGTGGCCCGCCGGGCTCGCGGTCGCCGTGCCCGGCCTCGTGGCCCGCGACGGCCGTACGGTCGTCCGCGCGCCGAACCTCGACTGGCGGGACGCGGACCTCGGTGCCCTGCTGCCCGGCGGTCTGCCGCTGACCGTGGACAACGAGGCCAACTTCGGCGCCCTGGCGGAACTGTGGCTCGGCGCCGGTACTCCACGCGACTTCCTGCACGTGTCGGCGGAGATCGGCATCGGCGCCGCGGTCGTCGTGGACGGGCAACTGCTGCGCGGAAAGCGGGGGTTCGCCGGAGAGCTGGGCCATGTCCCGGTCCGGCCCGACGGACCGGCCTGCGCGTGCGGCGGGCGCGGCTGTCTGGAGCAGTACGCGGGCGAGGAGGCGGTACTGCGCGCGGCCGGACTGGAACCGGGCGAGGACGTGGTCGGGCTGCTCGCGGGGCGTGCCGAGGGGGGCGACGAGGCGGTACGGCAGGCCCTGCGGGACGCCGGGAGCGCGCTCGGCATAGCCCTGACCGGGGCGGTCAATCTGCTCGACCCCGAGTCGGTCGTGCTGGGCGGGGCCCTGGCGGGTCTTTCTCCGTGGCTGTTGCCGTCCCTGGAGAGCGAGTTGACCGGCCGTACGACGGGGCCCGCCTGCCCGGTGGCGGTGTCCGGGCTGGGCCCGGAGGGCCCGTTGCTGGGGGCCGCGCACTCGGTCGTCCGGGCCGTCCTGGACGATCCGGCGTCGGTGGCGGATCGGTCCTGACGGTCGCGCCGCGCTGTGCCGGTGCCTGAGGCCTGAGCCAGAGGCTGAGGCTGAGGCTGAGGCGTGGTTCTCGACCGTTTCCTGGGCGGAGGGGACCAGATCCTCACTCGATCGAGTGGCCGAGTTGCCCACAGCCCGCGACTTGTCCACGGATCCGTGGCACACCCTTCTGCCCAACTCGCCTGCGCCGTACCGTGATTCACGTGAGGCGCGGCCGCCGTCCCTTCGCGGCGGAGCGCTCTCGGCACGAGAGGTGCGCGCTCGTCGAGTGACGGCGGGCTGACACGTATCGACATGTATCGGCACGTATCGGGGGACACATGCACGAGGAGACGACCGGGGCGCTCCGGCGTGACGCCATCGGTTTGCGCGAGGTTCTGTTCCAGAGCATCACGGCGATGGCGCCGGCCGCCGCGGTGGCCGCGTCCATTCCGTCGGGCGCCGCCTTCGCCGGCGGCAGTCTGCCACTGGCGGTCCTGGTCGCCCTGGTGGCCTGCCTGTTCACCGCCTCCTGCGTGGCAGAGCTGGCGCGCGAGTTACCCGCGGCCGGCTCGGTGGCCACCTACACCGCGCGGGGACTCCACCCGGCGATCGGCTTCCTGGTCGGCTGGGGCTACGTCTTCGTCGAGATGCTCGTCCCGCCGCTGCTGCTCCTCCAACTCGGGTTCACCACCGCGGGCACGCTGCACGAGGAGTGGTCCTCGTATCCGGCGGACCTGTGGTGGCCCTGGTCGCTGGCGGGCGCGGCCGTCATCGCGGTCGCCGGATACCTCGGGGTTCGCGCCTCGGCCCGCTTCGGCACCGTCCTCGGTGTCTTCGAGATCCTCGTCCTCCTGGTGTTCGCCGTCTGGCTCATCGGCAGAGCGGGCGACGCCAACACGCTCTCGGTGTTCGGCACCTCCCACACGGCGGAGGGGTATGCGGGCGTCAGCGGCGTCTTCGCGGGGTCCGTGTACACGGTGCTGGCGTTCGCCGGGTTCGAGGCGGCCGCGCCGCTCGCCGAGGAGACGCGCGATCCCCGCCGGACCATGCATCGCGCGGTGCTCGGGGCGGCCCTGGGAATCGGCCTCTTCTATGTCGTCACGACCTACGCGATGACCGTGTATTTCGGCCCGGAACGGTTCGCGGCGTTCGGAGCGTCGGGGGCCGCGTCCTGGGAGGGCGTCGCCCGGGCGTCGTTCGGCCTCTTCTGGGTGCTGGTCTTCCTGGCGGTGGTCAACTCCACGATCGCCAACGCCAACGCGTGCGCCAACGTCTCGACCCGCACGGCCTTCGCGCTGGCCCGCATCCGCGTCCTGCCCCGCCTGCTGGCCACGCTCCATCCCCGGCACCGCTCCCCCGTGGCCGGCATCGCCCTGCAGACCGTCGTCGCGGTCGGCGCCGTTCTGGGACTCGGCTTCGGCTACGACCCGGTGACCGCCTTCCTGCTCCTGGCGACGGTGATCGTCACGGTCGTCGTCGGCGTGTACATCGTGGTGAACCTGGCCTGCGCGGGTTACTTCCTGCGGGCCGGCCGGCAGGCGTTCAAGCCGGTACGGCATCTGCTGTTCCCCCTGCTGGGGATCGCCGCGTTCGTCCCGGCGCTGCTGACCGCCGCGGGACTACCGGTTTTCGACTTCGTGACCGAGCTGACGGCGCCGGTGTCCTACGCGGGTCCGGTCGTCGGTCTCTGGATGGCCGCGGGCGTGGTGGTGCTGCTGGTCCTGATGCGACGTCACCCCGAGCGCATAGCCGAGACCGCGCGGGTGCACGTCGAGGAGCCCCACGCGGTCACCGGCCGGCAGGACGGAACCGTTCCGTACTGATCGGCCGTCGGACGCACCGGCACACACGCGCGCGAGCACTACTGGCAGTTGGCAGGTACGACCGGAAAGGCCGAACCAACGATGACCGATCCCCGGATCCTTACCGTCCGCCCGGAACCGGACGCGTACGCCTGGACGTTCGGCGGCGCTCCTCCGGTGGCGCGGATCGCGCCCGGCACGGTTCTCGATCTGTACACCGAGGACTGCTTCGCCGGCCGGGTGCGCTCCGAGAAGGACCTCGTGTCCGAGGTCTGCGAGTTTCCCTTCCTCAACCCGCAGACCGGTCCCTTCCACATCGAGGGCGCCGAGCCCGGGGACACCGTGGCCGTGCACTTCGTGTCCATCGAACCGGCGCGGGACTGGGCCGCGTCGACCACGGTCCCGCTGTTCGGCGCGCTCACCTCCACCCACACCACGGCCTCGCTGCAGCCGCCGCTCCCGGAGCGGGTCTGGATCTGGCAGCTGGACCGGACCCGGCGCACCGCCCTGTTCCGGGCGCACGACAGTGACCTCGAACTGGAGCTGCCCCTCGACCCGATGCACGGCACAGTGGGCGTCGCCCCCGCCAATCTCGAGGTCCGCTCGGCCCTGGTCCCGGACGCGCACGGCGGGAACATGGACACCCCCGAGATGCGGGCCGGTGTCACCTGCTACCTGGGGGTCAATGTCGAGGGGGCCCTGCTCAGCCTCGGTGACGGGCACGCGCGGCAGGGTGAGGGCGAGACCTGCGGGGTGGCCGTGGAGTGCGCGATGAACACCGTGGTCATCGTCGACCTGCTGAAGGACGTCGCCACGCCCTGGCCCCGGCTGGAATCGGACACGCATCTCGTCTCGACCGGCTCGGCACGCCCGCTGGAGGACGCGTTCCGGATTTCGCAGCTCGACCTGGTGCAGTGGCTGGTGCGCGACTACGGATTCAGTGAGCTGGACGCGTACCAGTTCGCAACCCAGGCGGTCGAATCACCGTTGGCCAACGTGTGCGACACCAACTACACGTGCGTGGCCAAGCTCCGCAAGGAGTGGCTGCCCGCGCGGGAGACATACCGCGGCCTGCACCAGCGGCTGCGGGAGACGGCCCGGGCGCTGAACCTCTGACGCTTTTCAGTTCCCCCAGCAGGTGACGCCTTCACCCCCACGCTTCGGAAAGGCACCCGACGATGGACCACAACCGGGCCCGGCCGGGCCTCAGCAGGCGACGGCTGCTGAAGGGCGCGGCGCTCGCCGCCGTTCCCTACGCGCTGCTCCCCGGCGCGCACGCGGGCGCGCAGGCGGCCGTCGACTACCCCTCCGGCGAGTGGCAGCCGGCGAGCAGCAGCAACTTCACCGCCTCGAGCCGTCCCTCGGCGTACACCATCGACCGGGTGATCATCCACGTCACACAGGAGACCTACTCCAACACTCTCGCCATCTTCCAGAACCCGCAGAAGAAAGTGTCCGCGCACTACGTGGTCCGTTCGGCGGACGGGCATGTCGCCCAGTGCGTGCGGGAGGCCGACGTCGCCTGGCACGCGGGCAACTGGGGCTACAACACCCGCAGCGTCGGCATCGAGCACGAAGGCTGGGTGGACCAGCCCGGCTACTTCACCAACGCCCTCTACGAGCAGTCCGCGAAGCTGACGGCGGCGGTCTGCGCCAAGTACGGCATCCCCAAGGACAGGGAGCACATCATCGGCCACTACCAGGTGCCCGGCACCGATCACACCGATCCCGGTCCGAACTGGGACTGGGTGCGCTACATCAGACTGGTCAATTTCGCCTAGGCGGACGTCGAACCGGTTGTCCGCGCGAACACGGCGCGTGACGATGGTCCCAGTCGTTTCACGTCCGGGGAGGCCGAGTTGACCGATCCGTGGGTGGCCCTGGAGCCCGGGGCCGACCCCGCCGAGCGGGTCCGGGTGCTGCGCCGGGCGCACGAGACGTTCACATCGGCGGGCACGGTGCCCCGGCCGGTGCGCTCGGTGGTGGCGGAGTCGTGGCGGCGCAGCGCGCGAGCCGGCGTGGGGCCGGACGGCACCGCGAGCGTGGAGCTGACCGACGGCGACCTCGGCACCTACCGGGCCGAGCATCCGCTGGCCCGGGTGATGCCGCTGTTCCGGGAGCTGCTGGGCACGTTCGCGGCCGACGGCGAGCATCTGCTCGCGGTGTGCGACGCGCACGGCAGGTTGCTGTGGGTGGAGGGGCATCCGGCGACCCGGCGCAAGGCGGACGGGATGAACTTCGTGCCGGGGGCGCGCTGGTCGGAGACCGCGGTCGGCACCAACGCGCCGGGTACGGCGGTGGCCGTGGACCGGCCGGTGCAGGTGTTCGCGGCGGAGCACTTCATACGGCGGGTGCAGCCGTGGACGTGCGCGGCCGCGCCGGTGCACGATCCGCGCACCGGCCGGGTCCTCGGCGCCGTCGACATCACCGGCGGGGACGGGCTGGCGCATCCGCACAGCCTGGGCTTCGTGCAGGCGGTGGCGCGGGCCGCCGAGTCGCAGCTGGCCCTGCTGGCGCCGCCCCGGCAGGCCGAGGACACCCCGCTGCTGAGCGCGCTGGGCCGCGACGAGGCCGAACTCCGCCTCGACGACGGGCGCCGGATCAGGCTCAGCCGCCGGCACAGCGAGATCCTCGTCCTCCTGGCCCGGCATCCCGAGGGCATGAGCGGTGACGAGTTGCTGTGCGCGCTGTACGCGGACGAATCGGTGACGCCGGTGACGTTGCGCGCCGAACTCGCCCGGTTGCGACGGCTGTTGGGGCCGGGGCTGCTGGCGTCACGGCCGTACCGGCTGACGGCGGCGGTCGAGTCCGACGCCACTGTGGTGGAGCGGCGGCTGGAGGCGGGGGCGGTCGCTGCGGCGGCGGAGGCATACCGCGGCCCGCTGCTGCCGGGTTCGCAGGCGCCCGCGGTCGTACGACTGCGGCGGCGGATCGCCGATGCCGTGCGGACGGCGCTGATCGCGCAGTGCGACCCGGACCTGCTCGCAAACTGGGCGCACGCGCCCTGGGGCGAGGCGGACCTGGAGGTGTGGCGGGCGCTGGCGGCAGTGCGGCCGTCGGCGCCGGTGCGGGCGCGGCTCGCGGCGCTGGAGGCCGAGCTGGCCGTACCCGGGGTGGTGCCGGCCCGCCGGGCCCTTGCCGCGCGGCGACCGGTGCCGACCGGCGGCGCAACGTACGTGCAACGTCGGCCCGTCTAGCCTCGCGCCGGAAGCTGCCCAACGGCGGGCAGCGCTTCACCGGGAGGCAGACCAGCATGACCCGATACGCGGCGCCCGGCACCGAGGGCGCGATCGTCTCCTACCAGGCGCGCTACGACCACTTCATCGGCGGCGCGTACGTGCCGCCTGTCCGCGGGCAGTACTTCGAGAATCCGTCGCCGGTCAACGGGCAGCCGTTCACCGAGATCGCGCGTGGCACGGCGGAGGACGTCGAGCGGGCGCTGGACGCGGCGCATGCGGCGGCGCCCGGGTGGGGTCGTACGTCGGTGACGGAACGCTCCGACATCCTGCTGAAGATCGCCGACCGCATGGAGGCCTACCTCGAACCCCTCGCGGTGGCCGAGAGCTGGGAGAACGGCAAGCCGGTCCGCGAGACACTGGCGGCCGACATCCCGCTGGCCATCGACCACTTCCGCTACTTCGCGGGCGCGATCCGCGCGCAGGAGGGGTCGCTGGGCGAGATCGACGACGACACGGTGGCGTACCACTTCCACGAGCCGCTCGGGGTCGTCGCGCAGATCATCCCGTGGAACTTCCCGATCCTGATGGCGGCCTGGAAGCTCGCGCCGGCGCTCGCCGCGGGCAACGCGGTCGTCCTCAAGCCCGCCGAGCAGACCCCGGCGTCCATCCACTACTGGATGAGCCTGATCGCCGATCTGCTGCCGCCGGGCGTGGTGAACATCGTCAACGGATTCGGGGTGGAGGCGGGCAAGCCGCTGGCCTCCAGTCCGCGGGTGGCGAAGGTGGCGTTCACCGGCGAGACGACGACCGGGCGGCTGATCATGCAGTACGCCTCGGAGAACATCAAGCCGGTCACACTGGAGCTCGGGGGCAAGTCGCCGAACATCTTCTTCGACGACGTGTGGGCGCACGACGACGACTTCCGCGACAAGGCTCTCGAGGGCTTCACGATGTTCGCGCTCAACCAGGGCGAGGTGTGCACCTGTCCGTCGCGGGCGCTCGTCCAGCGCGGCCACTACGCCGAGTTCCTGGAGGCGGCCGTCGCACGCACCCGGCAGATCAAGCCGGGGCACCCCCTGGACACCGACACGATGATCGGCGCGCAGGCCTCCAACGACCAGCTGGAGAAGATCCTCTCCTACCTGGACATCGGCCGGCAGGAGGGTGCGAAGGTCCTCGTCGGCGGCGAACGCATCGAACACGACGGCGAGTTGAAGGGCGGCTACTACGTCCAGCCGACCATCTTCGAAGGCGACAACCGCATGCGGATCTTCCAGGAGGAGATCTTCGGCCCGGTCGTCTCGGTGGCCTCCTTCGACGACTTCGACGACGCGATCAAGATCGCCAACGACACGCTGTACGGCCTCGGCGCCGGTGTGTGGACCCGCGACATCAACACCGCGTACCGCGCGGGCCGCGCGATCCAGGCCGGCCGGGTGTGGACCAACTGCTACCACGCCTACCCCGCCCACGCGGCGTTCGGCGGCTACAAGCAGTCCGGGATCGGCCGCGAGACGCACCGGATGATGCTGGACCACTACCAGCAGACCAAGAACCTCCTGGTGTCGTACTCACCGAAGAAGCTGGGCTTCTTCTAGCCACCGGAAATGGGGCGCCTGACCAGGGCAGACGCCTGGCAGGCGCCCCTATCGGGCTCACCCTGGCCGCGAAGCGAAATTCGGAGCGGAGTCCTGCCATCCCGCGGAGAACCCCTCGCCCCAAGCTGCTGCGCCCATGAACGCCGGTCCGGCCGGCCCGAGGGCGACCGGATACAGTGCGCGAGACGGCAGCCTGGTCAGAGAGGGGAAGCGTGACCGACACCAGCAACGCCCGGCCCGCCGACAGCGAAGCGCAAGCTCCGCGGCCGAGCCGAGTGCACCGCCTGATGCGCTACATCCCCCTGATCGCCCCCGTACTTCTGTGGACCGTGCCCTGCTGGGCGCTCCTGTACACCGGCCAGCACTGGCCGCTGCCCGTCACGCTGGTCGGCACCGCCCTGTTCGTCCTCGGCCTCGTCGGTATGCCGTTCGCGATGGTGCGCGGCCACGGCCGGCGTCAGCAGGACCGGGCGGCGATCGTCGGTGACACCCTGCTGGGCACGAGCTGGGTCCTGTTCACCTGGTCCGTTCTGCTCGGCGTCTTCTTGCGGCTCGCCCTGACCGTGGCCGGCGTCGGCGAGAGTCAGGACCGGGCCCGAATCGTCACGTGGGCCGTCCTCGGCACAACCGCCGTACTGCTCGCCTGGGGGTACGCCGAGGCCCGCCGCGTGCCACGCGTGCGCCGCCTCGACGTGCAACTCCCGCGACTGGGTGCCGGGCTGGACGGCCTCCGCGTCGCCCTCATCACCGACACCCACTACGGCCCACTCGATCGCGCCCGCTGGTCGGCGCGGGTGTGCGAGACGGTCAACACCCTGGAAGCCGACCTGGTCTGCCACACCGGCGACATCGCGGACGGCACGGCCGAACGCCGCCGCGCCCAGGCCGCCCCACTCGGTACCGTGCGGGCCACCCGGGCCCGGGTATACGTCACCGGCAACCACGAGTACTACAGCGAGGCCCAGGGCTGGGTCGACCTGATGGACGAGCTGGGCTGGGAGCCGCTGCGCAACCGCCATCTGCTGCTCGAACGCGGAGGCGACACCCTCGTGGTCGCCGGCGTGGACGACGTCACCGCCGAGTCCTCCGGCCTGGCAGGCCACCGCGCCCACCTCGCCGGAGCCTTGAACGGCGCCGACCCCGACCTGCCCGTCCTGCTCCTGGCACACCAGCCCAAGTTCATCGACCGGGCGGCGGCCGCCGGCATCGACCTCCAACTCTCCGGCCACACCCACGGCGGCCAGATCTGGCCCTTCCACCACCTCGTCCGCATCGACCAGCCCGCCCTCGCCGGCCTCAGCCACCACGGCACCCGCACCCTCCTCTACACCAGCCGCGGCACCGGCTTCTGGGGCCCGCCGTTCCGCGTCTTCGCCCCCAGCGAGATCACCCTGCTGGTGCTCCGCAGCCCGCACCGGCCCACCTCGCCGTAGCACGGGACGGGCCAACACATCCGCCCGGTGCGCGGAGGCCGTTCGGGCATCACGCGGCCACGTCGAAGCCCTGGCTCCCGGGCCAGCGAGGACAGCGGTCACGGCTGCGGTGTCAGTGTGCTGACGTATCCTTCCCGCCTCCGCACACCGACCGGGAGGACCGAGAGAATTGACTGGCCTGCCTGCTTTCCCGCTGCCGTTTCATGCTTCCCGTTCCATAGCGTTCGCGACACCGCGAACGCTGCGGGAGCTTCAGATGATGCAGTGCAGCGCACACATTCGGGCGAAGCCGGGGTGGTTCGACAAGATGAACGATGCCGACATCGTCGCCAGGTGGACCCAGGAAGCGGTCGCCCAGGGGCTCACCGAAGCGCAGGTTCGTTACGTGCTTGCCGAACTCGTGCATTACGCCGCGCTGCGGGACGGACGAACCGGCGTGGAGGTGTCCGCCGTCGACGGGGTGTGGCAGTCGGACACGCTGGTCGACGACAAGCTCAGATCCCGGCTGCGCGAGGCGGTTCGGGTTCTGGAACAGGTCCCCGAAGCAGACCAGGACTGGCATCCCGGATCCGACGGCCAGGTACTGGATCTGGTTCATCCTTCACTGTTCTGCCTGGTGCGAGAGGTGAGCGGCGCGCCCGAGCGGGCTTGGCAGAACCCGACGGACCGCTACTCGAGGTACGAATTCTCGGAGAAATTCCAGTGGCTGCCCACGGACGTCGACGTCAGTGACGACGGCGATGTCGTCTTCCGTTCCTACGTCAACAACGTCCACCCCGACACTCATCGCGAACTCGCCTCCGTCCTGCCAGAATTGTTCGCGCGCTTCCGCCCACTGCTGGAGAACGTGCTCACCGATCTGCGCCATCCGCGACCCCTGCGGATCGAGGCCGATCCTTATGGGTGGTACGACTCGGAGCCGGACTATCCGGACAAGTCCTCCTACAGTGATGACGGGGCCTACGCAGAAGCCGTCCGTGCATGGGAAGAGGCCCAGGACGACTGGTGGGAAAACCGTCGCCCGGTCATCCCGGACGCCCCGGCCTTCACCCCGCCCGAGTTGCCCGATGAATTCGCCCGAGTCGACCTGCGGGGTCGCCGTCTCCAGGTCATCGTCAAGCTCGCCACCATTCATCTCACCCCGGACAAGCCCGAGTACCCTGGCGGTTCCTGGCATGTCGAGGGGATGTTGAACGAGCGGATCGTCGCGACCGGCATCTACTACTGGGACAGCGAGAACATCACCGAAAGCCGGCTGAGTTTCCGGGCGGCACTCGACGACCCGGACTACGAACAGAGTGACGACAACGGTGTGCGTGAGGTCTATGGCCTGGAGGACGAAGACGCACTGAACCAGGTGCTGGGATCGGCATCGACCCCAGCGGGCCGCTGCCTGGCGTTCCCGAACATCCTGCAGCACCGCGTCGGATCATTCCGCCTCATGGACCAGACCCGCCCGGGACATCGAAAAATTCTCGCGTTCTTCCTGGTCGACCCGTCGGAGACGATCGTTTCGACATCCGATGTGCCACCGCAGCAACCGTGGTCCGACACCTCGACCATGACGCTTGAACAGGCCAAGAACTACCGCGAACAACTCATGCAGGAACGCAAGTTCTTCGTCGACGAACACAACGAGCAGCTCTACGAACGAGAATTCTCCCTCTGCGAGCACTGAATCTCTCCTGACCTGCATACATGCAGGTCAGGAGGGCGGCCGAGCGGGATCACAGGGCCTCGCCGCTCCTCGATGACAAGGGCGCCCAGGTGTACTGGACGCGCACGCCGTGGTCGTGGAGCCAGGCGGTCTCACGGTGCCGGAGTTCATGCGCGGACTCCGGGGCGATGGCGCTGGGCCAGCGGACGAGTACCGCGGTGACATGGCCTGTCTGGACCAGCTGTCTCACACGCCGCCACCCTCTGCGCCGGGCCGGGTCGGGCTCACCGTACATGTCAGTGACGACCTCGGCGATCGTCAGTCCGCGCTCCCGGGCGAACGCGTGCCCCTCTGTCTGCGCGTGCTGCGTGGCCGCCCCGGGCGCGCCCGGGGCTCGGTCGGCGCATACGTACAGCACGACGGGAGAAGCGGTGTCGCCATGAGGGGTCATGGGCGCCTTCTGTAGGGGAATCGAACTGGTCCGGTACGCAGCCGGCCGGGCCTGGCCACGCTCCAACCGGCTTTCCCTGCCGAGGGGGCGCCATGTTCAGCGCCGACCGGTGCCCATGGCATCAGGGGTAGGCCGTCAACTCCGCCCAGACGACCTTTCCTTCGGCCCGCGTCGAGCATGCGGAACCCCAGCGGTCGGCGAGTTGCTGGACGAGGAACAGGCCCCGTCCGTTCTCCGCGCCGGGGCCGGCGTGGTGCTCGATCCGGCGGACCGGGGTGCGGCCGTCGTCGTGGAGTTCGATACGCAGGCGCCGCTCCTCGCCGGTCAGCGTGAGGCCACACAGCACATGACCGCTGTCGGTGTGGAGTACGGCGTTCGTGGTCAGCTCGGAGACCAGCAGCACCGCGTCGCAGCATGTATCGCCGGGCACCTGCCAGGCAAGGAGCCGGTCGCGCACGGTGTCGCGGGCGGATCTCACGCTGGTGCGCAGGGCGGGCAGGCCGAACCAGTACTCCCGACGAGGCACGGTCGTGGGTAAGGCGGGGGTCGAGGCCAGGGCTGAGGGCGTGGGCACAGTCACGGATGTCGCCTTCCAGCGCCTTCTCGGGGGCGGGCGCGGTGGGGGGATGCGGGCTCCAGCACGAGCGGCGAGAGGCGTACGACGAGGCAGGCGCCCCGCGGTGGGGCGCCGACGACGGCATCAGCATCACGTGTCCCGCCCGGGCCGGATGCTGCGTCAGAGCTGCGACTTGACCACTCACACGTCAACTATGCGCGTGATCGCGCTCACGCTGCAACCGACTCCCTGATAATTTCAGCAGCGCGGGTATCACCCTGGCGTCAACATCAAGTCACTGCCAGAATGGCATTGTTGATAGCCCCTCAGGAGGTTGGGCGTGAGCGAGGCCCGTTCCAGCACCAGCGCGCCGACGGTCCTGCGCATGATCCTCGGCCGCCGGCTGCAGGACATGCGGCTCGACGCCGGTGCCTCGCTGGAGGACGCGGCCAAAGCCCTGCGCGTGAAGACCCTGACGATCCGCCGGCTGGAGAAGGCCGAGGTCGCGCTGAAGCCTCTCTACGTGGAGAAGCTCCTGGAGACCTACGGGGCGGACCGCCAGGTGATCGACGAGTTCGTCGACCTGGCCGAGCAGGCCAACGAACCCGGCTGGTGGCACTCCTACCGCGACGCCGTCCCCAGCTGGTTCACCGCCTACGTCAGCCTGGAGACCAGCGCCAAGACGCTGCGCACCTATGAACCCCAGTACGTCACCGGCCTTCTGCAGACCCCCGACTACGCCCGCGCCGTACTGCGCGGCGGGTTGCCGAACGGGAGCGAGGAGGAGCTCGCGCGCCGCGTGGAGCTGCGGCTGCGCCGCCAGAGCCTGCTGGAGCGCGCGGACGCCCCCACGTTGTGGGTGGTCATGGAGGAAGCCGTCCTGCACCGGGCGGTGGGCAGCGCGGACGTGATGCGGGAGCAGATCGAGCGGCTCCTGGACATGTCCGAGCTCGAGCATGTCAGCATCGACATCGTGCCGTTCGCGGCGGGTGCGCATGTCGGGGCGTGTGCACCGTTCACGTATTTCCGGTTCGAGGAACCCGAGCTGCCCGACATCGTCTACAGCGAACTCCTGTCCGCCTCCGTCTACCTGGACCAGCGCGCGGACGTCGTCGCCCATCTCGAGGCGCATTCCCGTATGGCGCTACTGACGTCGTCGGAGGACAGCAGGGCGCTTTTGAACCGCATGCGCAAGGAGTACCAGTGACATTCAACGACGAGGGCGTCTACAACGGGATGCCGGCCCGCGACCTCGGGGAACAGGGCTGGGAGCGCCCCTGGAGCGGACCGAACGGCGGTCAGTGCGTCGAGACGAAACTCCTCGCCGACGGCCGCGTGGCGATACGGCAGTCGACCGACCCGGCCGGACCGGCGCTGATCTACGCGCCGGAGGAGATCGCCGCGTTCCTCCGCGGGGTCAAAGAGGGCCTGGCCGATCACTTGGTCGCCGGGTGAACCGGCGGCGGGCAGAAGGGACGACGACACCGGTCCCGCTCCTGGCCTGCGGGCCGACAGACACACGCGTGAAGGGGAGAACATGAACACCAGGCAGGCCGGCCGGGATCTCGACACGAGCAAGGCGCACTCGGCCCGGATGTACGACTACTTCCTCGGCGGCAAGGACCACTTCGAGATCGACAAGGAGGCGGCCCTGGTCGCCGCCAAGGCCCACCCCGGCATCTACGTGACCGCCCGCGAGAACCGGGCCTTCATGCACCGGGCCACCCGGGTCCTGGCGCAGGAGCACGGCATCCGCCAGTGGCTCGACATCGGCACGGGTATCCCCACCGAGCCCAACCTGCACCAGGTCGCCCAGTCGGTGGCGGTCGATGCCCGCGTCGTGTACGCCGACAACGACCCCCTCGTCCTCAAGTACGCCGAACGCCTCATGCGCAGCACGGCGCAGGGACGCACGGCCTACATCGAGGCCGACGTCAGGGACCCCGATGCGCTGATGAGCGCCGTGGAGGCCTCGGAGGTCCTGGACTTCGACCAGCCCATCGCCCTCTCCCTCAACGCGCTCATGCACTTCATCACCGACCCGCACGACCCGTACGCCATCATCCGCCGGCTGCTCGACCCGCTCCCGGTGGGCAGCGCCCTCGCCATGAACCACTGCACGCCCGACTTCGACCCCGTCACCTGGAACAAGGTCGCGGAGGTCTACACCAAGTCCGGGTCTCCGGTGCAGTTCCGTTCGCACAGCGAGGTCCGCCGTTTCTTCGACGGACTCGACCTGATCGACCCCGGCATCGTGTGCTGCCACCGCTGGCGGCCCGCCGAGCCGACCGACGGGACGGAGCCCACGGACGCCCAGATCAGCCTGTTGGCGGGCGTAGGCATCAAGCGCTAGCCGGGGCCCGGCCGCCGCACCGTGACGATCACGGAGACCGATGACCCGGACCATGCCCGGCTCCAGGCGGCGAGCCTCGTGCACGATGTCATCGGCGGACTGGTGATCGGCGTCGGCCCACGGCCCATGTCCTGGCCCACTGGTCGGCGACTCAGCCGATCGCGCGGGGCGCGTCACGTGTGGTGTGGGCGGTGGAGTCGACGGAGCGGGACCGGAACTACGTGATCAGCGGACTGTGCTCCCCCCCTGCCGACTGCGCGCTGTCCACCGCGCCGGCCAGGAGCGTGACCAGCTCGTCGATGAGCGGGGAGCGGGCGCCGGGTCTGCCGACGGCGAGGATCTCCCGGTGAAGCGGCGCGACCCCGGGCGGCAGGACCACCCTCTCGACTCCGGCGTCGTGTCCCGCTCCGAGCAGCGTGGCCGGGATCAGGCCCACCGCGAGGCCCGCCCGGATCATGGCGAGCATGCTGTGCAGGTCCTCGGTCTCCAACGTCACCTGCGGCGCGATCCCGAGCTCTCCGGCCCAGCGGTGCAGCAGACGCCGGTCGGGGTTGTGGGCGTGGCCCGAGACCCATTCCCGTTCCAGGCATTCGGCCAGCTCCACCGGGCGTCGGCGCCCCGGCTCGGCACCCGTGACCAGGACAAGCGGTTCACGCCCCAGGACGTTGATCGTCAACGCCTCGGACGGAGCCGGCGGGTCCTCGGGCAGGTAGCGGTAGGCGACGAGCAGGTCGATGTCTCCGGACGTCACCCTCGGCACGCCCTCGTCCGTCTCCACGACGACGAGACGGATCCGGGGACCCGGGCGGCGAGCCCTGAGCGTGGACAGGACCTGTGGGAGGAGGTAGGTCATGGCGCTGGGGTAGGTCCCGACGCGTAGTTCGGCGATCTCGCGATGCGCGATGCCGTGGGCGGCGTCCTGGAAGCGCGCGGTCGCGTCGAAGAGCGTCTCGGTAGCTTGGGCGAGGGAGCGGCCGGCCGCGGTGAGGATGAGCCGGCTGCCGGGGCGGCGGGTGATCAGTTCGACGCCCATGTCGCGTTCGAGCGCGGCGATGTGCTGGGACACCGCCGAGGGCACGTAGTCGAGCTCGGCCGCGGCCTCGGCCATCGAGCCGCGGCGTACGACGGCCAGGAAGGTGGCCAGGAGCTTCAGATCCGGCTGAGACTTCATGCTTCATGAACTTTCTCTTCGAGATCCATCGCTTTACGTGTCTCGGGCTCGACGCCAGAGTAGAGGCACCGCGACGCCGGGCACTCCGCCCGGCAGAAAGCAGGGACCATGGCCATCGACCTCACCGCCCTGCGGGCCCACTTCCCCTCCCTCGCCTCCGGGCTCGCCTTCTTCGACGGTCCGGGCGGAACGCAGACCCCCCGCCCCGTTGCCGACGCCATCGCCGCGACGCTGACCGGCCCCCTGTCCAACCGGGGAACCGTCAGCCCGTCGGAGCTCAACGCCGAGCGCGCCGTCGCGGACTTCCGCGCCGCCTACGCCGATCTGCTGAACATGCCCGCGAACGGCATCGTCCACGGCCGCAGCGCCACGCAGCTCACGTACGACTTCTCCCGCCACCTGGCCATGACCTGGAACGCGGGTGACGAGATCGTCCTCAGCCGCCTCGACCACGACGCCAACGTCCGCCCCTGGATCCAGGCCGCCGAGCGCGCCGGAGTGACGGTCCGCTGGATCGAGATCGCCCCGGAGACCACGGAGCTCGACCTCGACTCGTACGAGCGGGCCCTGACGCCCCGGACCCGGCTGGTCGCGGTCACGGCGGCCTCGAACGTGCTGGGCACCAAGCCGCCCGTCCGCCGGATCGCCGACCGCGCCCATGAAGTGGGCGCTCTGGTGTACGTGGACGGCGTGCACTACGCCGCGCACCACCTCGTGGACGTGCCCGCTCTCGGGGCCGACGTGTTCGTCTGCTCGCCGTACAAGTTCCTCGGACCGCACTGCGGGGTGCTCGCGGCGGCACCCGAGTTCCTCGAAACCCTGCGCCCGGACAAGCTCCTGCCGTCCCCCGACACGGTGCCCGAACGTTTCGAGTTCGGCACGCTGCCGTACGAGATCCTGGCGGGCGCCACCGCAGCCGTCGGCTTCCTCGCCGAGCTGGACCCGGGCACGGGGACCTCGCGAAGGGAGCGCCTCACCCGCTCCCTCGAGTCCCTGCACGAGCACGAACTGACGCTGCGCGCGCGGCTGCAGACGGGTCTGGAGTCCCTGGGCGACGCCATCACCGTGCACTCGAAGGCCGCCGACCGCACCCCGACGCTCCTGATGTCCGTCGAAGGCCGCGACGCCCGCGAGGCCCAGGCACATCTGGCCGCGCGCGACGTGGTGGCACCGGCCGGGTCGTTCTACGCCTACGAACCCTTCACCGCGCTCAAGCTCGAGGACCCGGCCCTGCGCGCGGGCCTGGCCCCCTACAACACCACCGAAGACGTGGACCGCTTCCTCGACGGGCTCGCCGACTTCCTCTGACCTCGCCGGATCTGGGGATGCCCGGCAGGGGGTTGCGGGGCCCGGGCGACGGCTGAGGGGATGCTCGTCGTCGTCCGGGCCGGCTGCCGCGGGTCAGGCGGTGTGTCGGTGCGTCAGGAGACGTTGAGGGCGCTCCAGGCCGCGGCGACGGTGGAGTACTCGGGGCTGGTGGCGCCGTAGAGGTCCTTCGCCGCGTTCAGGGTCGCCGTGCGGGCGCCCTTGTAGTCCGTGGTGGAGGTCATGTAGACGGTCAGCGCCCGGTACCAGATTGCGGAGGCCTTCTGGTTGCCGATGCCGGTGACCGTGGAGCCGTTGCAGGTGGGGCTGTTGTAGGAGACGCCGTTGATGGTCTTGGCGCCGCTGCCCTCGCTCGCGAGGTAGAACCAGTGGTTGCCGACACCCGAGGAGTAGTGCACGTCGAGGCGGCCGACCGACTTCGACCAGCAGTCGGCGGAGCGGCCGTCCAGGGACGGCTTGTCGAAGCGGCGCAGCCACGGCGGGGTGGACTGGTCGCTGAAGAGGTAGTCGGGGGTGTCGACCGGGTTGTTGGCGTACCACTCGACCATCGTGCCGAGGATGTCGCTGGTCGCCTCGTTCAGGCCGCCGGACTCACCGCTGTAGCGCAGGTTGGCGGTGGCCGAGGTGACGCCGTGGGTCATCTCGTGGCCCATGGTGTCGAGGTCGACCTGCTCGGGGTCGGTGGTGCCGTTGCCGTCGCCGGTCATCATGCAGAAGCAGGTGTCCGACCACTGGGCGTTGTCCCAGTTGGTGCCGACGTGGACGAAGACGGTGGCGCCGCGGCCGTCGTTCTTGATGCCGTTGCGGCCGAAGGTCGTCTTGTAGTAGTCGAACGTCTTCGCGGTGTTGGCGTGCGCGTCGACGGCGGCGGTGGCGCGGTCGGTGGAGAACTTCCTGCCGTCGCCCCAGATGTTGTCGGCGTCGGTGAACAGGGTGCCGGAGGTGCTCTTCAGGGACGAGGACGAGATGTTGTGCGCGTCCTTGGTGATGTGGCCGCGCACCGGGTCGATCAGGGCGAAGGTGCCGTCGGCCTGCTGGGTCGTGTCGATGCTGACGTCGCCCGTGTACTCGGAGTGGCCGGTGCCGGTCGCCTCGTGCTCGGCGTCGTAGTTCTCGATCGCCGCGCCGGTGGTGGCGTCGGTGATGAAGACCTCGCCGTGCGGCTGGCCCTTGTCGCCCAGGCCCTGGACGGTGGTGCGCCAGGCCAGGCGCGGAGTGCCGTCGGCGGCCCACACGATCAGTTCGGGGCTGGACTTGGCGTTGCGCACCACGCCGTTGGAGCGCTTCAGTGCACCGGCCGCGGCGCCCCTGGCGTCGAGGGTGGGAGTGACCGACTTGAGCGCCACCTTGTGGGCCTTCGCGCGGCTGGATCCCTTGAGCGAGCCGTCGGCCTTCTGGTGGACGACGAAGTCGCCGCCGACGACGGGGAGGCCGCGGTAGGTGCGTTCGAAGCGGACGTGCTGGGTGCCGTCGGCGTCGATCACGACGTCCTTGACGTGGAGTCTTTGGCCCGCGCCAAAACCGAAGGTGTCGGCGTGCCGGGTCACGTTCGCCTTGGCCTGGGCTATCGCCGTGTCGCGGACGGAGGTCACGTGCTTGACCGCGTCGGTCTGGGAGTGCGCGGGCGCGGCCATCGCGCCCGTGGTGATGACGCCGGCGGCGACCATCGCGGAAAGAGCAAGAAGGGAACGGGACATGAGGGGGTGATTCCTTCGCTCGTCGTGGGGTGACGACGTCCAGGGACGTTGACGCGAAGTGTTCACCAGGTGACATGTTCCTGGCGTGATCCCAACTGGGCTATAACCGCGGAGCTATAGGGCATGGGGAGGGGAACGGGGATCGCCCGGTCACACGCCCTCGCCGAGGGCGAACTCCTTGCCGCCGTCCTCCCACCAGGCCAGGTACTGCGGCCGCTGCCGCACCAGCGCCAGGTAGGCGGCCAGCAGACGCTCGCAGGCCGCGTCGGCGAGCGCGGGCGGAACCGACCCCGTGTTCCAGGCCAGCAGCAGCCGCCGGTGGAACGGGACGTCCACGAGCGGTCGCTGCACGGTGCCCTGGGCGGAGACGTCGGCGGTCGGCCAGACGCCGCAGACGGCACGCCGGCCGGCGACCAGGATCTGGGCCACGGACAGGTCCGGCGTCACATGGGCGATGCGCGGAGTGAATCCCGCCGACTGGCAGGTGAGATGAAGGTACGCGTGCACACCGCTCTCGTCGGCCTCCGGCATGACCCAGTCCTCGCCCGCCAGTTCATGGAGGCCGACCTTCTCCTGGCGCGCCAGCGGGTGGTCCTCGGCGAGCAGGACGAAGACCGGCTCGCGCAGCAGGGTGCGCGTCGCCACCGACTCGCCGACCGGGAGCGGGAAGCCCGGGAACTCGCCGAACACCGCGATGTCGCATTTCGACTGGCCCAGCGATTTCACCAGGGTGTGCACGGACCGGCGGGCATCTATGGTGACCCGGCGCTCCGGCACGAGTTCGAAGAGGGCGGAGACCAGCAGGGACATCAGGGGGCCGGCGGTTCCGCCCGCCCTCAGCGGGGCGGCGGCCTGTCTGTCCGCCTCGGCCGCCGATCGCGCGTGCTCTCGCAGCCGGTCGAAGCCCACGACGAGGTCACGGGCGCAGCGCAGGACGTACTGTCCGTTCTCGTTCGGCTTCACCCCGTCGGCGCTGCGGATGAACAGCGGGCCGCCCAGCTCGTGTTCGATCCGCTTCAGCTGGGCGCTCATGGCCGGCTGGGAGAGCTGCAGCCGTGCGGCGGCCTTGCGGATGCTGCCGGCCTCGGCCACGGTGAGCAGGACACGCAGGTGCCGGAACTCCAGGTGCATGCTCATCCCCCGCACTGCGCGGGGGGCCCATGCAGCCCATGCACCCCCCTGACCAGCAGAACCAGCTGCCCCACGGCATGGTGACCAAGAATCCGACGGGTCCCCGGGGGCGGCAACCACGGGCTGGTAAAACCTGCGCCGAAGCCGGCGAAGCCTCCGCCCCGGCGCGGCTCAGCGGTAGTAGGCCTCCAGTTCGGCGATCGAGGTGAAGGTCTGGGTGCCGCCGCTGCCGCCGATGACGCGGACGCCGTCACCGGTCGTGGCGTCGAAGTCGAAGACGTACGTCCTGTTGGTGCCGGCGGCCGAGGAGGTCGGGAGGGTGGGGGTCACCCGCTGGCCGGTGACGTCGGTCCAGACCCCGTTCTGCCGCACCTGGATGCGCGGGGCGCTGCTGAACCAGCCGCCGTCGCCGAACATGGTGCCGGTCGTGTACGCCACCTCGTTGAGGCGGTAGGTACGCGGCCAGGTGTAGCCCCACCAGCTGGTCGGCTTGCGCTCGTCGTTCCAGTCGTCCTCGTTCTGGTTCTTGTTGCCGTCGTTGTAGATCGCGGTGCCGAAGTGCGTGGCGCGTTCGATCGGGACGGTGCCCGGTTCGCGGGCGAGGTTGCGGGCGGCGTCCGGGGTGTTGCCCGGGGTGGTGGGGACCGACGGGGTGAGAGACATCCTGCGCAGCGAGAAGGTGTACGCCCAGAAGTCGCCGGCCGGGTAACCGCCGCCGCAGGGGCAGACGTTGGACTGGAGCCACATGGACTTGCCGTCGGCGCTGATGTACTTCGACGGGATGGTGGTGGCGTAACCGCCGTGCTTGGCGTGGGTCCAGGGGTAGCCGCCGAAGTCCTTCGGGGTGAAGTGCTTCCACGGTCCCCAGGGGGTGGGCGCCTCGTAGAACTCGTACGTGTACTCCGTCCAGGACGTGTAGATGTACCGGTTCAGTGGCTTGTCGTAGACGACTCCGCCCTGGCTGATCACGCTCAGGTCCCGCGCGCGGCCCGCGGTTCCCACGTTCTGGTAGATGCGGTGGTCGTCGTGCAGGACGGACACCCGCTGGTCTATGTTCGAGGTCCACTGCGGGGTGCCGGCGCTGGCACCGGCGTAGAACTGCCACGTGGACCGGTTCTGGACGGACGTGGCGGGCACCCGGGCCAGGTAGAGGTCGGCCGGGTCCGGGTCGGGGTCGAAGGTGTCGCGCCAGTTGTAGTCCAGGCCGTAGGCGTAGACGTATCCGTCCGGGCTGTTGGCGTTGTCCTTGCCGTAGTCCAGGAACATGACCGTGGTGAACTTCTGGTCCGAGAACATCGGGGTGGTCGTGTCCGACGTCCAGGTGGCGCCCTTGTCGGTCGACTTGACGATGGTCGCGCTGGGCGCGTTGTCCAGGGTGCCCTGCTTGAGGTCCTGGACGGCGAGGTACAGGTCGCCGTTCACGCAGGCCATGCCGGTCGGCTTGCGGTAGTACTGCTGGGGGTCGCCCCAGATCCGGCCGATCCGGTCGCCCGCCGCGCGCTGGGTACCCGTCAGGTTGCCGGGGTCACCGCTGATCCGGGCCACGCCGACGTCGTTCCAGGTGTCGCCGAAGCCCAGGCCGTCGCCGTAGGCGGCGTAGACGTTGTCGTCGTTCGACCAGCACGACGGCCACAGGTCGCCATGCTCCCTGTTGTCGCCGATCGCGGGGGCGCCGATGGTGGCGCCGGGGGCGATGTCCACGGTCGAGAAGTAGCTGCTCTCCGGGGCGTTCGCGGTCGCGGTCACGGTCGCACCGGCCGTCGCCGTGGCGGTGGCGGTGTCGGCATCGGCGTGGACGGCCGGAGTCGTCAGCATGGTCACGGCGGCCAGGCCGGCCGCCAGCGTGATCAGGGATCTGGATATGCGCACACGTGCTCCTCGGGAGGGGGTGGTGGGTGGGGGGAACGTGCTCAGACGGCCAGACCGTTGATCCGGTACTGCATGACCCGGTAGTTCTGGGCGTCGTACCACTGGCTCACGGTGAGGTGGAAGTCGCTGAACGTGGAGCCGGGGACGATGAAACCGCCGTACGGGCTCGCGACCGCGTTGCCGGACTCGTGGCCGGGAGCGGTGGGGACGATGACGGTCTGCTCCGGGGTGGTGAACAGATTGCTCGTCGGGAGCGCGAAGATCTGGGCGCGCATCGAAAGCGGCTCCATGTTCAGCCAAGTCAGGGCGTACTTGCCGCCCATCGCACGGAAGCAGATCTCGCCCCAGCGGCGGCGGGCGGTGATCGTGGTCGGGTAGTTGCCCCAGGCCCAGGCGCCGTTCGCGTAGCCCCACGGCTGGTACGCGGCCGGGTTGCCCAACTGGTCCTGGCGGACGCGGTGGAGGAGGAGGTCGGAGGCCACGTCGCGGTTGAACACGGTCGACAGGACGTAGCAGTATCCGTCGTCCGCGACGGCGTACGACTTCTGCTGGAACTGGCCGCCGTACTGGTCACCGGGCCACTGGCACAGGTACCGCCACGTCCGGCCGTTGTCCGTCGAGCGCCAGAAGTCGGAGTGGTGGGTCTGGTAGAGGACGCCGCGCATCAGGTGCATGTACATCGTGCCGCCGACCGTGAAGACGTCCGACGGGATGGCGGTCGTGTTGTTCTGGTGGCCCTCCGGGACGAGGCCGACGGCGTGCGAGCCGCCCACGCTGTCGTCGATGACGAGGCGGTCGATGTCGGGGCGGCGTGCGCGCAGGCCCACCGGGGCCCGCCAGTCCGGCCCGCCCACGCCCGCTCCGTCGAAGGTGTCGCCGCAGACGAAGAGCATCGTGCCGTCGGGGCAGCGGGCGGGGATGCCCAGGTCGGTCCAGGGAGCGGCGAAGGGGCCCGTCTCGGCGGGACCCGTGAGGTTCCTGATCTTCGTGCCGGTGATGGCGGTGACGGCGGTGGCCCCGGCCGGGGCGGCGCTCGCGCGCGGCGCCCCTGTGCTCAGCCCGGCTACCGTCGTCGCCAGCCCCAGTCCGGCGGTGAGCACCGAGCGGCGGCTCGGGCCGGCGGCCGTGGCAGGGGTGGGGGTGGGGGTAGGGGTGGGACCTTGTGCGTGGACCATGCTGAACTCCTCGGAATCGTGGGGGATTTCCTGGTTCGCCTGCTCGCTCGTCCACGTGCTGATGCACGCCGGTGGTGTGCGGATGCGGGCACGCACACCACCGGCGTGGCCCTGGATGCGACTACAGCGCCACGTCACCGCACAGGTGCACCTCGACGCCCAGCTCGGCGAAGAGCGCGGCCTTGGCGCGCAGCGCCTTGTCGGCGGTCTCCGCGTCGGGGGCGTAGGCGACGTTGAGGTGGTTGGCGCGGTGGCGGGCCATGAACTGGTCGCGGGTGACGCCGTGCAGGACCGCATGCATGATCGGCCACTGGTGGTTGGTGGCATCCAGCCGGCGCCGGGTCTCCTCCTCGGGCAGCTCGATCGAGGTGGCGCGGCCGAGGTCGACGTGCAGCCGGCCGTCCATCAGGAACACGCGCGACCAGACGATCTCGCCCGGCTTGGAGACGCCGCTGAGGGTGCCGCCGCCGAGCGGGAAGAACATCGGGGGCTGACGCATGCTGTACGACTTGTCGTAGCCGCCGTTGTGGGAGGCGGGCACCGAGCCGGATATCTCGAAGACCCAGACGAACCGGCCGTCGTACTCCTCGCCCCAGCGGACGTCGTGCAGCGTGGTGGCCGGGTCGAGGCCCATCGCGGTCCAGATGCGGTTGGTGACGAGGGAGTCGACGGCGACGCCCTCGTCCACCTCGTTGAAGTGCGGCAGCGGCGCGCCCGCGTACAGCTCACGGGCGCCGTCGCGGCTGAGCACCGGCGGACGCTGGACGTTGTTGAGCAGACCCTCGGCGAGGTCGCTGGCCGGGACGGTGTCCTTGAGGCCCTGCTGGTACTGGATGCCGACAGCGTCGAGTCCGAAGTCGTCGGCGATGCGCAGCGCGGCTATGTACATCTTGAACTGGCTGAGCAGCTGCGCGTCGGTGAGTTCGGTGGCCTCGTCGGTGCCGGTGTGGAAGGTCATGCCGGCGTGGTCGAGCCAGGCGCGGACGGCCTGGGCCTCCTCGTCGGAGACCTTGTTCATCTCCGCGACCAGGGCGCTCTGGGACAGGCGCTCCTTGTAGATGCCGAGCGGGTTGAGGAACTCGTCGTCGATGATGGCGTTGTACATGCCCATGCAGCCCTCGTCGAAGACGCCGATGATCGCCTTCTCGTCGCGCAGCTGCCGGGCGAGGGCCACGCCCAGTTCGGTCTCGGGGTCCTGCGGCAGCGGCGGCAGGGGCCGGACATGGCTCGTGTCGTGGGTGAGGGTGCCCGTCTCGAGCCAGGTGCGCAGGCCGTCCCGCGCCCAGTCGTCGGTGAAGTCGGCGCTCCACAGGACGGAGTACTCGCGCCCCGCCTTGGTGAGGCTGCCGGCGAGGTTCAGCAGACCGACCAGGCCCGGGAACTCGCCGCTCCAGTTCGCGACGACGAGGATCGGGCCCCGGTGGCTGCGCAGTCCGGCCAGGACGTGGTGGCTGTACTGCCAGACGCCCTCGACGACGATCAGCGGGGCGTCCTCGGGCAGGTTCTTGAACACCTCGATGCCGGCGCGCTGGCTGTCGATGAAGCCGTGCCCCTTGGCCTCGTCGACCGCGTGGCCGCGTCGGACCGCCCAGCCGAGGTCCGTGAGCGCGGCGGCGAGGTCGTTCTCCAGCTTCTCCTGGGTGGGCCAGCAGGTGACGTTGGCGGCGGGGCGCAGGTCACCGCTGGCCACGGTGTAGACGGTGTTCGGCTCGGCGGCCGGCACCCGGCGGGGCTCGGGCAGGGTGTACGTGGTCATGCGGTCTCCGTTGGTTGTGCGTTCGGCCCGAAGTGAGGGCCGATGGGTCGAGCAGTCACGTCCGGTCCCGGCCGGGGCCGGGAGGTTCAGGGGCCCGGTCCCGGCTCGGGGGCGTGACCGGGACGGGATCGATCACGTCCGGCCCCGGGACCGGACCGGTGCGTTCAGGGGCCGCGGTCCGGCCCGGGGTGGGACCGGGTGGGGTCGAGTGGTCGCATCCGGTCCCGGGATCGGACCGGCGGCGGAACCGGATCGAGGTCGAGCAGCCCCACCCGGACCCGGGATCGGACCGGCGGCGGAACCGGATCGAGGTCGAGCAGCCCCACCCGGACCCGGGATCGGACCGGCGGCGGAACCGGATCGAGGTCGAGCAG
>NZ_JBEYUW010000007.1:324395-384746 GCF_040643735.1 Streptomyces sp. NPDC047085
CAGCCCCACCCGGACCCGGGATCGGACCGGGGCGAGCGGTTGGTCGGTGGTGTCGCTCCGACCGGGGTGGCGGCGCGGTGGCCGCCGACGCGGCATGTGCACGGTCGCCAATGCGGCATGTGCACGGTCGGCGGCGCGGCACCTGCACGGTCGGCCGCGCGGCACCTGCACGGTCGGCCGCGCGGAACGTGCGCGGTCGGCGGTGTGGCCGACAGCCATGTCCGGCGCGGTGGCGAAGGCGTGCGCGGTCGCCTACGGCCAGGTCCCCGCAAGCAGGAGGGGACGTCAGCGCTCCTGCGACGCCGCCAGCGCATGCACGGTCGCCGAGGTCTCCGGGTACAGCCGTCGGTACAGGCGGTACAGCTCGTCGTAGCGCTCCTGGTGCTCGGCGTGCGGCGTCACCGTCACGCGCACCGGGTTCCAGTCGTCGATGGAGGCGTCCCCGATGAGCTGCGCGGCCAGCAGCGCGCCGCCGTAACTGGCGCCGATGGTGGTACTCCGCAGCTCCTGCGGGCGGCCGGTGATGTCGGAGACGAGCTGCGTCCACAGGGAGCCCTGGGTGCCGCCGCCGACGGCGACCACGCGGCGGATGTCGCCGCCGGCCTCCTCGATGACCTCGATGTTGTGGCGGACGCCGAAGCCGGTGGCCTCCAGCGCGGCCCGGTAGAGGTCACCGCGGGTGTGGGACAGGGTCAGTCCGGCGATCACTCCCCGGGCGTCCGGGTCCATGATCGGGGTGCGCTCGCCGGAGAAGTAGGGAAGCATCAGCAGGCCGTTGGCGCCGGGGCCCGCTTCGGCCGCCTGCCGGGTGAGTCCGGCGTGGTCGGCGTCGGCGAACAGGTCGCGCAGCCAGTTGGTGACGGCACCGGAGGTGGCCATGCCGCCGGCCAGGTTGCGGGTGCCGGGCAGCGCGCCGACCGTGCCCCACAGCGACGGGCTGGTGAGCGGCTTCGGCACGGTGTGGATGAGGAACATGGTGGTGCCGTACATGAGCATCAGGTCACCGGTGTGCTGCGCGCCCACGCTCAGGGCCTCGGCCCAGGCGTCGATCGTGCCGGTGGTGACGGGGATGCCGACGGGCAGGCCGGTCTCCCGGGCGGCCTCGGCGGTGACGGTGCCGGCCGCCTCGCCGGACCAGCTCAGCGGGGGCAGGTCGATGCCGGGGGCCACCTCGGCGGCCCAGGGGGCGTACCACTCGCCGGCGAGCGTGTCGTACAGCGGAGTGCACTGGCTGGCGGAGTGGTGGTCCAGGACGTAGGCCCCGGTGAGCTTTCTGACCAGCCAGGAACTGGGCATGTACAGGCGGCGGGCGCGGGCGTAGAGCTCGGGCTCCTCCTCGGCGATCCAGGCGATCTTCGGCCCGGCGGCCTGGGTGGTCAGGGCGGAGCCGCCGCGGCGGATGATCTCCTCGGCACCGAGGCGTGCCTCGATGCGCTCGATCTGGCGGACGGAGCGGGTGTCCACGCCGTAGAGGACGGCGGGGCGCAGCGGGGTGTCGTGCTCGTCGGTGAGCAGGACGCAGGGCCCCATGCCGCTGACGCCGACGGCGATCACGGTGGTGTCCCCGGCGGCGGTCAGCTCCCGGGCGAGCTCGGTGAACTCGCGCCACCACACGGAGGCGTCCATCTCGAAACGGCCGGGGCCGGGCCTGGTGGGGGTGTGCTCCCGTACGGCCGAGCGGATCAGGGTGCCGTCCAGGCCGACGAGGACGCCCTTGCTGCTCGACGTGCCGATGTCCACACCGATGACTGCGTTGCGAGGCATGACGAGCACGCTCGCAGAAATCGATTTCAGCGTCAAGGGAACGCGCAGAAGCAGGCTTTGCCCTGGGGAAACGGCACATCAGACCGGTGCGGTGACATCACCGGATCACGCGCAGGTCTCACCCCTTGACACCCCCAGGGGCCCGCTCTACGTTTCGGTGAAATGGATTTCAGAGGTGGTCGGCCACCGCGCCGGCGGCGCCTCGCCATCTCCCGCGCCCACGTCGCCTCCTTCGGCCCGCGGCGCGCGACCCGCACCCACCCATGAGGGCAAGACACGATGACGACCTTTGGACTCGACGGTATCTCCCGCAGGACGCGTGCCGTGAGCCGTTCCATCAGTGCCGAGAACTTCGACGGCGCCAAGTCCGGCGGCGGCCGCGCCACGGAGGGCACCGGAGCGGTGGCGGCGAGCCGGCTGGGACCGGGCTGGAAGATCTCCCCCAGCATCGACATCGCCCCCGGCGCGACGGCGGAGCTCGCCGACATCGAAGGCCCCGGCACCATCCGCCACCTGTGGTGCACCACCGACCCGCACCGGGCCTGGCGGGGCACCCTCCTGCGGATGTACTGGGAGGGCGAGGAGGATCCGGCCGTCGAGGTTCCGCTCGGTGACTTCTTCTGCAACGGCTGGAACACCTTCAGCCAGGTGTCGTCCGTCCCCGTCGCCGCGAACCCGAACGGCGGTTTCAACGCGTACTGGCCGATGCCGTTCCGCCGCAGGGCACGCATCACCCTGGAGAACCTGACCGCCGAGAAGGTCACGCTCTACTACCAGGTGGACTACGAGCTGGACGAGGTCGGCGAGGACGCCTCCTACTTCCACGCCCAGTGGCGCCGCAGCCACCCGGTGCCCTTCGGCGAGGTGCACACGCTGCTCGACGGCGTCACCGGCGCCGGCGCTTACGTCGGCACGTACATGGCCTGGGGCGTCAACAGCCCGGGCTGGTGGGGCGAGGGCGAGCTGAAGTTCTACCTCGACGGCGACGACGAGTTCCCGACGATCTGCGGCACCGGGACCGAGGACTACTTCGGCGGCGCCTGGAACTTCGACGTCCCCGGACAGGGCTACACCGCCTACACCACCCCGTACCTGGGCCTGAACCAGATCCTGCGCCCTGACGGGCTGTACCGCAGCCAGCAGCGGTTCGGCATGTACCGCTGGCACGTCCTGGACCCCATCCGCTTCTCCACGGACCTCCGCGTCACCGTGCAGAGCCTCGGCATCGGTCCCGGCCAGGGCAACGGTCTGCCGCACCGCTACCGGCACACCAGCGACGACATCGCCAGCACCTCGCTCTTCTACCTGGACGCCCCGAGTTCCGCGTCCCGCCCGGCCACGCCGGACCTGCTCACGCTCGAAGTCGACTGACCCTCGCAGGGCACGTCGCTTCGCGGGGAACCGCCCACCGGTTCCCCGGATCCGCCCCGGGCGCCGCGGCCCCCTCGTCCACGCGAGGACCGCACCGCCCGGGGCCCGCCCCCCAGGATCCGCTCGTCCCCAGCCACATCCCACTCCGACAGGAGCGCACGCATGCTCCAGCACGGCAACGACGCCGGGCGCCCGGCCACGGCCCCCGGCACCTCACGCCGCCGATTCCTCACCGCGATGGCGGGCGCCGGGGCGGCCGTGGCCTCCCCGGCCCTGCTCACCGGTTGCGGCACCGCCCAGGCCAAGGGGGGCAACCTCCAGTTCTGGAACTTCTACGGACCGCAGCGCTCGCCCGACCCGGCGATCAACGCGCAGTCCAAGTGGTTCGTCGACATGGTCGCCCAGTGGAACGCCACCCACAAGCAGCAGATCGACCTGGTCTACGTGCCGATCCAGACCTACCTCAACGGATTCAAGGTCCCGTCCGCCTTCGCCACCGGCGAGGGCCCGGACATCTTCCTGCTCTCCCCCGGCGACTTCCTGCGCTACTACAACGGCGGCGTGCTGGCCGACCTGACTCCGCACATGGAGAAGGAGGCCATCGACGACTTCGGCTCCGCGCTCGACAGCCGCAAGGTCGACGGCAAGGTCTACGCCCTCCCCATGGAGGTCGAGCCGCTGGCCATGTTCTACGCCAAGGACGTCTGGGAGAAGGCCGGCCTGTCCGAGGCCGACATCCCCACCACGTGGGACCAGATGCTCGACATCGGCGACAAGCTGCGCACGAAGACCCGGGCCGGGCTCGTCTTCGAGACCAACCCGGGCTACTACCAGAACTTCACCTGGTACCCGTGGATGTGGCAGGGCGGCGGCGACGTCCTGGACGCGCAGGGCAACGTGGCCTTCGACTCCAAGCCCACCCGCCAGGCGCTGCAGTTCTGGCAGGACGCCGTACGCCACGGCATCGCGCCGCGCACCCTGCCCGCCGCCGGCGACGTGATCGGCGGTTTCCGGGCCGGCAACGTCGCGATGTGGCAGCAGGGCATCTGGAACGTCTCCAGCTTCAAGGCGTTCGCGCCCAAGTACCAGTACGGCATCTTCAAGCTGCCGGTGCCCCCGGGCGGCAAATACGTCACCACGCTGGGCGGCTGGTCCTTCTGCGCCAACGCGCAGGGCCGCAACCCCGATGCGGCGGCCGAGTTCTGCGCCTGGGCGCTGGGCTCCATGAAGGACGACTCCATCAACCGGATGGTCGACTGGTGCGTCGGCGCCAAGTCCGACGTGGCACCGCGGGCGACCGCGCTGGAGCGCGGGGCCGCCAAGGGCGGCTACGACTCCGAGATCATGAAGAAGTTCAAGGACGAGATCTTCCCGGGCGGCCGCGCCGAGCCGCGCTATCCCCCGGTCGTCTACAAGGCGATCTCCGACGCCATCCAGGGCACCATGCTCGCCGGCCGCGGCGTGGCAGGTGAGGCGGAGAGAGCCGCCCAGTCCATCGCGGCCTACACCAAGAGCTACAAGGGGGCGAGCCTGATATGAGCAGCGTCGCCGCACAGGACCGGCGCACCACCGCCAAGGCCTCGGCCCAGGCGCCGGCCTCGTCCGACCGGCGGGGACTGAGCCGGAAGCACCGCGAGTGGCTGGCCGCCGGCCTGTTCCTCGCCCCCGACGTGATCGGGCTCC
This sequence comes from Streptomyces sp. NPDC047085, assembly GCF_040643735.1. Taxonomy (NCBI): domain Bacteria; kingdom Bacillati; phylum Actinomycetota; class Actinomycetes; order Kitasatosporales; family Streptomycetaceae; genus Streptomyces; species Streptomyces sp. NPDC047085. The sequence goes on from NZ_JBEYUW010000007.1 coordinate 329,214, forward strand.
TGGTCTTCGTCGCCATACCGATGGTGCTGTCCATCGGCTTGAGCTTCTTCCAGGTCAGCGGCTTCGGCAGCTACGAGTGGATCGGGCTCGGCAACTACCGGCGGATGATGAACGATCCGCTGTTCTGGGACTCGATGAAGATCACCGGCGAGTACGTCGTGATCCTCGTCCCCGTGCTGTTCTGCCTGAGCCTCGGCCTCGGCCTCCTGGTCAAGCAGAAGCTGCCCGCCGTCGGCGTCTTCCGCACCGCCCTGTTCCTGCCGTACGTCATCAGCCTCGTGGTGGTGGGCGTGCTGTGGAAGTTCCTGCTGGACGAGCAGACCGGTGTGGTCAACCGGGCCATGCGAGCGGCCGGGTTCGACGGCGAGTCCTGGCTCGGCAGCCCGTCCCTGGCCCTCGGCTGCCTCATCGCCGTCATGGCGTGGGTGATGATGGGCTACTACATGATCATCTTCCTCGCCGGACTCCAGGAGATCCCCAAGGAGTTCTACGAGGCCGCGAAGCTGGACGGCGCGGGCCCGTGGACCACCTTCCGGACCATCACCTGGCCGCTACTGCGCCCCACCAGCTTCTTCGTCCTGCTGATGTCGACGGTCGCCGCCATCACGGGCGGTCTCGACCTGGTCTTCGTCCTGACCAACGGCGGCCCCGCCAACGGCACCTCACTGGCGATCTTCTACATCTACCAGCAGGCCTTCGGATTCGGGGAGTACGGCTATGCGTCGGCCATGGGCTCGTTCCTGGTGCTGATCATGGTCATCATCTCCGCGGTGATCTTCAAGCTCACGAGAGGCGGGAGGTTCGACGATGGCGAGTGACGCCATGTCCCAGCAGGCCCCCACGACCACAGGCCGGCGCCGGCCGCTCTCCTCGCGCACCGGACTGACGGTCCTGGCCGTCGTCCTGTCGCTGATCAGCGTCTTCCCGGTGCTGTACATGATCACGTCGTCCTTCAAGACGCGTGACACCGTCACCGACGGAAACCTGATCCCGCGGGACTTCACCTTCGACAACTTCGTCTACGTCTTCACCGAGGTGCCGTTCGCGCGCTATCTGTGGAACAGCTTCTTCATCTCCGCGGTGATCACCGTGGTGGCGCTGTTCTTCCACTCGATGGCCGCCTACGCGCTGGCGCGGCTGCGCTTCCCGGGCCGCGAGAAGCTCTTCGCGACGATCTTCGCGACCCTGCTGGTCACCCCGCCCGTGGTACTGATCCCGCTGTTCCTGGTCGCCCGCCAGCTGGGTCTGCTCAACAGCTACGCCGGCCTGATCATCCCGGCCATCTTCAACGCCTTCGGCATCTTCCTGCTGCGCCAGTTCTACCTGGGGCTGCCGAAGGAGCTGGAGGAGGCGGCGGTCATCGACGGCTGCGGGCACTGGCGGGTCTACTGGAACATCGTCCTGCCGATGTCCCGGCCCATCCTGTCGGCCCTGGCGATCTTCTTCTTCCTCGCCAACTGGAACGCCTTCGTCTGGCCGCTGGTCGCCACCAACGACCAGAGCCTGACGGTGATCCAGCTCGGCATCGCCTCGTTCCAGACCCAGTACACCTCCAACTGGAACTACATCCTGGCGGCGGCGACGGTGGCCGCGGTGCCCATGCTGGTGCTGTTCTTCGTCTTCCAGCGCCAGATCGTGGAGTCGGTCAAGACGTCGGGCATCAAGTAACGCCCGGCACACGCAAGCGGCGCCGCACCGGTCGAGTGACCGGTGCGGCGCCGCTGTCGCGTTTGCGGAGCCTGTCTCGTGTGAAGGCCGGCAGCCGTCGGCGGGACCGTCAGTCCTCGGCGGGTCCGGCCGTGCTCTCCCGGACCTGGAGCTTCGTGCGCAGCACCACGGTCTGCAGCGGCGCGGCACTGCCCTCCATGCGCTGCAGCAGCAGCTCGGCCGCCGCGCGCCCGAGCTCGTACGAGGGCAGTTCCACGGCCGTCAGGGACGGGCGCACCAGCGACGCCCAGGGGACGCCGCCGAAGGAGAGCACGCCGACGCCGGGCGGGGTGCGGCCGACCTCGGCGAGGGCGTCGAGGACACCGATGGTCATGAGGTTGTTGGCGACGAACACGGCGTCGGGCGGCTCCGGCAGGGCCAGCAGCTCGCGCATCGCCGCCTTGCCGCCCTCCACGCGGAAGTCGGCGTGCCGCACATAGGCGTCGTCGACCGTGACCCCGGAGCCCGGCGCCGACCTCAACGCCGTGCGGTAGCCCGCGAGTCGCTCCTCGGAGGTGGAGGCGCCCTCGGGCCCGGTGATGCAGGCGATCCTGTGGTAGCCGGCCTCCAGGAGGTGCCGGGTGGCCACCTCTCCGCCGTGATGGTTGTCGACCCTGACCGCGTCCACCTCGGCGTCGTGCGGCCGGCGGTCGACGGCGACCACCGGCACGCCCCGGGCGATCAGGGGTCCGAGGTCCGTCTCGTCCTGGGAGGCCGCCGCCACGATCACGCCCGCCATCTGTTCGCCGAGCGCGATCTCGAGATAGCGGCGCTCTTTCTCGGTGTCCTCGTCGGAGTTGCACAGGACGACCGACAGGCTCGTGCGCTGCGCGGCGTCCTCGACACCGCGGGCCAGTGACGTGAAGAACGGGTTCTCGATGTCCGGGATGATCAGGGCGATCACGCTGGACCGCTGCTTGCGCAGGGAGCGGGCCACACGGTTGGGCGCGAAGCCGAGGGCCGCAGCCGCCCGTTGAACGGACAGGGCCCGCTCGGGTGTGACCCTGCCGCCGTTGAACACACGCGATACGGTCGCCGGAGACACCCCGGCGGCTCGCGCCACGTCATGGATCGTCACCACTTGTGCCCGCATCCTCTCATCGGGTGTGTCTATCCACCCTACCCTGCGACTGAAAAGGTTTTCATCCCAGATTTGAGCGGGCGCGACCTGGGACGGACGCGGCGGTGACGAGCCGGCCTCAGGGCGTCACAACAGCCGGTCGATGGTGAGGGGCAGGGAGCGGATGCGGCGGCGCGTGGCGTGATACACGGCGTTGCCGATGGCCGCGGCCAGGCCGACCAGACCGATCTCGCCGATGCCCTTGGTGCCGACCGCGGTGGCCCGGTCGGGTTCGCCGACGAAGAGCACCTCCATGTCGGGCACGTCCGCGTTGACCGGCATGAGGTAGTCGCCGAAGGTGGCGTTGGCGATGCGGCCGGTCAGCGGGTCGGTGGCCGTCTCCTCGAACATGGCCTGGCTGATGCCGCCGACCGTGCCGCCGATGATCTGGCTCGTGGCGGTCTTCTCGTTGAGGATGCGTCCGCCGTCGATGGCCGACACCACCCGCGCGAGGCGCAGCAGCCCGAGCTCGGGATCGACGCGCACCTCGACGAACTTGGCGCCGAAGGCACCTGAGGGGGCCATCCCCAGGTCCTCCGGCTGGGGCGGGGTGCTCCTGCCGTCGGCGCTCAGCTCCGCCAGGCCGTGGCGGGCCAGGATCTCCGCATAGGTCTCTCCCGACGCGGGGTCGGCGGAGCGGTGGATACGCCCGTCGGTGACGGTCACGTCGTCGGGCGAGGCTCCCCGCAGGGGCGAGTCCGGGTCGTCGCGCACGACGTCGAGGAACTCCCCCACCAGGCGCCGGCAGGCGGCCTGGACGGCGCCCGCGAGCGCCCCGGTCAGACCGGAGCCGCCGGCCTGGGGCGCGTACGGCATGTCGGAGTCGCCGAGGTCGAAGCGCACCCGGCCGACGTCGAGGCCGAGCAGTTCGGCGGCCAGCTGGGTCATGACCGTGTACGTGCCGGTTCCGATGTCGGTCGCGGCGCTGCGCACGTACGCCGACCCGTCGTGACGCACGGAGGCGCGGGCCTGGCACGGCACTTGGTAGAAGGGGTACGAGACGCCGGCCAGGCCGTAGCCGACGAGCCAGCGCCCGTCGCGCATGGAGCGGGGCTCGGGCGAGCGCCGCGACCAGCCGAACCGCTCGGCACCCTGGAGGTAGCACTCCCGCAGTGCCTTGCTCGACCAGGGAAGGCCGAGGAGCGGGTGCTCCTGCGCGTCGTTGCGCAGGCGGAGTTCGAGGGGGTCCATGCCCACGGCGTAGGCGATGTCGTCGATGGCCGACTCCAGGGCGAAGTTGCCCTGTCCCTCGGCCGGCGCGCGCATGGAGCCCGGGCAGGGGATGTTCAGCCGGGCCTGCCGGTCCCGGGTCAGCACGTTGGGGCAGGCGTAGGCGAAGGCCGATCCGTGGGCGACCGGTTCCCAGTCGTCGTCCTCCATGGCGAGGGACGACAGGCTGTGGTGCTCGATGGCGACGAGGTCCCCGTCCCGGGTGGCGCCGATCCTGATCCGCTGGACACTGTTGGGCCGGTGTCCGACGGAGGTGAACATCTCCGGGCGCGTCAGCACCAGCTTGACGGGGCGCCTGACCTGGCGGGCCGCCAGGACGGTGAGAACGACGTGGGGCCACACCCGCAGCCCGGCACCGAAGGCGCCGCCGACGAACGGCGCGAGGACCCGGACGCCGCTCTCGGGGACGTCGAAGATCGTGGCGAGTGAGGTGCGGACGTTGTGCGGCCACTGCGTGGAGTCGTGCACGGTGAGCGCGTCGCCGTGCCAGGACGCCACGGTGCTGAACAGGCCGAGCGGGTTGTTGGTGTTGTCGGGGGTGGTGAAGGTCCCCTCGACGACCATGTCCGCCCGGGCGAATCCGGCGTCGACGTCCCCGCGCTCGGTGTCCATCCCCCAGGGGTTGTCGACGATCTCGGCCCGCGGGTCCTCCAGGTCGAGCACGGCCTCGGCCGCCTCGTACTCGACGCGTACCAGCGTTGCGGCGTGCCGGGCCTGCTCCGCGCTCTCGGCGACCACGATCCCGACGTGCTGCCCGTAGTGCAGGACGCGATCGTCCCGCAAGGGCAACGGAGGCGATCCGCCCAGCAGCGTCATCGGGCCGTGCTCCAGCCGCGGCGCGGTCAGATGCGTGATGACGTCCAGCACGCCCGGCGCGGCCACGGCCCGGGACACGTCGATGCTCCGGATGCGGCCCGCCGCGACGGTGCTGCCCACCAGGGCGGCGTGCACCATGCCGGGGAGCGTGACGTCGTTGGGGTACTGGGCCGCGCCGGTCACTTTCAGCGGCGCGTCCACACGGTCGAGGCCCGTGCCGACGACCGTCCGGCTCTCGACAGTGGTCATGACGACGCTCCCGCGACGGTCTCGAGGGCGCGCACGAGAGTGCGCTTGGCCAGCTCCACCTTGAACGCGGTACCGGGCAGCGGCCTGGCGCCGGTGAGCGCCGCCTCCGCCGCCGCGTGGAAGGAGTCGGCGTCCGCCCGGGAGTCGCGCAGCACGTCCTCCGCGTCCCAGGCCCGCCAGGGCACGGTGCCCACCCCGCCCAGCGCCACGTGCGCCTCCCGGACGACGCCGTCCTCGATCACGAGGGCCACACCGGCGGAGGTCAGCGCGAACTCGTACGAGACGCGGTCCCGGACCTTCAGGTAGTGCGACCGTGCCGTCCGGGGCAGCAGCGGGATCTCGACCGCGGTGATCAGCTCGCCGTGCCGCAGCACGTTCTCGACCTGGGGCGTGTCGCCCGGCGGGAGGTAGAACCGGGTCAGGGGGGTCGATCGCGCGCCGTCCGCGCTCTGGATGTGGACCACGGCGTCCAGCGCCGCCAGGGGAACCGCGAGGTCGGAGGCGTGCAGGGCGATGCAGTGGTCGCTCGTGCCCAGAATCGCGTGCATGCGGTGGACGCCCGTGATGGCGGCGCATCCGGACCCCGGGTTCCGCTTGTTGCAGGACCGCACCGCGGGGTCTCTGAAGTAGCGGCACCGTGCGCGCTGGAGGAGGTTGCCGCCGATGGTCGCCATGTTGCGCAACTGGGTGGAGGCACCGAGCAGCAGGGCCTCCCTCACGAAGGGCAGCCGCTCCCTCACGACGGGATCGGCGGCGAGCTCCTCCATCGTCGTCAGCGCCCCGACGCGGACGGCCGCGTCGCCGTGGGTGATGCCGCTCAGCGGCAGCCGGGTGATGTCGACGAGCCGCTCGGGACCGAGGACCCCGTCCTTCATCAGGTCCAGCTGCGTGGTGCCGCCGGCGAGGAACGAGGCGTTCGGGTCGGCGGTGACCACGGCGACGGCCTCGCCGGTGTCGACGGCCCGGACGTATTCGAAGGGGTGCATGATCAGCCCTCCGCGACGACGTCGCGGATCGCCGCGCGGATGTTCGGGTAGGCGCCGCAGCGGCAGATGTTGCCGCTCATGAACTCGCGGATGTCCTCCTCCGAGTTCGCCCGCCCCTCGGCGACGAGCGCGACGGCCGACATGATCTGCCCCGGCGTGCAGTAACCGCACTGGAACGCGTCGTGGCGGGCGAACGCCGCCTGCATGGGGTGCGGTTCGCCGTTCGTGGACAGGCCTTCCACCGTGGTGATCTCGCGCCCCTCGTACTGGGCGGCCAGCGCCAGACAGGACACCACCCGCTTGCCGTCCACCAGCACCGTGCACGCCCCGCACGCCCCCTGGTCGCACCCCTTCTTGGCCCCGGTCAGGCCCAGGTGGTCGCGCAGCGCGTCGAGCAGCGTCACGCGCGCGTCGATCTGCAGGTGATGTTCCGAGCCGTTGACGAGGAGGGTGACCTCGACCTCGGGAACCTCACGCGGCGCTCGGCCGGTCGGAGCACGCGCGGCCTCTACATGCTTCATGACGCCCCTATCCCGACGTATGTCATTACCGAGGTCCTTCAGGAACCCGAATCTTCGACTAGTAGCAGCCTGGGCAAACGGGATGAACGCGGCAAGTCGATCTTTTGGGTACACGAGGCCCGCGTCCCCTCCCGACAGCCCGCCCCACCACACATGCGCGTTTCGTGCAGCGCGGCGCGCGCATCGTGCAGGAGTTCACACGAACGTCATTCGCATACTCGGTGGCCCAAGCCGATTCCTCGGTGGCTCAAGGACCGAATCCTCGGTGCCCCAAGGACCGATCCGCCCCGGATGACACACGGAGGCAGAGTTCCATGCGGACGTTCGTCTACACATCCCATCCCTCGCGGGTGGTCTTCGGTGCCGGAACGGTCGGCCGTCTCGGCGAGGAGGCCGGGCGGCTCGGCTGCTCCCGGGTGCTGCTGCTGTCCAGCCCGCCCCTCGCGGCGGCCTCCGCACGGGTGCGCGAGGCGCTCGGCGGCCTGGTGGCGGCGGAGTTCGACGGCGCGGCCATGCACACGCCGGTGGAGGTGACCGAGCGGGCCCTGGCCGTGCTCAGGGAGTCCGGCGCTGACGGCATCGTCGCCGTCGGCGGGGGTTCGACGACGGGACTGTCGAAGGCGCTGGCCCTGCGCACGGGCCTGCCGCAGGTGATCCTGCCGACCACCTACGCCGGCTCCGAGGTGACCCCCGTACTCGGCGAGACCCGGGACGGACGCAAGGTCACGCAGTCGTCCCCGGAGATCCTGCCCGAGACCGTCGTCTACGACGTCGACTTCACCCTCACCCTGCCGCTGCCCATGTCGGTCACGAGCGGCGTCAACGCGCTCGCCCACGCGGTCGAGGCCCTGTACTCCGCCGACGCCGATCCGGTCACCGACCAGCGGGCCCTCGACGCGATCTCCCGCATCGCCCGGGCGCTCCCCCGGCTCGCCGCCGATCCGGCCGACCCGGAGGCGCGCGCCGACCTGCTGCACGCGGCCTGGCTCGCCGGGACCTGCCTCGCCACGGTCGGCATGGGCCTGCACCACAAGCTGTGCCACACCCTCGGCGGCAGCTTCGACCTGCCGCACGCCGAGACGCACACCGTCGTCCTGCCGCACGCCATGGCCTACAACGCGCCCGCGGTGCCCGACGTGATGCGCCGCATCGCCGACGCCCTGGGCGTGCCCGACGCCCCGAGCGGCGTGTACGACCTGGTCGCCTCCCTGGGCGGCCCCATCTCGCTGCGCGACCTCGGCATGCCGGAGTCCGGCCTCGCCCGCGCGACCGAGCTGGCCACCTCGACGCCGTACCCGAACCCGCGCGAGCTGACCACCGAGGGCATCGCGGAGCTGCTGGCCGACGCCTGGCACGGGCGCCGCCCCACGGGTCCCCCCGCCACGGAGACCCAGCTGGCCCGGCTCACCGAACAGGTCGTGGCGAGCTTCGCGGACGCACCCGACCCACGCGTACGCACCCTGCTGAGCGACCTGGTCCGGCATCTGCACACCTTCGTCGCCGTCAACGACGTCACCGACGCCGAATGGCAGTACGCCATCGACTTCCTCACCCGCACCGGCGAGATCTGCGGCCCGACCCGTCAGGAGTTCGTGCTGCTGTCGGACACCCTCGGCGTCTCCAGCGCCGTGGACCTGCTCACCAACTCCCGTACGCCCAGCACCACTCCGTCCGCGGTGCTCGGCCCCTTCTATGTGGACGGCCCGCCCGAGATCGCGCACGGCGGCGACATCTCCGGAGGGCTGTCCGGCACCCCGCTCTGGGTGGACGTACAGGTCACGGACCCCGCCGGCCGGCCGGTCGAGGACGCGGTGGTGGACGTGTGGCAGTCCAACGAGGACGGCTACTACGACGTCCAGCTCCCGGACCTGGAAGGGCCGGTGCTGCGGGGCCGGCTGCGCACCGACGCCGAGGGCCGGATCAGGTTCTGGTCCATCCTGCCCTCGGAGTACCCGATCCCGGAGGACGGGCCGGTCGGCCGGATGCTCGCCGCGGTCGGGCGCCATCCCTACCGGGCGCCCCATCTCCACTTCATGTTCGACGCGCCCGGCCACCGCCGGCTCGTCACCCAGCTGTTCGTGTCGGGCGGCGCCTACCTGGACAGCGACACCGTCTTCGGCGTCAAGGACGAACTCGTCGTCGACTTCGCGCCGCAGACCGGTCCCACCCCCGACGGCCGCCCGGTCGACGGCGAGTGGCGCCGGCTCGACTACACCTTCCGACTCGCCCCCCTGGCCGGATGACCGAGGAGCGCCCAGCCATGACCCTCACCCACGCGCACCACCCGAACGACGCGTACGACACCGACGTCCTCGTCGTCGGCAGCGGCCCCGCCGGCGGTTCCGCCGCGCTGCTGCTGGCCACCTACGGCATCCGCACCCTGCTGGTGACCAAGTACGGCTGGCTGGCCAACACGCCGCGGGCGCACATCACCAACCAGCGCACCATGGAGGTCCTGCGCGACCTCGGGGTGGAGTCCGCGGCACTGGCCGTCGGCAGCCCGTCCCACCTCATGGGCGACACGGTGCTGTGCACCGCTCTCACCGGGCAGGAGATCGGCCGCATCCGCAGCTGGGGCACGGGCCCGGCGACGGCCAGCGAGTACGCGGCGAAGAGCCCCTGCGAGATGATCGACCTGCCGCAGACCTACCTGGAGCCGATCCTGGTGAACAACGCGGCGGCCCGCGGCGCCAAGGTGCGCTTCGACACCGAGTTCCTGAGCTTCACCCAGGACGAGCACGGCGTCACCGCGCTGCTGCGCGACCGGGTCCGGGGCGACGAGTTCACCGTACGGGCCCGCTATCTGGTCGGCGCGGACGGCGGGCGCAGCGCGGTCGCCGAGCAGCTCGGCCTGCCCTTCGAGGGCCAGATGGCCAAGGCCGGCAGCATGAACATCGTCTTCAAGGCCGACCTCGCCCGGTACTGCGCCCACCGGCCGAGCGTCCTGTACTGGGTGCTGCAGCCCGGGGCGGAGACCGGCGGCATCGGCATGGGCCTGGTCCGCATGGTCCGCCCGTGGAACGAGTGGCTGCTGGTGTGGGGGTACGACATCGAGCAGCCGCCGCCGGAGGTGGACGAGGAGTCGGCGCGGCAGATCGTGCGCGACCTCATCGGCGACCCCGACCTGCCGGTGGAGATCACGTCGACCTCGCTGTGGACCGTCAACCACAGCTACGCCTCCGCGTACGGGTCCGGGAGAGTCTTCTGCGCGGGCGACGCCGTGCACCGTCATCCGCCGTCCAACGGGCTCGGCTCCAACACGTCCGTCCAGGACGCGTACAACCTCGCCTGGAAGCTCGCGATGGTGGTCCGCGGCGAGGCCGGCCCCGAGCTGCTGGAGACCTACTCCGCCGAACGGGCCCCGGTCGGGCGGCAGATCGTGGAGCGGGCCAACCTCAGCCGCGACCAGTTCGGCCCGATCTTCGAGGTGCTCGGCATCGGTGGCGGCGCCGACCACGAGGCCATCGCCGAGGGACTCGACGCGATATCCGCGCCGACGCCCGAGGGCGCCAAGAAGCGGCGCCTGCTCGAAGAGGCGATCCAGCTCAAGAACTACGAGTTCAACGCGCACGGCGTCGAGATGAACCAGCGCTACACCTCCTCCGCCGTGATACCCGACGACGGTCCCGCCGAAGTCTGGGAGCAGGACCGGGAGTTGGTGCACCAGCCGAGCACGCGGCCCGGCGCGAAGCTGCCGCACGCGTGGCTCGTCGACGGACAGGGCGGGCGACTGTCCACGCTGGACGTCGTCGGCGGCGGCACGTTCACCGTGCTGACCGGCCTGTCGGGCGACGTCTGGGACGCGGCCGCGACCGCCTGCCAGGAGGCCCTCGGCGTACCGCTGCGGGTGGTGCGCATCGGCGACGACAACTCCCGTGACGCGTACGGCGAGTGGAGCCGGGTCAGCGAGATCGCCGAGGACGGCGTGCTGCTGGTGCGCCCGGACGGACACGTCGCCTGGCGCCGGGCCACTGCCCTCGGGTCCGCACAGGCGGCCCAGGACGAGCTGCTCGGCGCGCTGCGCCGGGTGCTGGCCCGGTAGGCGAGAACGGACGAGGGCGGAGAGCCGCAGAAAGCCGCAGAGAGCCGCAGACAGCCGAAGAGCGCGGAAGAGAGTGGAAGAGACCGGGATGGACAAGGTGATGGCCACGGCCGAGGAGGCCCTGGCGGACGTGACGGACGGACGGTCGTTCGCCGTCGGCGGCTTCGGGCTGAGCGGCGTCCCCGAGGTGCTCATCGGCGCCCTGTACGAGAGCGGGGCGAGCGGCCTGACGGTCGTGTCGAACAACTGCGGCGTCGACGGCCGTGGCCTCGGCATCCTGCTGGCCGCGGGCCGTATCGCCCGGGTCACGGGCTCGTACATCGGTGAGAACAAGGAGTTCGCCCGCCAGTACCTCGCGGGCGAGCTGGAGGTCGAGCTGACGCCGCAGGGCACGCTCGCCGAGCGGCTGCGGGCGGGCGGCGCGGGAATCCCGGCCTTCTACACCCCGGCCGGCGTCGGCACGCAGGTCGCCGAGGGCGGACTGCCGTGGCGCTACGCCCCGGACGGATCGGTCGCCGTGGCCTCGCCGCCCAAGGAGGTGCGGACCTTCGACGGTGTGGACCACATCCTGGAACACGCCATCACCACGGACTACGCGCTGGTCAGGGCGGCGCGCGGGGACCGCCACGGCAACTTGGTCTTCCGGCGCGCGGCCCGCAACTTCAACCCGCTGGCGGCCATGGCCGGACGCGTCACCGTGGCCGAGGTGGAGGAGCTGGTCGAGCCGGGCGTGCTCGACCCCGACGAGATCCATGTGCCGGGGGTGTTCGTGCAGCGCGTCGTGGCACTGACCCCCGAACAGGCCGCCGACAAGGCGATCGAGAAGAGAACGGTGCACGAGCGATGAGCTGGACCAGGGACGAGATGGCGGCACGCGCCGCGAGCGAGCTGCGGGACGGCGACTACGTCAACCTCGGCATCGGACTGCCCACCCGCGTGGCCGACTTCCTGCCCCCGGGCGTCGACGTGGTCCTGCACTCGGAGAACGGGCTGCTCGGCGTCGGGCCGTACCCGTCGGCCGACGAGGTCGACGCCGACCTCATCAACGCGGGCAAGGAGACCGTCACCGTACGGCCGGGAGCGTCCTTCTTCGACTCCTCGCTCTCCTTCGGCATGATCCGCGGCGGCCACATCGACACCGCGATCCTGGGCGCGCTCCAGGTCTCGGTCCGAGGCGACCTGGCCAACTGGGCGGTCCCCGGGAAGATGATCAAGGGGATGGGCGGCGCGATGGACCTCGTCCACGGGGCCGGCCGGGTCGTCGTGCTCATGGAGCACCTGACGAAGGACGGCACCTCCAAGGTCGTGGAGGAGTGCACGCTGCCGCTCACGGGACGCGGCTGTGTGGACCGGATCATCACCGACCTGTGCGTGCTCGACGTCACGGTCCACGGTCTCGAACTCGTGGAAACCGCACCGGGGGTGACGGCTGACCAGGTCGCCGCCGTGACCCCTCTGACCGCCCTTCGCTGACCTGCCGCCCTTCGCCGGTCCTGCCGTCCATCACCAGACCTGCCCTCCATCACCAGACCTGCCGTCCATCACCAGACCTGCCGTCCATCGCCACACCTGCTGGGAGCATCCGATGATCGAGCGACCGCGTGACGTGTACGTCGTCGACGCCGTCCGTACCCCCTTCGGCCGTTACGGCGGTGCCCTGGCGGGCGTACGCCCCGACGACCTCGCCGCCGGTGTGCTGCGCGCCCTCGTCGACCGCAGCCCCGGCCTGGACCCCGCGCGCATCGACGACGTGCTGCTCGGCAACGCCAACGGCGCGGGCGAGGAGAACCGCGATGTGGCCCGCATGGCCGTCCTGCTCGCCGGGCTGCCGGTGAGCGTGCCCGGCGCCACGGTCAACCGGCTGTGCGGATCCGGCATGGAAGCCGTCATCCAGGCGGCACGGGCCATCGCGCTCGGCGACGCGTCCATCGCGGTGGCGGGCGGCGTCGAGTCCATGAGCAGGGCGCCCTGGGTGCTGCCGAAGCCCGAGCGGGCGTTCCCGGCGAAGGACCAGCAGCTGTACTCGACGACGCTCGGCTGGCGGATGGTGAACCCGCGCATGCCGGCCGAGTGGACGATCCCGCTCGGCGAGAGCGCGGAGCTGGTGGGTGCCAAGCACGCCGTCAGCCGGGAGGCACAGGACGCGTTCGCCCTGGACAGCCACCGCAATGCCGCCCGGGCCTGGCGCGAGGGCCTGTACGCGGGAGAGGTCGTCCCCGTCGAAGGGGTGGACCTGCCCCGCGACGAAGGCATCCGGGACAACACCTCCCTGGAGGCCCTCGCCAAGCTCAAGCCGGCCTTCGTCGCGGAGGGCACGATCACGGCCGGCAACGCCTCACCGCTCAACGACGGAGCGGCCGCGCTGCTGCTCGCCGACGAGGACGGGCTCGCGGCGATCGGGCGGGAACCCCTGGCCCGGGTGCGGGCGGCGGCGGTCACGGGCATCGAGCCGCAGTACTTCGGCCTCGGCCCGGTCGACGCCATCCGCAAGGTGCTCGACAAGGCCGCGGTCGCCCCCGGCGATCTGCACACGATCGAGCTGAACGAGGCCTACGCGGCCCAGGCGCTGGCCTGCCTGGCCGCCCTGCCGGAACTCGACCCGGAGGTGGTCAACCCGCGCGGCGGCGCCATCGCCATCGGCCACCCGCTGGGCGCGTCCGGCGCCCGCATCACCGGAGCGGTCGCCCACCAGCTGGCCGCCGCGGGCTCCGGCACGGGCCTGGCGGCGCTGTGCATCGGGGTGGGCCAGGCGCTGGCGCTGGTACTGGAACGCTGAGGTGTGGGCCTGGGACCCGCACGCACGGGTGCGGGAGCGCCGAGGCCGCGAACCCCGGTTCTCGGGATCTCCCCGTCCTCAGCCGGAGCGGCGCAGCGCGGCCGGGGTGGTGCCGAGCCGGGCGCGCATCAGCCGGGTGAGGTGCTCCTGGTGGGAGAACCCGCAGGTGACGGCCACCTCCGCGATCGGCGCGGAGCCCGTGCGCAGCATCCGGCACGCGCCCTCCAGCCGCAGCTTCAGCAGGAACTGGTGCGGCGACTGGCCCGTGCTCGCCCGGAACCGGCGCGTGAACTGGCTCGAGCTGAGGGAGGCCGCGGCGGCGAGGTCCGCGATCGGCAGCGGTTCGGCGAGGCGCTGCTCCATGAGTTCGCGCACGGCGGTGAGCTGCCGGTCGGACAGCCCGGACCGGTCGGACGGGGGTGCGCTCGTGCCGACGCCGTGTCGGCGCACGAGCTGGGCCGCGAGCATCCCGGTGAGTTGGTCGGTGTACGTGCGGGCCGACGGCTCCCAGGTGCGGACCGTGCTCTCCAGCGCGAGCATGACCTGTTCGGTGAGCGGATCGCTGGCCCCGAGCTCCTCGCACAGCTCCACGGGCCGCCCGCCGTTCGCCTCGCGCAGCGCGTCGTCCGTGAGGTAGGCGTGGATGGTCTCCAGCCGCCCGCCGAGTTCGACGGCGAGTGTCCGGCCGGCCGGCTGCAGGAAGAGCCCGCCGGCCGGGACGGTCCGTGACCGCTTTTCCGCCCCCTGTCCCCGCCGTACGGTGACAGGGCCGCTGAGGTGCAGGATCACCAGGTGGGTGGGGGCGGGGTCGAACGCCGCTCGGTAGGGCTGTTCCTCCTGCGTGGAGAGATACAGCCGGTCCCATCCCAGTCCGGAGCTGCTGCGCCGAGTGCGCACACCGGGCTGTCGCAGCATGCCGACCGTGTCGGCCAGGCCGAGTTCCGTCATGGTGCGACCTCCTCGCGGCACCCTCATATGGTTGAAGGGTAAACCGGAGTGGAGGGTGTCGAGAAGGAGCGGGATCCCTTCGACGAAGATCACATCCGCCGGGAGACCCTCTGCTCACCGACAGCGGCTAACGTGTCTGAACGTGCCTGGTCTGTGACCCTTCGCGACCCACAGCCCGGCGGCGGCAGAGGCCCGGAAAAGGAGAGATCCATGGTGGACGAGCTCAGCGACCGCTTCGACGTGGTGGTACTCGGGGCCGGCCCGGGCGGGTACGTCGCCGCGATCCGCGCCGCCCAGCTGGGCAAGCGCGTCGCCGTCGTCGAGCGGAAGTACTGGGGCGGCGTCTGTCTGAACGTGGGCTGCATCCCCACCAAGGCCCTGTTGCGCAACGCCGAGCTGGCGCACATCTTCACCCGCGAGGCGAAGACCTTCGGCATCCGCGTCGACGGGCAGGTGTCCTTCGACTACGGCGAGGCGTTCCGCCGCAGCCGCAAGGTCGCCGACGGCCGGGTCAAGGGCGTCCACTACCTGATGAAGAAGAACAAGATCACGGAGATCGACGGCCAGGGCACGTTCCTCGACCCGCACACCCTGCGGGTGACCGGTTCCGACGGCAACACGCAGACCATCGGCTTCGACCACTGCATCATCGCGACCGGAGCCACGCCCAAGCTGCTGCCCGGCACCAGCCGTACCTCCCGCGTGGTCACCTTCGAGGAACAGATCCTCGCCGAGGACCTGCCGGAGTCGATCATCATCGCGGGCGCCGGGGCGATCGGCGTCGAGTTCGCCTACGTCCTGCACAACTACGGCGTGGAGGTCACGATCGTCGAGTTCCTGGACCGCCTCGCCCCGCTCGAGGACGCCGAGGTCTCCGCCGAACTCGCCAAGCAGTACCGCAGGCTGGGCATCGACGCGCTCACCTCCACCCGCGTCGACTCCATCGACGAGTCGGGCCCCCGGGTCCGTGTCACGGTCACCGGCAAGGACGGCTCCCAGCAGGTCCTGGAGGCCGACAAGGTCCTCCAGGCGATCGGCTTCGCCCCCAATGTGACCGGCTACGGCCTGGAGAACACCGGCGTGCGGGTCACCGAGCGCGGCGCGATCGACGTCGACGGCCGCTGCCGTACGAGCGTCCCGCACATCTACGCCATCGGCGACGTCACCGCCAAGCTGATGCTCGCGCACGCGGCCGAGGCGATGGGCGTGATCGCCGCCGAGACGCTCGCGGACGCCGAGACCATGGAGCTCGACTACGCGATGATCCCGCGCGCCACCTACTGCCAGCCGCAGATCGCCAGCTTCGGCTACACCGAGGAGCAGGCCCGCGAACGGGGCTACGACGTCAAGGTCGCGAAGTTCCCGTTCACCGCGAACGCCAAGGCGCACGGCCTGGGCGACGCCACCGGCTTCGTGAAGCTGATCTGCGACGCGAAGTACGGCGAGCTGATCGGCGGTCACCTCATCGGCCCGGACGTCACCGAACTGCTGCCCGAGCTGACGCTGGCACAGCAATGGGACCTCACCGTCCACGAGGTCGCCCGCAACGTCCACGCCCACCCGACCCTCGGCGAAGCGGTCAAGGAAGCGGTCCACGGCCTCGCCGGACACATGATCAACATGTGACGCGCGGCCGACGGCACCGGGGGGATCGATCGCGGACCAGGACAACGGCAACGAATCAGGGTCATTGACGGTCGTTGTTGGTCGTCGCTGGTCCCCCTCGGACGGCCCACAGACGGCCAGGTAGCGGCCCGGCTCAGAGGCTCGGCAGATTTACAGTCCCCCAAGATCGTCGCTCGGCATCCCATCTGACCTCGGCTTAGCCCCGTTTGAGCAATGGGTAGGGCAATCCCGTCCACACCTCGTCCTGATCTTGGAAAATTCGCCCGTCAGGCCGTGTTCTGGAAGAGCACCGGCTGTGCGTGTGTGCTGCTGTTGCCGCACCACCGGTTGGTGTACGCCAGAGACGTTGTTCCTGCTGATTGTAGAGACGATGCGTCGGCGATGGGCTCAGCGCTCCCGAGGTGCGGCAGACATAGGGCTGTTGCCCAGCGAGGCCCAGTCCACCAAGCACGACTCCCACGCCGCACCTTCAAGCGTCTGCGCACGGCGCTCTGTCGCAGCATCTTGATGCTACGCCGAGTTGCCGCCCTGGCCTGCGGCTTGTACGTGGCCCGCCGATGACCCCTGCTCTGAGACGGTGCTCGCCGGGATGCCCCCGGCAATCGGATTTCTCACTGATTCGAGGAGCCGTCGGGGCGAAACGCCTAGTTTCCTGCTTCCCCAAAGCGCTGCTGGGCCCAGAAGAAACACCAGCGCTGCTGGAACCGCAGCAGCAAGAGGGACCCCCACTGTCGCTGCAGCGCCGAGTCCTACGGCTGCCGTCAGAGATCCGCCGATGGTGATCCAAACATCACGTCTATCCAGTTCACTCTGCGCCGATTGCGTAACCGTCTCGGAAGCTGGAGCAGGTGAAACATCGAGCAGGTTCAACCAGCGTTGCTCCATCAGGGCCTCGAGCAGTGAGGTGATGGTCTTACATCCAGGCGACAACCGCCCCGATGACACACAAAACCGGCCAGGGACGGGAGCATCTTTCATCCCTTGGCCGGACGGCCTGGACGGCGTGGGGGCAGCGCCTCGGCGCGGGCGAGGGCCTCGTTGCACCCCTGCTGGGCTCAGCCACGCGACCGTTGCCATCGACCAGAGCAAGCGGCGACGGCCGAACCGTGACGACGGTGCCGGAGCCCTCAGCTTGGGAAGTTGCGATCATTTGCAGGCGGGTTGGGCGCTGACCTGGACGAACGGCTGTGATGCAGCTTCGTCGGGCCCGGTTGCTTTCACCGTGGTTCCCCGCTGTTCCCCGCTGGATCTGGTGAGCTTGTGGTGCGGCCGTGGGGGTACACCACGGCCGCAACCTTCTGGTCCGTAGCTCTGGCCGGATCGGTCAATGACGGCCGCACCGGCCCCTGGGCGGGCCCGGAGGGACGCTACCGTGCGGGGCGCCGGTGCGGATGCGGATCCGGGCGTCCACAGGATGCCGGGGATCTCACCGAGGGTGAATTCGCGTTCGAGGACGCCGTCGTCGAGGCGCTGCTCAGAAGTGAATCGCATGGTCGTGCCTTTCGGGAGTGCTCTTGAACAGCGCTCCCGGACGACCTATCGCCCGACCGTGACCCCGGAGGGGAGCACCCATGTCGATACCGCGTTCACGGGTACCACCTCCTCCTTCTCTCGCACGGCCTCCGGGGCGCCGGTATCGGTGCCGCTGTCACGCTGATTCTCTGACGGCATTCCGGCGCACCGTGCCACACGGTTTCCGTCGAAACGGCAATCCAAAAGAGCGCCGCTTACGTAACCAAAAAGTAGCCGCAACCACGGATACGTCCCTAGCCAGCAGCCGATCCCTTAGCCGCGATGATCAATTCGCGGCCGAATCCCCCGTCGCGCGCCGGAGTGGCGCCGGCTTGAGGGTCTGCAGCTCCCACTCCCTGTGGAGGTCTGGGTGAAGGTTGTCGTTGATCTTTCCCGATGTAAGGGGTACGCGCAGTGCGCGTTCCTGGCTCCGGAGGCGTTCCGGATGCACGGCGAGGAAGCGCTCATGTACGACCCGAACCCCGACGACGCCCAGCGCAACCAGGTGCTACGCGCCGCGGCGGCCTGCCCGGTCCAGGCGATCCTGGTCGACCAGCTGGAGGCGCGGCACGCACCGGCGGAGGCGTCGCAGTCATGACCAATGCCGACAACCTGCAAGCGTTCAAGCGCGATGGCCGCATCGTGGTCGTAGGGGCGTCACTGGCCGGACTGCGGGCCGCGGAGGCGCTACGAGACGAGGGCTTCACCGGATCGCTTACCATGATCGGCGACGAGCTGGGCGAGCCCTACGACCGGCCTCCCCTGTCCAAGCAGCTGCTGACCGAGTGGGTGCCTGCCGGGGGCACCGCTTTGCCCCGCCGTCGTGGCATCGATGCGGAGTGGCTGCTGGGCGTGCCCGCCAGCGGGCTGGACCTCGCGACGAACCACGTGCGACTCGCCGACGGACGTGAGGTTCCCTTCGATCGGGTGTTGATCTCCACCGGGGTACGGGCCCGGCCGTGGTTCGTCGAGTCCGAGGCGGCCCTGGACGGGGTGTTCGTCGTACGTACGCGTGAGCATGCCGAGAGCCTGCAGCGGGCCCTCGCCGCCGGGCCTTCCCGCGTTCTGGTCATCGGTGCGGGATTCACCGGCTCCGAGATCGCCTCCGTCTGCCGAGAGCGGGACATCCCGGTGACCGTCGCCGAACTCGGGGCGGCCCCGCTGGTCGGGGCGCTGGGTGCCGTGATCGGTGAGGTTGCGGCGGACATGCAGCGCGCTCACTGCGTCGACCTGCGTTGCGGTGTCAAGGTCGCCCGGCTTGAGGGCGACGCGCACGGACGGTTTCGCCGTGCTCACTTCGACGACGGCAGTACGGTCGACGCCGATGTGGCGGTGGTGGCACTCGGGAGCATCCGCAACACCGAGTGGCTGCGGGAGTCGGGACTGGCGGCGGGCGTGTGGGGAATCACCTGCGACACGGGCTGCCGCGCCCTCGACATCAATGGCCGCGTCACCGACGACGTCTTCGTCGCGGGAGACGTGGCGCGTTGCCCGAACCCCATCTACGAATACCGGCTCATCTCAATGGAGCACTGGGCCAACGCCGTGGAGCAGGCAGAGGTCGCGGCACACAACATGGTCAGCGCCCAGGCGGACCGCCGGCCCCACCTGTCCATCCCGCTGTTCTGGTCGATCCAGTTCGGCGTCAACATCAAGTCCGTCGGCGTGCCGACCTTCGCCGACGCGGTGGTCGTCACCCAGGGATCGCTGGACGACCACCGCTTCGTCACCGCATATGGCTATCGGGGCCGCGTCACGGCTGCCGTGAGCTTCAACAACGCCAAGTGGCTGGACCACTACCGACGGTTGATCGAGACAGCCGCACCTTTCCCGCCGCCCTGCCCCACGCCGGACCAGCCGACCGACATGAAACCGGTGCCCGTCGACTTCCCCGGCCCCGCCCTGCTCGCTCAGGGCGCCACCGTGGTCGTCACAGGCCATGACCCGGGTGAACGCCGCGTCACGACCCTTCACCAGCGTCGGCAGGTGGAAGGCCAGATGACCACGACCGAGACGCCCGGCACGCTGCAACGGATCTTCGACTACTCCGCCCGGGCCGACCCGTACCCGCTGTATGCCGAGTTGCGTGAGACGCCGGTGGCTCGACAGGAGGACGGCAGCTACGTCATTAGTACCTATCGTGAGATCACGGACATACTGAATGACCCGCATCTGAGCTCCGACCTGCGCAATCTGTCGCGTCCGACGCCCTCGGTCGCGGGAGAGGGCACGGAGTCGTTCATCCACATGGACCCGCCCGAGCACGATCGCCTGCGGCGTATGGCAATGCGTCCCTTCGGCCCCCCGCACACCCCAGGGCTGGTGACCGGCATGGACGGCGACCTGACCGCCATCGTCGGCGGCCTGATCGACGGCTTCGCGGGCAAGGAGCAGATCGACGTCGTCGACGATTTCGCCCTCCCACTCCCCGTAAGCGTGATCTGTCACTTGCTCGGCGTGCCACGCGAGGACGAGCCGAGGTTCCACCTCTGGGTGAACGACATCATGAACTCGATCGACTACAACCCCAAGACCGACCCGAAGGAGAAACTGGAGAAGGGTCTACAGGCCCGCAAGGATTTGCGCCAGTGCCTCGACGGCCTGGTGGAGCAGCGCCACGGCCGGCCGGGCGACGGTCTGTTGGGCCGGCTGGCCAACGATGACGGGCCCGACGGTCGGATGGCCGACGCCGACATCGTCGCCACCGCCAGACTGCTGCTCATCGCCGGCCATGAGACCATCGTCAACCTCATCACCAACGGCATGCTGACGCTGCTGCGCCACCCGCAGGTGCTACAGCGACTACGCGACGAACCGGACCTCGTCGTGCCGCTGGTCGAGGAACTGCTGCGCTACGAACCCCCCGTGCACATCATTCCCTACCGAGCGGCGTACAGCGATATCACCGTCGGCGACACCATCATCCCCAAGGGTTCGCAGATCATGCTCATGCTGGCCTCAGGCAGCCGCGATCCGAAGCGCTTCCACGATCCCGACCGCTTCGACCCGGATCGGCGTGACAACCAGCACCTGGGGTTCGGCAGCGGCATCCACCTGTGCTTCGGCGGCCCACTGGCCCGGCGGGAAACCCAGATCGCGCTGACCGAGCTGGCACGCCGGCTCGACCGCCCCAGGCTGGTCGCCGACCCGCCGCCGTACCGGCCCAGCCCCGTTCTTCGAGGTCCGATCCATCTGGACATCGAGCAGGGTGACGGTTGACGCCGCAGCCGAGGGCAGCTGCAAGGTCGCGCCGCGGACGGCGCCCCTCCATCCCGGTGCCGACCGATCCCCCGCCGGAGGCATCGCCCTGACCGTGGCCTTGTTCGTAGGTTTCTACTCACGGCCGTAACTCGCTTGCGGCCCCAGGTCACGGCCGCGGCGCCGTAGGCGCAGAGGGGTCGGGCCCAAGGGGCCCGGCAAGGCTCGTGCCACGGCGTTGTTGGCGCTGCGTGCGGAGGTGGTCAAGCTACGAGCTCACCTCTCGTACATGTGACGCGCCGAGGCCGTGGCCACTGCCCGGGTCGAGCCCAGCCGGGGCGAGCCCAGCCGGGGCGAGCCCAGCCGTGGCCGCTGCCCGGGCCGGGCCGGGCCGAGCCCAACCGAGCCCAGCCCAGCCGGTCACCTCCCGACGTACGCCGCCAGGTGCTCGCCGGTGAGGGTGGAGCGGGCGGTGACCAGGTCGGCGGGGGTGCCCTCGAAGACGATGCGGCCGCCGTCGTGGCCGGCGCCGGGGCCGAGGTCGATGATCCAGTCGGCGTGCGCCATGACCGCCTGGTGGTGCTCGACGACGATGACCGACTTGCCGGAGTCGACCAGCCGGTCCAGCAGGCCCAGCAGCTGCTCGACGTCGGCGAGGTGGAGGCCGGCGGTCGGCTCGTCGAGGACGTAGACGCCGCCCTTGTCGGCCATGTGGGTGGCCAGCTTGAGCCGCTGTCGCTCGCCGCCGGACAGGGTGGTGAGCGGCTGGCCGATGGTGAGGTAGCCGAGCCCGACGTCGGTGAGGCGCTGGAGGATGCGGTGCGCGGCCGGGGTGTGGGCCTCGCCTGCGGCGAAGAACTCCTCGGCCTCGGTCACCGGCATCGCGAGCACCTCGCTGATGTCGCGGCCGCCGAGGTGGTAGTCGAGCACCGACGCCTCGAACCGCTTGCCGTCGCACTCCTCGCAGGTGGTGGAGACACCGGCCATGATCGCCAGGTCGGTGTAGACGACGCCGGCGCCGTTGCAGGTGGGGCAGGCGCCCTCGGAGTTGGCGCTGAACAGGGCGGGCTTGACGCCGTTGGCCTTGGCGAACGCCTTGCGGATGGGGTCGAGCAGCCCGGTGTAGGTGGCCGGGTTGCTCCGCCGGGAGCCGCGGATCGCGCCCTGGTCGACCGAGACCACACCCGCGTCGGCGGGGATCGAGCCGTGCACGAGCGAGCTCTTGCCGGAGCCGGCGACGCCGGTGATGACCGTGAGCACGCCGAGCGGGACGTCGACGTCGACGTCGCGCAGGTTGTGCGCGGTCGCGCCGCGGATCTCCAGCACGCCGGTGGGCTTGCGCACCGTCTCCTTGAGGGAGGCCCGGTCGTCGAAGTGGCGGCCGGTGATGGTGCCGCCGGTCCGCAGCCCCTCGACGGTGCCCTCGAAGCAGACGGTGCCGCCCGCCGTACCGGCGCCGGGGCCGAGGTCGACGACGTGGTCGGCGATCGCGATCACCTCGGGCTTGTGCTCGACGACCAGCACGGTGTTGCCCTTGTCCCGCAGCCGCAGCAGCAGGTCGTTCATCCGCTGGATGTCATGGGGGTGCAGGCCCGTGGTGGGCTCGTCGAAGACGTAGGTGACGTCGGTGAGCGAGGAGCCCAGATGGCGGATCATCTTGACGCGCTGCGCCTCGCCGCCCGAGAGCGTGCCCGCGGGCCGGTCCAGGGAGAGGTAGCCGAGGCCGATCTCCACGAACGAGTCGAGGGAGTGCTGGAGCGCGGTGAGCAGGGGCGCCACCGACGGCTCGGCGAGGCCGCGCACCCAGTCGGCCAGGTCGCTGATCTGCATCGCGCAGGCGTCGGCGATGCTGATCCCCTTGATCTTCGAGGACCGGGCTCCCTCGTTCAGCCGGGTTCCGTCGCACTCGGGGCAGGTGGTGAAGGTGACCGCCCGGTCCACGAACTCGCGGATGTGCGGCTGCATCGACTCCTTGTCCTTGGCGAGCATCGACTTCTGGATGCGCGGGATCAGACCTTCGTAGGTCATGTTGATGCCCGCGATCTTCATCCGGGTCGGCTCGCGGTGCAGGAAGTCCTGCAGCTCCTTCTTGGTGAACCTGCTGATCGGCTTGTCCGGGTCGAAGAAGCCGGACTCGCTGTAGAGGCGCGAGTTCCAGCCGCCGCCCTTGTAGCCGGGGACGGTGATCGCGCCCTCGTTGAGCGACTTGGAGGCGTCGTAGAGCTGGGTGTGGTCGAGATCGGTGACCGAGCCCCGGCCCTCGCAGCGCGGACACATGCCGCCGGTGATGCTGAAGCTGCGGCGCTCCTTCACCTTCTGCCCGGCACGCTCCACGGTGACCGCGCCCGCTCCGCTGATCGAGGCGACGTTGAAGGAGAACGCCTTGGGCGAGCCGATGTGCGGCGTGCCGAGCCGGCTGAAGAGGATGCGCAGCATCGCGTTGGCGTCGGTGGCGGTGCCCACCGTGGAGCGCGGGTCGGCGCCCATCCGCTGCTGGTCGACGGTGATCACGGTCGTCAGCCCGTCGAGCACGTCGACCTCGGGCCGCGCCAGCGTCGGCATGAAGCCCTGCACGAACGCGCTGTAGGTCTCGTTGATCAGCCGCTGCGACTCCGCGGCGATGGTGTCGAACACCAACGAGCTCTTGCCCGAGCCGGAGACGCCGGTGAACACGGTCAGCCGCCGCTTCGGGATCTCGACGCTGACGTCCTTGAGGTTGTTCTCACGTGCGCCGTGCACGCGGATCAGCTCGTGACTGTCGGCGGCGTGCAGCGCGGGCGACTGCGGGTCCGTCTTCTCGGCCATGCTCTCCGGTCTCCATCTGTCGGGGGGCGATCCAGCATCGAACAGTACGTCCGGCCGCCTGCCGCCGGCTGGTCTTTTCCGGCGTCTCGGCACACCCCGATGTCCACGGCCGCCACAGTACGGACGACCGGCGGGGCCGCGCTTCTCCGATCCTGACCGGCCCCGGTGACCTGCCCCACATCCCGCGCCCACCGCTTCCCACAGCGCGCCGTTCCCGCAGGTCACAGGCGCTGTCAGTGGCCGGTGTTAGCGTCGTCCCATGAACCCGCAAGACCTCGCCGCCCTCGCGCATCTGCGCCGGGCCCGGGACCTGATCGACCGGGAGTACGCCCGTCCGCTCGACGTGCCGAGCATGGCCCGGTACGCGCTGATGTCGCCGGGGCACTTCTCGAGACAGTTCCGGGCGGCCTACGGCGAGACACCGTACAGCTACCTGATGACGCGCCGGATCGAGCGGGCGATGGCGCTGCTGCGGGGCGGTATGAGCGTGACCGACGCGTGCATGGCGGTCGGCTGTACCTCGCTCGGCTCCTTCAGCTCGCGCTTCACCGAGCTGGTGGGTGAGACGCCGAGCGCGTACCGCGGCCGGGAGCACCACGCCGTGGCGGCGATGCCCGCGTGCGTGGCGAAGCTGCGCACCCGGCCGACCAGAACGCGGCCGGGACGGAGCGAGGAAGCGGCCGGGGAGGCGGCGGCCTAACGTGGTCGCATGACCATCGCGCTGCAGTACTGCCACATCACCGTCAACGACCCGGACGAGTCGCTCGGCTTCTACCGCGACGCGCTCGGCCTCGAGGTGCACAACGACGTCTCCGCGGGCGGGTTCCGCTGGGTCACCCTCGGCAGCCCGGACCAGCCGGGCCTGGAGATCGTGCTCTCGGAGCCGCACGCCGGCCGCTCCGAGGCCGACGGCGACGCCCTGCAGGAACTGCTCACCAAGGGCGTGCTGCCGAACCTCGTCTTCCGCGTGGACGACCTCGACGCGGCCTTCGAGAAGATACGGGCGTCCGGCGCCGAGGTGCTGCAGGAGCCCATGGACCAGCCCTGGGGCCCCCGCGACTGCGCGTTCCGCGACCCCTCGGGCAACCTGGTCCGCATCTCCCAGGCACCGGCGGCCTGACCCCCACCTCACTCGGACACCGAAAAGCGAGCAAATAGGTATATACACCTCACGAGTCAACTCTTGGTGACATAGTGCCGCCATGGACAACACGACTGCCGTCGGCCGGCCGATCCGTGCGGCTCTTCCCGCCCCTCGCCTCGTCCGGTGAAGGGTTCGTTCTCGCGGTCGCCGCGGGACCCGGGGCCGGGCGGAGGGGCCCGGGCCCGCGTCGGAACCCGCCGTGCGGCCCTCGCGCTGACCGGTGTGGTCGGTGTCGCGGGGGCCGCCGTCTTCGCCGTGGCCGGGCCGTTCGGCGAGCACAGGGCGCCGGTGCGGCCCGGGCACCCCGCCCCCGGCGCCTCCGCCCACCCGCCCGGCGAGGTGCCGTCCCCCGGTGCCCGGGGTGTCGGCGACCCGCTCTTCCCGCTCGACGGCAACGGCGGCTACACGGTCCGCCGCTACACCCTCGACTTCGACTGGCGTGCTCCCCGTACGCCGTTCGCGGCGACGACCACCATCAGTGCCACGGCCACGCAGGCGCTGTCCCGCTTCGACCTCGACTTCGCGGGCAACACCCTGCGTGGGGTCACCGTCGACGGCGCCCCGGCCAGGGCCGTGCGCGACGGGGACGAGTTGACGGTGACTCCGGCCAGGCCCGTGGCCCGCGGCCGCGCGTTCACGGTCCGGGTCGCGTACACCGCGGACCCGACGCAGCACCGGCACCGTGACGACGCCATCCAGGACTACGGCTGGGTGCCCACCGACGACGGGACCCTGCTGTCCCCCCAGCCGGACGGCGCCAAGATGATCTTCCCGGTCGACGACCACCCCAGTCTGCGGGCGCCGTTCACCTTCCGGATCACCACGCCCCCGGATCTGACGGCGGTGGCGAACGGGCGGCTCGTCGAACGCGTCCGGCAGCCCGACGGGCGGATCCGGTGGACGTACGACTCGGAGCATCCGCTCGCCGCCCAGCTGGTCCAGGTGGCCATCGGGAAGTTCACCGTGGCGCGGAGCACGGGCCCGCGCGGGCTGCCGGTCCGGGACGTGGTGCCGGAGGGTCTGGTCGGCGACACCGAGGCGTACCGCTCGCTCACCCCGGACCATCTGGCCTGGCTGGAGCAGCGGCTCGGCCCCTATCCCTTCCGCCGGTACGGCGTGCTGGTCGGGGACACCGATCTGCCGGTGGCGCTGGAGACGCAGTCGCTGTCCGTCGTACCGAGCGCCGACCTGCTGGGCGACCGGGTCGACGCCGAACGCAACCTCGTCCATGAACTCGCCCACCACTGGACCGGCGACAGCGTCGCGATCCGGCGCTGGTCCGACCTGTGGCTGAGCGAGGGGCACGCCCGTTTCTACGAGCTGCTCTACTCCGACACCCACGGCGGCATCAGCCTGGAGGACATGATGCGGGCCGCCTACGAACAGCACGACCAGTGGCGGCACGACGACGGCGCGCCCGCCGAGCCCACCGCGTCGACCCTCTTCCGGCAAATGCGCTACGACGGCTCGGCACTGGTGCTCTACGCGCTGCGGGAGAAGGTGGGCGAGGACACCTTCGAGCGGATCGAGCGGTCCTGGGTGACGACGTACCGGGGCCGGGTGGCCGGTACCCGAGACTTCGTCAGACTCGCCTCCGACGTGGCCGGTGAGGACCTGACGCCCTTTCTGACGCCGTGGCTGTACGGGGCGCACGCCCCCCGGATGCCCGGGCATCCCGACTGGCAGGTGGACCCTGTCGAGGGGGACTGAGCCCTCCCCCGCGGGGCGGGGCGGGCTGCCGCCGACCGGGTGGCCTGTGCCCGGGGGCTGGTCCACGTGGTTGACGCTCGGCGCGACGCGGCGCGCGAGGCAAGGAAACGTACGAGGGGTGACGTGACGGGCAGTCCCCTGTGCCCTGGTCGCATTTCTCTGGCCACGCCAACCCCATTGGAGACTCCTGTATGAGAAAACGCGCCGCCTCCCGCGTCTCCAGTGCCGTACGCGGGCACCGGCGGATCATCTGTGTGACCGCTTCGGCGGCGCTTCTGGTGCCGTTGCTGGTCGACTGCTCGGGCGATGCCGGCGCACCGGCCGACCAGCGCCTGCAGGACGACTACACCGCCGCCGCGGACGAGTTCCACGTGCCCCGAAGCGTGCTGATGGGCGTGTCCTACCTGCAGTCGCGGTGGGACTCCCACCCGGGCACCCCGAGCGTCGTCGGCGGCTACGGGCCGATGCACCTGGTGGACGAGCTCGGACCCAAGCCGCAGAAGGCGCCGCACCGCCCGAACACCCTGCCCGGCGGCACGACGGCGTCCCCGGCCGTCACGCAGCGGTGGCTCAGCTCCCCCCAGGCGGCGAACCTGCGCCGGGCGGCGAGCCTGCTCGGACTGCCGGCCGAACGGCTGCGGAACGACGACAAGGCCAACGTGCGTGGCGGCGCGGCCCTGCTCGCCGCGGCCCAGCGGCAGCTCGGCAAGCCGCTCAGTACCAACCCGCTGGACTGGTGGGACGCCGTGGCGCGCTTCCCGGGCGCGAACGACCCCACGACGGCGGCGACGTACGCGAACGACGTCTTCGAGGTGATCCACCAGGGCGCGCGCCGGACCACCGACGCGGGGCAGCACGTCACCCTCCTCGCGAACCCCAAGGTGCACCCGCACGCTCCCACCACCCAGGGCGCGCCGCGCTCGAAGGACGCCGAGTGCCCGCCGGAGCTGGCCTGTTCCTGGCTCAGCGCGCCCTATGTCGAGTACGACGACGGTGACGCGTACGGCAACCACGACCTGGCCGACCGGCCCAAGGACCAGCGGATCGACTACATCGTCATCCACGACACCGAGGCGCCCCTGGCGTCGATGCTGCAGACCATCCAGGATCCGGCGGAAGCGTCGTGGCACTACTCCATCCGCTCCACCGACGGCCAGGTCACCCAGCACGTCAAGCTCAAGGACGCGGCCTGGCACTCGGGCAGCCAGTTCGTGAACGGGCGCTCGATCGGCATCGAGCATGAAGGTTTCCTCAGGCAGCCCGACGCCTGGTACACCGAGCAGATGTACCGGAACTCGGCCCGGCTGGTGCGGTACTTGGCGAAGAAGTACCAGATCCCGCTCGACCGCCAGCACATCTTCGGCCACGACAACGTGCCCTCCCCGACCACCGACTCCATCCCGGACATGCACGACGACCCGGGTCCCTTCTGGGACTGGCGGCACTACTTCGACCTGCTCGGCGCGCCGCTGCGGGCCACGGCCGGTCCGGACAGCGACGTCGTGATGATCCTGCCGGACTACCCCCACCACTCGCCGAAGTTCACGGGGTGCACCGCGAGCGGTGTGCCGTGCGCGCCGCACGGCTCCAGCGCCGTCCGCCTGTACACGGAGCCGTCCGAGGACGCTCCGCTCATCCAGGACCCGGGCCGGCACCCCGACGGCGAGGAATCCACGGTGGACGTCAACGACCTGGGGTCGCGGGTCTCCGCGGGCCAGATGTTCGCGGTCGCCGACCGCCGGAACGACTGGACGGCGATCTGGTTCCAGGGCCACAAGGCCTGGTTCAGGAACCCGAAGGACGCTCCGACGGCCGTCGGTGCGCGCGCCCGGACGGTGACCCCGAAGGCCGGCCTGGACGAGGTCGAGGCGTTCGGCCGTGCGCTCCCGGAGGGGGACGCCTACCCGGAGGACGTGGAGGAGCAGGACGCGTCCCCGCTGCCGTACACGCTCAGCGCGGGCCAGCGCTATGTGACGCAGTCCCGGGTGCGCGGTACCTACGTCGACAGGTCGACCTTCGGCAGCACGCCGGCCCCGGTGATCAAGGGCGAGGAGCGGTACTACGAGATCCAGCTCGGCCACCGGCTCGCCTACGTCCGGGCGAGCGACGTGGACGTGCTGGAGCCGCCGGCCGCGGCGGGCCCGTCCGCGCAGTCGCCGAAAGCCTCCGGGCACTGACCCGGCGGAGGCCGGCCCGGCGCCGCCCTCGGGCGCCGTCGGGCCGGCCTCCGCCGCGTTCGTCGCCGGCGCCCGCCTTGTTCGTCGTCGGCCTCGGCCCTGTTCGTCAGAGGTGGGCGGCCCGGTGGGTGGGCCGGCCCCCGACCACCGTGAGGAGGACCGGCACGTCGGCCAGCTCGCTGTCGGGGACGTCCAGCGGGTTCTCGGCCAGGACCGTGAGGTCGGCGCGGCGGCCGACGGCGATCCGGCCGGCGACGTCCTCCTCCCCGGCGGCCCAGGCCGCGTTCACGGTGTAACCCTGCAGCGCCTGGAGCGGGGTGAGGGCCTGTTCGGGGCCGTGCGGGGGCAGGGACAGGTCGGCGGAACGGCGGTGGCGGGCGCCGGCCATGACCTGCAGGGGCGGGAACGGGGCGATGGGCCAGTCGGAGCCGAGGACGACCCGCGCGCCGGCGTCCCACAGGTCACGGCAGCGGAAGGCGCGCCCGGCGCGCTCCTCGCCGAGCCGGCGGGACCAGTTGTCGGTGTGGTCGGCCCGGGTGAACTCGCAGCAGTGGGTGGGCTGCATGGACGCGGCCACGCCGAGCCGCGCGAACCGCCGTACGGTGTCGTCGGGCACGGTCTCGATGTGCTCGACCCGGTGCCGTACGAGGGCGGGGCTCTCCGCGTGGGCCTTCTCGACGGAGTCGAGCACATGCCGGACGGCGGCGTCGCCGATCGCGTGGGTCGTGGTGCGGCACACCGACTTCGGCTACGTCCCGGAGCACCCGCTGACCGGCAGCGCGCTGTGGGCGACCGTGCTGGCCGGCGTCGCCCTGATCGCCTCGGGTCCGCTGTCGTACACCACCAGCGCCGACTTCTCCCGCTATCTGCCGCGCACCGCGTCCCCGAAGGCGGTCGCCGGGTGGACCGCGCTCGGCGGGTTCCTGCCGGGCACCGTGGTCTGCTGTCTGGGCGCGTTCGCCGCGACCGCCGTCGACATGAGCGACCCGCAGAGCGCGCTGGAGGGGCTGTTGCCCGGCTGGTTCGGCCCGGTGTTCCTGCTCGCGCTGGTCCTGGGCACGGTCGCCCTGAACGCGCTGACCGCCTACAGCGCCGGACTCGCCCTCCAGGCCGTCGGTCTGCGCATCCGGCGCTCGCGCAGTGTGCTGGTCGACGGTGTCGTCTCGGTCTCGCTGACCCTCTACGCCCTGCTCGTGTCCGACTTCCTGGACAAGCAACGTGCTGCAGCTGACCGTCGTCCTGCTCGGCCCCAGCATGGCCCTCTACGCCACCTGCTACGACGGCATCGCCCTCGCCGACGAGACCCCGGGCAGCCCCTTCTGGTACTCCGGCGGCGTCAACTGGCCCGGGGCGCTGTCGCTCGACGCGGGGGTCACCGCGTCCGCGCTCTGCGTCGACACCGCGTACACCGGCCCCGTGGCCGCGGCCCTCGGCCACGTCGACCTCGCCCTTCCGGTGGGGCTGTTGGTGACGTCGGCGCTGTACGCGCTCACGATGCGCGGGGCACGGGTGCGCGGGACGGACTGAGTCCGGCCGACCGCGCCGCTCACACGTCGCCGAGGAACCCCGGATCGGCGCCCAACTGCCGGGCGAAGCCCACGCGGCCGAAGGACGCCCGCTGGACGTGTTCCTGACGAGCCGTGAGACTGGAGCGCGCCCGACGAACCCGCTCGCCAGGACGGTGACCATGGAAGAGGTAGTCCCCCGCGTCGAACTCACCCCGGAGGCCGCCGAACTGGTGCGCCGGCTGCGGGCCGAGCACGGGCCGCTGATGTTCCACCAGTCCGGCGGCTGCTGCGACGGCAGCGCGCCGATGTGCTACCCGGACGGCGAGTTCCGCACCGGCGGCTCGGACGTGCTGCTGGCCGAACTGGCGGTGGAGGGCGTCGAGGAGCCGGTGACGTTCTGGATGTCGAGGAGCCAGTACGAGGCGTGGAGCCACACCCGGCTGATCGTGGACGTGGTGCCCGGGAGAGGGAGCGGTTTCTCCCTGGAGGCACCCGAGGGGGTTCGTTTTCTCACCCGTTCTCGCGTAGTCGACGCCTAGCCACCCCGAAGGTCCGTGCGGTCTGCTGCACTTCCCCAGAGTCCTGGGACGGTTGACGAGACATCAGGGGGCGCAGTGGCGCGACGCCGGCGGCATTCCGCAGCGAGCAGATCGGTTCTCACGGTTCTCACCGCGTTCAGCGCACTGGCCGGCGCGGCCCTGACCGGTGCCGCACCGGCCGGTGCCGTACCGGCGGGCAGACACATCACACCGGGTGTCTCCTACCGGCAGTTCGACGTGCCGACGGCGGCGGGCACGGCCCACGCCCATCTGCTCACCGTCGAGCTGGGCAATCCGCACGTCCGCCTCGACCTGCTGTATCCGGGTGCGGTGGCCGCCCGCGCGACCGTCTCGAGGCTGGCCGACTCGGCCGGCGCGGTCGCGGGCGTCAACGGTGACTTCTTCAACATCACCGAGACCCAGCACCCGGGCGTCGAGGCCACCGGCGCGACCGTGGGACCGGCGATCGCGGACGGGCAGGTGCTCAAGGCGGCGGTGCCGAAGGGCCAGCGGTTCGGGCCCTCGCTGCCGCCGGGGACGACCACGCAGGACGTGTTCGGCGTGGGCACGGACGGCCGGGCCCGGCTGGACCGCCTCAGCCTCGTCGGCTCGGTCACCACGCCGGAGGGGCAGTTGCCGCTCAAGGGCCTCAACCAGTACGCGCTGCCGGTGAACTCCGTGGGCGCCTTCACCGCGCGCTGGGGGACCGTCTCCCGGGTCCGGGCCACCTGCGGCACCGACACCGACCGGGCGGCGAAGTGCAGCACGGACACCTACGAGGTCACGGTGGAGGACGGCCGGGTCGTCTCCGCCTCCGACACCCCGGGCAGCGGGTCGATCGGTACCGACAGCACGGTCCTGGTGGGGCGCGAGGCCGGGGCGCAGCAGCTGCGCAAGCTGTCGGTGGGCGACCCGGTCACGGTCACGCACGACCTGGTGGCGGCGTCGTCCAAGGTTCCGTACGTGTTCGCGCTCGGCGGCTACCCGGTCCTGCGGGACGGCGCGCCGCTGTCCGGGCTGGACGACACCACCTCGGCCGTGCGCACCGCCGTCGGCTTCACGGACGACGGACGCCACATGCTGCTCCTCGCGCTGGACGGGGCCGCCGCCTACCGGACCGGCATGACCATCGCGGAGGAGGCGGACACCCTGCGGGAGTTGGGCGCGTCGGACGCGTTCAACCTCGACGGCGGAGGCTCGACGGAGATGGTCACGCGGGCGCCGGGCGCGAGCGCCGTGACGGTGCTCAACCACCCGAGCGGCGGCGGCGAGCGTCCGGTGCCGAACGGCATCGGGGTCTTCTCGACGCCCTGACTCAGGGCTTCAGGCCGCCCACCAGCGTGGCGGTCGCGGTGAGTCCGCTCTGGATGGTGGGCGCCACGCTGGTGCCGGCCATGAAGAAGCCCAGCAGCATGCAGACCAGGGCGTGCGTGATCTTCAGCGAGCCGTTGCGCATGAAGATCACGGCGATGATCAGGAGCAGCAGCACCACAGAGATGGAAACGGCCATCGGGAACCTCCTCCGCCACGCCCCTTGAGCGGCGTTCGGCCGCAAGTGTGGCGTAGCGGAGGGTGTGCCCGGGCGGCTGACGTGTCCCCCGTTCGTGTGGTGTTACGCGGACGGGTGGGCGTCGAGGAAGGCCTCCAGGCCGGCGAGGTCGTCGGTGTTGAGGTAGTCGACGCCGCCCGCGAGCAGTTCGGTCCACAGCGCGTCACGGGCGGGGCCGGGGGCGTCCGGGGTGGCCCAGAACCGGATCCGCTGCCCGCGCGCGTGGGCGGCGGCGGTGATGCTGCGCAGCTTCTGCCGCTCGGCCTCCGGGAAGGCGCCCACGCCCTGCCAGGTGAAGTTCAGGGTCCAGTTGTCGCTGATCAGCGGGGCGAAGGAGGCGGGGGCCGAGGTGCCGAGGTCGGCGAGCCGGCCGTCGTAGAAGGCGCGGCGCTCGGTCTGGGCCTCCATCGGGACGCGGGCGGCGCGGTCGCCGGAGATGACGGCGGTGACCGGGCCCGGGTGCACGCGGCCGTGGGCGTAGCGGGTGAACAGGTGCGGGTAGCGCCTCAGGTGGCGGTCGAGTTCGAGGTAGGTGGCGGAGCCCTCGGTCTTGATGTCGATGAGGAGCTGCACCGGCGTGCGCCAGCCCCGGTAAACGGAGCCCTGGTCGGCCTTCACCCGGGCGGCGAGCGGGTCGAGGTAGAGGGATTCGAGGGTGCGGGTGGGGTCCAGCTCGGAGGTGTCGTGCCCGACGAGGAGCTGGTCGCCGACGAGGAAGATGTCGGCCTCGACGCTGCCGAAGCGGTGGTCGAGGGCGTCGAACAGGGGCCGCGGGTGCGCGTAGTCGTTGTGGGCGTGGGCGTTCCACAGCGGGCGCGGGCCGCGGTGACCGCCGCCCGCCCAGGCCTGGCCGGCGGGCAGGGCGACGGCGCCCGTGAGGGCGGCGCCCAGAGTGGTGAGGGCTCTGCGACGGGTGATGAGGGCCATGCGCTGCCTCCCTTGAGGGACCGGACGGGACCGAAGGGAGTATGCGTGCGCGCGTCACTCAAGGGGCCCTTTCCTGCGGGTAGTTGGCCGGACCGCTGTCCTCTGTTCACTTCACCGGAGCGCGGGCACGGAAAAGCCCGCCCCAGGTGGGGCGGGCTTCACGTGCCGTGGGTCAGGGCGCTTGGAGGTCGACCAGTTCGGCCAGTGCCTCCCGGTGCGCGCCCGCGGTGCCGTAGGCGATCGAGTCGGCCTTGGCCCGCTTCAGGTACA
This sequence comes from Streptomyces sp. NPDC047085, assembly GCF_040643735.1. Classification (NCBI taxonomy): domain Bacteria; kingdom Bacillati; phylum Actinomycetota; class Actinomycetes; order Kitasatosporales; family Streptomycetaceae; genus Streptomyces; species Streptomyces sp. NPDC047085. The sequence continues at coordinate 362,574 of NZ_JBEYUW010000007.1, forward strand.
GGTGCACCGGGTGCTCCCAGGTCATGCCGATCCCGCCGTGCAGCTGCAGCGCCTCCTCGGTGGCGTGTACGGCGACGGGGGCGGCGTAGGCCTGGGCGACGGCCACCGTGATGTCGGTGTCCTCGCCGGAGGCCAGCGCGTCGGCGGCGGCGCGGGCGGCGGCCCGGAGGTTGACGACCTCCAGCCACAGCTGGGCCAGCCGGTGCTTGAGCGCCTGGAAGCCGCCGACGGGCCGGTTGAACTGCTTGCGCTCCTTCAGGTACCGGACCGTCTCGGTCAACGCCCAGTCAGCGACGCCCAGTTGCTCGGAGGCGAGCAGTCCGGCGGCGGCGCGCAGGGCACGTCGTACGGCGGGCTCGGCGTCGCCCAGCCGGCGGCCCGGGGTTCCGTCGAGGGTGACGGTGGCCAGCGGCCGGGTCAGGTCCAGGGAAGCCTGCGGGGTGATGGTCACGGCGGAGGCGGCGACCGCGTACAGGCCGCCGTCGTCCGCGGGCACGAGCAGCACGTCCGCGACGGCGGCGTCGGCGATGCCGGTCAACTCCCCGTGCAGGGTGCCGTTCTCGAGTCGTACGGTCTTGAAGGCAACGCCCGGAGCGGTGTGCAGCCCGACCGCCAGCGCGCCGATCGTCGTCGCGGACGCCAGTTCGGCAAGCAGGTCGTCGGCCCCGCAGGCCAGCAGCGCCTCGGTGGCGACGACGGCGCTCGTCAGGAACGGCACCGGCGCGACCGCCCGCCCCAGCTCCTCGAGCACGACGGCGGCTTCCCGGTGCGTGGCACCCTGGCCGTCCAGCTCCTCGGGCACGAGCAGGCCCGCGAGGCCCATCCCGCCGGAGAGCACCTTCCACAGCGACACGTCGTGCGGCGCGTCCGACTCCGTGCGGGCGATCACGCCCGCCGCGTCGCAGTGGTCCGTGAGCAGGTCGCGGACGGCGGCGCGCAGCGCCTCTTCCTCCTCGGAGTAGAGCAGATCCGGCTGTGTGCTCATCGGGCCAGGTCCTTCCATGCGACGTCCTTGTCGGTGCGCGGTTCGGCGGGCAGGCCCAGGACGCGCTCCGCGACGATGTTCAGCAGGATCTCGGTGGTCCCGCCCTCGATGCTGTTGCCCTTGGAGCGCAGGTAGCGGTAGCCGGCGTCGCGGCCCACGAAGTCCACCAGTTCGGGGCGGCGCATGGTCCAGTCGTCGTACAGCAGGCCCTCCTCGCCGCGGAGTTCGACCTCCAGACCGCTGATCTCCTGGTTGAGGCGGGCGAAGGCGAGCTTCATGCCGGCGCCCTCGGGGCCCGGCTGCCCGGCGACGAGCTGCTGGCGCAGGCGCTCGGCGGTGAGACGGGAGACCTCGGACTCCACCCAGAGCTTGAGCAGCCGCTGGTGGAGGTCGTGGGTGCGCAGTTCGGGGCGTTCGCGCCAGGTCTTCGAGACCGGGCCGATCATGCCGCCCTCGCGGGGCAGCCGCATGCCGCCGATGGCGACGCGTTCGTTGTTGAGCGTGGTCTGGGCGACCCGCCAGCCGTCGCCGATCTCGCCGAGGCGGCGGGAGTCGGGGATGCGGACGTCGGTGAGGAAGACCTCGTTGAACTCGGCCTCGCCGGTGATCTGGCGCAGCGGCCGCACCTCGACGCCGGGGTCGGTCATGTCGCAGACGAAGTAGGTGATGCCCGCATGCTTGGGCACGTCCGGGTCGGTGCGGGCGATGAGGATGGCCCAGCGGGCGTTGTGCGCGCCGGACGTCCACACCTTCTGCCCGTTGACGACCCATTCGTCGCCCTCACGCACGGCCCGGGTGCCGAGCGCGGCCAGGTCGGAGCCGGCGCCGGGCTCGCTGAACAGCTGGCACCAGACCTCCTCCCCCGTCCACAACGGCCGCAGATAACGCTGCTTCTGCTCGTCGGTGCCGTACTTGAGGATCGTCGGCGCGGCCATGCCGAGTCCGATGCCGTTACGGCGCGCGTCGTTGTCGGGGGCGCCCGCCGCCTCCAGCTCGGCGTCCACGACGGCCTGGAGGGAGCGGGGCACACCGAGTCCGCCGAGGCCCTTCGGGTAGTGCACCCAGGCGAGGCCGGCGTCGAACCGGGCCCGGAGGAAGTCGAGGCGGTCGGTGCTCGCGGGCGGATGGGCGGCGAGCAACTCCTCGGTGCGGCGCTTGAGTTCGGCGGCGTCCGTCATGCCGTGGCTCCCTTCTCCACCATCACGGCCACGCGGCCGGTGGTCACCCCGTCGGCGACCCGCTGCACGGCTCCGGCCGCCCCCTCCAGGGGCACCCGCTCGCTCACCAGCGGCTTGATCGCGCCCCGCGCGGCCAGCTCGGTGAGCTGCTCGTGGCAGTGCAGCACCAGCTTGGGGTTCTTGGTGTTGTACAGGCCCCAGTGCAGGCCCACGATCGAGTAGTTCTTCACCAGCGCGTGGTTGAGCGCCGGGCTCGGGATGCTGCCGCTGGCGAAGCCGACGACCACGATCCGGCCCTCGAAGGCGACGAGCTTGGCGGACTGGGCGTACGCCTCGCCGCCGACGGGGTCGTAGATCACATCGGCACCGCGCCCGCCGGTGGCCTCCTTCACGGCGGCGACGACGTCCTCGGCGCGCCGGTCCACGACCACGTCACAGCCCAGCTCGCGGGCCACGGCCGCCTTGTCGGCGCCGCCCACGACGCCGATGACCCTCGCCCCGGCCGCCTTGCCGAGCTGTACGGCGGCGCTGCCGACGCCTCCGGCGGCCGCGTGCACGAGCAGGGTCTCCCCCGTCTCCAGGTGCGCCCGGCGGTGCAGGCCGAACCAGCCCGTCTGGTAGCCGATGTGCAGCGCGGCGGCCTCGGCGTCGTCCAGCGACTCGGGCGCGGGCAGCAGGGCGCGGGCGTCGGCGACGGCGTACTCGGCGAAGCCGCCGTACGGCAGCGCGGGGTTGGCGATCACCCGGCGGCCGTCCTCGGTCTCGGCGCAGATCTCCACGCCGGGCGTGAAGGGCAGCGGCGGCCGTACCTGGTACTGACCCCGGCACAGCAGCGCGTCCGGGAAGTTGACGTTGGCGGCACGCACACGCAGCAGCACCTGGCCGTCGCCGGGCGTGGGCCGCTCCACGTCCGCGAGGCGCATGACCTCGCTCGGCTCGCCGTTCTCGTGCACTTGCCATGCCTGCATGCGGGGCCTCCAGCGCTGCGTCGTCCGACCGGGCTCAGCGGCATACTAAGCGGTCGCTTGCTGATCAGGGAACAGCGCGCGTCAATCGACTTGGCCGCGCCGAGCCGCCGGCCGCGCCCGTACGTGCATCCGCTCCCCCTGCGGCCCGAACAGGCTCAGGAACTCCACGGGCCCCTCCCCCGTCGACCCGAACCAGTGCGGCACCCGCGTGTCGAACTCGGCCGCCTCCCCCGCCGACAGCACCACGTCGTGCTCGCCGAGCACCAGCCGCAGCCGGCCCGCGAGCACGTACAGCCACTCGTAGCCCTCGTGGGTGCGCGGCTCCGGCTCCAGGCTGCGCTTCGGTTCGAGGACCTTGAAGGCCTGGAGGCCGCCGGGCTGACGGGTCAGCGGCCAGAAGGTGCGGCCGTAGCGCTCCATGGGCCTGGCCCGCACCCGGGGGTCGCCGACCGGCGGGGCCCCGACCAGCTCGTCCAGCGCGACCTGGTGGGCCTGGGCGATGGGCAGCAGCAGCTCCAGGCTGGGTCTGCGCAGGCCCGACTCCAGCCGGGACAGGGTGCTGACGGAGATGCCCGTGGCCTCGGACAGCGCGGCCAGGGTCACCTCCCGCTCCTTGCGGATCCGCCGCAGTCTCGGGCCGACGCCCGCCAGAACGTCGTCGGTGTTCGCGCCGCTCGCTGTGCTCTCGGCGCTCCCGCTGTGCTCCGCGTCTCCGGTGCGTTCGGTGCGATCGGCGCCTTCGGTGCGCTCGGCGCTCTCGGTCCGCTCGGTCTTCATGCTCGTATTGCAGAATCGGCAAAGCCGTTTGTCAACGCGAGGGGCCCTCGGCGACCGTCGGGCGCGGAGGTGGTCACCATGACCGAGAACGTCGAAGTGGTCGTCGTCGGGGGCGGTGCGGCCGGGCTGTCCGCCGCGCTGGTGCTGGGCCGGGCCCGGCGCCGCACGCTGGTCGTCGACGCGGGCGAGCCGCGCAACGCGCCGTCCGCGCACATGCAGGGCTACCTGTCCCGGGACGGGATGTCGCCCGCCGAGTTCCTGGCCGTCGGGCGCGAGGAGATCGCCCGGTACGGCGTGGAGCTGGTGCGCGACCGGGTCGTGGAGGCGGCCCGGGACGAGGACTTCACCGTGGTGCTCGCGAGCGGCCGGACGGTACGGGCCCGGCAGCTGGTCGTCGCCACGGGCCTGAAGGACGAGCTGCCCCCGGTCCCGGGCCTGGCCGGACGGTTCGGCCGCGACGTGGTGCACTGCCCGTACTGCCACGGCTGGGAGGTCCGCGACCGGCCCACCGGCGTGCTCGCGACCAGCCCGCTGAGCGTGCACCAGGCCCTGATGGTCACCCAGTGGTCGAAGGACGTGCGGCTCTTCCTGCACCAGGTGTCGGAGTCGGAGCTGACCGACGAGGACCTGCGCAGGCTGGCCGTCGCCGGGGTCGCCGTCGTACCTGGCGAGGTCGCCGAGCTGGTGGTCGCCGAGGACCGGCTCACCGGAATCCGGCTGGCGGACCGCACGGTCCACGACCGAGAGGTGCTGTACGTCGCCCCGCGTGCCGTGCCGCAGAACGAGCTGCTGGTCCGGCTGGGCGCCGAGATGCGCGAGACGCCCTTCGGCAGCTACCCGGTGATCGACGAGCGGGGCCTGACGACCGTGCCGGGCCTGTGGGCCGCGGGCAACGCGAGCGGCTTCGCCGAGCAGGTGGTGAACGCGGCCGGCCGCGGCTACCGGGCCGGAGCGGCGATCAACGGAGAACTGCTCTTCGCCGATCTGGACGCGGCCGTGCGGGTGTAAAGGGCCCCGTGCCCGGTGCACGATGGCTGCATGCTGCTGACCCGGCTCGCGGACGTGTCCCGGGAGGTCGCCGCGACGGCGGCCCGGTCCCGCAAGACCGCCCTGCTCGCGGAGCTGTTCCGGGACGCGGAGGCGGACGACGTGCCGATCGTCATCCCGTATCTCGCGGGACGGCTGCCCCAGGGGCGGCTCGGCGTCGGCTGGAAGGTGCTGAGCCGCCCGGTCCCGCCGGCCGCCGAGCCCTCCCTGACCGTGCGGGAGGTGGACGCCCGGCTCAGCGAACTGGGCAGGGTGGCCGGGCCGGGCTCCCAGGCCGAGCGGGCCCGGATCGTGGGCGAGCTGATGGGCGCGGCTACCGAGGGCGAGCAGCGCTTTCTGCGGGGCCTGCTCACCGGCGAGGTCCGGCAGGGCGCCCTGGACGCGGTCGCGGTGGAGGGCCTGGCCCAGGCGACCGGCGCGGTCCCGGCGGACGTGCGGCGGGCGGTGATGCTCGCCGGTTCGCTGCAGACGGTGGCCCGGGCGCTGCTGGCCGAGGGGCCCGGGGCGCTGGAGCGGTTCCGGCTCACCGTAGGCCGTCCCGTGCTGCCGATGCTGGCGCAGAGCGCCTCCTCGGTCGGCGAGGCGGTGGAGAAACTGGGCGCGTGCGCGGTCGAGGAGAAGCTGGACGGCATCCGTGTGCAGGTCCACCGGTCGGGCAGCCTGGTGCGGATCCACACCCGCACCCTGGACGACATCACCGACCGGCTGCCCGAAGTGACCCGCGCCGCGCTGGGGTTGGCGTGCGAGCGGTTCGTCCTCGACGGCGAGGTGATCTCCTTCGACGCGTACGGCAGGCCCCGCTCCTTCCAGGAGACGGCGGGCCGGGTCGGCTCCCGCACCGACGTGTCGCGGGCCGCCCGGGAGGTGCCGGTCACCCCTGTCTTCTTCGACGCGCTCCTGGTCGGCGCCCAGGACCTGCTCGACCTGCCGTTCTGCGAGCGGCACGCGCTGCTGGCCGATCTGGTGCCGGGGCCGATGCGGGTCCGCCGCACCGTGGCGTCCGGGCCCCAGCACATCCCCGAGGCGGAACAGTTCCTCGCCCAGACGCTCGCCCGGGGCCACGAGGGCGTGGTCGTCAAGGCGCTGGACGCCCCCTACAGCGCGGGCCGGCGCGGCGCGTCCTGGCTGAAGGTCAAGCCCGTGCACACCCTCGACCTGGTCGTGCTGGCCGCCGAGCGGGGCCACGGCCGGCGCACCGGCAAGCTCTCCAACCTCCACCTCGGCGCCCGCACCGCGGACGGCGGCTTCGTCATGCTCGGCAAGACGTTCAAGGGCATGACCGACGCGATGCTCGCCTGGCAGACCGAGAGGCTGCGGGAGCTGGCGGTCGAGGACGACGGCTGGGTGGTCACCGTACGCCCCGAACTCGTCGTCGAGATCGCCTACGACGGCCTGCAGCGCTCCTCCCGCTACCCGGCCGGCGTCACCCTCCGCTTCGCCCGCGTGGTCCGCTACCGCGAGGACAAGAGCCCCGAGGAGGCCGATACCGTGGAGGCCCTGCTGGCGGCCCACCCGGAGGTCACACCGTGACGGTGCGTGCGACGAAGCGCAGCGCGGGACTCCTGCTGTTCCGGCACACCGACGATGGCCTGGAAGTACTGCTCGGCCACATGGGCGGCCCGTTCTTCGCGAAGAAGGACGCCGGTGCGTGGACGGTGGTCAAGGGCGAGTACGAGCCGGACGAGCCCGCCTGGGAGGCGGCCCGGCGGGAGTTCCAGGAGGAGCTGGGGCTGGCGCCGCCCGACGGGGAGGCCGTACCGCTGGGCGAGGTCGCGCAGAAGAACGGCAAGATCGTCACCGCCTGGGCGATCGAGGCCGACCTGGACCCGGAGACGATCACGCCCGGCACGTTCACCATGGAGTGGCCCCCGCGCTCCGGGCGGACGCGGGAGTTTCCCGAGCTGGACCGGGTGGCGTGGTTCGGCGTGGACCGGGCGCGCGAGCTGATCGTCACCGCGCAGGCCGCGTTTCTCGACCGACTGGCGGAGCATACGGGCTGAACAGGGGACACACACGTTGCAATCGGCCGTGCCGCGCGCGAAGGTCGAAACACAGCCCGTTTCCAGGGGAGGCAGCCATGCCCATCGCGACGGTGAATCCGGCGAACGGCGAGACGCTCAAGACGTACGAGCCCATGGGCGAAGAGGAGCTGGAGCGCCGGCTCCAGCTCGCCGAGGCCACGTTCCGCACGTACCGGACGACCACGTTCGCCGAGCGTGCCCGCCTCCTGAACAAGGCCGCCGACCTGCTGGACCAGGACCAGCAGGAGATCGCGCGGGTCATGACCACCGAGATGGGCAAGCCGGTCAAGCAGGCCCGCGCGGAGGCCGCGAAGTGCGCCAAGGCCATGCGCTGGTACGCGGAGCGTGCCGAGCGACTGCTGGCCATCGAGGAACCGGACGAGTCGGACGTACAGGACTCCGGGGCCTCCCGGGTCCGGGTCCGCTACCGCCCGCTCGGCCCGGTGCTCGCGGTGATGCCCTGGAACTTCCCGCTCTGGCAGGTGGTCCGCTTCGCCGCGCCCGCGCTGATGGCGGGCAACGTCGGCCTGCTCAAGCACGCCTCGAACGTCCCCCAGACCGCCCTGTACCTGGAGGATCTGTTCCACCGGGCGGGGTTCCCGGAGGGTGCCTTCCAGACCCTGCTGATCGGAGCGGGCGCGGTCGACGGCATCCTGCGCGACGAGCGGGTGCGGGCCGCGACGCTCACCGGCAGCGAGCCGGCCGGGCGCGCGGTCGCCTCCACCGCCGGTGAGATGGTCAAGAAGACGGTGCTGGAGCTGGGCGGCAGCGACCCGTACATCGTCATGCCCTCCGCCGACCTCGACCGGGCGGCGCAGGTGGCCGTGACGGCGCGGGTGCAGAACAACGGCCAGTCCTGCATCGCCGCGAAACGGTTCATCGTGCACACCGACGTGTACGACGCCTTCGCCGAGAAGTTCGTCGCGGGCATGAAGGCGCTGAAGATCGGCGACCCGCTGGAGGACGACACCGAGATCGGACCGCTCTCCAGCGAGCAGGGCCGGGCCGATGTGGAGGAACTGGTCGACGACGCGAAGCGGAGCGGGGCCGAGGTGCTGTGCGGCGGTGCGGCCCTGGAGGGGCCGGGCTGGTACTACCCGCCGACGGTGCTCGCGGGCATCACCCGGGAGATGCGCATCCACCGCGAGGAGGCGTTCGGGCCGGTCGCCACGCTGTACCGGGTCGACGACCTGGACGAGGCCATTCTGATCGCCAACGACTCGCCGTTCGGGCTGAGCTCGAACGTGTGGACGCGGGACGAGGACGAGGTGGAGCGGTTCGCGCACGACCTGGAGGCCGGGGCGGTGTACGTCAACGGCATGACCGCCTCTCATCCGGCCTTCCCCTTCGGCGGGGTGAAGCGGTCGGGCTACGGCCGTGAGCTGTCCGAGCACGGCATCCGGGAGTTCTGCAACATCACGACGGTGTGGCAGGGCGCGTGAGCGCCGCGCGGCCAGGCGCGGGCCCCGTCCGGCGGATCAGGTCGCGTCGGCGACAGGATCCGCCGGACAGGCCCTAGCATCCGGTCTGTGAACCGCGAAGTGACTCTGCCTCTGATCGTGGACGACCGTGGGGCCCTGCAGGTGGCTGCCGCCGATGTGAGCAAGTTGCTGCGGACCGTGGGGGCTCGGTGGCTGCACCTCGTCGAGGACGGGGAGCAGCGGCTGGACGAGGACACGGTCGCCGCGCTGACCATCGAGCTGGCCAAGTTGGCGGATCGCATCGATGTGGCGTGCATCGCGCACAGCAGCGGGGCGCCGTAGGGGGTAGGCCATGCCGTCGGGTGCGGGTTCGTCGGGGCGTGCCAAGTGGCCGTTGGCCTGCGGGAACAGGGGGCGCACGGCGGGTTGGTCACCGTCCGTCATCCCCGGTTCGGAGTAATCCCGCGCGAGATCGTCGCTCTCTCGGGTGAGCCTGAATGGACCACCTTCTGACCGGTAGGCGGAAGGCCTGCCGGACGGCGAAAGCAGGGACGGCTCATGGCTACTTTGTGCAGACCCTCGGTGTCCGTACCGGAGCATGTCATCACGATGGAGGAGACGCTGGAGCTGGCACGCTCCCGTCACGCGGACCACCCGCAGCTCCCGCTGGCTCTCCGGCTCATCGAGAACACCGGAGTACGCACCCGGCACATCGTGCAGCCGATCGAGGAGACCCTGAAGCACCCGGGGTTCGAACAGCGCAACAAGCTCTACGAGGCGGAGGCCAAGGCCCGCGTCCCCGCGGTCATCCAGCAGGCGCTGGACGACGCCGAACTCCTGTCCTCTGACATCGATGTCATCATCTACGTGTCGTGCACGGGCTTCATGATGCCGTCGCTCACCGCGTGGCTGATCAACGAGATGGACTTCCCGAGCACCACCCGGCAGCTCCCCATCGCCCAGCTGGGCTGCGCGGCCGGCGGTGCGGCCATCAACCGGGCGCACGACTTCTGTTCGGCGTACCCGGACGCCAACGCGCTCATCGTGGCCTGCGAGTTCTGCTCGCTGTGCTACCAGCCGACCGACCTCGGCGTCGGATCGCTGCTGTCCAACGGCCTGTTCGGTGACGGCGTCGCGGCGGCCGTGGTGCGCGGGCGGGGCGGCACGGGCGTACACCTGGAGCGCAACGGCTCGTACCTGATCCCCAAGACCGAGGACTGGATCGCGTACGACGTCCGGGACACCGGCTTCCACTTCCTGCTGGACAAGCGGGTGCCGACCACGATGGAGCCGCTCGCCCCGGCGCTCAAGGAACTCGCGGGCACGCACGGCTGGGACGCCTCCGACCTGGACTTCTACATCATCCACGCGGGCGGCCCCCGAATACTCGACGACCTCAGCAAGTTCCTGCAGGTCGAGCCCGAGGCCTTCCGGTTCAGCCGGGCCACGCTCACCGAGTACGGCAACATCGCGAGCGCCGTCGTCCTGGACGCGCTGCGCCGGCTCTTCGACGAGGGCGGTGCCGAGCACCGGGCGCGCGGGCTGCTGGCCGGCTTCGGTCCCGGCATCACCGCCGAGATGACCGTGGGCCGCTGGTCGAAGAACGGCGAGGCGAAACGATGAGCGAAGAGACCCTCACGGAGAAACCGCCCCCGATCCGGCCCTGGCCGGCGGACGGCCCCACCGGGCCGGACCTCGGCCCGGTGCTGACCGAGCTGATGCGCGAGGGCCCGGTCACCCGCGTCGAGCTGCCGGGCGGCGAGGGCTGGGCCTGGCTGGTCACCCGGTACGAGGACGTACGGATGGTGGCCGGCGACCCCCGCTTCAGCCGCGAAGCGGTCCTCGACCACCCGGTCACCCGGCTCGCGCCGCACTTCGTACCGGACCGGGGCACGGTCGGCTCCCTCGACCCGCCCGAACACACCCGGCTGCGCGGCGCGGTCGCCCCCGCGTTCACCACGCAGGGGGTGGAACGGATCCGGGACAGGGCGCGCGACATGCTCGACGAGCTGGTGGACGAACTCCTCCAGGACGGCCCGCCCGCCGACCTCACGACGACGGTCCTCGGCCCCTTCCCCATCGCGGTGATCTGCGAGCTGATGGGCGTCCCGGCCGCCGACCGGCACGCCCTGCACACCTGGACCCAGCAGATCCTGTCCCGCGCGCACGGCCGGGAGGACAGCGACAAGGCCCGGCGCGAGATGGACGCCTACTTCGCCGACCTCATCGGGCTGCGCGAGGGCAGCACGGCCGAGGACGTCACCTCGCTGCTCGGTGCCGCGCTGGGCCGGGGCGAGGTCACCCTGGAGGAGGCCGTCGGCCTCGCCGTCCTCCTCCAGATCGGCGGCGAGGCGGTCACCCACCAGAGCGGGCAGCTGTTCCACCTGCTGCTGACCCGCCCCGACCTGGCCGAACGGCTGCGTGCGGAACCGGAGATCCGGCCCCGGGCCATCGACGAACTCCTGCGGTACATCCCGCACCGCGACGCCGTCGGCCTGGCCCGGATCGCGATGAAGGACGTGGAGATCGGGGGTCGGCTGATCCGCGCCGGCGACCCGGTCTGCGTCTCCTACCTGGCCGCCAACCGCGACCCGGACGTCTTCCCCGATCCGGATACCATCGACTTCTCCCGGGGACCCGAACCCCATGCGTCGTTCGGCTTCGGCCCGCACTCCTGTCCGGGCGGCCCGCTCGCCCGGATGGAGACGGAGCTGCTGGTCGACGCGCTGCTGGACCAGGTGCCCGGTCTGCGGCCGGCCGTCCCGCCCCACCAAGTGCCCTTCACCAAGGGCGCGTTGATCCGCGGGCCCGAGGCCCTGCCCGTGATGTGGTGAGCTGCCCATGACGACGACGGAAGGGCTCGCGGTACCCGATGGACCCGCGGCCCGCGTGGCACCGGCCCAGCCCGACGCACCGTCCCTGGAGGCGGCGACGCCCGAAGGGCTAGTGGTGCCGCCGGGGCACGGCCGCGTGGTCCAGACGCCCGCGCAGCGGGTCACGTTCAAGGTCACCGGCACCCACTCCCGGATGGCCTCCACCTTCGAGGTGGAGGTCCCGCCCGGCTTCGATGTGGGCGCCCACCTGCACACGCGCAGCGAGGAGCTGTTCTACATCCTGGAGGGCGAACTGGACGTACTCGCCTTCGAGCCCCGCATCCGCACCCCCGACAACTGGCAGAAGTGGGAGTCGAGTTCGGGCAGCAGGGTGGTCCGGGCGACTCCGGGCACGGTCATCGTCGTACCCCCGGGCTGCCCCCACGCGTTCGCAAACCCGACGGAGACCCCCGCGAAGATGTTCTTCCAGGCGTCTCCCCCGCCGGACCACGAGCTCTACTTCGAGGAGCTGCTGGAGATCCTGGGCGACGGGGGCCCACCCGACCAGGAGGCGATAGAGGCGCTGCGCGCCAAGTACGACATCGAGCAACTCACGCCGCTGAAACACAGGTGAGCGTGGCGTCCTGACGGGGCGCCGGCGAGTTCACTCGCCCGCGCCCCTCACGGCGCTACCGGATCGGCATCCCGGTCAGGGTCCGCGCGATGACGAGCCGCTGGATCTCGCTCGTACCCTCGAAGATCGTATAAATGGCCGCGTCCCGGTGCATCCGCTCGACCGGATACTCCCGCGTGTACCCGTTGCCACCGAGGATCTGTATGGCCTGGGCGGTGACCTTCTTCGCCGTCTCACTCGCGAACAGCTTCGACATCGACCCCTCGGCCGCGGTGAACGGCTTGCCGTTGACGGCCATCCACGAGGCCCGCCACACCAGCAGCCGCGCGGCGTCGATCTGCGTCCGCATGTCCGCCAGCTGGAACGCCACACCCTGGTTGTCGATGATCGGCCGACCGAACTGCTCACGGGTCATGGCGTAGTCCAGGGCGACCTCGTACGCGGCCCGAGCCGTACCGACGGCCATCGCGCCGACCGCCGGGCGGGACGCCTCGAACGTGGCCATCGCCGCGTTCTTCACCCGCTCCCCGCCGGATGCCTTGGCCCTCTCCCGGGCGCGGGCGAGCCGCTCGTCGAGCTTCTCCTTGCCGCCGAGCAGGCAGGAGCCGGGGACGCGGACGTTGTCGAGGACGACCTCGGCGGTGTGCGAGGCGCGGATGCCGTGCTTCTTGAACTTCTGGCCCTGGGCGAGCCCCGGGGTCCCCGCCGGGACGATGAAGGAGGCGTGGCCCTTGGAGCCCAGCTCGGGGTCGACGCTGGCGACGACGACGTGGACGTTAGCGATGCCACCGTTGGTGGCCCAGGTCTTCGTGCCGTTGATCACCCACTCGTCCTTGGCCTCGTCGTACACGGCACGCGTGCGCATGGAGGCGACGTCGGAGCCGGCGTCGGGCTCGGAGGAGCAGAAGGCCGCGACCTTGACGTCGTTCTGGTCGCCGTACATCTGCGGGATCCAGGTGCCGATCTGCTCCTCGGTGCCGTTGGCGAGAACGCCCACGGCGGCGAGGCCGGTGCCCACAATGGACAGGGCGATGCCCGCGTCGCCCCAGAACAGCTCCTCCATGGCCATCGGGATGCCGAGGCCGGTGGGGTCGAAGTACTGCTGCGCGTAGAAGTCGAGGGAGTAGATGCCGACCTTCGCGGCCTCCTGGATGACCGGCCAGGGAGTCTCCTCACGCTCGTCCCATTCGGCGGCCGCGGGGCGGATGACGTCGGCGGCGAAGCCGTGCAGCCAGTCCCGGACCTCCTTCTGTTCGTCGTTGAGCTCCATGGTGAACTCGGCCATGTCCCCTCCAGCGGCGGCACGTGCGGTGCTGCTTGCAGCGTGCTTGCGGTTGCTTGCGGTGTTACTAGCGGTAACCCGAGTGTGTTACTCGCCAGTAAGAAATGTCAACTCCTGAGGACGCCTCGGCATCCCGTTCGATGTCACGGGCAGTGTCAGTGTTAGTTTGCGCAGGCGTCACCGAATCAGCACGGGTGGGGAGAGCACATGGACACCACGCAGCGGACCGATCAGCAGCGGTCCGCCGACCGCCGACGGCGCGAGCTGCTGGAGGCCGCCGACCGGGTGGTGCTGCGCGACGGCCCACAGGCGTCGATGAACGCGATCGCGGCGGAGGCGGGCATCACGAAGCCGATCCTCTACCGGCACTTCGGCGACAAGGGCGGCCTTTACGCGGCATTGGCCAAGCGGCACACGGACGCGCTCCTCGACTCGCTGCGGGCGGCGCTGGACGCTCCGGCGGAGCGGCGGGAGCGGGTGGAGTCCACCCTGGACACCTACCTTGCGGCGATCGAGGCCCGTCCTCAGGTGTACCGCTTCCTCATGCATCCGGCGGAGGGAAGCCAGGGCGGCGACCAGGGCTTCGACGTCGGGAAGCACAGCGCCCCGCTGCTCCGGCGGATGGGCGAGGAGCTGGCGCAGGTCATCGAGGAGCGTGTGGATCTCGGGCCCGGGAGTCAGCAGCTGGCCCGTGTGTGGGGACACGGCATCGTCGGGATGATGCACGCGGCCGGGGACTGGTGGCTCGGGGAGCGGCCGTGCACCCGGGCCGAGTTGGTGCGCTCCCTCGCGGATCTGCTGTGGGGTCGGCTCGCCGCGGCGGGGGACCGCGTCGGGGGTCCGGGGTTCTGACCGACGACTCCTAGCTCGGTCCACCCGTCTGGCGCCACGAAGATCGGGAGATCTGTCTCCTCAGTCTGCGGCGGCGCCAGCCCGTCACGTGGTCGGCGTACACCGTGCCCTCCAGGTGGTCGCACTCGTGTTGCAGGCACCTGGCGAAGAACCCCGTGCCGTGCACAGTGACCGGCTCGCCCGTCATCGTGAAGCCCTCGACCACGGCGTGGTCGTAGCGTTCCGTACCCGCTTCCAGGCCCGGCAGGGACAGGCAGCCCTCCGGGCCCCGGATCACCACACCGTCCGCCTCCACCAGCCGCGGGTTCACGACATGTCCGAGGCGCCGCACATCGTCATCATCCGGACAGTCGTACACGAACACCCGCAAAGGCACACCGATCTGGTTCGCGGCCAGGCCCACGCCCTGGGCCGCGTACATCGTCGCGAACAAGTCCTCCACCAGCCGCGAGAGTTCGGGGCCAAACTCGGTCACGTCGGCGCAAGGGGTGTGAAGCGCCGGGGCGCCGTGCAGGGAAAGGGGCCGGACGCGCCCATGGGCGCCCGGGATCGAGCCGTGTCGCATGGCGGCAAGGGTACGGTTCGTTCGAGCTCATGCCCGCCGCGAGGCGTGGGCCGGGATTCGGGTGTGCGAATGGATCTCGATAGGCTGAGGTCCACACCACGTTGCCGGATGGCCCCAGGCGCGGCGCGTACGCAAGGAGGATCGAGAACTGATGGCAGGCAACTCGGACCCGCTCACGCCGCGGGCCAAGCTGGCCGTGACCGCGGGCAAGGCGGTCGCTGCGGCATCGCGCGCCGCGGGACGCGGCAGCGGATCGGTGATCGGTGGCCGGGTCGCGCTGAAGCTCGACCCCGACCTCCTCGCCCGGCTCGCCCAGAACCTGGACGTCGTCCTGGTGTCGGCGACCAACGGCAAGACCACCACCACCCGGCTGATCGCCGAGGCGCTGCGCGCCGCGGGCCCGGTCGTGTCGAACGCGCTCGGCGCCAACATGCCGGCCGGTATCACCTCCGCGCTCGCGGGTGGCTCGGACGCCAAGTACGGCGTCATCGAGGTCGACGAGAAGTACCTGGCCGGTGTGGCGCGGGACACCAGCCCGAAGTGCATCGCGCTGCTGAACCTCTCCCGTGACCAGCTGGACCGCGCCGCCGAGACCCGCATGCTCGCGGAGAACTGGCGCGAGGGCCTGGCCGGGTCCAAGGCCGTCGTCGTCGCCAACTGCGACGACCCGCTGGTCGTGTGGGCCGCCTCCTCCTCCCCGAACGTGGTCTGGGTCGCGGCCGGGCAGATGTGGAAGGACGACGCCTGGTCCTGCCCGTCCTGCGGTGGCGTGATGCAGCGCCCCGGCGACGACTGGTTCTGCGGCGAGTGCGGCTTCCGCCGGCCGACGCCGAGCTGGGCGCTGTCCGGGGATCACGTGCTGGATCCGCACGGGTCCGCCTGGCCGATCCACCTCCAGCTGCCGGGCCGCGCCAACAAGGCGAACGCGGCCAGCTCCGCCGCCGTCGCCGCCGTCTTCGGGGTGCCCCCGCAGGTCGCCCTGGAGCGGATGTACCAGGTGCAGGCCGTGGCCGGGCGGTACGACGTCGTCCAGTTCCAGAACCGCGACCTGCGGCTGCTGCTGGCCAAGAACCCGGCCGGCTGGCTGGAGACGTTCTCCCTGATCGACCCGCCGCCCGCCCCCGTGATCCTGTCCGTGAACGCGCGCGGGGCCGACGGCACCGACACCTCCTGGCTGTGGGACGTCGACTACACCCGGCTCACCGGTCACCCGATCTTCGTCATCGGTGACCGCAGGCTGGACCTCGCCGTCCGGCTGGAGGTCGCGAACCAGCACTTCCAGGTCTGCGAGAACCTCGACGAGGCCGTGCAGGCATGCCCGCCCGGCCGGATCGAGGTCATCGCGAACTACACCGCGTTCCAGGACCTGCGCCGCCGCGTCGGCAACTGATCTTCTGATCCTCGAAGGGCGATCACCTCATGAGCGACAACCAACTGCGGCTGGTGTGGATCTACCCGGACCTGCTGAGCACCTACGGCGACCAGGGCAACGCGCTCGTCGTGGAGCGCCGGGCGCGGCAGCGGGGCCTGGACGTTGCCCGGCTGGACGTGCGCAGCGACCAGCCGATCCCGACCTCCGGTGACATCTACCTGATCGGCGGCGGCGAGGACCGGCCGCAGCGGCTCGCGGCCGAGCGGCTGCGCCGCGACGGTCATCTGCACCGGGCGGTGGAGAACGGCGCGATCGTCTTCTCGGTCTGCGCGGGCTACCAGATCCTCGGCCACGAGTTCATCAACGACCTCGGCCAGCGCGAGCCGGGCCTCGGCCTGCTCGACGTGGTCTCGGTGCGCGGCGAGGGCGAGCGGTGCGTCGGCGACGTGCTCGCGGACATCGACCCGCAGCTCGGCCTGCCCCAGCTGACCGGCTTCGAGAACCACCAGGGCGTCACGCACCTCGGCCCGACCGCCCGTCCGTTCGCCCGGGTCAAGATCGGCAAGGGCAACGGCACCGGGGACGGCACGGAGGGCGCGTACAACGGGACCGTCTTCGGCACGTACATGCACGGGCCGGTCCTCGCCCGCAACCCGCTGATCGCCGACCTGCTGCTGAAGCTGGCGCTCGACGTCAACGCGCTGCCGCCGATCGACGACCGCTGGTACGAGGCGCTGCGCAACGAGCGCATCGCCGCCGCGCAGCAGCCCGCGTAGCGGACTCAGCAGCGGCCTGCGTAGGAGCCCGCGCAGCGAGCCCGTCGACGGCGGTGGCGCGGGGTCCGCTTAAGCGCCGTTTCAGCACCGCATCAGCGTGTTCCGGCAGGGTCGTAGTGGGCCCGCCTGACGGCCCGTCCGCTCACATGTGCGGGCGCGTCCAGCAGGCGGACGCCCGCTACGGCACCACCCCCTCACGCCGGTAGGGTGGCCGGGAATCCGCCGGACGACGTGGTCCGGTTTCCCGGCCCACGTTGAGAAGGTATTTCGGGCTATGCGCATTGGTGTCCTCACGTCCGGCGGCGACTGCCCCGGCCTGAACGCCGTCATCCGGTCCGTCGTGCACCGTGCCGTCGTCGACCACGGCGACGAGGTCATCGGCTTCCGGGACGGCTGGAAAGGCCTCCTGGAGTGCGACTACACGAAGCTCGACCTCGACGCCGTGGGCGGCATCCTGGCCCGCGGCGGCACCATCCTGGGCTCCTCCCGGGTCCGTCCGGAGCATCTGCGGGGCGGTGTGGAGCGGGCCAGGGGCCATGTCGCGGAACTCGGGCTGGACGCGATCATCCCGATCGGCGGTGAGGGCACGCTGAAGGCGGCCCGGCTGCTGTCGGACAACGGGCTGCCCATCGTGGGCGTGCCCAAGACCATCGACAACGACATCGCTGTCACGGATGTCACCTTCGGCTTCGACACGGCCGTCACCGTGGCCACCGAGGCCCTCGACCGGCTGAAGACCACCGCCGAGTCCCACCAGCGCGTGCTGATCGTGGAGGTCATGGGCCGGCACACCGGCTGGATCGCGCTGAACTCGGGCATGGCGGCCGGCGCCCATGCCGTCGTCGTACCGGAACGGCCCTTCGACATCGAGGAGTTGACCCGGAAGGTCGGCGCGCGGTTCGAGGCGGGCAAGCGGTTCGCCATCGTGGTCGCCGCGGAGGGGGCCAAGCCGCGCCCCGGCTCCATGGAGTTCGACGAGGGCGGCAAGGACATCTACGGCCACGAGCGCTTCGCGGGGATCGCCCGGCAGCTGTCGATCGAGCTGGAGCAGCGCCTCGGCAAGGAGGCGCGGCCGGTGATCCTGGGTCATGTGCAGCGGGGTGGCACGCCGACGGCGTACGACCGGGTGCTGGCGACCCGTTTCGGCTGGCATGCGGTGGAGGCCGTGCACCGGGGCGAGTTCGGCATGATGACGGCGCTGCGGGGGACCGACATCGTGATGGTGTCGCTGGCCGAGGCCGTGGAGACGCTGAAGACGGTGCCCGCGCAGCGGTACGACGAGGCGGAGTGCGTCCTGTAGTTCCACCGGGAACAACCCGCCCCCGGTCACGGCCGTGACCGGGGGCGGTTCTACTCTTGGGGCGGACAGACTTGCACAACCCCCACGAATCAGGAGCCGCCGGATGGATCACAGCGGGCACGGCATGATGATGGATCTGCCGCCGTTCACGCTGGGGCGGGGGCTCCAGTGGTCGGCGGATCCGTTCTTCCTCATCGCCTGTGTGGCCGGGTTGGCCCTGTACGGCTGGGGTGTCGTGCGGCTGCGGCGGCGCGGGGACGGCTGGCCCGTGGCCCGTACGGTGTCGTACGCCGTCGGTGTGCTGACCATCATGCTGGTGATGTGCACCAAGCTGAACGACTACGGCATGGTGATGTTCAGCGTGCACATGGTGCAGCACATGGTGATCAGCATGCTGTCGCCGATCCTGATCCTGCTGGGCGCCCCGGTCACGCTGGCGCTGCGGGCGCTGCCGACGGCCGGCCGGGGCCGCAAGGGGCCGCGGGAGCTGCTGCTGGCGCTGCTGCACAGCCGGTACATGCGGGTCATCACCCACCCGGTGTTCACCATCCCGATGTTCATCGCGAGCCTCTACGCGCTGTACTTCACTCCCCTGTTCGACTTCCTGATGGGGTCCAGGGCCGGGCACGTCGCGATGATGGTGCACTTCCTCGCGGTGGGCGTGGTGTTCTTCTGGCCGATCATCGGTGTGGACCCGGGGCCGCACCGCCCGGGTCATCTGATGCGGATGCTGGAGCTGTTCGCGGGCATGCCGTTCCACGCGTTCTTCGGCATCGCGTTGATGATGGCGTCGGAGCCGATGGTCGACACGTTCAAGCACCCGTCGGCCTCGCTCGGCATCGAGGCGCTCTCCGACCAGAACGCGGCCGGCGGCATCGCCTGGGCGTTCAGCGAGGTCCCCTCGGTGCTGGTGCTGATCGCGCTGCTGTTCCAGTGGTACGGATCCGAGCAGCGGCAGGCCAAGCGCAAGGACCGGGCCGCAGACCGGGACGGCGACAAGGAGCTGGAGGCGTACAACGCCTATCTGGCCTCCCTCAACGCGCGCGAGGGCTAGGGCCTGTCCTCCGGATCCTGAGTCCGCCGTATGCCGTTCGCGCCGGGATCGGGGCACCATGGGGGGACGGACCATGAGGAGGGTGTCGCGATGCCCGGTTCCACGAACGGTTCCACCAAGGCGATGGGGGCGCTGACCGTCGGCGGGCTCGTCCTCGTGACGGCGTACACGGTCGCGCTCGGCAGCAACGGCTGGCTGTGGTTCGGATGGGTGGTCCTGGGGCTGCTGACGCTCACCATGGCCGTGACCCAGTCGTAGCGGCGCGTCTCGTGAGCGGGGCTGATTACAGTTCCCGCATGAACAGCAGGGCCGCGTCCTTCGACGACCTCGACCGCAAGATCATCACCGCGCTGATGACGAACGCCAGAACCAGTTTCGCCGAGATCGGCGCGGTGATCGGGCTGTCCGCCACGGCGGTCAAGCGACGGGTGGACCGGCTCCGGGAGACCGGGGTGATCACCGGGTTCACGGCGACCGTGAAGCCCTCCGCGCTCGGCTGGCGCACGGAGGCGTACGTCGAGGTGTACTGCGAGGGTGCGGCCCCGCCCCGGCGCCTGGCGGAGGTCGTCCGCAACCATCCGGAGATCACGGCGGCCATGACGGTGACCGGGGGCGCCGACGCGCTGCTGCACGTGCGCGCGCGGGACGTGGAGCACTTCGAGGAGGTGCTGGAGCGGATCCGCGCAGAACCGTTCATTCGGAAGACGATCAGCGTGATGGTGCTGTCCCACCTCCTCCCGGAAAGCCCGGAAGCGGGCGCCACCCAGGCCGCGCCCCAGTGATCTTCGCCCAAATCTCCGGGCATGCGCACGTGTCGTGCGTTCTCGCAGGTGAGAACGCAGCGATACTGCGCCTACACGCAGCCTTTCTTCCTTGTCGGCCCTCTGTATCGCTTTCTACCGTTGTCTCACCCCAAGTGACACACCGATAAGCGGAGGAAACCCTCTGTGCCCGAAAGTCGTGTGGCGCGCCCCCGGCGCTTCCTCGTCTGCGAACCCAGACACTTCGCCGTCCAGTACGCGATCAATCCCTGGATGCATCCCGACACCCCCGTGGACGTGGATCTGGCCCAGGAGCAGTGGCAGGCGCTGATCCGCGCCTACCGTGCCCACGGGCACACCGTCGACTCCGTCGAGCCTGTTCCGGGTCTGCCCGACATGGTCTTCGCCGCGAACGCCGCGTTCGTGGTCGGCGGCCGGGTCTTCGGCTCCCTGTTCCGCGCGCCGGAGCGGCGCCCCGAGTCCGTCCACTACGACACCTGGTTCAAGGCGGCGGGCTACGACGTGTACCGCCCCGAGTCGGTGACCGAGGGCGAGGGCGACCTGGTGTGGACCGGCCGGTACGTGCTGGCCGGCACCGGTTTCCGCACCACCCGCGAGGCCCACCAGGAGGCACAGGAGTTCCTCGGCCACCCGGTGATCGGGCTGACCCTGGTGGACCCGTACTTCTACCACCTGGACACGGCGCTGTTCGTCCTGGACGACGACAACATCGCCTACTACCCGGAGGCGTTCTCCGCGGGCAGCCGGGAGGTGCTCGAACGCCTGTACCCGGACGCGGTGCTCGCCACCCGCGAGGACGCGATGGCGTTCGGTCTCAACTCCGTGTCCGACGGCCGTCACGTCTTCATCGCCCCCCAGGCCGAGGCGCTGGCCGCGCGCCTGGCCGACCACGGTTACGACCCCGTCCCCGTCGACCTCTCGGAGTTCCACAAGGCCGGCGGCGGCATCAAGTGCTGCACCCAGGAGATCCGCTCATGACCGCACTCGCGCACTCGCGCACGTCCGACGACCTGATCCGGGCGGAGGAGCCGGTTCTCGCGCACAACTACCACCCCCTGCCCGTCGTGGTGGCGCGGGCCGAGGGCACCTGGGTGGAGGACGTCGAGGGGCGCCGCTACCTGGACATGCTGGCCGGCTACTCGGCGCTCAACTTCGGCCACCGGCACCCGGCGCTGATCGAGGCCGCGCACCGCCAGCTGGACCGGCTGACCCTCACCTCCCGGGCCTTCCACAACGACCGGCTCGCCGAGTTCGCCGAGCGGCTCGCGGAGCTGACCGGCCTGGACATGGTGCTGCCGATGAACACCGGCGCCGAGGCGGTGGAGAGCGGCATCAAGCTGGCCCGCAAGTGGGCGTACGACGTCAAGGGCGTTCCGGCCGACCAGGCCACGATCGTGGTCGCGGCGGACAACTTCCACGGCCGTACGACGACCATCGTCAGCTTCTCCACGGACGAGACGGCCCGCGCCGGGTTCGGCCCCTTCACGCCCGGCTTCCGGATCGTGCCGTACAACGACCTGGCCGCGCTGGAGGAGGCGGTCGACGCGACGACGGCCGCGGTGCTGATCGAGCCCATCCAGGGCGAGGCGGGGGTGATCATCCCGGACGAGGGCTATCTGGCCGGCGTCCGCGAGCTGACGCGCCGCAAGGGCTGCCTGTTCATCGCGGACGAGATCCAGTCCGGGCTCGGCCGCACCGGCCGCACCCTCGCGGTCGAGCACGAGGACGTCGTCCCGGACGTGCTGCTGCTCGGCAAGGCGCTCGGCGGCGGCATCGTGCCGGTGTCGGCGGTGGTCGCCCGGCGCGAGGTGATGAGCGTGCTGCACCCGGGCGAGCACGGCTCCACGTTCGGCGGCAACCCGCTGGCGGCGGCGGTCGGCACGGCGGTGGTCGAGCTGCTGGAGACCGGCGAGTTCCAGCGCCGGGCCGCCGAGCTGGGCGTCGTCCTGCGCGGCGGCCTGGCCGCGCT
This sequence comes from Streptomyces sp. NPDC047085, assembly GCF_040643735.1. Classification (NCBI taxonomy): domain Bacteria; kingdom Bacillati; phylum Actinomycetota; class Actinomycetes; order Kitasatosporales; family Streptomycetaceae; genus Streptomyces; species Streptomyces sp. NPDC047085. The sequence continues at coordinate 384,370 of NZ_JBEYUW010000007.1, forward strand.
GCAGGGCAAGGGCGTGACCGGCTTCCGGGCGCGCGGGCTGTGGGCGGGCGTCGACATCGACCCCGCGCTGGGCACCGGCCGGGAGATCAGCGAGCGGCTGATGCGGGAGGGGATCCTGGTCAAGGACACCCACGGTTCCACGATCCGCCTCGCTCCCCCGCTGACCATCACCGCCGACGAGCTGCGCTCGGCGCTGGGCGCGCTGGAGAGGGTGCTCGGCGCGGCCGGCTAGGGCCTTTCTTCCGGATCAGGCCGGCTCCGGCCGACCGAGCCTCCTGGCCCACCCGAGCGGGGTCTGGTGCGTGCAGCTGCAAGGCGGAGGAGGGAGTCGACGCGGAGCGTCGGCGACCGACGACAACGCCGCAGATGTGCGTGCC